>NZ_JABAFY010000059.1 GCF_012843875.1 Desulfovibrio piger | reverse complement strand
TTGTTACCTCGTCAATTTTATGGGACTACTTTACCTTGCTTTAGCCTGTATCCTTTGGAGAAAACTGGTATAGCAAGATGTATGCCGGACATTCTCTTAGAAGAAAAAGGCTGCAACGACTTTGAATATAAACAACTTGTCGTAGCCTGAACAGCGGAAGAGAGGATCTGGCAAAAAAAGAGCATAAATGTATCGCCTGCGGGGCAGACCAGCCGTTCATGCTGCCGTGGCAAGGCGGAAAACAGGCCGCAATGGCCTGTATTGGACGCCATGTCTGGCCGGACGTGTGCCGCCATGGGTCTTGTGTATTGTCCGAAAGTTTTTTTTGGGGCACAGTGGCCGGAAGCGACGTAAGGCCGGGCATCCCGCCCGGCTGCAAGTTCATCTGGAGGAAGCACCATGAAGTTTTCCCGTATGGCCAGCCTGGTCTGCCTGCTGTGTCTGTTCCCCTTGTCCGTCCCCGTCCAGGCCGCGGACAGCCTGAAGATCTCCAGCACCATCGGTCCGGTGGATGCCGGTATCCTGCCGCTGCTGGCCGATACCTTCAGCAAAAAGACCGGTATCGCCATCAGCATGGAAAAAGCCGGGACCGGCAAGACCCTGAAAAAGGCGGAAAGCGGCACCTTCGACCTGGTGATGGTCCATGCCCGCAAGCTTGAGGACGCCTTTGTGGCTGCCGGTTTCGGTGTGGATCGCCGGGATGTCATGTACAATGACTTCGTCATCCTGGGCCCTGCCGGTGACCCGGCGGGCATCAAGGGCATGAAGAGCGCTGCCGAGGCCTTTGCCACCATCGCCAAGGCCGGTGTGCCCTTCGTCTCCCGCGGGGACAAGTCCGGTACCCATGTCAAGGAAATGGACATCTGGCAGGCTGCCGGCATCCAGCCCGCTGGTGCCTGGTATGAGGTCTATGCCGACGGCGCCAAGGGCAACAAGGCCACGACGCTCTATACGGACAAGAAGCAGGCCTACACCCTGATGGACCGCGCCACCTGGCTGACCCTCAAGGATACGGTCAAGGTCGTGCCTCTGGTGGAGAACGACCCCATCATGCTCAACCTTATCGCCATCATCCGGGTCAATCCCGACAAATTCCCCCAGGTCCACAAGGATGCGGCCCTGAAGTTCGCGGACTGGCTGGTGGGCGATGAAGCCCAGACCATCATCCGTGATTTCGGCAAGGACAAGTACGGGCAGCCCCTGTTCTTCCCCAATTCCGATCAGTGGAACGCCAAGCACGGCAAGTAATGACTGACGGCAGGGGAGCTTTCGTACACGGGGCTCCCCTGTTTTTTTTATAAAAGATTTCATAATTTTTTGATACCGGAAAAGCGGGGTGTGTCCGTTTAACATACATGAATATATGGTTTTTTTCTGCCAGTATTCCCGAGAGATGCCCATCCCAAGGAATTCTGGCCTTGACGACAAATTTGATATAGAGCTATATAGCACTTAACTTTTAAAGAAGGATGTTATGCAACCTTTGCAGCTCTCCCCCCGTTATTCCGAGGCCCTGCCCATGTACTACCGTCTGCAGCAGACCCTGATCGACAAGATCATCTGCCAGGACTGGAAGGCCGGCATGCAGCTGCCCTCCGAGCGCGAGATCGCCGCGACCATGGGGATCAGCGTCGGGACTGTCCGCAAGGCGCTGGAAAACATGGTCCACAAGGGCTATCTGAGCCGGATCCAGGGCAAGGGCACCTTCGTGGCCGAGAACACCCTGGATAGGAACAACGTGAAGTACTACAGGTTGCGCAAAAGCCTTACGGACCAGGATACCTCGCTGCGTGTGAGGACGATATCCATAGCTAAGGCCTCGCGGACCGATCCCGTCATCAGCGATTTTTCGCCGGCGCCGGACATCCAGGAGTTCCTCAAGGTCAGCCGTGTGTTCCTGGGGAAGGACGGCGAGACGTTCTGTCCCGTCGTCATGAGCGAGTCCTACATCCCGCTCCCGTTCGGAGAAGGGCTCATGAACATCTCTCCGGCAGAGATGGAAGAGCTTTCGCTGTATCTGCTGATAGAAAAGTACTGCCATTTCCCCGTGTTGCGCAGCTGTGAGCAGCTGGGGGTGGAATGCGCCTCCCGGGATGTGGCGCATTATCTAGAAGAGAAGGAAGGGACCCCCATGATCCGCTCCAACATGCTTTCCATGACCTACGAGGATCGCATCGTGGAGTTCCGGCGCAGTCTGATCCGGCCCTGTCCCTTCGGGCTCATGCGCTTCCATGAGTTCAGGAAGTGATGTCGTTTTGGGAAAAGGGACTCGGCTCCCTTTTTTTGGTCTTTTAACTGCTATATAGAACCATAGCATATGTGGCAAAAAAGGAGACGATGTATGCAGCCATACATGACCCTGAGTGCAGATGTGCTGATTGTCGGCGGCGGTAGCGCCGGCGTGATGGCGGCTATACGGGCCAAACAGATGGACCCCGGGCAGCGGGTCGTCGTGTTTGAAAAAGGAGACATGCAGTATTCCGGGTGCATCGCCCGCGGCATGGATGCCATGAACATCGTGGCTGTGCCCGGGACCGAAGAGACCCCCGAGCTGTATGTGGAGACCAACAGGGAAGCCTGCCAGGGCATCATGGACGAGCCCGTCAACTATGCCATGGCCAAACGGACCTGGGCCGTCATGAAAGAGCTCATGGACTGGGGGGTCTGCTTCCCCGTGGATGAGAAAGGGCAGTTCGACAAGCTGCAGATCCACTCCAAGGGCAAGTTCTGCATCACCATGAAGGAGCCGGAGCTCAAGACGATACTGGCCAAAAAAGCCTATGAGTACGGCGCCGAGGTCTACAACCGCATCATGACCGTGCGTCTTTTGAAGGACGGCGACAGGATCAGCGGCGCTGTGGGCATCAACGTCCGTACGGGAGAGATCGTGGTCTGCAAGGCCAAGAGCGTCATCCTCTGTTCCGGCGGCACGGCCCGTTTCGGTCTGCCTGCCAACGGCTATCTGTACGGCGTCTATGACTTCCCGGGCAATACCGGTGACGGCTACGTCATGGCCTACCGTGCCGGTGCGGAGCTTTCCGGTTTCGAATACACGCTGGTCTATTACATCATCAAGGACATCAACGCGCCCCTCCTGTACATCACCCTGACCCGCGGCGCACACCTGCTCAACGCCTTTGCCCAGGAGTTCCAGGAAGACCATCCCGGCATCCACCTCATGCACATGGAACACCTTGCCGAGCGCGGTCCCATGCGCATCGACATGCGTCACATGAGCGAAGAGAAGATCCGCGAAGTGGAAGACCTGCTGTTCTCCACCGAACGACCGGTGCAGGAGCGGTTCTTCAAGGGGCGCGGTGTCGACTTCCGCACCGGCGAGATCGAGCTCTGGCCCACGGACTGCTACCTTTGCGGCGGGCATGGCCTTACGGGCATCCGCATCAACGAGAAGGGCGAGAGCTCGGTGCCCGGCCTGTATGCGGCGGGCGACGTCTCCCTGGTGGCCCGGGCCCATTTGAGCGGCGCGTTCACCTTTGGCCAGATCACGGCGGAGAACGCCACGGAATACGCCAGCACGCTGCCTGACATGCCGCTGGATGAGGAGCAGGTCCTGGAGGTCATCCGGGATCGTGATGCCAAGCTTGCCCAGGCTGACGGCAAGATCCCCATCAAGGAGTTCGAATACAAGGTGCGCCGCCTGATCAACGATTACATCCGTCCGCCCAAGAACGAATACAAGCTCGACAGGGCCCTCTGGTGGATGGACCGTTTCAAGAAGGAACTCAGGACAGACGTCAGGATCGCCAACAAGCACGACCTGTTCAAGGCCTATGAGGTCGAGAACATCATCCATTGCGCGGCCATGAGCGCCCTGGCCTCCAAGGAACGCAAGGAAAGCCGCTGGGGCCTCTGGCACATGCGCTCCGACTATCCCATGAAGGATGATGAACACTGGATGAAGCACATCGTGCTGAAGCAGGGGGATTCGTTTGATGATATCCGCATTTCCTATGCGCCAATCATAAAGATGTAGGTGTGTCATGAGCGCTGAAAACATCCTTGAAGCCTTGACGGACAATATCGTCGTCGACAAAAGCAAGTGCATTTTTTGTGGCCACTGCGCTGAAAAATGCGTGCTGGACAATATCCGCATCAACCGGGCTCCCTGTTCCGGGGCCTGTCCTCTGGGGCTCAATGTCCAGGGGTACGTGCAGCTCATCGCCAGGGGCCAGGAAGACCGGGCCCGCCAGCTGATCGCTGATGTGCTGCCTTTTGCCCCCGTCATCTGCAGGATCTGCGACCATCCCTGCGAGCATGCCTGCAACCGCCGGGACGTGGACGGGCAGGCGGTCAGCATCAACGGGCTCAAGCGCTATCTTTTTGCCGGTATGCCGGATGGGGAACTGTGTCCGGCTGCCGCGACAGGCAAAAAGGTGGCCATCGTCGGTGCCGGGCCTGCCGGCATGCTGGCCGCATATGACCTGCGCCGGGCCGGGCATGACGTCGCCGTCTATGATGCCGCCCCGAAGGCCGGCGGTCTGCTGCGCAGCGTCCTGCCGCTCTGGAAGCTCCCTGACAGCGTGCTGGACGGCCAGATCGCCATGCTTGAAAAAGGCGGTGTGACCTTCCATCTGGGGCAGCGCATCGACAAGGCGGGCCTGGAGGCCCTGCAGGCTGCGCATGATGCGGTCATCCTGGCCCTGGGTGCCGGGGAGGGGCGCGCTTCGGGCATCAGCGGCGAACAACTGCCGGGGACCTTGCAGGCTCTGGATTTCCTGACCCGCGTCCGGTCCGGGCAGGGCAGGGAACTTTCCGGCAACGTCGTGATCGTGGGCGGCGGCTATGTCGCGCTGGATTGCGCCCAGGCGGCGGTCCGCTGCGGTGCGGAAAAGGTCCTGGTCGTCTATCGCCGTACGGTGGACGACTTCAAGGCCGACCGCGAAGACCTAGAAAAGGCCAGGGCCCTGGGCGTGCGCTTTGCCTTTACCTGGGCCCCGGAACGCATCACTGACGCAGGCGGGCTGACACTGTACTGCCGTCACGATATGGCAAAATTGCCCGGCCAGTGCGTGGACTATCCCGATTTCGATCCTGATGAGGAACGGGCCTTCCCGGCGGATACCATTATCTGGGCCATCGGCCAGCAGCCGGACAGACAGCTCGCATCCCTTGCGGAAGGCGTCAGCGTCGATCCCGTCACCCTGCAGGCAGGCGAAAAGCCCCTCTTCGTTGCCGGGGACATGGTGGGCGGGGCTTCTTCCGCCATTCGGGCCATGGCATCGGGGCGGCAGGCGGCCACATCTGTCCTGCGCCTGCTGGAAGGCAGCGACCTCTACTATGAACGCAGCTATCCCGGTCCCTTCATTGATGATTATGTTCTGGACATCGCGGAGCCCTGCCGTCATGAACGGCAGCAGGGCAGTGGTCATGTGTGCACGGGCAAGGGCGATTTTGCGGAGACGACGGACGTCTTCACCGCGGAACAGGCCCGTACCGAGGCCTCGCGCTGCCTTTCCTGCGGCGGCCCGACCGGCCATTACCGCAACTGCTGGTTCTGTCTGCCGTGCGAGGTGGAGTGCCCTGAACAGGCATTGTATGTGAATATTCCCTATCTGCTTCGTTAAGCCCCTAAAGAGGGGGGACATTGTGTTCCGGCCTGCATTATACAGGAGACAGGTATGAAAAAGATTCTTGGTCTGATTCTGGCAGTTGGACTTATGCTGGGTGCCTTGCCCGCGCGGGCGGAGTACCCTGACAAGGCCATTACCTGTATCGTTCCGTTTGCTCCGGGCGGAGCCGCCGACATCACTGTGCGGATGGTGGCGGACTATTTGTCCAAAGAGATCGGCCAGCCTCTGGTCATCGTCAACAAAGGCGGGGGGAGCGGCATCCCGGGCCTGAATTTTGGCCTCAAGGCACGTCCCGACGGGTATACGGTACTGGGAGGTTCCATAGGCAATGCGTTCGTCGCTACGTATTTTCTGGGCGCGCCCGCCTATGACATGGACAAGATCGCCTTCGTGGGGGCGTACATGCCCCACGACCGCCTGCTGCTCACACGGCCCGACAAGCCCTACAAGACTTGGCAGGAGCTGGTGGAATACGCCCGGACCCATCCCGGTGAAGTAGCCATCGGGCACGGTGCCAGCCAGGAAGGCCTGGAAGTGGTCAAGGCTGCCGGCATCAAGGAAGGCGTCTCGTTCAACCAGGTGATGTACAAGAGCGGCGGCCCGGCCACGGCGGATCTGCTGGGCGATCACATCGACGTGTGTGACCTCGGTACGGGCACGGCCGGCTTCCAGGCCGCCCGCAAGGGGGACCTGATCATCATCGCCAACCTGGGCACGGCTGAAGTCCCCTTCTTCCCCGATGTGCCCAAGCTGCGTGATATGGGCGCCCCCTTTGCCACGTCGCTGATGTACGGCTTTGCTTTCCCCAACGGGACGCCGGAAGCCATCCGGCTCAAGTGGGAACAGGCCCTGGCCAAGGTCATGCAGAACAAGGAGCTCCTGGACAAGATGCACGCCGCAGGCTTTACCCCTGCTTTCCTCAACGGCAAGGAATACCGGGAATTTTCCCGTAACTCCACCATCGCCGTGCAGGAGATGCTGAAGTACAACAAGCAGGGGAGCAAGAAGTAGAGCAGCCAACCGTCCCGGAGGCCCCGCCTCCGGGACAAGATGGAGGAAGCGATGTCTGTCGACCGCCTTATCGGGGGCCTGTTCCTGTTTGCCTGCCTCCTGCTGTGGTTCTGGATTATCCCGCAGCAGGTCGTTGGAGAAGAACAGGCGTTTTATCCCAGATTGACAGTGATCCTTGTGGCCATCCCTGCGGCCCTGATGTTCCTGCGGAACAAGGGGCGGCGGATCACCCTGGCCTTTTTCCGGGAAGGTTCCGACATCTCGAAGGACCTTGCCGTCAAGATCCTGGTACTTGTCCTGAGTTATATCGTTTTTTTGCTTTGTGTTGAAAAGATCGGTTTCTTTGTTTCGAGTGCGGTCTTTTGTCCTTTGTACATGCTGTTCTTTGCAGAAAGGAACTTCTGGAGGATATCTCTGACGACATGCGGGCTGCTTGGCGGGATCTACATCATCGTGGTCCAGCTGCTCAAGTATCCCCTGCCGGCCGGCCTTCTTTTTTAGCTGATCGTTTTCCCGGAGCGGAATATGCTTGAGAATCTCATGGGTGCCCTGGATCTTGTCCTTTGCTGGGAGAATTTTTTCTGGGCATTTGTCGGTGTTTTTTGCGGGGCCATCATGGGGGCCATCCCCGGTCTGACGGATACCATGGCCATCGTGCTCCTGCTCCCGTTCACGTATTACCTGGGGCCCATCCCCGGCATCGCCATGCTCATGGGCCTTTCCAAGGGCGGCAACTTTGGCGGTTCCCTTCCCGCCATTTTGTTCAACATCCCGGGGACGCCCCAGGCCATGTGCACCACCTTCGACGGTCATCCGCTGGCCATGCAGGGCAAGAGCGGCAAGGCCATGCAGACGGCGCTGTTTTCTTCGGTCACGGCCGATGCCCTGTCGGACCTGGTGCTGATCTTCCTTGCTGCTCCGGTAGCTGCTGTCGCCCTGCATATCGGTCCGCCGGAATACAGCATGGTGGTGCTGTTCTCTCTTGTCGTCATCTCCGTGGCTGCCACGGTCGACCCCTTGCAGGGGCTGCTGTCCACCGCCCTGGGGCTGCTGCTGGCCACTGTCGGCACTGACCCGGAATACGGTACCCTGCGTTTCACCTTCGGCATCATCGAACTTTCTGACGGCATCAGCCTCATGCCCATGGTCATCGGCCTGCTGGCCTTTTCCGAAGTGCTGCTGCAGGCGGAAAATTACTTCCGGCAGCGGCTCAACGGGAAGGGGGCGATGCAGCAGGTGCCCGTCAGCTCCGATCCTGACGACAACCGCATGACGGGCAAGGAATTCAAGATGTGCCTGCCCACGATCGGACGTTCGACCGTGATCGGCTCCATCGTCGGCATCGTGCCCGGTATCGGGACCACTGTCGGGGCGTATCTGAGCTATCTGTGGGCCCGGCGCAAGTCGAAGACGCCCGAAAAGTTCGGCAAGGGGGCCCTGGAAGGCATCGCGGCCTCGGAAGCGGGGAACAATGCCGTCAACGGGCCCAACCTCGTGCCCCTCGTGACTCTCGGCATCCCCGGCAACCTGGCTGCGGCCCTGATCCTAGGGGGCTTCATGATCAAGGGGCTCGTTCCCGGTCCCCGCTTCATGGAAGACCACGCCCCGCTGCTCTATGCCCTGTTCGCGGTGCTGTTCATCTCCAATATCTTCACCCTGTTCGTGGGGTCGTTCTTCATCCGCTATGCGCGCAGGCTGACCAACATCCCGCGTTCCGCCCTGTATGCCTGCATCCTGGTTTTCAGCATCCTGGGGTCCTATGTGTATAACGGCAACGTCTTTGACGTTTGGGTCATGTTCTGTTTCGGCATATTCGGCTATGTCCTGATCAAGATGTCCCTGAACCTGCCGACGCTCATCGTGGCCTTTTTCCTTGGCGAACTGCTTGAGGAGAAGGTCCGCCAGACCCTGCTGATATCCAATGGAGACTGGACGGTGTTCTTCACACGTCCTCTGGCCTTGCTGTTCATCGTTTTGACAGTCGTCGTCACCTATCTGTACATCGCCAAGATCAAAAAGGCGGCAAGCAGGGTCGTTGAGTAAGAAAGAGCGGCCGGCGGTCCTCGTGACACTGCCGGCCGTTTTTTTGTCTGCAGAAATCGGAGGGCCGTCGCCGCCATGGAAGGCCATGTTTTGGGGGACCGGGGCTTGACCGGGCTCGGTGAAATGCGCCACAATCACTGCTGCAATTTCTTGCAAAGTTACAGTATATCAATTTGTTGAGTATGCATCAGCGCAACAGGAGGGCTGCATGAAACGTCTGACCGTCATCGGTGGTGGCCCCGGCGGCTATACGGCGGCTTTTGCCGCTGCCCGCGCGGGCATGGAAGTCACGCTGGTGGAGGCTGCCCATCTGGGCGGGACCTGCCTCAATTCCGGCTGCATCCCCACCAAGACCCTCAAGGCTTCGGCCGAAGCTCTGGAGACAGCCCTGCGCCTGGCCGAGTTCGGCATCACCTGCGAAGGGACGCCCCGTGTGGATCCGGCCGCCGTGCTGGCCCGTAAGGAAAAGGTCGTCGGCATCCTGCGCGGTGGTCTGGAAAAAGCCTGCGCCCGTCTCAAAGTACGTCTGTGCACCGGTCACGGCAGGGTGCTGGATGCCCGTCATGTGGAAGTGACCATGGCCGACGGCAGCGTGGAGGTGGTGGAGAACGACGCCCTCATCCTGGCGACCGGCTCCCGGGTGGCGGAGCTGCCCGGTCTGGCTTTTGACCACACCCACATCCTGAGCAGCGATGATGCCCTGCAGCTGGACCGTGTGCCGCAGCGCCTGATCATCGTGGGCGGTGGTGTCATCGGCTGCGAGATGGCGTTCATCTACCGTGCCTTCGGCGCGCAGGTGACCGTGGTGGAAGGACAGGACCGTCTGCTGCCCATGCCGTCCATGGATGCCGATGTCAGCACGTTGCTGCAGCGCGAGATGAAGAAGCGTCGCATCGCCTGCGAGCTGGGTCGTACCCTCAAGGACGTGCGGGTGGAGGATGGCGTTGTCCGTGCCACGCTGACGGCCTCTCCCTTCGTGGACAAGCCCACGCCCGCCCAGCAGAAGGAAGTGCCTGTGGAAGCCGACATGGTGCTGGTGACCGTGGGCCGTTGCCCGGCCACGGAAGGCCTGGGGCTGGCCGAAACCGGTATCGGGACCGACCGCCGCGGCTGGGTCGTGGTGGATGATGCCCTGAAGACCTCCCTGCCCGAAGTGTACGCCATCGGTGATTTGCTGGGCCCCTCCCGTGTGATGCTGGCCCATGTGGCGGCCATGGAAGGCCTGTGCGTGGTGGAGAGCCTGTGCGGCAAGCCGCGCGCCATGCGCTATGATGCCGTGCCCTCCGGCGTGTTCACCTCGCCCGAAGTGGGCAGCGTGGGTCTGAGCGAACAGCAGGCCCGTGAGCAGGGGCTGGACGTGCGTTGCGTCACCTTCCAGATGCGCGAGCTGGGCAAGGCCCAGGCCATGGGCGAACTGCCGGGCTTCTTCAAGCTGGTGGCCGCTGCGGATGGCGGCCGTCTGCTGGGGGCGCACATCGTGGGCGCCCATGCCTCCGATCTGGTGGCGGAAGCCGCTCTGGGCGTGGCCAACGGCCTGACCCTGGAACAGGTGGCCCATACCATCCATGCCCATCCCACGCTGGCCGAAGGCCTGTACGAGGCCGCGCTGCTGGCGCAGGAGGCATAGGAGGCCCCATGCACTGGTTGTTGCTCCTGCTGGCCATCGGCTCGGAGATCGTGGCCACCTCGGCATTGAAGGAAACGCAGGGATTCACCCGTTTGTTGCCGTCGCTGCTCTGTATCGGCGGCTATGCCCTGGCGTTCTACCTGCTCTCGGTGGTGGTTAAATATGTACCCGTGGGCATAGCCTATGCCTTGTGGTCAGGCATAGGTGTAGTCATCGTTTCCCTGGTGGGCTGGTTCTTCTTCCACCAAAAACTGGACCTGCCGGCCATGATCGGGCTGGGCCTCATTGTTGCCGGAGTGGCGGTCATGCATCTTTTTTTCAAAAGCATGGAATTGTGACGAAGAGGGCGGCAGGAGACATCCTGCCGCCCTCTCTTTTCAAGGGACGCACTGTGTCCAGGGATACCGGCCCTCGTCAAGCTGGCCGGCATCCGTCAGCTGTTCCGGGCACATGTGAAGGAGGAGCTGCTCCGCAAAAGACTTCCTCTTAGGCAGGCAGCAGGCCTGCCTTCCGCAGCCAGGATTCTACCTGCTGGCGGGCACCATCCACCCGGCTGCCGCGTATGGCCAGCCCCTCGCCTGTCTTCGCGGAAGGGCAGAGGCGGCGCAGGTCGGCAGGAGCGCTGCCGAGGCCGGAGCCTTCGTGCGTGATGAAGGGGATGAGCGTTTTTCCGTCCAGGGCAGCCGTGGACAGGAAGGTGCGCACCGGTCCGGCAAAGGTGCCCCACCAGCTGGGCGATCCCACGAGGATGACGTCATAGCGGCTGACCATATCCAGCGGATTTTTCAGCGGCGGCAGGAAGCCCTGCTGCTTTTCCTTTTTTGCCTGGCTGACGACCGTGTCATAGTCGCGGGGATAGGGCGTGACGGGCTCCAGATCCAGCAGGTCACAGCCGGTCAGGGCCTGGATGTGCCGGGCGATGGTGCGAGTATTGCCCGTATGGGAATAAAAGACGACGAGCATGCGTTGTGCCTCCTGCGTTTGAGGGGCAGCGTGGCCCGTGCCCGGAAGGAACAGGCCGCCTGCGAGGGATGCGAGGGCCATCAGGATCTGACGGCGTCCGTTGTTGTACTTTTCCATGCTGTTCTCCTTTATGCTCAGCGGCCGGCGTACTGGCTGTCGGTAACAGGCTCCAGCCATTCCACGACCTTGCCGGGCTCTGTTTCTTCACAGATGGAGATATGCGTCATGGCACTGCCGGGAGCGGCGCCGTGCCAGTGCTTGACCTTGGCGGGGCAGATGACCACGTCCCCGGCCCTGATCTCCTGGATGGGCTTGCCCCATTCCTGGGTCAGGCCGACCCCGGCGGTGACGATGAGCACCTGTCCCACAGGATGGATATGCCAGTGGGAGCGGGAGCCGGGTTCAAAAGTGACGCTGCCGCCGCTGGAGCGCATGGCGTTGTTGGCGGCGTACAGGGGATCGATGCGCACGGTCCCGGTGAAAAAGCGGGGAGAGCCCTTGATGGGCGTCTGCTGCCCGCAGCGAATGATCTCCTGGCCGGGCTCCCGGGCGGAGACGCTGGAGGGGGCGGTGGTGCAGACAGCGGCAAGCAGGCCGCCGCAAAGGGCGAGCAAGGAAACGAAACGTCGCATGACATGACCTCCTGTCAGGACAGGGAAACAAGATCGTAGCGGGCATGGCCCATGCCCAGGGTCTCCATATATTCCAGCTGGCGCAGGCCGCTGCGGCTTTCGATGCGTTCCACAAGATCGTGGCGCTGCTGTTCGGGCAGGGCGTAGACCATGTCCACCGAAGCCTGATCCACGGCCAGAAGGTCGGTGGATGCCAGGATGCCGATATCCGGGGCGGTCGGTTCGGCGGCGCTGGCCCCCGCGCAGTCACAGTCCACGGACATGCGGCGCAGGACATTGATGTACGCCATATGCCCCTTGAAATGGGTGGTGATGGCCTTGCCGCCCTCCACCATACGCTCCATGAACAGCGGCCCTCCCGCCCACAGGTTGGTACCGTCGCTGTGCAGCTGCGCCTTGCCTGTCTTGCCGGAGGCGCAGCCAATGGCGATATTCTTGAGCGAACCGCCAAAACCGCCCATCACGTGGCCCTTGAAGTGGGTCAGCACCAGCATGGAATCATAGTTGAGCAGGTTCTTGCCCACGGCCACTTCCCTAAGGTGCCGCCCGCCGGGGATGGGCAGGGAGACTTCGCCGTCGGCATCCATGATGTCCACCGGGCAGAAGGTCCAGCCGTTGGTCCGCAGGGTCTCGCGGTGGCCTTCCGTGGTCTGGCGGGGGCTGGGGTAGAGGACGTTACACTCCACGATGCTGCTCTTCGGGATGCGGGCTTGCAGGGCCCGCACCATGTCGCGCGGCAGGATGTTGGGGCCGTGGGGCTCACCGGTATGGAGCTTGATGGCGATGCGCCCCTGCAACGGGGCACAGACCTTTTCGTAGATGCGCAGCAGGCTCTCCGTGGTGATCTCGGGCGTGAAGTACACGGTGGCCTTATCCTCTGCGGGTCGGGCTTGCAGCGGCAGGCTGTGGACAGCCAGGGAGCCCAGGGCAAGGCTGCCCGCCTTGATGAACTGTCTCCGGTTCACGGACATGGCATTTCCTCCGTAGTTGGGTAGGGGCATCAGCGCGAGGCGAGCACCTTTCGGGCCACGGTGCGGGCCGCATCCGCCTCCTGTCTGCCGACACGGGCAGCCAGCAGGTCAAGGAAGCCCTCCAGCTCTTCCGGGCTCAGGCCGCAGTTCATGGCCCCTCCCATGTGGAATTGCAGCTGGCCTCCCAGCCCGGGCAGGCTGGCCAGAGCGGCGATGGTGCACAGTTCGCGCGCTTTGCGGTCGAGCACGTCACGGGCGAAGATGTCCGCAAAAAGATGTTCCTTCAAAAAAGTATCGATGACCGGGGCAAAAGCCAGGACGCCGGACGGGGGCTGGATTTCTTTTTATCCGGCTAGATAGTATCGTCAAATTCAAAAGTATGTTATAATCTCTTCACTTACAATGAGGAGAGACCATATGGCGGCACATCGGAGGCATG
>NZ_JABAFY010000058.1 GCF_012843875.1 Desulfovibrio piger | reverse complement strand
CACGAAAATCTGTTTGTTTCATGGGACGAGATTACCACACCTTTTAAAATCAAAAAACATGCCGGACATCCTCTAAACGCTCGATTCTTAAAGTATCGCTTTAATCTTCAAGCACGCTCTCACCTCAGTCGCTGGAGCTTCCGGCGCATTTGTCCGGCGCATGCGCGTGTCGTGCCGTGCGCATGGAAACACGCCGGCTGTGCGTACGGTACAACGACATGGACAGCAAAAGGGCTCTTTCCCCACAGGGAAGGAGCCCTTTTTTCATCAGAGCTGCTCTAAAGGTTTGTTTCAGGCAGCGCTGCCCTGCGTTCCCTGAGGGGTGCCCGGCATGCCGCGCACCGGCAGGACAGCCCGCACGATATTCTCCAGGCCATCGACCGCCGCTTCCAGCTTGCCGGAGTTGTCGATGCGTACGAGCCGCTCCAGGCCAGCGGCAGGCAATGGTGCCAGCGCGCTGCAAACGTTCTTCCAGGTCTTTGCCCTGCTCTCTTCCCCGGGCCAGCAGGCGTTGCCGCAGGATGGCCGGCTCCACCTCCACCAGCACGGGAAGAAGATCAGGATAGCGCCGCAGGGCTTCCGGCAGATATTCCCGAGAACCGTTGACGATCACGCAGATGCCGTGCTCCAGACTGCCGTCGATGGAGCGGCCGATGCCGTACTGGCAGCCGTGGCTGCTCCAGCGCATGGCCAGACGCCCCCGAGCCTCCATGGAAAGGATGCTCCCGGCGGAAAGGGCCATATGCTGTTCCCCTCCGGCGCAGGCAGGACGGCTGATGTAGCGCCGGGCAAAGGCTACCGGCAGGCCGCGCAACCGGGGCCGCAGGGCCGACAACAGGCTGTCCTTGCCGGATCCCGACGGTCCCATGACATAGATGAGTGTGCCGCGCATCAGTACACCTGCACGCCCTGACGCCAGACATTGCGGACCACCGGCATGTCGTCCATATGGTGGACGCGGACCATGTCCGCACGGCGTCCGCTATCGATGCGGCCGCGGTCATCCAGCCCCACGCTTTCGGCCGGATTGGCGCTGACCAGATTGACGGCTGCGGGCAGGGGCATGATCTCCTTGGCGGCCAGCTCAAAGACCGCGGCCAGCAGGCTGGCGGGCACGTAGTCGGAGGACAGGGCCCCCAGATGCCCTTCTTTGGCCACGTCCAGAGCCGAGGCATTGCCGGAATGGGACCCGCCGCGCACGACATTGGGGGCCCCCATCATGACCAGCATCCCGTTTTCCGAGGCGCAGCAGGCAGCCTCCGTGGTAGTGGGGAACTCGCTGATGGAGATGCCGTTGCTCAGGGCTTCCTCCACATGTTCCACCAGCGTATCGTCATGGCTGGCCATGGGCAGATGGCGCTGACGGCAAAATTCCATGACCGAGGCGGCGTTATCATTGGCGCAGCTGTCCCGCACCTCTTCCAGCTCGTGCATCATGGCCGTGAACTCTTCATCGGTCCAGGACTTGATATTGCTGTAATAGGTCCGGTAGGCCGTGGTATCACGCCACTGGCGCTGCCCGGGCGTATGGTCCATCAGGGAGACCAGCTTCAGGCAGGGCGTGTCCGACAGGGGGAAGAACAGGTCACGCATGCGGGGATCGGCCACTTCACAGCGCAGATGCAGCAGATGGTCGGCACGCAGCATGCCCGACTGGCGGCAATGGTTCAGGGCATCCACACCGCGGCCCAGCATGGCGATGCGCCCCTTGTCCTGGTATTCGCCCACGGACAGGGCATCGAACACGGTCGTGATACCGGCCGCCACGATCTGGGCATTATGGGCGAAAAAGGCGGGTTCCGCCTGCGGCCAGACAACTTTGGGACGGGGCACCAGATGCTTTTCCAGATTGTCGGTGTGCAGTTCCACAAAACCGGGCAGCAGATAGTCACCTTCGCAGTCGATGCATTCCAGGGCGGCAGTGGGCTGGATGTCGCCTTCGTCCACATCGGCAACCAGGCCGTCACGCACCAGCACATGACCATGCATCACGGTGGTGGGCGTCACCACCCGGGCGTTACGCAACACATATTCTTTCATGGATGATCTCCGATTATGCTTCTGTGATCGTTTGTTCTTGCGGATCGGCGAGGTTACGGCCTGTCCATGGGGACGATCCTGTCCGCCACGGCATTGCGGGCCACATCATCATGGAAGATGCCCACGATGGCACTGCCCCGCTGCCTAGCCTCATGGATGAGGTCGATGACCACCTGCCGGTTGATGCCGTCCAGAGAGGCGGTGGGTTCGTCCAGTAACAGCAGAGGCATGGGCCGGATGAGCCCGCGCGCGATGTTCACACGCTGCTGTTCCCCGCCGGAAAACGTAGCCGGGGCTACATGCCAGAGGCGCTCGGGCAGGTTGAGGCGGGTCAGCATCTTTTGCGCGGCATCAAGGGCCGTCTCACGGTCTTCACCGGCGTCCAGCAGAGGTTCGGCCACCAGATCCAGGGCACTCACACGCGGGATGACGCGGAGGAACTGGCTGACATAACCGATGCATTCCCGGCGTACACGGCTGATGGCACGCGTGGAGGCCGTGGCCATATCCGTCTCGCAGTCTTCGCAGCGGACGATCACCTGCCCGGAACTGGGCAGATAGTTACCGTACAGGGTCTTGAGCAGGGTCGACTTCCCGGCCCCGGAAGTCCCGTGCAGGGCCACACATTCTCCGGCACGCACGTCAAAATTGACGTCCTGCAGCGCTTGGATGCGGATACCGCCCTGCTGGTGCAGGACAAAGGTTTTGCACGGGTGACGCACCTCCACCACAGGAGCGTCGCCGGCAGGATGGTTGAACTGATGCATGTGAACGCTCCTTGTCAGCACTGCAGGATGGAAGAGACCAGCAACTGGGAATAGGGGTGCTGCGGATCGTCCAGCACCTGATCCGTCAGACCGGTCTCCGCCACTTCACCGTGGTACATGACGATCAGACGGTGCGAGAGCAGCCGGGCCACCGCCAGATCGTGGGTCACGAGCACCACGGCCAGCCCCATGTCGCGCACCAGATGGCGCAGCAGGTCCAGCAGGCGGGCCTGGACAGACACGTCCAGACCGCCGGTAGGTTCGTCCATGAAGACGAGGCGCGGCGTGGTCACCAGATTGCGGGCGATCTGCAGACGCTGCTGCATGCCGCCGGAATACTGGGACGGCGTATCGTCCACACGCTGCACGGGGATCTCCACCCGTTCCAGCCAGTCCAGAGCCGTGGCCCGCAGGTTCCCGTAATGCCGGGCCCCGTTGGCCATGAGCCGCTCGCCGATATTGGCGCCGGCGCTGACCGACATGCGCAGGCCGTCGCGGGGATGCTGGTGGACGAAGCCCAGTTCGGTACGCAGCAGACGGCGGCGCTGGGCTTCATCCAGGCTGTGGATATCCAGTACCTTGCCGTCAGCTGCCGTGTAGTGGACATACCCGGCGGAAGGTTCCAGACGGCCGGAAAGCATGTTCAGCAGCGTGCTCTTGCCGGAGCCGGATTCGCCCACGATGCCGAGGACTTCCCCGGGCCACAGATCCAGCGAAACGTCCTTGCAGCCGATGCGGCTGCCGTAACGCCGCGTCAGCTGGCGGGCGGAAAGGACGGGATCAAGATTGGTATCCAAGAGGCTCACGGCTATTTCTCCTCCCTGGGAGCGGCAGTGCCGCCCTGCCCGGCCCCGCCCTGCCCGGCCACGCGCCGGGCACAATTGTCGGTATCGGAACAGACGAACATGCGCGTCCCGGCGTCATCCATGACGATCTCGTCCAGATAGGTGTCTATGGCGCCGCAGATGGCGCAGCACTGATCCCAGCTCTGGGGCGTGAAGGGGTAATCCTCAAAGTCGAGACTGACCACATCCGTATAGGGCGGGATGGCGTAGATGCGCTTTTCCCGGCCGGCACCGAAAAGCTGCAGCGCCGGGCACTGGTGCATCTTGGGATTGTCGAAACGCGGGATGGGCGACGGGCTCATGATGTAGCGGCCATTGACCTTTACGGGATAGTCGAAGCCGGTGGCGATATCGCCATGCCGCATGATGTCCTCATACAGCTTGATGCTCATGATACCGTACTCTTCCAAAGCATGCAGGGTACGGGTCTCTTTTTCGCTGGGTTCGAGCCAGCGCAGAGGCTCCGGCATGGGCACCTGGTAGACCATGATCTGATCCTCGCGCAGGGGCTGCTCGGGGATGCGGTGACGGGTCTGGATGATGCTGGCTTCTCCCGTGTGGGTGGTCGTGGTCACGGCCGCGGTACGTTCGAAGAAACGACGGATGGAAACGGCATTGGTCGTATCGTCCGAGCCCTGGTCGATGACCTTGAGCACGTCGTCCCGGCCGATGATGCTGGCCGTGACCTGGATGCCGCCCGTCCCCCAGCCGTAGGGCATGGGCATCTCACGGCTGGCAAAAGGCACCTGGTAGCCGGGGATGGCCACTGCCTTGAGCAGGGCCCGGCGCACCATGCGCTTGGTGCCTTCATCGAGATAGGCAAAGTTGTAGCCTTCCAGCCCGGAGGCCGCAGGCGTGGTCGTCAGGTTCTCAGGCATGGCTGGCCTCCGCATGTTTTTCGGACGCGGCAGCAGCCTGCTCTTCCGCGTGCTTACGTTCCCGCAGCTGGCGGATCAGGGAAAGTTCCGCCTGAAAGTCCACATAGTGCGGCAGTTTGATGTGCTGCACGAAACCGGACGCATCCACGTTATCTCCATGCATGAGCACGAATTCGGGGTTCTGGGCAGGACCGATCTGGTCTTCCTGCAATTCCCGGGCACGCAGGGCGCGGTCCACGATGGACATGGACAGGGCCTTGCGCTCGTTGTTGCCGAAGACGAGCCCGTAACCGCGGGTGAAGCAGGGATCGAGGGCACGGCCGGTGTACCGGCTGACCATGTCGCATTCGGTGAGCTCCACTTCGCCCAGGGTGATGGCAAAGCCCAGCTCTTCCGGGATGACGGTCAGCTCCACGAAACCGCGGCGCAATTCCCCGGTGAAGGGGTGGACAGCGCCGTAACCGCGCTGGGTGGAATAGGCCATGCCCAGCAAAAAGCCTTCATCGGCACGGGCCATGGATTGCAGGCGCACGGCCCGGTCCCCGGAACCGTCGGCCGGCAGCTCCAGCGGCTGGCGGGTGATGTCCGGGCAATCATTGCCTTCATGCGAAGGGGCCACGGATTCCATCAGGCCTTCGCGCCCAAGAGCGTCCATGGCTCTGGGCAGCGGTTCCTGCAGCAGGGCCTGCGCATCGGCCGCCATCATCGCCAGATCTTCCGCCGTCCTTTCGGGCTCCACGTCCCGGGGAGCTGTCCCGGGCACGGCCAGACCGCGATCCAGCAGGCGGTGCGTATAGTCAAAGGTGGATCCCAGGATCTGTCCGCCGGGCAGATCCTTCCAGGTGGCGGAGATGCGCCGCTCCACCCGCATGCGGGAAGTATCCATGGGCTCGGAAACACCGAAACGGGGCAGGGTCGTGCGATAGGCGCGCAGCAGGAAGATGGCTTCCACGGCGTCGCCCTGGGCCTGCTTGAAGGCAGTGCGGCAAGTTCGGGGCTGTACAGGGAGCCCTCGGCCATGATGCGGTCCACGGCCAGCTTGAGCTGCCCTGCCAATTGTTCAAGTGTTACTTTAGGAATCTGCACATCGCCCCGCCGCTCCCGGGCAAGCAGGGCATGTGCCGCGGCAATGGCTTTTTCGCCACCTTTTACAGCTACATACATTTGGACACCTCGTCTGCGGCAGGGATCAGGCAGGTCGTACGGGGCAGACCGGTCAGGCAACCCGGCCCGCAAAGCAGCATGTCCACACCCAGCGGGAATTGCTCATGGTTGCTCTGCCACTGGGCCAGAAAATCTTCCGGCATACGGCAGGCAAAGGTGCAGCTGCCCACGATGCCGGGACCGGAAGCGGTGATGCCGGCCGTTTCCCCCTCCTCTACTCCGCCAAGGCAGATGGTCGTGGAACGATCCGGGTATTCAGCCTCTCCCTGATGGAAGCAACGCAGATCAGGCAGCGCTTCCGTACCGGGGACGAAGGCGAATGCGGCCTGGGCAGGTTCGGCCACCAGGACCGTGCCGCAGTGGAAACGGAACCAGGCTCTGACGTCTTCCGTATCCAGTCCGGGTGCCAGCCAGACCGTGGTCTCGTTATCGCACAGCGAAAGGGCCAGGGCCGCCAGTTCCGGGCTTAGCCCGGCAGGCAGTTCATCCGCAGCGGTATCCGCCGGGCAGGGCACGAAAGCATGCGTCTGGGCAGGCCGGGACAACGCGGTAAGGGCCAGACGGAACACCTGCTGTGCCTGTCCCACAGGATCTGCCCAGGACAGGCGGGAACATTGCTGATCGCTCACTGGTCTTCTCCGCGGACAAAGGTGAAAAAGTTGACTTTCGTACCTGCCGCATCGCGGGCGGCAGCCTTTCTTTTTTCGTCTATGGCCTGTTCCAGGCAGGGCCGCAGCTTTTCGTCCAGCAACGCCGCGTAGCTTTCCTGCTGCCACAGGGCATCGCACAGGGCCGCCAGTTCCGCATGGCGGGGGGATTCCCCCATGATCCAGGCATGGCCAAGCGTCTTTTCTTCCAGCTGGACGACACAACGGGTGACCAGCACTTCCCCTACGTTGAAGACATCGCCGACATTGCCGACGCGTCCCCGGGCCATCACGAGCCCCGTTTCGGGCCCGTGCACGATGCGGTAGCCAGGCAGGCTGATCCCGGACAGGGCCTCATCAAGGCTGGTCTCCGGGGCAAGCGCCAGCAGGCGCATGCGTTCCTGCCGCAAACTCATGTTCATGATACTTCCAATAGTCATTATGTTAGGCATTCCCGGTCCGCGCCAAAGCGAAGCGGGTCGTCAGGCGGAAAGGCAATGCCCGGTCCGCCTGGCAAAAAAGACACACAGAATCCATGGCCAGGGGCTTGTCGATCACCGGTTCCAGATACTGGTTCAGGGCTGCTTCCACCTGCTCCGCCCCCTCATGAGGCAGGGGACCCGTCAGGGTGATGTAGAAACGGAACAGATCCAGTACATGGTGATAGCCCCAGCGCAGGAGATTGCGCCGCTCATCAAGACTCAAAGGCTCCCGCCGTTCCACGTCCCTCTGGTCGAGAGGGGCCCGGAAACGGTCCAGTTCCGTCACGCAATCCCGCTCCAGAGCGGCCATGGCCGATTCCGACGCGCTATCCCCCTGCCGGGGGACCAGGGCCAGAAAGGAGGCCTGGCGCTCACCGGAGTGGACGGGCAGCCGCTGCAAACCCAGCGGCGCCGTCAGCCAGGAGGCATGACGCTCCGCCACCTTCCGGCAGGCATTCTTCAGGGCGGCCAGCATGCCCTCCGAGGTGGAGCGCAGCTCAAAAGGCGCCTTGAGCGTGGCATGCAGACCGTAATGGGCCGGCGTTTTTGCTAGGGATGTCCAAAGACCATGTTCCACCCCCGTAGGAGCCACGGGGCCGCCCGGCAGGCGGCTGCCGTCCCGGCAGTCCCGGCCGAACAGAGGAGCCATCAGACGGTACAGGGGCTCGTCCTTGTGGGGGGCGTAGTAGAGAGCGTAACGGGCGGCCATCTTACAGCACCATTTTGCGCAGACGCTGGGAAAGCAGGTCGAACAGGGTCACCACCAGCACGATGATGGCCATGACCGCGCACGTCTGCTGGAAGTTGAAGCTGCGGAACAGTTCCCACAGCACCATGCCTATACCGCCGGCACCGACCATGCCCACCACCGTGGCAGAGCGCACATTGGCCTCGAAGCGGTACAGCGAGTAGGATATCCAGAGGGGGAACACCTGCGGGATGACCCCGAAGATGATCTCTTCCAGAAAGCTGGCCCCGGTAGAGCGGACGCCTTCCACCGGCGAGACCTCGATGGCCTCCACCGCCTCGGAAAAGAGCTTGGCCAGCGTGCCCGTGGTGTGCACCCAAAGGGCCAGCACACCGGCAAAGGGGCCAAGGCCCACGGCGACCACGAACATCATGGCGAAGACCATCTCGTTGATGGCGCGGGCCGCATCCATGAGGCGGCGCACCGGCTGGCAGATCCACCAGGGAGCGATATTCTCGGAAGACATGATGCCCAGCGGCACCGCGCAGATGACCGCCAGCAAGGTGCCCCAGATCGCCACATGCAGGGTGACGATCATTTCTTCCACATACATGCCCAGTCCGTAAAGTCCGGCGGGAAGAAATCGGCTATCAGGGTAAGGATGTTGCCGCCCTGCTCCACCAGCGCCATGGGCTTCATCTCGGCGCCGCGCCAGGCCCAGGCCAGCATGCCAGAACAAGGCCCCAGATGACCAGGCGGCAGGTCTCGGCGCGCAGATCGCGCGGCGGCTGCAGGGCCATTTTCATTTCAGCTTCCATAACGATGCGTTCCTTGTGCCCTGTCCCCGCTATTTGCCGAGTTCGGCCAGCTTACGCTCGATCTCGGCGATCTTGGCGGCCTTTTCCTTGGCATCCATATCCTTGTTGCCTTCCAGCACCGTCTTGGCGCGGAACAGCTCCAGCTGGCGCAGCGGGATCAGCTGGCTGTTGTCGGACTTGATGAAGGGGCCCCACTGCAGGGCGGTCAGGATCTTGCGGGCCTGCTCCACGTTCTCGCCCTTCACGCCGTAGCTGAAGATGAAATCCGTGATCTTTTTCTTGGTCACTTCGGGCAGGTCCTTGCGCCAGACCAGGGGATCGCTGGGGATCAGGGGAGATTTCCAGATCACGCGCAGTTCCTTGGCCTTTTCGGGTGCGGTGATGGCCAGACGGGCCAGACCTTCATTATTGCAGGTCGCCACGTCCACGGTATTGTTGGCTACAGAGAGCGCATTGGCCTCGTGGTTGGCCGATACGGTACGGGCGAAGATCTTCTGGGGATCCTTGCCGTTTTTGGCAAAGACATAATAGCCTGGCACCAGGAATCCGGAGGTGGAGTTGGGGTCGCCATTGCTGAAGCTCAGCTTGGAGGCCTGGGCAAACATGTCGTCGAGGTTCTGGAGCGGGCTCTTCTTGTTGACGATCAGGCAGGAGTAGTAGCCCTTGCTGCCGTCGGGAGCGGTAGTCTGGGCAAAGACCTCGCCATTGGCGCGGTCCACCATCACCATAGCTCCCTTGTTGCCGATCCAGCTCAGGTCGACTTTCTTGAAGAGCATGCCTTCGATGACACCGGCATAGTCACTGGCAAAGAAGGCTTTGACTTCCATGCCGAGGGCCTTGCTCATATCCTTGAGGAAAGGATCCCAAAGCACCTTGAGGTTCTGGCTGGCCTCGGTGGAGATGATGCCGAAATTGAGGGTCTGCTGCGCCTGGGCGGTCAGCGCGCTGCCCAGCAGCATGGCAGAGACCAGCAGGCCGGAAAGAAGACGGGAAAACATGTATTTTCTCCTTGGATAAAGTGGTGAGGCAAAGGGTTCGGGATGGGATCTAGGCAGCGCGGGACGTCTCGCGGACAGGGCTGCCGGGCAGCGTCACCGCTTCTTGGGCGGCGCTGGTCTTGGCGGCAAAAAGCTCGTCGCTTTCAGCGCCGTACAGTTCCGCCAGGAACTGGGGCTCAGACGTTCCGTAGGACCGTCGTAAACGATCTCGCCCTTTTTCAGGGCCACGGTACGGGGGCAGAAGCGCATGGCGTAATCCACCTGGTGCAGGGTCACCACAACGGTGAGGCCATCCTTCTAGTTGAGGTCGCGCAGGGTCTGCATGACATTGCGGGCCGATTCAGGGTCCAGCGAGGCGATGGGCTCGTCAGCCAGCAGCACGCGGGCACGCTGCACCAGAGCACGGGCGATGGCGGCACGCTGCTGCTGCCCGCCGGAAAGGGTACCGGTGCGCTGCCAAGCCTTTTCCCCGATTCCCACGCGGGCCAGGGCCCGAAGGGCAAGCTCCCTGTCATCCGTGTGGAAAGCACCGGTCAGGCTGCGCCACAGACTAGTGCGGGCCAAAGCCCCCAGCATGACGTTGCGGGCCACGCTCATACGCTCCACTAGGTTGAACTGCTGGAAGATCATGCCGATACCGGCGCGGATGCGGCGGATGTCCCGGCTGATACAGCCGTTCTTCTGCACGATCTCGTTATCGACCCGCACCAGGCTCTCGCCCTTGTCTGCGGCGGTCAGACCGCAGATGTGACGCATGAGCGTGGATTTGCCGGAACCGGAAGAGCCGATGAGGGCCACCATCTCTCCCGGGGCCACATGCAGGTTGATGTGAGAAAGGCCTTTGCTGCTGCCGAACGTTTTATTGAGATTGCTGATGTGGATCATGCGAATGCTCCCGTTGAAGTTGACTGGCTCACAATGGGCAAAACGCATGGCGAAACGGTGACGCGTCCGTGATGAAAGGCCGACTTTCCGTCACCGTTTGCAAGAGGGAATGTGACGATTCGGCAGCATCCCCTGCCCCCTCCAACGACAAAAGGCATCCTTCCACGGAGGAAAGGATGCCTTTTGTTTTCAGTCAGATGAAAGCAGCTACCGGCTCACCAGCGGCTGGGATCGCGGCATGCCTGCCGTCCGAAGGTGCAGACGCCGCACATGTCGGAACTGTCTACAAAACAGCCGTCCACAGTATAAAAATCGACCACGGGCCCATGCCCGCAAATGATGCACTGGCGTTCATAATCCGGACAGGCACGGCACAGGGGCGGGATATCCGGACTGCCTGCCATCATCTTCTCCACAGAAACACGCGTAAATTCCGGCTGGGACAGGTTGCTTCCAAACATATCAGAAGAAGGTACGTCGCAAAGGACGGTTCATGTTCTGGGGGACGAACTGACAGCGGGAAAGACCAAAGCATTCGGAACGCTCGCCACAGGGAAGACGCGATGCCGTCAGGTGCATGCGCGGGCAGGTAGCCAGCATCCCCTGGTCAAGCATGTCCTGCCAGCGGGATTCCACAAGCTGTACAGGTACGCGTACCGGCTCCACGGCTCTGGAAGAACGCGCCTCCACGTTCGTCTGTGCCCGGGATTCTGCCGTCCGGGTGGTTCGGGGGATTCTGACAGACGATTTTTCCCGATTCATGCGCCGTTCCTTCTGGCACTGGGGGCAGATATGCCCACGCGGTCCGGGGGCAATGAACGAACGACCACAACGGCTGCAACTGACTGGACAAAATGAGGGAATCATGCGCCACCTCCCTGAAAGGGGCTGGGTGCCGGACAGGACTGAGTAAGGAGGGACAAAAGGCAGCATCTTGCCGCCGGTCTGCTTCCTGCCCGGATGTGCTTTCAGACTGTCCCGTCCATTCGTCAACGCTGTGAGCGCCCGGTGACAATTCCGCTCCACTTGCGGCGGTGCACAGCGGTGTACAAAAGCCTTCGGGCTTTCCTTATGCGCCTCGCTCCATCCCGTTCCTCTCCTGAAATGGCCGCAGACCAGGCTCTTCCGCAAGAGCCTGGAATCTGTATCCTCCCGTCGCGTCCTGTCCTGCACGCAGGTCCCCGGCCGGGCATAAAAAAAGAGCCAGAGAAGCTCTCCGGCTCTTTTCCATGCCTGGGCTCTGCTGCAGGGATCCTGTCAGCGCAGGGCGCGCTTCAGGGCATCCCTGTAAATGCGCAGGACCATCAGGCGGGCATACTTCTTGTTCTCCGCGGGGACCACATGCCAGGGGGCATCTTCCGTGCTGGTACGCAGGAACATCTCGTCCGCGGCGCGGGCGTACTCGGGCCACTTATCACGGTTACGCCAGTCTTCATCGGTGATCTTGTAGCGCTTCCACGGGATGGCCTCACGCTCCCGAAAGCGTCGCAGCTGTTCCTCCGGCGAGATGTGCAGCCAGAATTTGAGCAATATGTTGCCGTTGTTGGTCAGCTGATGCTCAAAATGATTGATCTCGGCATAGGCGCGGGCCCAGTCTTCCTTGGGGGTCAGCTTTTCCACCCGTTCCACAAGGACACGGCCGTACCAGGAGCGGTCATAGATGGTGATGAAACCGGCACGGGGGATGTGCCGCCAGAAACGCCACAGGTAATGGTGCGCCAGCTCTTCATCCGAAGGGGCGCTGATGGGGATGACACGCGTGATGCGGGCATCTGTCCCGGCAGTGAGGCGCCGGATGGCTCCCCCCTTGCCGGCGGCATCCCAGCCTTCAAAGATGAGTGTGGACGAGATGCCTTTTTTGTACGCCCGGAACGAAAGCTGATAGATCTCCTTCTGCAGGCGTTTCAGTTCCTTCTGGTAATGTTCGGGAGCCTGCACGCTGGAAAGGTCGATGGCATCCAGGGTGGAGACCAGGGACTCACGGGCGTCCTCTTCCACTTCGGGCACGGATTCCAGCACTTTGAGGCGGGCGGCACGGGCATCGTGGGCGGCGATGGTCCGCTCGATGCCCGCGATGATGGCTTTCACCACGGACAGGTTGCGGAAATTGGGATCCGCGGCGTCGATGATGCTCCAGGGCGCATTGTCGCGGTCTGTCAGCATGATGGCCCGGGACGCGGCACTGACCATACCATCGTAATCCGCGGCGATCTTCTTGTCGGATGGCGAAAAATGCACCAGGGCCCGGTTCTCCTGACGCTCCTTGAGCGCGCGGGCATGGTCCTTTTTGTTGAGATGGAGCCAGAGCTTGATAATGGCCATCCCGGATTCCGCCAGCCCGGATTCCAGGGCCTGCCAGCGATGCATGCTGGCGGTGAATTCGTTTTCTCCCACATCCTTGCAGCAGCGCTGCTGCATGGCCTCACCATACCAGCCGTCATAAAAGACCGCCGTCTGTCCGGCAGCAGGAAGCTGCCGCCAGAAGCGCCAGGGCCAAGGACGGGCCTTCTCTTCGTCGGTCACCAGCCAGAAAACATGGTTTTGCACATGCTTGCTGTCCATCCATTCCGACAAAAGGTTGATGATGGCGCCGCGTCCGGAACCGACCAGGCCGGCCACCGTGATCAGGACGGGGATCTTGCGCTCGATGCATTGCAACTGAGCATTGAAAAGACGCATGCGCAGCTGGGGGGCTTTTTCTTCAAATTCTTTGTTACTGCATGCTCTGCCAAGGGCTGCCGATTCAAACATAGTATCCAACCTTGCTCAAAATGTTCGCGCGGGAAGCGGATACGCAGCTCCGGAACATTCCCGGCACTCCAGGACGGTCAACGCACATTCTGCTCCCGGAGTTTTGGAACAGCATAGCTTTTTTCTTCGGCTTCGTCAGCCCGCGCTGGCCGGAATATCCTGCGAATCCTGCCCTTCTCCCTAACCGGATACCGGGATGCACGGTACTTTCCGCAGCAGGCGCCGTCTGTGCCGCCCGCTTGCAGCGCGCAGCAAACGGCATGGCCGCCCCATGTGCGGCTTTTCTTCCCATCCAGACGATGATCTGTGTTCCTGGTGTGTTACATGCATCTTTTCTATGACCTGCCAAATATCCAATTGCGTCTGAACATATTCCTGCATCGTCAAAGGGCCGCCCTTTTGCCCCTGAGCTACGAGGATGCCAAGCTGCATGACGCATCTTTCCAAAATGTCCACGAGCATCTGATTTTGCTTCACGTTGTCCCCCATCGCAATCATGAGATCACCTCTGCACGTTTCTTGAAAATAATCTGTCCTAGATAGTGTCGTCAAATTCAAAAGTATGTTATAATCTCTTCACTTACAATGAGGAGAGACCATATGGCGGCAC
>NZ_JABAFY010000057.1 GCF_012843875.1 Desulfovibrio piger | reverse complement strand
CGTATTGTCTCCACCCGCATAGCGGGTGGTTTTTTGTTTCGCGCCTGTCAGGCGCTCAACAGGCTAAAGCCCATAAACAAAAGGGACGCTCCCTGTACGGGAGCGTCCCTTGTTCTTTTATCAGCTGTTTCCCGTCCCCTCGTTTCCAGCCTGCCGGAGCGACTGGGGAAAGATGGAAGCCGGAAGGCCCCTTTTTCTTGCGCCGGGCAAGGGGGGCTCCTTCGAGGATCTTTCTTCTACGACGTGGGCGGCACGATGGGATCGCCGTACATCTTCCAGGTCAGCGGGCGATAGATGGAGATCAGGGCCATGGCGAAGATGATGGCTACCTGGACCAGGCTGGCCCAGAGTTCTTCCGGCAGGATACAGGAGCGCACGAAGCGCAAGGGCCAGTCCAGCCCCATGGGCGTGAGCCACTCGATGCAGCGGTCACCCACGGGCAGCCAGAAGAAGGTGCCCCAGAAACCGGCGCAGAAACTGATGATCCACTTGATGGTGACCCAGGCGAATTTGAAAAAGCCCAGCGAGGTGAAGATGGAATAGAACAGGCCGGTGAGCACACAGCCGATGAGCCCGGGCATGACCACCCAGGAATCCACGATATAGCGGCAGTATTCCACCAGCTTCACGGTCGCCGGATCGTCCATGCCCAGTTTGAGGAAACCGAGGGCCTGCATGGAAAAGGCGCCGCCCGCCCAGGCCAGGGCCGCCAGCAGGTGCAGGGCCTTCATGCCCTTGATGATATGGTTGTCACGTGCGCTCACGCCCTTGCCGCGCGAGCCGTAATTCCTGACCCGTTCGCTGAACACCATGACATCCTCCCGCACGCCCCCTGCGGGGCCTGCTCTGCGACGCCCTTTCCCGGGGCAGCCGCTCTTTTGACGCTACCCAGCGGAGCCTGTTTTTTCAAGCCCCGCGGGATGGCTGCGAGGGACGCAGGCATCCCGCACGCTCCGGAGCCGTCCGTCCGCGTGCCATGCTCCCGGTCACAGGAAGCCCCATCTCTCCCTGCCGGGCCTTCGGGAAACGATCGGGCCGTAGGGCAGGCCCCGGCAAAAAAAGCCGCCCTGCGCCTCCATTAGGCACCGGGCGGCCTCCACGGCGCGGACAGCGCCCGGGAAACCCGTGGGACCAAGGCCCGTCCGCCTTCGTTACAATTCCAGCAAGGCCCGCCAACGGGGCAGCTCGGGCTGCAATTCCAGATAGTCGTCCGGCAGGGCGGGCGGCGCGGCCTGGGCCAGGGCCCGCTTCACATCGTCCAGGCTGCCGGTACGCAGCAGGCCGGGGACGTCCTGCAAGGGGCACAGGTCGAAGCCGTCCGAGGGCAGCATGACCATGACGGGCAGCTTTTTGAGGGCCGCTTCCAAGACCACGGTGGTGGAAGCGGACGACCAGACCACGGTACCGGGCACCAGATGGGTGGCGATGGGGCCGTCAGCAAAACGCAGACGCCCGGCCTGGGCCCCCAGCTCGTGACGCAGGTCGGCCTCCACGGAAAGATAGGGATGCGGCTTGACCACGATCTCCCAGCCGTCCAGCAGGCCCGCGTGCACGGCCCGGGCCAGCAGACGCACATGGTCGGCGGTCTCGTCGGCAAAAAAGCCGGTCACCACCAGCAGGCGGTGGTGCGTCTGCCCTTCCTGCGGCGGCACGGCGGACTTGCGGGCATCGACGAGATACATGTAGCGCAGGGCCTCCACCAACTCCAGACGCTCCTGCGGCACACCGGCGGCCTGCCACTGCCGCAGGGCCCCCTGCCCGTTGGCGCAGATGCGGTCGGGCTGGAAGGGCGCGCAAGCGCTGTCCGTGAAGGTGGCCGGATCGTCGAAATAGCGGAAGTCCGTGGGCCGGATGGTGGAATGCTGCGCCCCGTACACGGGCCCGCCCGCGCCGGGCGTGGTGTGGGCGGCATGGGTCAGCATGCGTTCCCAGGGGCAGTTCTCCAGCGGGAAGGTGAACCAGCGCTGGGGCCCGGCGGCCTTCACATAATTGTCGATGCCGCGCTGTTGCAGGCAGCGCTCCAAACAGCGCCAGCCCCGGAAGGTCTCAGCCCAGTCCTCGGCCATATAGGCCCAAAAGTTCAGGCGGGAGCCCTCGAAACGGCAAAGCTCGCGCATGGAGGCCTCCAGACGGCGGCTGGTCCAGGCCAGACGCAGATAGCGCTTCCAGGCGGCCCGCAAGTCGGCGGTCGTGAGGAATTCCTCCAGATAGTGGAAGCTCACGCCGTCCTGCCGTGCGGCCCGCAGACGGTCCCGCATCCTGATGCAGCCGGCCAGATCCATCTGCGGCGACGGGAAGCGGATGAACAGCCAGCGCACGGGCGTCCTGGCCGCCGCCGCGCACAGGGCGTCGTGCAGGCCCTCCCAGTAACGGGAGCGGAAGCGGCCCGCTGCCGCGGCTTCCATGTCCACATTGGGGAAATAGGTGGCGATGGTGCCCGTGGTCACATGCGCGGGCGGCAGGGTGGGCAGGGCCCCGCCCCTGGGCCGGAGGGGCAGGCGCACCCGGAACCACCAGTGGAGGAAGCGCCCGGCCGCGCGCAGCAGGGAGGGGCAAGCCTCATAGATGCGACGCAGCCGGCTGCGGTAGCGCCCGTCACGGCACTTGGGATCGTGATAGTCCGCGAACTGCCGCCCCGTGGCCTGGCAGAGCGCCAGCAGGGTCTCGCACAGCCGGTCGTCGCCGCCCACCAGACGCAGGGCCGTGAAGCCGCCCTCGTCCAGCAGATGCTCCAGGGTACGCAGCTTGTAGATCTCGTAAAGCAGGGGCGTCATCTTGGGATGGCGCTCGTAGAGCAGCGAACACCACCACATGGACAGCTTTTCCCCGGCCTGGAAATGCTCGTGCAGCAGCGCCCCCTCCACGGGCCTGAGGCCCGTCCGGCAGGCCCATGCGGCGTGCTCGCGCCGGATCTCCGTCAGCCGGGCATCGCACAGGGCAGGCAGCGAGATGTGGTCGCCGGGCACGTCCCGCAGGTTCCAGTGGGCCACGGCGGCGGACGTCTCCAGATGGAAGGCCAGCGGCGCTCTGCTATCGGCCAGCAAGGTAAGTTCTTTCATGGGCGCTCCTTTCCGGACAGGGGAAGAAAAAACGGACGGCATGGTGCCGTCCGTGCAGGCTCAGGCTTTGAGGGCCGCGGCGATGGCCGGGCCGTAGGGCGCGCGCAGGACGCCCTTTTCCGTGATGATGCCCGTGATGCAGTCAGCGGGCGTCACGTCGAAGGCGAAATTGAAGACCGGCACCCCTTCGGGGACGATGCGGGTCTCGCCCACATGGGTCACTTCCCGGTCGGGGCGCTCCTCGATGGGGATGTGTGCGCCGTCGGGCGTGCGCGGGTCGATGGTGGACAGGGGCGCCGCCACATAGAAGGGGATACCGAAATGTTTGGCCAGCAGGGCCACGCCGAAAGTGCCGATCTTGTTGGCGGCATCGCCGTTGGCCGCGATGCGGTCGGCCCCCACCACCACGCACTGCACCAGGCCCTTCTGCATCAGCAGGGCGCAGGCATTGTCGCAGGCCACGCGCACGTCGATGCCGTCCTGCTGCAGTTCCCAGGCGGTCAGGCGCGCGCCCTGCAGGAAGGGCCGCGTCTCGTCGGCGATGACCCGCACCTTCTTGCCCGCTTCCAGGGCGCCGCGGATGACGCCCAGGGCCGTGCCGTAACCGGCCGTGGCCAGGGCCCCGGCATTGCAGTGGGTGAGCACGGTGTCGCCGTCATTGATGCAGGACGCCCCGTGGCGGCCGATCTCGCGGCAGATCTCCACGTCCTCGCGGCGCATGGTCTCGGCCTCGGCCAGCAGGAGGGGGATGAGGGCCTCCATCTCCAGACCGGCATGGGCCCGCCACAGGGCCCGCATGCGCTCCACGCCCCAGCGCAGGTTCACGGCCGTGGGCCGGGCCGCCTCCAGACGCACCAGGGCCTGGTCATAGGCCGTGCGCCAGTCGGCACCGGCAGGCAGGCTGCGGCGCAGTTCCTCAAGGGCCAGCACGCAGCCGAAACCGGCCGTGACGCCGATGGCCGGAGCGCCGCGCACCACCATCACCTGCAGGGCCCGGATGGTCTCGTCCAGGGTGCGGATGGGCAGGTAGTCCTCGCGCCCGGGCAGGGCGCGCTGGTCCAGCAGATACAGGGTCATGGCGTCAGCGTCGAAACGGATATGGTGTTCCATGCGGTCCTCGATGGTTGAAGGGCGATAAAGGGTCCGTGAGATGGCGTAGCCTGTCCAATACCGACCACGGTAGCGCAAAGCCCTTATCTTGGCAAAGTGCTTTACAAATGCCGAACGCACTGGCTAATCTGGCTGAAGTTTTTGAACTTCAGCAGGAGAAGCGTCCCCATGGAAGAGTTCTCGCGCATCCAGCGCCTGCCCCCCTACGTTTTCGCGGTGGTAGGCGACCTTAAAATGAAGCTGCGTCGCCAGAATATTGATATCGTTGACTTCAGCATGGGAAATCCCGACATTCCCACCCCGCCGCACATCGTGGACAAGCTGGTGGAAGCCGCACAGAAGCCGGTGAACCATCGCTATTCGCTCTCCCGCGGCATCCCCCATCTGCGCGACGCCGTGTGCGAACGCTACAAGCGCCTCTATGATGTGGACCTCGATCCCAACACCGAAGCCATCGTGACCATGGGCTCCAAGGAAGGTCTCGCCCACCTTTCGCTGGCCATGCTCTCGCCCGGCGACGTGGTGCTGGCTCCCGACCCCACCTATCCCATCCACAAGTATGCGCCCATCATCGCCGGCGCCGACGTGCGCAGCGTGCCCATCGGGCCCGGCCGTGACTTTTTCGAGGACCTGACCGCCGCCACCAAGCAGGCCTGGCCCCGTCCCAAGCTGCTTTTCCTGTGCTATCCCCACAACCCCACCACGGAAGTGACCGACCTGGCCTTCTTTGAAAAGGTCGTGGAATTCGCCAAGGAGAACAACATCTGGGTCATCCATGACCTGGCCTATGCCGACCTGGTCTTCGACGGCTACAAGGCCCCCAGCTTCCTGCAGGCCAAGGGCGCCAAGGACGTGGGCGTGGAATTCTACACCATGTCCAAGAGCTACTCCATGCCCGGCTGGCGCGTGGGCTTCTGCCTGGGCAACCCCAAGCTCATCCACGCCCTGAGCCGCATCAAGAGCTACCTGGACTACGGCATCTTCCAGCCCATCCAGATCGCGGCCACCGTGGGCATGCGCAGCGGCGACGAAGAAGTCACCAAGATCTGCGACATCTACCGCCAGCGCCGTGACTGGCTCATCGACGGCCTCAACCGCATCGGCTGGGAAGTGCCCGCGCCCAAGGCGACCATGTTCGTCTGGGCCCGCATCCCCGAAGAGTTCCGCAAGATGGGGTCCGTGGAATTCTCCAAGCTGCTGCTCACCGAAGCGCAGGTGGCCGTCTCGCCGGGCCTGGGCTTTGGCGCCTACGGTGACGAGTACGTGCGCTTCGCCCTCATCGAGAACGATCACCGCACCCGTCAGGCCGTGCGCAACATCCGCCGCCTGCTCGGCGGCTCCAGCGATTAGGGGACACTATGGCCGACAGCAACAAGCCTCTGGTAGTGGGTCTGGCCGGGTTCGGCACCGTGGGCGGCGGTCTTGCCCGCCTGCTGGAAGAGAACGCCGGCATCATCCGTCAGCGTACGGGCCGGGACATCCAGGTCAAGAAGGTGCTGGTGCGCAATGCCCAGAAGGCGCGCACCGTGCCCCTGCCTCCCGGAGCCGACCTGACCACCAACCCTGACGAGCTGATCAACGATCCCGAGATCGACGTGCTGGTGGAGCTCATGGGCGGCATCGACGCCCCGCGTACCATCATCGACCGCGCCCTGGACGCCGGCAAGCACATCGTCACCGCCAACAAGGCCCTGCTGGCCGAGGAAGGGCTCGCCCTGTTCCAGAAAGCCGCCGGCAAGGGCCGCATCCTGCGCTACGAGGCCAGTGTTGCCGGCGCCGTCCCCGTGGTGGAGGCCCTGCGCACCAGCCTGGCCGGCAACCGCATCTCGTCCCTGATGGGCATCCTCAACGGCACCAGCAACTACATCCTGTCCGAGATGACCTCCAACGGTCTGGACTTCGATGTGGCCCTCAAACAGGCCCAGCAGCTGGGCTATGCCGAAGCCGATCCCACCCTGGACATCGACGGTCACGATGCGGCCCACAAGCTGACCCTGCTCATCCGCCTGGCCTACGGGGTCAATTATCCCTATACGGCCATGCCCGTGCGCGGCATCCGCGGCATGTCCAGCCTGGACATCGCCCTGGCCCGCGAGTTCGGCTACCGCATCAAGCTCATCGCCCAGGTGCGCGAACGCCGCGAGCCCGGCCAGCCCGACGACAAGGTGCGGCTGGAGGCGGGCGTGTTCCCGGCCCTGGTGCCCTATACGGTGCTGCTGGCCCGCGTGGGCGGCGTGTACAACGCCGTGCGCGTCAGCGGCAATGCCTGCGGCTCGCTCTTCTTCCACGGCCGCGGCGCGGGCGACCTGCCCACCGCCGGTGCCGTGCTGGCCGACCTCATGGCCGTGGCCCGTGACGAGAACCCGCACAACACCGGCTACGCCTGTGACGACCTGCCCCGCGCCAGCATCGTGCCGCCCGCGGAATGGCGTTCGCGCTACTATGTGCGCGTCATGGTCGAGGACGAGCCCGGCGTGCTGCGCGATCTGGCCGGCTGCATGGCCGACCAGGGCGTGAGCATGGCCCAGGTCATCCAGCGTACCGACGAAGGCAAGGGCGTGCCGCTGGTCTTCATGACCCATGAGACCACCGAAGAAGCCATGAGCACCGCCCTGCAGCGCACCCTGGATACCGGCATGCTGCGCCAGCCTGCCGTGTACTTCCGCGTGCTGGATTAACAAAAACGAACGCAGGGGGAGGCTCTCCCCCTGCACACGATCTCAAAATGATGGTGCCCGGCTCCGCGGGAAAGCCCGTGCCATCGTGAGACATTTCCCGCCACTGCCGGAGCCGTCCTCGCGGGGAGGGGTTCCGGGTGCTTCTCCAGCCACCACATCGCGCAGGGTCAGGAAACATCCCGGCCCTGCGCTTTTTACGCAGCCATGCTGCACGAGGGGCCCCATGATCATTCTGGAAGATCCGTATGTCTCGCCGGAGCTGGCCACCTTTGCCGCCGACCGGCAGGAACCTGTCCTGGATACGCCCGCTGCCCGGCAGGCCGGGCTGGATTACGGGCTGCACCTCAACCTTGTCTCCAGCCGCGACTTCGGCCGTCTGTGCTGCCAGGGGCAGCGCCTGTACAGTAATTCGGAAAACTCCCTGGACTGGCTCTACAGCCGTTCGGGCAATGCCGGGCTGGTGCGCGCCACAGAACTGCTCAAGAACAAGCTGCTGTTCCGCCAGCGCCTGGCCCCGCTCTTCCCCGATTTCCATTTCCGCGAGCTGACCCTGCGGGACGTCATGGAGACCCATTTCGAAAGCCTGCCCGGCCCCTGCGTGCTCAAGCCCGCGGTGGGCTTCTTCAGCCTGGGCGTCTACAGCATCGAGAACGCCCAGCAGTGGCGCGCCGCCCGTGACGACATCGCGGCCGGCGCCGTGCGCTGGCGCAAGGAATATCCCGCCGCCGTGCTGGACAACCAGGTCTGGCTGCTGGAATCCCTCATCCAGGGCACGGAATATGCCGTGGACGTCTATTTCAACAGCCGCGGCGAGGCCGTCATCTGCAACATCCTCCAGCACGACTTCGCCTCTTCCGAAGACGTGAGCGACCGCCTGTACTACACCAGCGCGGACATCATCCGCCGCATGTCCGGACCGCTGGAAGCGTGGTTCGACCAGATCAACGAGCGCCTGGGCCTGCGCGATTACCCCGTCCATGTGGAACTGCGCCGCGACGCCGACGGCCATATGGTGCCCATCGAGTTCAACCCGCTGCGCTTCGCGGGCTGGTGCTGCACGGACATCAGCCTCTTCGCCTGGGGCTTCCCCACCTACGGCTGCTATCTGGACGACCGGCGCCCGGACTGGGACAGCATCCTGCCCGGCCGCGAGGACAAGCTCTACACCCTCATCGTGCTCAACAAGCCCGCCGCCTGCCCGCCGGTGCGCTGCTTCGACTACGACGCCCTCTGCGCCCGCTTCCGCAAGGTCCTGCACCTGCGCCGCGGCTTCTACGACCGCTATTCCCACTTCGGCTTCCTGTTCACCGAGACCCCGGCCCATGACCGGGCGGAACTGGACGCCATCGTGCGTGACGACCTGCTGGGCTACGTCATCCCCGAAGACCATGAGGAGGCGCCCCAGGCCCGATAAGCAAACCAAGGAGGCTCTCATGAAGAAGATCGGCATCATCCGCTGCATGCAGACCGAGGACATCTGCCCCGGCACCACGGACTTTTCCTTTGCCGCCCAGGGCAAGGGCGCTTTCGAGGAACTGGGCCCCTGCGAGGTCATCGGCTTCGTCTCCTGCGGCGGCTGTCCCGGCAAGCGGGCCGTGGCCCGCGCCAGGATGCTGGTGGATCGCGGCGCCGAAGCCGTTGCCCTGGCCTCCTGCATCTGCAAGGGCAACCCCATCAGCTTCCCCTGCCCGCACCACGAGACCATGATCGCCGCCATCCGCAAAAAACTGGGCGACGGCGTGCCCGTGCTGGATCACACGCACTAGGGATACGCATGAGATAGGAGCGGGAGGGGAATCCCCTCCCGTACTGCCCCTTTCCGGCGCGTACGCTCCCGGGCCATGCAGGGCGGCTTCCTGCCATGCCTCGTCCTGACGGGAGACCGTCATGGGCCAAGGCGCGGCACGGTACGCTACCGTCCGCCGGGGGCACGGGCAGCACATCTTCCTGTCCCGTCGCCGGCCCGTCACCTTCATGACGACCGGCGGTCACACAAAGCAGGCATGCTGGGCATGGCATGTCCCCGGCTCCCCGACGCGCAGCAAGGATGTCCCCAGCCCGGGCAGGCCCGTAAGGATCGGGAAGGCCAAGGCGGCGCGGCCGGGCCCTCCCCCCGCCCTTTACCTTCCCGCCGCTGTGGGCTATGGAGGGGATGACCGCCTGTTCCGGCGGGCCGCATTTCATCATCAATCACGGACAAAACGGATTCAAAAGGAGAAGTCATGGCGGATATTCTGATCATCGGCGCCGGTGGCGTGGGAAGCGTGGTGGCGCACAAGTGCGCCCAGTTGGCCAAAGAAGGGGCCTTCGGCAAGATCACTCTTGCCAGCCGTACGCTTTCCCGGTGTGACGAGATCGCCCGCTCGGTCAAAGCCCGTCTGGGCGTCGACATCGCCACCGCCCAGGTGGATGCCGACAACGTGCCCGAGCTCTGCGCCCTCATCCGTCAGGTGAAGCCCCACACCGTGCTGAACATCGCCCTGCCCTATCAGGACCTGCACATCATGGACGCCTGCCTGGAATGCGGCGTGCATTATCTGGATACGGCCAACTACGAGCCCCTGGATACCGCCAAGTTCGAATACAAATGGCAGTGGGCCTACCAGGAGCGCTTCAAGCAGGCCGGCCTCACCGCCCTGCTGGGCTCCGGTTTCGACCCCGGCGTCACCAACGTCTTCTCGGCCTGGGTCATGAAGCACGAGCTGGACGAAGTGCATGTGCTGGACATCATCGACTGCAACGCCGGTGACCACGGCCAGCCCTTCGCCACCAACTTCAACCCCGAGATCAACATCCGCGAAGTGACCGCCCGCGGCCGCTACTGGGAACGCGGCGAATGGGTGGAGACCGATCCCCTGTCCTGGTCCATGACCTACGACTTCCCCGACGGCATCGGCCCCAAGAAGTGCTTCCTCATGTACCACGAGGAACTGGAATCCCTGGTGCAGAACCTCAAGGGCCTGAAGCGCGCCCGCTTCTGGATGACCTTCTCGGAAAACTACCTGAACCACCTCAAGGTGCTGGGCAATGTGGGCATGACCCGCATCGATCCCGTGCGCTTCCAGGGCCAGGACATCGTGCCCATCCAGTTCCTGCGCGCCCTGCTGCCCGACCCCGCCTCCCTGGGCCCGCTGACCAAGGGCAAGACCTGCATCGGCAACGTCATGCGCGGCATCAAGGACGGCAAGGAAAAGACCGTCTACATCTACAACATCTGCGACCATGAAGCCTGCTACGCCGAAGTGGGCTCCCAGGCCATCTCCTATACCACCGGCGTGCCCGCCATGATCGGTGCCAAGATGATGGTCTCCGGCCAGTGGCTCAAGCCCGGTGTGTGGAACATGGAACAGTTCGACCCCGACCCCTTCATGGCCGACCTCAACGCCTACGGCCTGCCGTGGCAGTGCGTGGAAGTGAAAGACTAGTCCCTTTCGCGCCGGCAACGCTGTTTCAGGGGGAAGGGGCCCGCGGGCTCCTTCCCCCGTTGCGCTCCGGCCCGGGAACAGACCCGCCGCCCCTGCGGCCAGGCCCCGGACGGCAGCCCTTTCTTCACCCCAACCCTTGCAAAAGACCAAAACATGAAGCATCTCCTGCCCCTGCTGGATCCCCGTACCGTCCCCTCGCCCTGCTTCGTGCTGGACGAAGCCCGTCTGGCGGCCAATGCGGCCATCCTGGACAGCGTGCAGCAGCGCACCGGCGCCAAGATCCTGCTGGCCCTCAAGGGCTTTGCCGCCTGGGACAGCTTTTCCCTGCTCTCCCGCGCCAAAGGCCACGGCCCCCTGTGGGGTACCTGCGCCAGCTCCGTGGATGAAGCACGCCTGGGCCGCGAAGAATTCGGCGGCGAAGTGCACGCCTTTGCCGCGGGCTGGACGGAAGAAGAGCTGGACGAGCTGCTGCCGCTGGTGGATCACCTGGTCTTCAACTCCCTGGCCCAGTGGGAACGCTTCGGCCCCAAGGTCCGGGCCTGGTGCCGGGACAACGGCCGCGAGATCAGCTGCGGCCTGCGCATCAATCCCGAACATTCCGAAGGCGCCGTGGCCATCTACAATCCCTGCTCCCCGGGCTCCCGTCTGGGCATCCGGCCGCACCAGCTGCCCGAAACGCTGCCGGAAGGCATCTCCGGCCTGCATTTCCATACCCTGTGCGAACAGGGCTCCGACGCGCTGGAACGCACCCTGGATGCCGTGGAGGCCCGTTTCGGCAAGCAGCTGGCCCAGTGCAAGTGGATCAATTTCGGCGGCGGCCATCACATCACCCGCGAAGGCTACGACATGGACCGCCTCTGCCGCTGCATCACGCGCATGCAGCAGAACTACGGCGCGCAGATCTATCTGGAGCCCGGCGAGGCCGTGGCCCTCAATGCGGGCTGGCTGGTGGCCACGGTGCTGGACGTGGTGCAGGCCGACATGCCCATCGCCATCCTGGACACCTCGGCCTCCTGCCACATGCCCGACGTGCTGGAGATGCCCTACCGCCCCAACCTGCTGGCCCCGGAAGACGGCGAGCTGCGCCTGGCGGGCGAAAACGGCGAAAAGGCCTGGACCTGCCGCCTGGCGGGCAAGTCCTGCCTGGCCGGGGACGTCATCGGCGAATACAGCTTCGCCGCGCCCCTCAAGGCCGGTGACCGCCTGATCTTCACCGACATGGCCATCTACAGCATGGTCAAGACCACCACCTTCAACGGCCTGCGCTTGCCGTCCATCGGCAGCCTGGCCGCCGACCTCGACGCCGCCGACCCGGCCGCCACGGCCCGTTTCCGTCTGGTGCGCCGCTTCGGCTACGAGGACTTCAAGACCCGTCTGTCCTAGGACATCGAGACCACAGGCCTTTTCCTGAACGCAAACAGCCCCCGCATGACATCATGCGGGGGCTGTTTGCTTGCATCCCTGCCAGCTGTTCCCTGGATGGAACACACCAGGGAAGGGGACATAGGGAGAAAGGGGCCCTTCTCGTATCGGCAGCGGCCGAAGGCGGCCTCAGGCCGTGCCCGTCAGCGACAAAGGAGCATTACGTGGACTGCAGAGACGCGGGCCCTCCCCTCATATTTTTTTACTGCTGTACGGACGTGGCCGGGGCCAGATCCTCGACGGAGCTCACGGGACGGCTGCCGGGATAGACCTCACCGGCACTGGTACCGAAATCGCGCTGGGGCGTCACGGTACCGCGCACGGCATGCACGGGCCCTGCCGGCTGCGCCTGCGTCCGGGCCGTTGCGACCTGCCGTTCCTGTTCCAGCCGCTCCAGGCGACGGGCCTGCTGCTCGCGGGCCTGTTCCGCGGCCTTGCCCCAGCGGGGGCTGCTGCTGCGCGCCATGGGCACCGGCGTGCTGCCCGCGGCCCAGATCAGGCTGGTATCCCGCGTGGAGGAGGCTCGCTGGGCGGCATCGAAGCCGCTGCGGCCCGTTTCCTGTCCGGCCAGCTGCACATCGGGGAAACTCTCCGGCGGCATGAGCTCGCGGCCGTCAGGCAAAGGCTGCCGGGTGCGCCGGGCCATGAGCAAAGGCGGTTCGGGGTCCAGGCTGCCGTCCAGAAAATCGCTGACCGTCACGAAACGCTGACAGCCCCCGGCCTGCAGCTGCGCGATGATGCGCGGCAGGTTCTCCAGCGTGCCGTGCACCGTATCGTGGAAAAGGAAGATGCCGCGCAGATCGTTGTTGACGTAACGCTGACCCCGCGTGTTGACCAGAGCGGCGTAATCCTCGCGCACGCCCCGCCAGTCCTCGCTGTCCAGCGACCAGAGCACGACCTTGAGGTCCATCTGCTCGGCAGCTTTCAGGGTGATGTCATTGAACGAACCGTACGGCGGGCGCAGGAAGCGGGCCTCGATGCCCAGGGAGCGCAAAAATCGCTGCACCCTGCCGATCTGCTCGCTCTGGGCCGCCAGGTTGAGATGGCGCAGATTGGGATGGGAATAGGTATGGATGCCGATCTCGTGACCTTCGTCATGGATGCGCTGCACGAGGTCGGGATGGCGCTCGGCGTTCCGCCCCAGCACGAAGAACGTGGCCGGGATGTTGTGCGCGGCCAGGATGTCGAGGATCTGCGGCGTATTGGCCGAAGGGCCGTCATCGAAGCTCAGGGCGCAGAGGTTCTCCTGCATGGGCTGCGCGATGATGCGCACACCATCGTAGACCCGGCACTGGCGGACACTGGCATCATTCATTACCAGCGCCGAGAGGGAGGCAGGCTCCAGAGGGCCGGAGAGCTTCCGGGCAGTGGCGGAGACGCGCAGCGGCGTGCCGCTGTCCGGGACGGCCTGGGCACAGCCCGGCAACAAAAGCAGGGCCGCCAGCAGCAGCCCCATGCCCATGCGCGACGGGAAACGCGCATCACGATCTTTGCCGGTCACGGCCCTGCGGCCCTGCCGGAAACGGGAAAACATCATCTTTTCCACCCTGAACTGAAGTGTTTTTCTACCTAACACCGGCCCTCCGGGACTGCAAGGCTATTTATCAGGAACGAATATCAATTTTTATCCTTTTATTCCAGCTAATTACAAATGAAATTAAACTTTTTTCAAATTTTTCAATTTTTTTCTTGACCCCGAGGGGTGTTTCCCGTACAAACACTCTTGTTCGAGAGGACAACGACGGACAGTTAGCTCAGTTGGTAGAGCACCGCCTTCACACGGCGGGGGTCACAGGTTCAAGTCCTGTACTGTCCACCACTACGGAGCGGTAGTTAAGACGGTTATAACGCCGGCCTGTCACGCCGGAGGCCGAGGGTTCGAGTCCCTTCCGCTCCGCCA
>NZ_JABAFY010000056.1 GCF_012843875.1 Desulfovibrio piger | reverse complement strand
CTTCTCAAGCCGAAGCTTAGAAGGAGTACACGAAGGACAGGTTCACGTTCCAGGCGTCGTACACGCCGTCGCCGCCCAGAGCGCTACGGCCGGGGTTCTTGCCCCAGGTGCTGCGGCTGTCATCCAGCCACAGAGCCACATAAGCGGCATCCAGCATGACGGTGAAGTTGTCGTACATCTTGTAGGTGTTGGTCAGGCCGATTTCCAGAGCGTAGTCGTCGGTGGTCAGATACATGGGATCGTAAGCATTGGCACGTCCATTCACATCATACACGCCGCGCTTGCCCAAGTCCTGCCCCACATACTTGGCCATCTTGGGAGCGTTGGTGCCGCCCATGAAGTTCACACGCAGGGTGTGCTTCAGGTCTTCCAGGAAGCTCATATCCTTCAGGCGGGCGCCGATGCCCCAGGTACCCACCATGGTGGAGCCCAGCACACCTTCACGGGCGATGTAGGGGTTGCCGTTGAAGGCGAAGTTGGAGAACTGGTTGTTGCCGTTGGCGCTCACCACGGGCATGCGCTCGGAACCGTTGCGGGGGTTGCTGTCGTCACCGGAACCGTACCAGCCGTAGATGCCGGGGGTGGCCCAATCCAGCTTGTATTCCAGCAGCAGGCTGGCCAGCCAGCCTTCGCGGTTCATCTTTTCGTCTTCATAGGAAGCGGAACCGTAGTTCACATCCCAGGCGATGCGGAAGGGATCCCACATGGTCACTTCGCCGGTCACGCCAGCCCAGAAGGCATTGCCGTAGGTGTCGTTTTTGTCAAAACCGGTGAAACCGGAGACCAGGCCCTTCTGGGCACGACCAAGACCATTGACGATCTCGTCATGCTTCGCAAAGTCATTCTCAAACATGCCGGGGCCCATAGCGGCGTACATGACCCAGGGGGTCACCTTCACGCCGTCAAAGGACAGGGGCAGCAGCACGGCGAACATGTCCATGTTGTCCATGTAGTTGTCCCACTTGGTGGAACTGGTGGAGCTCTTGTAACCGTTGTTGTCGTTGTAGGGACGAGCCCAGAAAGCGGTCAGGCCCACGTTTTCGTTGAACTGGTAGTTCAGGGTGACGGCGGCCACGTCATCGTCAAAGATCTGGGAGGCATTGGTGGTGAAGGCGGGCAGAGCGAGGCCCTGGATACCCATGCGGACCTTCAGGTCGGTCTGGGGCACCATCCAGTCGATGTAGGCGCGCTTCAGTTCCACGACCTTGCCGTCAGCGCCCAGAGCGCCGCCATCGCTCTTGCTGTCGCCCTTACCCCAAAACTGGTCGCCCATTTCGAAGAACACGGTGCCGGACAGGGCTTCGGAAGCCACGGCGTCCAACTGCAGGCGGACGCGCTGCATGGCTTCAAATTCATCTTCCTGGTTACCGTTGCGCTTGAAACCGGAATTAGTGGCGGCCTTGCTGTCACCGAAGTTGCCGTGCATGCCATAGTTGAAATCCATGATCCACTGGCCCTTGGCCTTGAAGTCGATAGCGTTGGCGCCGGTGGCGGCGCCCAGCATCATGGCGGCGGCCAGAGCGAGAGTCATAAGCTTCTTCATGATAATACCTTCCTTCATTACTTCCGCATCTTCCGATCCCGTCCACTACGGGATCTTCTTCCCTTGCGGGACCCCATTCCTGACCTGTGCGGAGCGGGACAGGAATCCCGGCCGATACGGCCGGAGCTGAAAGCTCATTTTTAAAAGCTCGCGGCAGCGATCTGCTTGTCCGTCGAACTTGTAAAAATTTTTAAACCCCTTTTATCAGTTTGTCAATATTAAGTGATAAAAAACGATATAGGCTTGTTAATTTCAGGCGACACCATAAAAAGAGTCTTTCTTTACAGCATGATAGCAAGACAATCTTTAAAATCATCCATGCGAAATGCACCCGCAAAGCGAAAATTTCCACAGCCCCGGCCGGAAAATTCCCTTGGAGCGGGACAGAAAACTGAACCATGCATTTCCCCCATCAAGCTTGGCCACGGCACCAGGACAAACGTACCGCACCATGCCCGGAGCATGCGAAGGCGTCCGCACTCTTCCCGGTATTGCGCGGCGGCGCGAAAGATCCCGCACGCGGACGGCTCTCCTGACAGTTCCAGGGACAGGCATCGACCGCAGGCCCCGATCACTCCCAAAAGAACAGCCAGGAAAATTCCCCGCCTCCCGGTTCATTTCGGTGGCCCCCGTCCGAACCGGTTGCGAAATCCGACAGTTTGTGCCGCACGATGAGCCCCTTTCCACGGCACTACATTAGTATATGGACGGCGGCGGCCATGCCCGCATGCAGGAGCATGCGTCTCTCCCCCGCTTTCATAAAAATTTTGCCCGTCCGTCCTGTGCTTCCGGCCCTTTTCTTGCATTGACATGGACATGAGGAATGTATATGATTATATATTAAATTTTGTTGAACAATTCCAGCACATTACGAGGCAAATATGTTCACCAATCGCGGCAAGGCCCTGACTTTTGACGATATCTTGCTTGTCCCCAGCTATTCGGAAGTGACTCCCGACGCCGTGGACATCTCCACCTGGCTCACTCCTTCCATCGAATTGCGCATCCCCCTGCTCTCCGCTGCCATGGACACGGTCACCGAATCGGCCATGGCCATCAGCATGGCGCGTATGGGCGGCATCGGCATCATCCATAAGAACATGCCCATCGAACGCCAGCGCCTGGAAGTGGAACGCGTCAAGAAGAGCGAAAGCGGCATGATCCTTGACCCCGTTACCGTTTCCTCCCGCAACTCCGTGCAGGAAGCCCTGGACCTGATGGCGGATTTCCGCGTGTCCGGTCTGCCCGTCGTGGATGACGGCAAGCTGGTGGGCATCCTCACCAACCGTGACGTGCGCTTCATCGAAGACGCCTCCGCCATCCGCGTGGGCGAAGTGATGACCAGCAAGAACCTGGTCACCGTGCCCATGGGCACCTCCCTGGAAGAAGCCAAGCGTCACCTGCACGAACACCGCATCGAAAAGCTCCTCGTGGTGGACGAGAACGAGCGCCTGCGCGGCCTCATCACCATGAAGGACATCGACAAAGTCCAGAAATACCCCAACGCCTGCAAGGACAGCGCCGGCCGCCTGCGCGTGGGTGCCGCCATCGGCATCGGCCGCGACTGCGACGAACGCGCCGAGCAGCTCATCCAGGCCGGTGTGGACGTGCTCGTCCTGGACTCTGCCCACGGTCATTCCCTGAACGTGCTCAAGGCCATCCGCAAGGTCAAGACCGCGTACCCCAACTGCCAGCTGGTGGCTGGTAACGTGGCCACCTACGAAGGTGCCCGCGCCGTGCTCGAAGCCGGTGCCGACGCCGTCAAGGTGGGCATTGGCCCCGGCTCCATCTGCACCACCCGCATCGTGGCCGGTGTGGGCGTGCCGCAGGTGACCGCCGTCATGGACGGCAGCCGCGCTGCCCGCGAGATGGACCGCTGCTGCATCGCTGACGGCGGCATCAAGTTCTCCGGTGACATCGTCAAGGCCCTCGTGGTGGGCGCCCACTCCGTGATGATCGGCTCCCTGTTCGCCGGTACCGAAGAAAGCCCGGGCGAAACCATCCTCTACCAGGGCCGTACCTACAAGATCTACCGCGGCATGGGCTCCATCGACGCCATGAAGGACGGAAGCTCCGACCGTTACTTCCAGGAACGCAGCAAGAAGCTGGTCCCCGAAGGCATCGTGGGCCGCGTGCCTTACCGTGGCCATGTGATGGAAGCCATCTACCAGCTCATGGGCGGTCTGCGTTCCGGTATGGGTTATGTGGGTGCCCGCACCCTCAACGACCTGTTCGAGAACACCACCTTCTGTGAGATCTCGGCGGCGGGTCTGCGTGAAAGCCATGTGCACGACGTCATCATCACCAAGGAAGCCCCCAACTATCGCATCGACAACTAGCCTCAGACCTGCGGGCGATCGCTGCAGCGACCGCCCGCATCCGTTTGGTGCTTGCATCCTGTTTTCCGGCAGCCAGGCTGCCCGTTCATGACATTATATAAAGGACGCCGTCCCTCCCGGGCGGCGTCCGCATACATTGCAAGGAACACTCATGGCGCACAGCAAGGTCATTATCATTGACTACGGTTCGCAGGTCACCCAGCTCATCGCACGGCGTGTGCGTGAAGCCGGCGTGTATTCCGAAATCCATGCCTGCAACGTCACCGCCGCCGAAGTGGCCGCTATGGCTCCTTCGGCCATCATCCTTTCCGGCGGTCCTGCCAGCGTGGGCGAAGCCGATGCCCCCACCCTGGACAAGGGCTTCCTGGAACTGGGCGTGCCGGTGCTGGGCATCTGCTACGGCATGCAGCTGCTGGCCCAGAACCTGGGCGGCGAACTGGCCCAGTCCCTGACCCGCGAATACGGCCCGGCCGACCTGACCCTGAAAGCCTCCTGCGCCTTGTGGGACAGCCTGGACAGCTCCAAGGCCAGCCGCGTGTGGATGAGCCACGGCGACAAGGTCAAGACTCCCCCGCCCGGCTTCGTGATCACCGGCAGCACCCCCACCCTCGAAGTGGCTGCCATGGCCGATGAAAGCCGCAAGATCTACGCCGTGCAGTTCCATCCCGAAGTGCACCACAGTGTGGACGGCGACGCCATGCTGCGCAACTTCCTGTTCAAGGTCTGCAACATCGTGCCCGACTGGAGCATGTCCAGCTTCGTGGAACGCGTGGTCAAGGAAATGGCCGAAAAGATCGGCGACAAGCACGTGGTCTGCGCCCTTTCCGGCGGCATCGACTCCACCGTGGTGGCCGTGCTGCTGCACAAGGCCATCGGCCATCGCCTGCACTGCATCTTCGTGGATAACGGCCTGCTGCGCCTCAACGAAGGCGAGGAAGTGGTCAGCTATCTGCGCGAGCACTTTGACCTGAACCTCAACTTCGTCCAGGCCCAGGATCGCTTCCTCGACCTGCTCAAGGGTGTGGAAGATCCCGAGAAGAAGCGCAAGATCATCGGCCACACCTTCATCGACATCTTCGACGAAGAAGCCAGGAAGCTGCCCGAAGTGGAATACCTGGCCCAGGGCACCCTGTACCCCGACGTCATCGAATCCGTGTCCCACAAGGGCCCCAGCGCCGTCATCAAGAGCCACCACAACGTGGGCGGCCTGCCCGAGACCATGAAGCTCAAGCTGGTGGAACCCCTGCGCGAACTCTTCAAGGACGAAGTGCGCAAGGTGGCCGCCGAGCTGGGCATGCCCGATTCCATCGTCTGGCGCCATCCCTTCCCCGGTCCCGGCCTGGCCATCCGCGTGCTGGGCGAGATCACCGAAGAACGCCTGAACATCCTGCGCCAGGCCGACAAGATCGTGCAGGAAGAACTGCGCGAGTCCGGCTGGTACCGCAAGGTCTGGCAGGGCTTTGCCGTGCTGCTGCCGCTGAAGACCGTGGGCGTCATGGGCGACGGCCGTACCTATGAGCACGTCATCGCCCTGCGCGTGGTGGATAGCGTGGACGCCATGACCGCCGACTGGGCCCGCCTGCCCGCCGACCTCATCGCCCGCATGTCCGGCCGCATCATCAACGAGGTCAAGGGCGTCAACCGCGTGGTTTACGACGTCTCCTCCAAGCCCCCGAGCACCATCGAGTGGGAATAATGCCGAAGCAGCAGGCTCCTTGTCCTGCTTCCGGCCACAGTGCCGGCGCACTGTGAAGACAGCATAAAAAAAGAGCTGACGGCTTGCCTGTCAGCTCTTTTTTTATCATGGCGCTGCAACGCTATGCCAGCTCGTCTTCCTCCACATCACGCAGCGCATTGTTCTCCGCCGTTTTCCACTCCGTCCGGCCATTGGCGTTCCTGCCCAGGACGACAGCCGCCGCCAGAGAAGGGCTGGTGAAGATATGGTCTTTCACAAAATGGAAGTCCGCATCGACGATCCCTTTTTCGAGCAGACTGTCACGCAGACGGCGCAAGCTCTCTGCCATGCTGGGGACCACGGGCGAAGCGATGGTCGATCCCTTGAGCACGGCAAAACCATCCGCCACGACAAGCCCTTTGGCGGCGGCCCCCCTGGCAGCATTGATGAAAAAGCAGGTCGGCTCATTCTGTTGCCCCACGCTGCTTTCTTCCAGGGTATCGAAAAGCTTGTAGCCCAGCGTATTGACGAGCAGACGGGCGTTGCTGATGAACTCCTGCAACATGGCCTCGTCATACTCCGAGATCGAGGAGCAGGGGGGGACCGTGCTGTTGATGATGACGGCTCTTCCCGAATCCTGTGCCAGGCAATAGAACCTGTTCTCAAGATATTTCACGTGCGCCTTGTTGAGCAGATCATCCTTGCTGATGACGACGATGGCATCGCTCCAGTAATCCGCATCATGCAGATGCTGCTTCAGACGTGTGCAGACCTTTTCCGCCTCACCGATGTAGACGGTATCCGTATTGTTCTCATCCTTCCCCAGCAGGAAATAGACGCCGGTGTTCTCGGCATCGGCCCGCTGGGAAAAGACAGAAAGTTCATTGCGCGAGACCTTGTAGATGCGGCCGTTCCAGTTGGAGAGCTCGCACATGATGCGACCATTGGGATTACCGTCAAAAATATACATCTGTATCGTTTTGCTGAATGCCACAGATGCTCCCCCTCATGATGGCAGGTGCTTTCAGGATATTTTTTGCCATGACAGTCTATCCTTCCCGGCCGCGGCATTCAACAACCTCGTCCGTCTTCCCGAAGCAGTCCATCCCCTTATCCGCACCTGACGGCGATATCGAGCTATCATCGTCGTCCGCCGCTGGGCAGAGCCCTGGGCCCCGCTGGACTCCGCTTTCCGTTCCGGTACAGTACGCCCCTGTCCGGGGCACATTTTCCTCTTGTCCTTGCCGAAGCCAGTCCCTATCCTCCCGAAAACATATGACGAGGCCTGCCCGTATCTTCGGGTATCTCCATAGAACACCGCATCCCTGTGAGCTTTCCATGTCACGCATCTTCCCTGCCCTTTTGCTCTCCCTGGCTCTGCTTTCCCCTGCCATGCCTCTTCAGGCGGCAGAAGGATTGCCCGCTACGCCGCAAGCCGCCGTGGACGCCCTGTCCCTGGAGCGGGACATCCATACCCTTATGCGGAACAAAAAGGCCCTGGCCGGTGTGGCCCTGCTTACCGAAGACGGCCTCTGCGCCGGTGTCCACATGGATGCGCCCTTCCCCCTGCTCAGTGTCATCAAGTTTCCCCTGGCTGTGGCTGTGCTGGAAAAGATGCAGCACGAGCAGGCCACACTGACGACCATGATCCCCGTGCGGGCGGAGCAACTCCACACCGGCACCCACAGCCCTTTACGCGACCAGCGTGGCCGCCGCGACATGGAAGTCAGCCTGGAAGACCTGCTGCGGTATACCGTCACTTTCAGCGACAACAACGGCTGCGACATCCTGATGGAATATGTGGGCGGCCCGGCCGTGGTGGAGGCCTGCGCCCGCCGTCTGGGGGCGGACAATGTTTTCATCGGTCATAATGAAGACTGGATGCACCTGAACATCTACAACCAGTATGCCAACTGGGGCACGCCGCGCAGCATGGCCCGGATGCTGCCGGGCTTTTTCAACTCCCCGGCCTTCTCCCAGGAGCACAAGGACTTCCTGACCGGCATCATGGCCGGGACGCCCGCCCTGCCCGGCAAGATCCTTGAGGGCCTGCCGCAGGGACTGACCGCCGGACACAAGACCGGCTCTTCCGACAGGACGCCCCAGGGACTCAAGCTTGCGGACAACGATCTGGCCTTTTTCCGCCTGCCCGATGGGCGCTATGTGGCCCTGGCGGTCTTCCTCTGCAATTCGCTGGAAAGCCCCGAGGCGAACCTCTCCCTCATCAAGGACATCACCCGCCTGTCTGTGGACTGGCTGGCACGGCAGCCCATGCTGCTGCAGGGCGGTACCGCGCGGCCCTGACATCCCGCACCGGGACACAAGGCCCTTTCAGGCAATATCCTGCCTTCATCCACAGGGCGTCCTGCCTGCTGAAGAGTGGAAGCGGCAGGCGGCAGGCGTACTTTACAAGGCCTGCGGGCTCAGGTAATTTTGCGTTTTAGCATTTCCGCGTCCATGACGCTCAGGACTAACAGCAGAGGAAAATATGTTCGGTATCGGCAGTACGGAATTTCTGGTTATCCTTCTTGTGGCCCTTGTGGTGCTGGGGCCCAAGAGTCTGGCAAGTGTTTCCCGCACCCTCGGCAAGGCTATGGGTGAATTCCGCCGCGTCTCCACCGATTTTCAGCGCACGCTGAATGCCGAAGTGGAGCAGGAGGAACACCTCAAGCGCAAGCAGGAAGCTGAAAAGGAATTTTTCAGCCCCGAAGCTCGTGCTGAACACGCGGCCAAAACAGCCGCCCAGACGCAGGCAACGGCCCAGCCCGCAGCCTCCCAGCCCCAGGCGGCACCCGCTGCCGCACCTGCGGCAACGGAGACCGCGGCCCGTCCTGCTGTCCAGCCGGAAGTCGTCCCCTCTGCCGCGCCCGTACCGCCTGCGGACAGTCCTCTGGCCCAGGCCCTTGCCAAGGCCCAGACCGAAGCCGGTAGTGCCGCCACGCCTGCCAGTGGAGCAAAAGCATGAGCACCACCCAGGACAAACAGGATCTGACCGTCACGGTCACGACTCCCGAACAGGATGCTCCCCTCTCTTCTGCGGCCCCGCAAACGGTCGCAGCAGGCGAAGATCTGCCCGAAGCGGCTGAGGAAAAGGCCGCTCCTGTCATGGCCTCCGCTACGGGACCGGAACAGACGGCCCCCCTGACCGCACAGGAAGGCGCCGTGCCCTCTGCTCAGGACGGGGAAGCCGCCATCCCTGAACCTCCGGCGGACAGCCCTCTGGCCCAGGCACTTGCCAAGGCCCGGGCCGAAGCCGAGGAAGCCCCCGCCCCTGTGGAACAGCCTGCCGCCCCCGCTCCCGAAGCTCAGGCAGACGATGCTGCCCCCGCAGCGGCAAACGCCCCTGCCGACCCGTTGCCGGATACGGCAGCTCCGGCTCCTGATGCCGTGGCCGCTCCCGCACCGCAAGGTGGTGATGACGCAGGCCAGCCGCCCGTCCCGCCTGCCACGGCTGCTGCCGGTACCGGTGGGACGCCCGAGCCCGAAGAAAAGACCATGGGCCTCATGGATCATCTCAACGAGCTGCGCTGGCGCCTGGTGCGCTGCTTCATCGCCGCCGGTGTGGGCTTCCTGCTCTGCTGGACGGTGGTCGAGCCCATCTTCAACTTCATCACGGCCCCGCTGCTCAGCGCCTTGCCCGCACACGGCACGGCCATGTACACCACCTTGCCCGAACCCTTCTTCGTGCGCATGTTCGTGGCCTTCGTAACCGGCCTGTTCGTGACCAGCCCGTACATCTTCTATCAGATCTGGGCCTTCATCTCCCCCGGGCTGTACGAGGAAGAGAAAAAGGGCCTGCTGCCCATCGCCCTGCTTTCCGCCATCTTCTTCATTGGTGGCGGCGTGTTCTGTTACTTCATCGTCTTCCCCTACGCGTTCAATTTCTTCCTGGGCTTCTCGTCCGAGCAGATCCAGGCCATGCCGCGCATCACGGACTACCTTGATTTCGTCATCAAGCTGCTCCTGGCGTTCGGCCTCATCTTCGAGATGCCCCTGTTCTCCTTCTTCCTTTCCCGCATGGGGCTCATCACGGCCCAGATGATGTGCAAGGCGCGTCGCTATGCCGTCCTGTGCATCTTTATCGTGGCCGCCATCCTGACGCCGCCGGACGTTGTCTCCCAGCTGCTCATGGCCATGCCCATGCTGCTGCTCTATGAGATCAGCATCCTCGTGGCTGCGGCCTTTGGCCGCAAGAAGAAGGAAAAGAAGGAAGAGGAAGAAGGGACGCCCGGCGATCCCGCTCCGGCCGACCCTGCGCCCGCCTCTCCCGCTCCCGAAGGACCGGACGGCACGACGGTCGCGGCCACTGCCGCAGCTGCCGCCACGGTGGCTGCCATGAGCGATGACGACGCCCAGCGTATGCCGCCCGAAGAAGAAACGCCCGCCCCCGCCATGGAGACGGCTGAAATCTCTACGACCGAAGCAGCTGGGACTTCCGAGGAACTCCCCGAAGGGACCGGGGACCATCCTGTGGAGCAGGAAGGCCTCGCGCCCGATGCTGCCGATACGGCCACACCTGCGGAACAGCAGGACGATCCCGCTTCCGTGGCGGAAGTCCCTGCCGCTGACGACGATCCCGCAACGCCTGCCAAGGACAAGGAATGATGATGGAAACGACTCTGCCCCAGCGTTCGGCCCGGCATGCCCGTAAAAGCGCCGAGACCGACATCAGTCTGAGCCTTACTCTGGACGGCTCGGGCAAGACCGATATCCAGACCGGCTTCGGCATGCTGGATCACATGCTGACCCTGACGGCATTCTGGGCCGGAATGGACCTGCACCTGCGCTGTCAGGGCGATCTGCACATCGACGCCCATCACAGCGCCGAGGACATCGGCCTGGTCCTGGGCCAGGCCGTGCTGGAAGCCCTGGGGGACCGTGTGGGCATCGCCCGTGTGGGCTACGGCCGCGTCCCCATGGATGAGGCCCTGAGCGATGTCACCATCGACCTTTCCGGCCGCCCCTGGCTGGAATGGCGCGGTGATGAACTCCTGCCCCTGGTCATCGCCGGGGAGGAAAAAGACCTCTGGCGGGAGTTTTACAAGGCCTTTGCCAGCAGCGCCCGCTGCAATCTGCATGTGACCATGCATTATGGCAAAAATGGCCATCACCTTCTGGAATCCGTCGCCAAAAGCCTGGGCCTGGCGCTCGCCCAGGCGGTCCGGCGTAGCGGGAACGTCATCCGCAGCACCAAGGGAGGGCTGGATTGATGAAGAACCGTTTCCTGTGGATATTGTGTGCGTTTCTGTCCCTGCTGGTCCTGACGGGCGGCTGCAACCGCAAACCTGCCAGCACGGCGGACGTGCCGCGCTCGCTGTCCCATCAGTACAAGATCGCGGTGGCGCCCTTCACCCAGCCCCGCGATATCAGCCAGCTCATCATGGGCCAGCTTCCCCAGCCGCAGGCCCTGGCCGCCCGTGACGTGCTGATCGCCCAGGACCGCCAGCTGCGTGATGTTTTGTACACCACGACCAAACGTTCCTATGACTTCCTGCCCCGTACCCGTCCCCTGCCGGACCTGAAGCGTTTCCACACCTCGGAGCGTCCCCAGGCCCTGCCCCTGTGGGTGGAATACGCCCGCAAGACGTCGGCGGACATCCTGTTCATCCCGCAGGTCCTCACCTGGCGGGACCGTCAGGGCTCGGCGGCCGGTGTCACCGAACCCGCCCATGTGCGGCTGGAGTTCTTCCTGCTGAACATCAAGGAAGGCAACATCATCGGTCACTCTGTCTACGAGATCGAGCAGCAGGGCCTGACGGAAAACCTGCTCAACGTGGGCGACTTTTTCAAACGCCAGGGCAAGTGGGTCACTGCTGAAGAGCTGGCCCGCGAAGCCATGATCAAGGCTGTAAAGGATCTGAACTTATGATTATCTTTCCCGCTGTCGACATCCAGGACGGAAAGGCCGTCCGCCTGAAACAGGGACGTGCCCACGAGAGCACCGTGTTTTCCCCCGATCCTGTGGCCGCTGCCGTGGCCTGGCGGGACAAGGGCGCCCGCTGGCTGCATGTGGTCGATCTGGACGGCGCTTTCGACGGTCTGCCCAAAAGCCGGGACATCGTGCGCAACATCTGCCGGGAGCTGGATATCCCCGTGCAGCTGGGCGGCGGCATCCGTGACGAACAGACGGCCCGTGCCTATCTCGAAGCCGGTGTGCAGCGCCTGATCATCGGTACCATGGCCCTGGAGCAGCCCGAAGCCTTTGCTTCCCTCTGCAAGACCTTTCCCGGGCAGATCGGGGTCTCCCTCGATGCCGAGGGCGGACGCCTCAAGACCAAGGGCTGGGTGGCCGATGCCGGTCTGAGCGTGGACGATGTCCTGCCCCGCCTGCAGAAAGACGGCGCGGCCTTCATCATCTATACGGATATCGAGCGTGACGGCATGCAGTGCGGCGTCAACCTGACGGCCCTGCGCCATCTGGCCGAGACCTCCACCGTGCCGGTCATCGCCGCCGGTGGCGTGGCCACGCTGGCTGACGTACAGGCCCTGTACCCGCTCAGCACGCAGGCCAATCTGCAAGGTGCCATCAGCGGCCGGGCCCTGTACGAAGGTACGCTTGACCTTGTGGAAGCCAACGCCTGGATCGCTGCCCAGCAGTAGCTTTCAGGATACCGCAAACAGCAAAGGGAAGGAGATACCATCTCCTTCCCTTTTTTATGTCTTTGCTCTCCCCGATGCAGATGGGATGCCCGGCTCTGGCAGGATTCCTTTTTTGTCATCCGCGCTCGTGTCCCCTTGCCCGAATCTGCCGTCCTTCAGATTGCCTGCTTTGCATGCAGCGCTACCTGTTTCCGCCCTCTATCAACCGGCTACGTTTTCGTCCTGCATGGGCTCTCGGCTTACTTTGCTGCACTTGATAAGTAGAGAGACCCGCATCACCTCTTTCCTGCCCCTGCGTCCTCATCCAGGGCCTTTATCCGGGCCTCCCGCACCAAACTTGCCTCATCTCTACTTCTGGCCTATCATATAAAGATGCAACATCCTCTGCTCATACTCTCCCGGCTTTTCTTCGCCGTCATGGCAGAGCGACACTGGCGCAGCCATCTGTAATCCTGATGCCCTTTCTGCCGGTCCGCTCCGGACCGGCACGTCTGTAGCAGCTCCGCAATGCCGTTGCGGAGCCCTTTGCGTTCGACCGCATATCCTGAAAGGTGCATCATGAATCCCACACGTCCCTATCACTGGCTCTGTTTGCTGGCGGCCATCGTTTTTGAGGTGGCCGGTACCACGGTCATGAAGCTCTCCTTTGGCTGGAGCTTTGCCCACGCTGCCCTCGCCGGCCTTGTCCTCATGTGGATAGCCATCGGGCTTTCCTACTACTCCCTTGCCAAAGCCACCACGGGCCTGCCCGTAGGCGTGGCCTTTGCCTTCTGGGAGGCCCTGGGGCTGGCGTTCATCACGCTCTCCAGCATCTACATCCTGGACGAGCCATTTTCCCTGCAGCGCCTGGCCGGCCTGCTCTGCGCCCTGAGCGGCGCCCTGCTGGTCCATCACGGCACCGTCCAGGACAAGGATACGTCCTCCGATACCAGCCGCACCGCCAGCTAGAAGGAGCTCCCCATGAATACGGAAACACTGCATCTCATCCTTTCCGCTGGCCTGGTGGCCGCAGCCGCGGCTCTGGACGTGGCCGCCAACCTCATGCTGGCCCGTTCTGATGGCTTCAAAAAGCGCTTGATCGGTATTGCCGCTCTGGCCCTGGTCGGTCTGGCCTTTTACTGCCTCTCTCTGGCCGTCCAGTATATGGACCTGGCCGTGGCCTACTCCATGTGGGGCAGCCTCGGTATCCTGGGCACCTCGCTGTGCGGCTGGCTCTTCCTGCGCCAGCGCCTCAAGCCCTGCGCCTTTGCCGGTATGGGACTGCTCATCATCGGCATGATCCTGCTGCGTACGAGTTAGCATCACGATGCATAATGAAGGGGGAGGAAACCCCTTTTCCTTGCGGAAAAAAGTTGTTCCCTCCCCTCGCCCCCTCCTTCCCCCAAAACCGCTCATCAGGACTGCCTGCATCACCGGCAGTCTTTTTTTATGGCTGGCGCAAGTTGAGGGATGTTCCTGCTCTGGAAAAAATTCTGCCCCATCAACAGCCGGTAGGAGGA
>NZ_JABAFY010000055.1 GCF_012843875.1 Desulfovibrio piger | reverse complement strand
CACGAAAATCTGTTTGTTTCATGGGACGAGATTACCACACCTTTTAAAATCAAAAAACATGCCGGACATCCTCTAAAAATAAACACCAGATCCGGGGATTGTCTTTTACCATCAGCCTGTGTCCGGAATGGTATCCAATTTTCCGGAATAGCGGGGGATTTGTTTTATAAAATATATAATATATTGAAATGATTAAATTTTATTATCAAATGGTGGCTTTATTGTTTAAAATTATCAAACAAAAATATTTTTTTATTGAATTGACAAAACAGACCGCCTGACATGATAACTTTTTCACATAATGGCCGCGGGCAACGGCCATACAGGGAGAAAACAGCAGGGCGCATGGAATGCGGACAGACATGTCCCCTTCTGTATTGGATGACCGAAGGAACAGCCGCCTTTGGGCGGTATGTAGCGATCTCTCAAGAAGGAACTCATCATGGCTGGAAAAGAATCCACCCCCAAGCGCTTCTCGGCGCCTGCCTATTACCTGCACACTGTCGTCTGTCTGCTCATCATGTTCGGCTTTGGCCAGCTACCGCCCGTGGAACCGCTGACGCCCCTGGGGATGAATCTTATCGGTATCTTCCTGGGCGTGCTCTACGGCTGGGTCTGTATCGAGATCGTCTGGCCCAGCCTGGCCGGTCTGCTGGCCCTGATGCTCATCGGCGGCATGAAGCCCATGATGCTGCTCAACAAGAGCTTCGGTGACCCCGTGGTCCAGATGATGTTCTTCATCTTCGTCTTCTGCGCCACCATCAGCCATTATGGCCTGTCCAAGTTCATTTCCCTGTGGTTCATCACCCGCAAGTTCGTTGCCGGGCGGCCCTGGGTATTCACCTACACCTTCCTGGGCTCCATCTTCATCCTTGGCGGTCTGACCAGTGCCTCTCCGGCCGCCATCATCGGCTGGAGCATCCTGTACGGCGTGTGCGAAGTCTGCGGCTTCAAGAAAGGCGACGGCTACCCCACCATGATGGTGTTCGGTATCGTGTTCGCCGCCCAGGTGGGCATGTCCCTCATCCCCTTCAAGCAGGCCGCCCTGACCGTGTTCAGCGCCTATGAGACCATGTCCGGTGTGGGCATCGACTATGCTAAGTACATGCTCATCGCCCTGCTCATCTGCGCCGTGTGCTCGCTGCTCTTCATCGTCATGGGCAAGTACATCTTCCGTCCCGACATGAGCAAGCTCGTCCATCTGGATGTGAGCAAGCTGGACAAGGACGGCAGCCTGGTCCTTTCCCGCGTGCAGAAGGTCATCCTGGTCTTCCTGTTCCTGCTGGTCATTCTGCTGCTGGCCCCCAACTTCATGCCCAAGGACTTCTTCCTGACCCGCTTCCTCAAGGGCATCGGCAATACCGGTATCGTCATCCTGCTGGTGACGGTCATGGCGGCCATCAAGGTGGAAGGCAAGGCCCTGCTGAACTTCAAGGTCATGGTGGACTCCGGCGTCACCTGGGGCATCGTGCTGCTGCTGGCCTTCGTGCAGCCCCTGTCCGGTGCCATGGCCAGGCCTGAAAGCGGCATCACTTCCTTCCTGATGATGGCGCTTGATCCCATCATCTCCGGCGGCACCCCGCTGACCTTTGCCCTGTTCCTGGGCCTGGCCGCTACCCTGCTGACCCAGGTCATGAACAACGGCGCCGTGGGTGTGGCCATGATGCCCATTATCTACAGCTACTGCCAGGCGGCCAACGTCAGCCCCGAACTTCCGCTGATCATGGTGGTCATGGGCGTGCATTTTGCCTTCCTCACGCCTGCCGCCAGTGCCAGTGCGGCCCTGCTGCACGGCAACGAGTGGTCGGATTCCAAGGCCATCTGGAAGACGGCTCCTGCCGTCATCCTCATGTCCTATCTGGTCACCGCGGCCATCACGATCATCGTGGGCAAGGCTATCTTCTAATCACCCTTGCGGGACGAAGCCTTCCTACGCGGGCGGGCAGCCTTAGGCTGCCCGCCTTTTTGCGTCTGCCCGGCAAGGAAGGTAGGCCCAAAGGGCTGGGCGGCAAGCTCGATGAAATGCCGCCGCAACGCATCCATCAGGGCCTGCGCCTGGGGGCTGATATGCTTGTGCCTGCGGACGAGTATGCCGTACAGCACATTGGGCAGCAGGTGGTCCAGAGGGCAGCTGACGATGGAGCTCCAGTCCGAACCGAACATGGTCGCCCGGTAGCACAGCTCGTCCATGATGGCCACCCCGACGTCGCAGCGGACGAACTGCATGATGAGGTGGTAGTTGTTGACGCTGATGACCGTGTTCTTTTGCAGGCGGCGTGCCGCATACTGCAGGGTCGGCGTCGGCTGCTCGCTCTCTTCCAGCGATGTCTGAAAGATGACGAAGGGCAGACGTTCCAGATCCGCTTCGGTGGGGATAGGGGGGATGTCCCAGATACTGTCCTTGCGCATGACCAGCAGGGGACGGGCCTTAAGCAGGATCTCCATGGTATCCTGCTTGGGCAGGGCCGTCATGCCCGTCAGGCCGAAATCCAGACGGGATTCCTTGACCGCCTGGACGATCTCGGAGGAAAGGGCGCGCTGGATGCGGATGTTGACCTGGGGATTCTCCGCACGGAACGCGGCGATGGCGTCCACGGCCATGATGGCTACCGGCAGGGTCGCCCCCAGGAAGATGTCGCCCTGCAGGCGGCCGTCCGTGGTCCCGACGGCGGAGCGCATGCTCTGCAGCGTCTCGAAGGTCGTGATGGTCCAGCCCAGCAGTTTTTTGCCTTCAGGGGTGATCTGAAGGCTTTTTTTGTACCTGTCGAACAGGACCGTGTTGAGCTCGGTCTCCAGCGAACGCAGCTGATAGCTGATCGTTGAGGGATTTCTGTGCATCAGTTCTGCGGCCCTGCGCACGCTCCCCGTTTTAGCGACATAATAAAACCCGCGTAACCATTGAAGAAAATCGCCATTCAACTCAGGAATCATCACGCCCTCCAATGTTTGATTTTTTGAAACGATATTTGATTTTTATTGATTTGACAATACAGCCGTTTCGCATGATTTTTTATTCACAAACGCTGGGCCAGCCACTGAGGATTGCCCGACCGGCCCGGCGATGACTGTCCGCTAAAAAATCACAACCAGGATATTGCTATGAAGATGACCAAACACCCTCTCGGCACGTTAGTGGAAACCGACGTGCTCGTGATCGGCTCCGGTGCTTCGGGCTGTGGTGCGGCGCTCGGCGCGCGTGACCAGGGCCTCGACGTAGTGCTGATGGACAAGGGCAAGCTGGAAAGCTCCGGCTGTATCGGCGGCGGCAATGACCACTATATGGCCGTCCTGGATGAGCCCGGTGAAGCCCACGACACCGTGGAAGACCTCATCAAGTTCTACGCCAAGCCCCTCAATGGCTGGTCGCCTGCCATGTTGCAGAACGGCTGGTACGCCCACATGAAATATTTTCTGGATGTGCTGGGCAAGGCTGGTGTGCAGTTCAGCAAGAAGGCTGACGGCACCTACCTGCGCACCCAGGGTTTTGGTCAGCCCGGCCGCTGGTGGATCCATATCGCCAACGGCATGACCATCAAACGCGCCATGGCCCGCATCGTGCGTGATGCTGGTATCAATACGCTCGACAACGTCATGGCGGTCAAGATCCTCACCGACAACGGCAAGGCCTGCGGTGCGCTGGGTTGGAATGTCCGCACCGGCGAATTCGTGCTGGTTCGCGCCAAGACCGTTGTTTCGGCCCAGGGTCGTTCGGCCACGCGCGGCACGGATAACTCCACCCACAATCCCTTCAACGTCTGGATGTACCCCTATAATACCAGCGCCGGTGTGGTGCTGGGCTATGATGTGGGCGCCGCCGTGACCGAACTGGACACCTATCAGCGTGCCACCATGCTGCCCAAGGGCTACGGCTGCCCCGGCATGAACGGCATCAACAGCTCCGGTGCGCACGAAATCAACGCCCTTGGCGAACGCTTCATGGGCAAGTACGACCCCATGATGGAAAACGGCGTGCGCAACAACCAGATCCAGGGCACGTTTCAGGAACAGATGGAGGGTTCCGGCCCGCCATTCTACATGGATATGCGCCATGTGGACAAGGATGTCGTGCATGAACTGCAGTACGTGCTCATGCCCGGCGACAAGGCCACCTTCGGTGACTGGGCCGACTGCACCGGCACCGACTTCCAGCACAAGCTGCTGGAAGTGGAGATCGGCGAGCTGATCTTCGGCGGCACCATCGCCGTCAACGATACCTTCGAAACCACTGTGCCCAACCTTTTCTGCGGCAGTATCTTCCTGTACTGCTCCGGCGCCATGTGCGGTGGCTACGAAGCCGGTCGCCAGGCCGGCATGCGTGCCGCCGGTATCACCGAAGCCGGCAAGATCAATGAAGATCTGGCCGCCAGCGTCAAGAAGGACGTGTTCGCTCCCATGCAGGTGCCCGCCGACGAAGGCGTCAGCTACAAGGAAATCGAACAGGCTACCCGGAACGTCATGAACTACTACATGGGCTTCCGCCGCTCCATGGCCGGCATGGCCCGCGCCCTGGAAAAGATCCGCTTCCTGTCCGGCCAGGCCGGTCGCCTGCACGCCGACACCCTGCGCGATCTCATGCGCTGCCACGAGTCCCGCGACATCCTGACGGTCTGTGAACTGGCCATCCAGGCCACCATGGAACGCAAGGAGACCGGCCGCTGTGTCTACAAGCTGCGGGATTACCCCGAGCTGAATCCCGACATGGCCAAGCCGCTGCTGCTGATCCGCGGTGAAGACGGCCCCCGTTTCCAGTGGGGCAAGGCGCCGCTGCTGTAATGCCCGCGGCATCCTCATGCACTTTCCAAGGAGTTTGTAATCATGCCCCCGAGATATAGCCGTGAAATAACGCGCCCCGTCGTGCTGGGCGCCCAGCTGAAAGAGCAGTTCCGCACCTCGCCCTGCGAAACTTCCTGTCCCATCGGCAATTCCATTCAGAAGATGAACTCGCTCATCGAAAAAGGCCAGTTCACCGAAGCCCTGCGCTACCTGCGTGCCAAGAACCCCTTCCCGGGCATCACCGGCCGCGTCTGCCCCCACTTCTGCATGGATGCCTGCAACCGTAAGGAAATGGACGGCTGCCTGAACATCCGCGCCCTGGAACGCGCTGCCGAGACCTTTGCCGAACGCGGCAACGTCTTCTTCAAGCGTCGTCCCGCCACCGGCAAGAAAGCTGCCGTCATCGGCGGCGGCCCTGCCGGCCTGACGGCCGCCTACTTCCTGGCCCTGCTGGGCCACGAGGTCACCATCTACGAAGCCGAGCCCCTGCTGGGCGGCGTGCCCCGCTACGGCGTGCCGAACTTCCGTCTGCCCCGCGATGTGGTGGACCGCGAAGTGGGCCTGGTGCTGGAAGCCGGCGTGCGTGCCCGCGTCAACACCCGCGTGGGTGTGGACATCACCATGGAAGAGATCTCCGCCCGCTACGATGCCGTCATCGTGGCCACCGGTGTGCCCGCTGAAAACAGCCTGCCCATCCCCGGCGCCGAAAAGGCCGTCAAGGCCGTGGAATTCCTGCGTGCCGCCGCTCTGGGCCAGAACACCGGCAAGATCGGCAAGAACGTCGTCATCATGGGCGGCGGCGGCGTGGCCTTCGACTGCGCCTTCACTGCCCGTCGCCTGGGTGCCGAGAACGTCCATGTGATCTGCCTGGAAAAGGCCGATGAGATGCGCGCTCCTGCCGAAGACCTGGAACTGGCCGCCAAGGAAGGCGTGCATGTGCACAATTCCTGCACCATGTCCGCCATCCGTACCGAAGGCGACAAGGTCACCGGCGTGGACTACTTCGAAGTCAAGGACTGCCACTTTGACGAAAAGGGCAAGCTGACCCTGGAAGCCGTGCCCGGTGGCGAGCATGTCCTGGAATGCGACACCGTGATCTTTGCCGTGGGCATGAAGACCGACCTGGCCTTCCTGGGTGAAAACGCCGGTGGGCTGGAACTGACCCCCCGCAACTGGATCAAGGTGGACGAAAGCCAGCGTACCTCCAAGGCCGGTGTTTTTGCCGCCGGTGACGTGTCCGCCGGCCCCGCCTCCATCGCCCGCGCCGTGGGCGACGGCCGCCGTGCCGCCTTTGCCGTGCACCAGATGCTGACCGGCACCAGCAGCCGCGTCTATGCCCTGAACGAAGAAAACATGATCGAAGACTGCGACGCCATGGGCAGCGACACCGCTCCCTACGTGGTGCAGTACGCCGACATCTACGGCATCGCCCAGTATGAGAGCGTTCCTTCCGAAAAGGAAGCCGAAAATGCCTGTACCAAGGCTTTTGCCGAACTCAACCTGGGTCTGACCATCGAACAGGCCCGGAAGGAAGCCGCCCGCTGCTTCCACTGCGGCCACTGCAAGGCCTGCGGTACCTGCGTCGAGGACTGCCCCGGCTATGTGCTGGAGATGCGTCCCTACCAGGAAGCGGAACGGCCCGAAATGGTCCATGGCGAAGAGTGCTGGCACTGCGCCAACTGCCGCACCAGCTGCCCCTGCAGCGCCATCGGCTTCACATTCCCCCTGTTTATGCAAGTCTAGCATGATGAAAAGGGCGGATCGCATGATCCGCCCTTTTTAAGATTGCACCAGACCCCCTGAGGCGCCTTTTTCGCCTCCGGGTCTGTTTTTGTACCCAAGTTTCCGGGCTTTGCCCAAAAACTACTGTCTCTCTGGAGGAAGGATTATGAAAAAGATTTGGTGCCTGCTGCTGGCAGCAGCCATGGTGACGGGAGCCGCCCAGGCAAGCCACGCTGTAGACTTCAAGGCCAAGGGGGTATGGCTGGCGAGTTTCCAGTATGGTCAGAACGGTAACTTTACCAATGGCGGACATACCGGCTATGACCCGAGCGAAGACGAATTCGAAGCCCGTTCCCGTGTCCGTCTGGTCATCGACGCCGTGGCTGACGAAAACCTTTCCGGTCAGGTCTACTTTGAAATCGGCAAGTCCATCTGGGGCAAGGCCGAGGATCCTCAGGGCGGCATGGCCATGGGCGCCGACAAGAATATCGTGAAGCTCAAGCGAGCTTTCATCGACTGGCGCGTGCCCGATACGGACCTCAAACTGCGCATGGGTATCCAGGGCATCGGTCTGCCCTACATGGCCATGGGCGGCCCCACCGTCTTCCAGTCTGACGTGGCCGCCATCACCGCCAGCTACGTTTTCAATGAAAACGCTGCCATGACGGCTTTCTGGGCCCGTCCGTACAATGACAACTATGTGGGCAATGCCGACGGCGACCAGCAGAATTTCATGGACAACATGGACATGGCCGGCCTGATGGTGCCCCTGACCTTTGACGGCTTCAAGCTGACCCCCTGGGGCATGTTTGCGTCCATCGGCTCCAACACGTTCCGCAAGAACGACAACTACGTCGGCAACAAGATCAACGGCGTCAACGGCGGCTATGCCCTGAGCGGCCTGTTCCCCCTGCGCGCCGACCTGCTGAGCCACAAGGAAAAACTCAATGCTTACGGCACGGCCTGGTGGGGCGGCCTGAGCGGCGAGATCACCAAATGGGATCCCTTCCGCATCGCCTGGGATTTCTCGTACGGCAACGTGACCTATGACGACGGCTCCCTGAACCGCTCCGGCTGGCTGGCCGGCCTGCTGCTGGAATACAATCTGGACTGGACCAAGCTGGGTCTGTTCGGCTGGTACAGCTCCGGTGACGACGACAACGTGGGCAACGGTTCCGAACGCCTGCCCACCGTCAGCAACGACTACGGTCCCTGTAGTTTCTCCGGCACTTTCATGGGCCCGGACATCAATGGCCTCGAACGTGACCGCGTCATCGGCAACAACCTGGTGGGCACCTGGGGCGTGGGCTTCCGCCTGAAGGACATGAGCTTCCTGGAAGACCTCAAGCACACCTTCCACATCAGCCTGCTCGGCGGTACCAACGATCCCGGCATCCTGAAGAAGTACCACGAGCGTACCGAAAAATGGATGGCTCCCAACAATCCCGAAGGCACCACCAAGGTCGGCCGCGAGAACCTGTACCTCACCACGCGTGACTACGCCCTGGAATTCGGCCTGCTCAACGAATACAAGATCTATGACAACCTGCAGGTCAACCTGGAAGCCAGCTACATCGCCCTGTGGCTGGACAAGTCGGATGACGTCTGGGGCCAGAGCCTGACCGGCGGCGACCATCGCGACATCCGCGACGCCTGGAACGTGAGCGTGCTGTTCATCTACTCTTTCTAGCCAGCCCTCCTGAACAATGGCACGGCCGTATCTCCACTACGGCCGTGCCCAAAGGAAAGACCATGATCGAAAGAATCGATGCCGCTATCTGTATCGGCTGCGGCGCCTGCGTGGAAAAGTGTCCTCTGGACGCCCTGCGGCTCGGTGAGGACGGCAAGGCCTTCATCGCCTATGCCGATGACTGTATGACCTGCTATATCTGTGAACGGCTGTGCCCGTCAGGCGCCATCTTCGTGCATCCGTTCCGCGAAGAACTGCCGCCTGTTTTCCCCGATATCCCCAAGGCTCTGGGCGGAGGACTGTAAGATGAACATGCATCATATCACGACGGACGTCCTGATCATGGGCGGCGGTTCCGCCGGCCTGTGGGCCGCCTACCGCTGTTCCGAACTGGCCCCTGAAGCCCGCATCTGCATCGTGGACAAGGGCCCCCGCGACTGGGGCGGTCTGATGACCATGGCGGGCGGCGACTTTGAAGCCGTCCTCCCCCCGGACAACGTGGACGAGTGGGTCCAGGACTTCATCTATTATTTCGACGGCCTCTGCGACCAGGACCTCATGGAAGAGATCCTGAAGCGCTCTGCCGACCGTCTGCATGACTACGAACGCTTCGGCTGCGAATTTTTCAAGAAAGAAGACGGCAGCATGAAATACGTCCCCCAGCGGGGACTGGACCATGTGAAGCTGTACCCGGCCCAGCTCAAGGGCCGTGGCGGCGAGCTGATGGTCAAGAACATCGTGCGCCAGCTCAAGCAGCGCTCCGTGGAGCGGGTGGGACGCATCCTGCTGACCGAGCTGCTGCAGCAGGACGGCCGCGTCTGCGGCGCCCTGGGCTTCGATACCATCAACGGCGATTTTTACCGCTTCGACGCCCGGGTGGTCATTGCCGCCAGCGGCATGGGCGGCTGGAAGACCTCGTACGGCAAGAACACGCCTACCGGCGAGACCATGCAGATGACCTATGAGGCCGGCGCGGTCCTGCAGAACCTGGAATTTGCCCGTGTCTGGAACATGCCCCGCCTCTTCGGCTGGGAAGGACAGACCGTGCTGATGCCTCTGGGAGCGCGCTTCGTCAATGCCGAAGGCGAGCCCTTCATGGAGCGCTACTCTCCCGTGCTGGGCTCCAATACCGACCCCCACTACACCACCATGGCCATGGCCATGGAGATCCGGGCCGGTCGCGGTCCCATCACCTTCGACCTGAGCCGCATCCAGCAGGAGAACCTGATCCTGCTGCGCCCCCAGAACGGCTGGCAGAAGCTGAACTATGACAAGCTTTCCGCCCTGGGTCTGGACCTGTTCCGGGATTCCACGGAATGGGTGCCCCAGATGACCGTTTCTTACGGCGGTCTGCGGGCCGATGCCTGGGGCAACACCAATCTGGAAGGCCTTCTGGCTGCCGGTACGGCCCGTGCCACCGAGCCCGGTGTCTACGCCGGCGGCTTTGCCCTGATGACCACGTCCGTGCTGGGCCATATGGCCGGAGAGAATGCGACCCGCCTGCTCCAGACGCTGCCGGAAGTCAAGAGCGACCTGTCCGACGCGGAAATCACTGCCCGCCAGCAGGCCCTGTTCGCCCCTCTGGGCAAGGAAGGCCTCACTCCCAAGGAAGTGCTGACCTCCATCCAGAAAACGGTCTTCCCCTACGGGGTCTCCATCCTCAAGAACGAAGGCAGCCTTCAGGCCGCGCTCAAGGAACTGGAGCGCATCCGGGAAGAAGACCTGCCGCGTATGGTTGCTACGGATCCCCACTACCTGCTCAAGCTGCATGAGACCCGTGGTGTGGCCTTTGTCAGCGAAATGTACGTCCGGGCCTCTCTGGAACGCAAGGAGACCCGTGCGGGCCATTACCGGGAAGATTATCCCGTGCGCGACGATTCCCAGCTGGCCTGGCTCTGCCTGCGCAAGGATGCGGACAGCAAACCGGAATTCTTCCGCGTCCCCGTACCGCTGGAAAAGTACAAGCACCCCGTGACCCGGTACTACCAGGACAACTTCGCTTTCCCGACCAGCGAAAGCGCCAAGTAACCCCCACCTCCTAGACGGCCCGATGCCATGCCCTCCCCCGGGCAGGAGGCACCCCCGCTTCCTGTCAGACGAAGGGGCGGCAGGAATACCAGCCGCCCCTTCTGTTTTGGCCGATGCCTGTCCGGCTCCCCGGGCAGGCATCGTGTCCCTGCATGTATCTTTTTTCAAAACTGGCTGGCCAGGATGGTCGGCCCGCTCTCAGCCTTCCCCATCGCCTCTTCTGGCTGCAGTCCTGCCCGGTCGCCCACAGGCCCTGCAGGGCCTAAAGATTTTTCCAGAACAGGAACAAAGAGCCCAGCCCGAATCCTTCATCGGCCTTTTCCTGTTCGTTCCCTTCCATCGGAGGCTGGCCGACGATGGCGGCGGCCCTGGCCCCTAGATCCTGCACCTGCCGCAGTACGCTTTCGTCCATGCGGTACAGGGAAAACTGCCAGTTTTGGGTCTTCCCGTACAGCCAGCAGGCGGATTTGCCGCCGGTGGCCATATCGAGACGGATGGACAGCAGGCGCACATCGCTCCGGCTCCGCCAGCCTCGGTTGCCGCCGAACAAAAAATTCCCCAGTCCCCAGGCCACGAAGGTCTTGCGCGGCGAGGCCTCGAGGGTCTCGAACCCGCCGTAGCAATGACTGTGGGCGAAAAGGATGATGTCCGCCCCTGCGGCGGCAAACCAGTCCGCCCAGAGCCGCTGGCGATCCGAAGCCTCGGAAAAACCTTCGTTCCCGTCATGGGAATACAGGATGATACAGGCCTCCGGCTCCCGGGCGCGCAATGCCCGCACGGTTTCCAGCAGCTGGGGATAGGACAGCGTGACGATCCGGGGACCGCTGCCTATCTGCGACATGGGCGATCCCGTCAGCAGGTAGACCGGCGGTTTCCTTTGGGGCAAAAGGGACAGGGGCGCGTAGGTACCGCGGTCATGCAGGCCGTTGTGGCGGATACGGGCGCCTTCCAGCACCGCCATCAGATTGACCGCGCCTTCTTCCAGCCCGTCAAACACATGGTTGTTGGCGGTACAGGCAGCGCCATTGGCAAACGCCATCTGGGGAAACAGCAGCCCGTCGGCATGGAAGACGAAGGTATTCTGCTTGGAGACGGAAGAAAGACCGGCAATCTCGCAATTCCACAGAAAAATGTCCGCCTGCTCCAGGCGCTGACGGGTCAGGGGCCCGAAAAGCTCTCCCGCCTGGGGCGCTTCGAGCATCCGGCCGCCCAGCAGCACATCTCCGGCCGCCAGGATCTCCAGCACGCCTTCCGCGGCCATGACCGGCCCCGACAGCAGCAGGAGCAAGCCCGCACATCCCAACCACTTTACCCATGCCATGGTCATGCGCTGTACCATGATGCTCCTTCCCTCCTGTCCCGGATACATCTCTGTTCCCCTCTACGCCGGGGCTGCAGGACAGACAAGCGAAATCTCTCCGGCAGGCAGCAGAGGCAGGCAAAAGGCGCATGGCCTTTCCCCGTGGAGAGGTATATGCTGCCTTCTGCACGGCAGGCAGCACCCGGCCCTGCAAGGAGGAACCATGCGCATCTTCACCCAGGAAATCATCGTCGCTCCCCAGCATATCGACATCCAGAACCGCGTCAGCAACCTGTGCTATGTGCAGTGGATGCAGGATCTGGCCATCAACCACTCCACTGTCCAGGGCTGGGGCGTGGAACGCTACGAAGCGGAAGGGCACGGCTGGGTCGTCCGCCAGCACACCATCACCTACAAACGCCCTGCCCTTGCCGGAGATGTCATCACCGCCGCCACCTGGGTGGCCGAGCTTGCCTCCCGCCAGAGCCTGCGCCGCTATCTGTTCTGGCGTGCCGCAGACCGCAGCGTCCTGGCCGAAGCGGCCACGGTCTGGGTCTATATCGACATGGCGACCGGCCGGCCTTCCCGCCTGCCCGCTTCCCTGCAATCGGCCTTCGAGGTCGTGGCAGACGACAAGGAAGTTTTGCAGCTTCTGCAGGGCTAGCCGTCACAAAAGGCAAGCCTGCCTGTTCTCATTATGTTTTCCCACGCTCTCCTGTTCCATGACAGAGCGGGACAGACCGCTGCACGTCGAGCCGCGAAAGAAACCTGGTGACCGCCTGCGACCTTTCCCGGTGGGCAAGCCGCAAAAAAGGGAGGCAGACGGATCTTCCTCCCTTTGTGATGGCAGATGGTTGCACACTGCGGCTGCGAATCCCTGGGCCGCTGTGATGCCTCAGCTCAAATCAGCATCGGCACAGGCCAGATTGCTGTCGATGCCGTAGCGTTCCCGGAAGCGCTCCTCGGCCTCCGAGTCGCCGATGAGATACAGGGCATCCCCCAGAGCGAAGATGTAGCCCGGATCAGGGTTGACGTGCATGGTGCCGGTATTGTCGCGCACGGCCAGCACACTGCACTTGGTCTTGTTGCGGATGCCGCATTCCATCAGGCTCTTGCCTTGCAGCTGTCCGCGGATGGTATAGCGGAAGACGAGCAGGCGCTCATTCAGCATCATCATCTTGTCCGGAGCCAGCAGATTGATGATGCTGTTGCTCACCAGCGAAGCCAGGGAAAGCACCTGATCCGCACCGGCGCTGTGCAGGCCGTTGACGTTACGGTCCAGCGAGGCACGGCAGAGGATCTGGGCGTCCGGCCGCAGACGGCGGCTGTAGATGGTCAGATAGATATTGGCGTCATCGTCATGAGTGGTGATGATGATGGTGCGCGTCTTGCGGATGCCGGCCTTTTCCAGAACGGCAAGATCCGCGGCATCCCCGTGCACATGGGGGATGGCGCCGGAATTGATGTGCGGCTGCCGGTCCACGATCACCGCAGGGATCTTGCGGCGCGCCAGGTTCCGCGCCACGGCAAGGCCCACCCTGCCGCCGCCGAGGATGACCACGGGAACGTTCTCCATCTCTGCCTTTTCCGGCTCGCTGATCAGGCGGTCGAACGTCCGCACCTGTTTTTCCGTACCGGCCACCACCAGCACGCTGCTTTCCGTGAACATGGTATGCGGCCCGGGCAGCTGGAAAGCTCCGCGATCCCAGACGCCGACCACGTTGATGCCCGTCCGTTCGCGCAGGCTGCAGTCCAGCAGGGTCTTGCCGGCCAGACTGCTGTGCATCACCGGGGCTTCCGCCACCACCAGACGGCCGAAGCGGCCCATGATGCTGGCCCGCTGGGACGAGCGGACCACCCGTCGGGCCATGGCCTCACCCAGCACATTATGGAACTGGAACACCCTGTTGCACCCTGCCAGACGCAGGATGTCCGTTGCATCGGGATTTTCCACCCCCGCGGCGATGACCACCTGAGGCGCGGCTTCACGGGCCGAGAAGACGATGTTGGTACTGCGGATGTCCGTATCCATGACCACCAGCATGGCGGCCGTATCGGCGTGCAATTTCTGGTAGGTCTTCACGTCGTCATGGTCACCGGCAGCCACTTCATAGCCCTGGTCGAGCAGGTCCAGACCGGTCTGGGGATCATTGCACAGCAGCACACGCCGGATACCATGGCGCGCCAGATCGTCGGCCAGGTTGAGGGTGATGGGGCCGCTTCCGGCGATCAGCACATGCCCCCTGATCCCGGCGGGCAGACGGCGCGGCACCATGTCCTTTTTCTGGCTTTCCAGCCATGGCATGTAAAAATGCTGGATGAAGGTGAAGGGCATCATGATCAGGAAAAAGATCACGCCTGACATGAGCACGATGATGGAAAAGATGCGGCCCGGATCCGAGGAAAAGGTGATGTCACCAAAACCGAGCGTGGACATGACCGTCAGCGTCCAGTAGACCCCGGTGATCCAGGAATGTTCCTTCCCTTCATATTCCATGAGCCAGTGGAAGATGACGCTGTAAGCGGCGATCATGATGCACAGGGTAATGAAAAAGCGCCGCAGCACGATCATATTGTGCTTTGCGCCGCGCTCGTGCAAAAAGGTCATGATCTGTGATGGTAGATATTTCATGCGCACCAGTCTGTTGCTGAAACAAGGTATTTTTTGAAGATACCAAAACAGTCAGGCTACGCAAGCATCTCTTTAGAGAATGTCCGGCATGTTTTTTGATTTTAAAAGGTGTGGTAATCTCGTCCCATGAAACAAACAGATTTTCGTGATGTGCCT
>NZ_JABAFY010000054.1 GCF_012843875.1 Desulfovibrio piger | reverse complement strand
GTTTTTTGGGCAAAAACTGCCCCTCCCCCCTCTCAAACTCTCCCCCACCCCGAAAAAACCTTCTTTGGGTCTGACCCGATGGTCTCCGTCGCTGCCTCGCAGGCGCTGTCATCGTGTTGCAGCCCTTTGTGCCGTCACGCAGGCCGAAAGCGGCCGGCAGGCATTTTCCCCGTATCACCGGGAGACCGGCAGCCGTGTGCTCCCCGTCGCTTCTTCTCTATCCTGCCGGTGACCAGAGTAAACGTTTTTGGCAGGAGGAGGGGAGCGCGAGGGGAGGAGGGAGACCTTTTTTCAAAAAGGGCCCCTCCTTCCCTCGCCCATCCCAAATCACAGACCGGCGTCGATGAGGGCCAGCAGCTCGGCGGTCTTTTCTTCCAGCAGGGCCCTGTCCGCACGGCTCTCCACGTTGAGGCGCAGCAGGGGCTCGGTGTTGGACATGCGCAGGTTGAAGCGCCAGTTGCCGAACTCCAGGTTGACGCCGTCGATGGCGTCTTCATAGGTGGCGGCGGGGGCGTAGTGGTCGCGGATCTTGCGCATCAGGGCCGGGGCGTCGGCCACGCGGCGGTTGATCTCGCCGCTGCAGGGCCAGGCGTCCATGCGTTCGCGCACCAGCTCGGCCAGGGGCTTGCCGTGGCGCTGCATGGCCGCGATGACCAGCATCCAGGGCAGCATGCCGGAATCACAGTAGGCAAAGTCGCGGAAGTAGTGGTGGGCGCTCATCTCGCCGCCATAGACGGCATCTTCGGCGCGCATGCGTTCCTTCATGAAGGCATGGCCCGTCTTGCCCATGACGGGGATGCCGCCGCCCGCCTGGATGAGTTCGCGGGTGTTCCAGTAGACGCGGGTATCGTAGATGATCCTGGCACCGGGGAAGCGGGGCAGCAGCTCGGAAGCCAGCAGGCCCACCAGATAGTAGCCTTCGATGAAGTTGCCTTCGTTATCGTAGAAGAAGCAGCGGTCAAAGTCGCCGTCCCAGGCGATGCCCAGGTCGGCCTTGTGTTCGCGCACGGCCCGGGCCGTGGCGGCGCGCTTTTCGGGCAGCAGGGGATTGGGCACCCCGTTGGGGAAGGTGCCGTCGGGCTCCATCTGGCAGAAGATGAACTCGTGCGGCAGGTGCGGGGCCAGCTCCCTGAGCAGCAGACCGGCACAGCCGTTGCCCGCGTCGGCCACGATCCTGAGGGGCTTTTGCGCGGCGGCGCCGGTGTAGTCCAGGATGCGGCGGACGTACTCCTGCCGGAAGCTGACCGGCGTCACCGGGGTTTTGTCCGCAGGCAGGTTCACGCCCGCGGCCAGCTGGGCCGCCACGCGGTCGCGCAGGTCGTGCAGGCCGGAATCGCCGCTCACGGGCCGGGCGCCGCGCAGCACCAGCTTGAAGCCGTTCTCGTCGGCCGGGTTGTGACTGCCGGTGATCATGATGCCGGCGTCGAAGTCCTGCCGGGCGGCGGCATCGTAGATCTCTTCGGTGCCGCACATGCCCAGGCTGAAGACCCGGGCCCCGGCCTGATGCAGGCCCGCGGCCAGCGCGGCGTGCAGCACCGGGCCGCTCAGACGGGCATCATAGCCGAGGACGACGCGCCGGGCGGCAAAATGTTCGGCTACGGCGCGGCCCAGGGCAAAGGCCAGCTCGGGGGACAGGGGATCGGGCACCTTGCCGCGGATGTCATAGGCCTTGAAGCAGGGAAGATCGGTCATGGGGGCTCCTTGAGGGGGCCGGTACGGCCCGTGACGGGGGCCTTCCGGTAAGAAGGGTAAAATTGTCCGGCGCAGGCAAACGGCGTTTGGGAGCCGCTGCGGCTGCCGGGGATGTCCTAGCCCTGGACGCACCAGGGATCGCACAGGGGACGGCAGCGGCAGAAGCGGGCGAAGGCGGCGGCGCTGATGCGCAGCGCCTCTTCCACGGGGGCCGCTCCGTCAAAACCGTAGATGATGGTCAGACAGACGCGCGTCCGTTCATCCACCAGAGCGCGGGTGGAATCGCTGACAGGGCTGCCGAAGGGGCCCAGCGCATCGGCCAGCAGGGGCAGGTTCTCCAGATTGAGGCCGCCCTTGCCGATACCTTCGTAGGTCTCGCCCGGCAGGCCGCGGCGGAGGGTGATGTCGCCCCGGAGATTGGCAAGCGTGTAGCTGCCCAGGGAAAAGCCCGTCTCCAGCGAGGCGATGTTGTTGGCGTCCACCACGCTGTTGATGGCGTACAGTCCCTTGCCCTGCTTGAGGCGGCGGTACAGGGCCTCGGAAGAGATGCGGTAGCGGCCGGGGTCCTTGCCGCAGGCCTTGCAGCCCGCACGCGAGGGCCCCAGGTTGGGCCACTGGGCCAGGGGCTCGCCTTCCATGCGGGCCACGAGACGGGGGGCCAGCTCGTTGTCCAGATAGTCCTGACAGTCGGGGCGGCTGGGTTCGACCTCCACTTCATGGACGAGACAGCCCAGGCAGAGGCCGGGCACACGGGCGAGGATGTCGGCATCGGGACGGATGACGGGACGGGTAAAAGGAGAATCGCTCACGGGATGATCCTTGGCAGAGTCTGTACGGCGTCACCGGCCGGCACGGTGGACGCGGAAGCGCGGGGACGTGCCGGCGCGCCGGTCCCTGCGGCAGGGCAGGGACAAAAACTGATTTTAGCACGGGGCGACAGCGGCCTCAAGCCGGAGGGGCGGGGCCGGAGCGGAAGGATCGGGCTTCCCGGAGGCGGGAGCCGGAAAGGGGCGGTCCGGCAGGCGCGTTTTCGGGAAAATATGGTGCAACCGCAGGAGAGGGCCCGGCCCTGTGCGAAAGGCAAGGGCAGGAAAGCGGGGCGTTGACGGATCTTGTGCGCGTTTTCCGCTTTTGGCGGGCCTGTCCTGTCTGCGTTCCCTTCTCCGTGCGGGCTGGTGTGGAGAGGCGGACAAAAAAAGGAGCATCCGGCGGGGATGCTCCTGTTGAAGGTGACGCACGGCGCCGGAGTTGTGCGGACGGCGCTGTGTGGACATGAAGGAAAAAAGAAGACGGCAGGCCTGAGCCTGCCGTCCTGGTATCAGTCTTCCACGGGGTTGACGGAATCCGCGAAGGGATGGGGACCGGAGAAGTCCACATCGGCGGGGATCTGGCACACGTGGCTGTTGAGGTGGCTGCCGTCCCAGTGGTGCAGCATATAGCCGGGCATCTCCATACGGAAGGTGTCGCCGCCCTCGGGGCTGAGGTCGAGGTCGATCTGCATGGAGATGGAAGGCACGGTCAGGGCCAGGCCCTGCGCCCAGGCAGTGAAGATGGGGCGGTGCATGTGGCCGCAGCACAGGCGGGCCCAGGGCGCGCGGGACAGCACGTCACGCAGCAGGTCGGCGCCTTCGAAGGGTTCGTCCATGGCTCCCATGCCCGTGATGAAGGGCGGATGATGCATGAAGACCAGGGCCGGGCGGCTGCTGTCTTCCTGCAGGCAGGCGTCCAGCCAGCGGGCCATGGCTTCGGGACAGTGGCCGCTGTGGGAACCGGGCTCCATGCTGTCCAGCATGACCAGGCGCACTTCGCCCATATCCACGCAATGGCAGACGCGCGGCGGCACGGGGCTTTCTTCGGGTACCCAGCCCTTGAGGATGGCACGCATGCGGTCACGGCGGTCATGGTTGCCGGGCACGGCGTAGATGGGCACGGGCAGGTCGCCGAGTGCCTCGTAGAGCATGTGGTAGGCATGCTCGTCACCGCTGTCGGCCAGGTCGCCGGTGATGACGATGGCGTCGGGCATGCGGTTCAGGGCGTGCAGATAGGCCGCCGCCGTGCGCAGGCAGGCGGGCGTGTCCACCTTGCGGAAGGAGAGCTTGCCGTCGCCGCGCAGGTGCAGGTCCGATATTTGCAGGATTTCCATGATGACAACCCGTATACGCCTAGATATGCTCGGCGTCGTCACCGTGCTTGCGCTGGGCGGCGCTGCTCTTGCGCTGGATGGCAAAGGCCGAGAGGGCGCTGGTCACGGCCGCGAGCAGGGTGAAGAGGCAGACATACAGGGGATCGCCTTCGTTCCAGTTGATGAGGAAGGTGCACAGGCCGGGCACGATGCCGGCCACCAGGAAGCCGGGGAACTGGTAGACGATGGAGATGCCGGTGTAGCGCACGTCCGGCGGGAACAGGTCGGAGAACAGGGCGGCTTCGGGGCCGAAGACACCGGCGTAGAACACGCTGATGGGGATGATGATGGCCAGGGCGATGAGGAAGAGGCTGCCGCCGCTGCCTTCCATGAGCCAGAACGACGGGAAGATGGACAGACCGCAGAGCAGGCTGGACACACCGTAGACCATGCCGCGGCCGTAGCGGTCGGCCAGGCGGCCGGCGATGAGGATGAAGGGGCACATGAGCAGGGCCGCGATCATGACGATGGTCAGGGCCTGGGTGCGCTCGATGCTGATGTACTGCACCAGGTAGCTGATGACGAACACGGCCAGCACGTTGAAGAACACGCCGTCGATCCAGCGGGCGCCCACGCCCAGGGCGATGTTGCCGGGATGGTTGCGGCAGACCTTGACGATGGGCAGGGTCTTGTCGGCGGTCTTGCCGGAATCCTTGGCCTTCTGGAAGTCGGGGGTCTCAAGGATGTGCAGGCGGATGTACAGGGCCACACCCACCAGCACCACGCTGATGAGGAAGGCGATGCGCCAGCCCCATTCCAGGAACTGCTGGTCGGTCAGGCTGGCGGAGAGCAGGGCCACCACGCCGGAGGACAGGCACAGGCCCGTGGCCAGGCCCATCTGGGGGATACTGGCATAGAAGGCGCGCTCACGCTTGCTGGCGTATTCGTAGGTCATGAGCACGGAGCCTCCCCATTCGCCGCCCAGGCCCAGGCCCTGCATGAGGCGGAAAGTCTGGAGGATGATGGGAGCGGCGATGCCGATCTGGGCATAGGTGGGCACCAGACCGATGCCGATGGTGGCCACGCCCATGATGAGCATGGTCAGCACCAGCATGCTCTTGCGGCCGATCTTGTCACCGAAGTGGCCGAAGACGAAAGCGCCGAACGGGCGGGCCAGGTAGCCGATGGCAAAGGTGCTGTAGGCCAGCAGGGTCCCGATGAAGGGGTCGTCGGTGGGGAAGTAGAGCTTGTTGAAAACGATGCCCGCCACGACGCCGTAAAGGAAGAAATCGTACCATTCGATGGTGGCGCCCAGCAGGCTGGCCAGGGCCACGGTACGGATCTGTTTCTGGGAGGGAGGATTCATGCCTGCTCCTGAAAATTTGGTTGAAGTTTATTTAATTTTTAATCATCGGGGCCGCTCCGGGGCCGCCCGGCAAAAGACGCTGGGAGAAGGCTGCCATAGCAGGAAAAATAAGACAAGAGGGGCAAGGCCCGGACAGAATATTTTCATGGAAATGTAACATTATTTTACATGAAAAAGGCTAAAATCGACCGTTTTGGCAGGCAGTCTTGATTAATTTTTAATTAAAAATTAAATTTAACAGCAACGGTTTTTATCTATTGCGCAGGGAGGTGCCCATGCAACGCAGCCAGCGCGTCACTCTGGCAGACATCGCCGCCCGCAGCGGCGTCTCCACAGCCACCGCGTCCATGATCCTTTCGGAGCGGCCGGACGTCTCCTTCTCGCGCGAGACGGTCCTCAAGGTGCGCGAGGCGGCCGAGGCCCTCGGCTACCGGGGCATCCGGCGGCACCGGCCCTCGCACCTCATGGCCGAGAAGAGCGTGGCCATCCTCTGCCCCAATGTGGTCAACCCCTACTATGCGACCCTGGTGCAGTCCGTGCAGGATGCCGCCGCCCGGCACGACTACGACACCATGGTCTTCCCCACCTACCGTGATGCCGCTGTGGAGGCCCGCCTGCTGCGCACCCTGTCGGCCGCTTCCATCGGGGGCATCGTCTTCTGTGCCATGCCGCTGTGCCCGGCACAGGCCGAACTGGCCAACCGGGAGACGCCCGTGGTGGTCATCGGCGACAGGGACGCCAGCCTCAATCTGGATACGGTGGAACTCAACAACTATAACGCGGGCGTGCTGGTGGCCCGCTACCTCATCGGGCTGGGGCACCGTTCCGTCGCCTGCATCGCCACGCCCCTGAACAAGGACAATTCGGCACGGCTGCGGCGTCTGGAAGGCCTGCGCGACGTGTTCCGCGAGGCCTGTCCCGAAGGCCGCTTCCTTGTCCGCACCTGTACCATCACGCCCGAACAGGAGCGCGGCGACCTGAACATCGAACACCGCACCGGCTACACTCTGGCCCGGCGCTGCATGGCCGAGCGGGACATCACGGCCTTCGTGGCCGTCAACGACATGGTGGCCTACGGCGTGCTGGACGCCATCCTGGAGAGCGGCGCGCGGGTGCCGGAAGATTACAGCCTGTGCGGCTTCGACAACATCTATCCTTCGCACTTCTCGCGGGTGGGCCTGACCACGGTGGAGCACCACATCGCGGAAAAGGGCCGCAGCGCGCTGGAGATGCTCCACAACCGCATCACCAGCGGCCCCGGGTGCAGCATCACCCGCGTGGAGGTGATGCCGGAGCTGGTCGTGCGCAGCAGTACCGGGCCCGCGCCCGTACAGCGGCAGGCGGGCGGGCCGCTGGGCAGGCCGCAGGACGAAGACGAGGGGCGGTAAAAAAAATTTGACGCGCCATCTTGCCAGCCGGAACGCCGACGGCTATGCTGCCTCCTGTCTTTCGGGACAGAAATTCGCCTCATGAAGGATACGCCATGAAAAAGATCGCAACGCTCCTCCTGGCCGCCGGCCTGCTCTTTTCCGCCGCGGGCATGGCCCAGGCCATCGACTTCAAGATCCGCGGCCAGTGGATCATGGCCTTTGATTACGGCGAGCATGGCGCCTTCACCGGCGGCAACGGCATGACCGGTTACAAGAAGGGCAACGAGGACAACTTCGAGGCCCGCCAGCGCCTGCGCCTGCAACTGGATGCCGTGGCCTCGGAAAACCTTTCCGGTTCCGTCATCTTTGAAATGGGCGACCAGATCTGGGGCCAGAGCGCCACCGGCGGTGCCCTGGGCGCCGACGGCACGGTGGTGGAAGTCAAGAACGCCTGGCTGGACTGGATGGTGCCGGATACCGACATCAAGGTCCGCATGGGCCTGCAGGGATTTTTCCTGCCCAGCATGACCACCGGCAGCCAGGTGTGGGGCGATGACGCCGCCGGCATCACGGCCAGCTGGCAGATCAACGAGAACGTGGCCCTCACCGCTTTGTGGGCGCGCCTGTACAACGACAATTTCCAGGGCTACGGCGACGACGGCCTCCGCAAGAACTACATGGACAATGTGGATGTGGCGGCCCTGCTGCTGCCCCTGACCTTCGACGGTTTCCGCCTGACGCCCTGGGCCATGTACGCGGGCATCGGTCCCAACAGCCTTGATGCCGACCACGCCAACGACTGGAAGAGCGTGGGCGTTTCGGGCATCCAGTATCTGGCGGGCATGCTGCCTGCCGGTGGCGCGTCCCACAACAGCCGCATGGACCTGTACGGCAATGCCTTCTGGGCGGGCCTGACCGGTGAGCTGACCCTGCCGGATCCCTGGCGCATCGCCTGGGACCTGAACTACGGTTCCGTGAGCTATGACGACACTTCCGCCAACCGCGCCGGCTGGCTGGCCTCGCTGCTGGTGGAATACGATCTGGGCTGGACCAAGCCCGGCATCTACGGCTGGTATGCTTCCGGCGATGACGACGACCGCGGCAACGGCTCCGAGCGCATGCCCTATCTCAGCGTGGCCAACGTGCACAACGCCTGGTCGCACTATGCCTTCAACGGCAACGAGTACATCTCCCGCGAAGGCGCGGTGGGCAACGGCATGACGGGCACCTGGGGCGTGGGCCTGCAGCTGCGCGACGTCAACGTCATCGAAGACCTGTACCAGACCTTCCGCGTCAACCTCATCGGCGGTACTAACGACCCCGGCATGGCCAAGTGGCTGTCCTCGCAGGGGCTGGCGGCCAATTCCGGCGCCCTGTCCGGGACGGTGGGCATGGACGGCCTCTACCTGACCCGCCAGGACTATGCCCTGGAATGGGGCCTGACCAGCACCACGAAGGTGACCGAGAATTTCACCGTGGCCCTGGATGTGGCCTATGTGGCCCTGTGGCTGGATCATGACAGCAGCGTGTGGGGCAACAGCCGCATGAACGGCCGCAACGACGAAGTGCGCGACGCCTGGAACTTCAGCCTTTCCTACATGTACAGCTTCTAGCGGGCTGCCCGCAGCCTGACGGGAGTACAACGCAAAACGCAAAAGCGGCGGACGGGAAAATTCCTGTCCGCCGCTTTTATTTTTGACAACCATCGAACCCTCTGCCGGGAGACCGGCAGGCAGGGACACGCCCGCGTGAGAGGCTGCCCGTCATCCTCCATAATGAAACGCGTTGGGGGAGGGATGGGGGCGAGGGGGAAGGGGACCCCTTTGCGCGTCAGTCAAAGGGGTCCCCTTCCCCCGCATCATCCATCAGAGCTTCCTGTAGGGGGCCTGACCGGTCTCGTAATAATTGTCACCGGTGCTGTCGATGACCACGATGGCCGGGAAGTCTTCCACTTCCAGCGCGGCCACGGCTTCGGGGCCCAGGTCGGGGTAGGCCAGCACCGTGTATTTCTTGATGCGCTGCGAGATGAGCGCCCCGGCACCGCCCACGGCCGCCAGATAGGGCACGCCGTGCCGCTTCATGGCTTCCACCACTTCGGGCTTGCGGTAGCCCTTGCCGATCATGCCGCGCAGGCCCCGGGCCAGCAGGGTGGGCGTGTAGGCGTCCATGCGCCCGGCCGTGGTGGGCCCGGCCGCGCCGATGGCCCGGCCCGGTCTGGCCGGACTGGGGCCCACATAATAGATGACCGCCCCGTCCAGATCCACTGGCAGCTCTTCGCCCCGGTCAAGGGCCTCCACCAGGCGCTTGTGGGCGGCATCGCGGGCGGCGATGATGGTGCCCGTGATGAGCACCCGGTCACCGGCGCGCAGGGAACGGGCCGTGGCTTCGTCGAAGGGGGCGCGGATACGTTTCACATCGGACATGGCAGCCTCCTACAGACGCACTTCGGCGTGACGCGCCGCATGGCAGTTGATGTTGACCGCCACCGGCAGGGAGGCGATGTGGGTGGGGGCCCATTCCACATGCACCTTGAGGGCCGTGGTCTCGCCGCCCAGGCCCTGGGGGCCGATACCCGTGCGGTTGATGAGCTCCAGCAGCTCGTCCTCGAAGGCGGCGTAGCGGGGATCGGGGTTGCGGCTTTCCAGATCGCGGGCCGCGGCGCGCTTGGCGCACAGGGCGGCCACTTCCATGGTGCCGCCCAGGCCCACGCCCACCACCATGGGCGGGCAGGAGTTGGGCCCGGCCGCCAGCACGGCGTCCAGCACTACCTTGCGCACACCTTCGATGCCGTCGGCGGGCACCAGCATCTTGACCACGCTCTTGTTCTCGGAACCGGCGCCCTTGGGGGCCAGACGCAGGGTCAGTCCGTCGCCGGGCACGATGCGGGTGTGGATGACGGCCGGGGTGTTGTCGCCCGTGTTCTTGCGCTCGAACAGGGGCTCGGCCACACAGGACTTGCGCAGATAGCCGTCCACATAGCCGCGGCGCACGCCTTCGTGGATGGCGGCTTCAAAATCGCCGCCCGTGATGTGCACGTCCTGCCCCACCTCGGCAAAGACCACGGCCAGACCGGTGTCCTGGCAGATGGGGATGTCGTCCCGCGCGGCGATGTCCGCATTTTCCAGCAATTGTTCCAGGATGTTGCGCCCCACGGGCGAAGGCTCTTTGTCCAGCCGCTGCCGGAACGCGTCCCGGACATCGGCGGGCAGATGACAGCAGGCCTGCACGGCCAGCTTTGCCACAGCGGCACTGATGGTCGCGGCGTCGATCTCTCGCATGGTGTGCCTCGTCAGAATGGAATTTGCCTGACGGCCGCCCGCAGGGGCAGAATGGTCAGGAGATGAACAGGGCCCCGGGCGCCCCCTCTGTACTGGGGGAGCTCCTTCCGGAGCCGTGAGGTGGCGTTATCATCCAAGGGGATGGACTGTCACGTCTCTCGTGTCAAAAAAACAGACCGGCACAGGGTGTGCCGGTCTGCGGGATCGCATTGGCGAAGGGGCCATGAGGGGAGGGCGTGGCCTGCCCCCGGCCGTGGCATCGTTAGTCGCCGGCAGGCACGAAGGCGCCGCTGTTCACCAGATCGGCCACCTGGGCCACGTCCTTGTCGCCGCGGCCGGACAGGTTCACCAGGATGATGGCGTCCTTGTCCATGGTGGGGGCCAGCTTCATGGCATGGGCCAGCGCGTGGGAGGATTCCAGCGCGGGCAGGATGCCCTCGTTGCGCGACAGGGCATAGAAGGCCTGCAGGGCCTCTTCATCGGTGATGCTCACGTATTCGGCACGACCGGCATCCTTGAGTTCGGCCAGTTCGGGGCCCACGGAAGGATAGTCCAGACCGGCGGAGATGGAGTAGACCTCGCCGGCCTCGCCCTTTTCGTCCTTGATCATGTAGGAATTGAAGCCGTGCAGCACGCCGGGCTCGCCGTAGCAGAGCGAGGCCGCATGCTGGCCGTAGCCGTTGCCGCGGCCGCCGGGCTCCACGCCGATGAGGCGCACGCCCTCGTCATGCACGAAGCCGGAGAACAGGCCCACGGCATTGGAGCCGCCGCCCACGCAGGCCATGGCCACATCGGGCAGGCGACCGGCAAATTCCAGCATCTGGGCGCGGGCCTCGCTGCCGATGACGGACTGGAAGTGGCGCACCATGAGCGGGTAGGGGTGCGGGCCCACGGCGGAACCCAGCACATAGAAGGTCTCGGGTTCGTTGACCCACATTTCCAGGGCCTCGTCCACGGCTTCCTTGAGGGTGCGCTGGCCGCTCATGGCCGTATGCACGCGGGCGCCCAGCATCTCCATGCGGGTCACGTTGAGGTGCTGGCGGACGACGTCCACCTCGCCCATGCAGATGACGCATTCCAGGCCCATGAGGGCGGCGCTGGCTGCGGTGCCCACGCCATGCTGGCCCGCGCCGGTCTCGGCGATGACGCGGGTCTTGCCCATGCGTTTGGCCAGCAGGCACTGGCCGATGGTATTGTTGACCTTGTGGGCGCCCAGATGGTTGAGGTCTTCGCGCTTGAGCCAGATCTGCGCGCCGCCCAGCTTCTTGCTGAGGTTGCGGCAGTGGAAGACCGGGCTGGGACGACCGGCAAAATGCAGCAGCAGGCGCTGCATCTCGCGCGTGAATTCGGGGTCGGCCAGAGCCTCCTTGAAGGCCTGGTCCAGTTCGTCCAGGCGGGCTTTGATGGCGTCAGGCACATACTGGCCGCCATACGCGCCGAAGAAGCCCTTGCTGTCAGGCTGGCAGAAGGCTTTGATATCCTTGCTCATGGTCGCTCCTTTACGCACGCAGCGGCGTGCGGATTATTCAGTATTGGAAGCTATCCACACTATGCTGTCCGCGGGCGGGCGTCAAGAAAGCACAGTATCGGGCCCGCCCCGGCCGGGCGCAGGCTCCGGCAGGGGCGCTTGAGACACGGGGCATTTTCGTGTAGGTTCAGCCTTCCATTTTACAGGAGGCGCACATGCTGGATGAAAAATATACCGGGAACGGCAAAGTGGTGCTGCTGGCCGGGGGCGGCAAGATCTACACGGACATCGCGGCGCGTTTCGTGCGCAGTGAGCGCAGCCTGGAAGAGATAGTGGCCTCGCCCTATTCCCGGCAGATCGTGCGCAATATCCTGGAAAGCGGGCATCGTGCCGCGCTGGAATTCGACTTTTTCCTTTTCGGCGTGGAAGGCTATTCCCGCGTGACCGAGACCCAGCTGGTGCGCAAGCGCCTGGCTTCCTACCTCATCAAGTCCGGTCGTGCGGAGTTGGGCGGCAAACGGCGTTTTTCCGTGGTCTATCCCGCCAGCGTGCGTGACTTCGGTGCCGAGGTGACCCTGCCTGACGGGCACACGACCCGTCTGACAGGCCGGGACCTGGCCGACCTGACCCGCCAGTGGTACGACGCCGGGCTGGAAGCCGGACTGCCGGAAGAAGACCTGCGCTACCTCAAGCCCCAGGCCACGGAGTTCAAGGCCATCATCGGCATGAACGCCCATGCCCTGCTGGACTGGTTCTCCATCCGCTGCTGCCGCAACGCCCAGCACGAGATCCGCCATCTGGCCTGGCAGATGCTTTCCCTGTGCCGCAAGGCCGCACCGGACCTGTTCCAGGGGGCCGGGCCCAGCTGTGTGCATCTGGGCTACTGCCCTGAGAATCGCCTGCAGAACCCCAAATGCCGCGGCCGTATCCTGACCCAGGAAGAAGCCCTGGCCATCCTGCGCGAGCACCGGGGCGGCCAGATCGCCCGTGCCGAAGAATTCGAAGCGGAATAACCGCCGGACACATCTATAAAAAAAGGCCGCCCTCCCTTGGGAGTGGCGGCCTTTGCTTTTTGTTACGGAAGCAGGTCCTCACGTTTTGTGGCGATGCTGCATCCCTTGCAGCAGGCCTGCTGTTTGCCATCCCCGCAGCCGCAGGAGCACTGTCCTTTGCGGGCGGAGATGAAAATTTTCCTGGCCATGAAGATCACGGCCACAGCCACGATGACGATAACGGCGATGCTTTGACCATCCATGCTGGTGTCCTCGTTTCGGTCGATTTTCGGCAAGTATGCTCTAAATGAAAATGAAAATCAACTTTAATTAGCGCGGGCCCACAAAAAAGGGCGGAAAGATCCGCCCGCTGTCATGCCGGCCGGAAAAGGTCATTGCTGCATTTTTTTCTGGCAGTCCGCGCAGATACCGGAAAGGATGTGCACATGCCGCAGCAGCAGGAAACCGTGCTTCTTGGTCAGCTCCTGTTGCAGCTTTTCGATGCGGGGATCGTAGATCTCCACGATCTTGCCGCAGGACTGGCAGACGATATGGTCGTGATGACTGTCGGGAGCGGCCACTTCGTAGCGGGTGATGCCGTCGCTGAAGTGGATCTCTGTCGCCATACCGGCATCACACAGGAGTTTGAGCGTCCGGTAGACGGTGGTCTGGCCGATGCGCGGGTCCAGTTTCTGGACATGCTGATAGAACTCCTCCAGCGAGTGGTGGCCGGGGAGCTCAAAAAAGGCATCGGCGATGATCCGCCTCTGGGTCGTGGTGTTCAGGCCTTTGCGGCTCATGAACTCCAGGAATGCCAGCAATTCTGATCGGTCTTTGTTTTCTTCTTTCATAATTAGCCTTCCCCCGGGATTGTCATAGCATGGCAGACATTGCCTGCCAAGTCTGAAAGCTCTGTCCCGCATCATGCGGGCAGGGTCGCGGCATCGGGGCGGGCCTGCCTGCCCCATAATATGAGGAATAATGGTGATGATGCAAGTATATGTCTGTATTTATTTATGAAAGATGGTGATTTTGTTCCATCTCTTGACAGTTTGCAAAACTATGATACTTGGCCCCTATATCGCTGAGGAGGGGGCGCGCCTATGCCTATTTCGCAAAAGTCCCTGCACGTCATGCTGCACCTTTTCCTGGTCTATATCTCGTGGGGATCCACCTATATCGGCTACAAATTCAGCCTTGGGGTGGCCGGGCCCTTTCTGGTAGGGGGCAGCCGCATGGTCATCGGCGGCATCCTCCTGGCATTGTTCCTGATGCTCACGGGGCGCTGGATACGGCCGGAGCGCAAGGACTGGATCCATGCCACCTGGATGGGCGTGTTCATGGTCCTGCTGGCAAGCGGCTTCCTGGCCAAGGGGCAGGAGAGCGTGGCTTCCTCCACGGCGGCGGTCATCACCGGCTCGACGCCCATCACCATGCTGGTGGCTGGCTGGCTGTTCGCCAATGAGCCCCGGCCGCGGCTGCTGCAATGGACGGGCCTGGCCACAGGGACCTGCGGCCTCGTGCTGCTGGCCTACAGTCAGCAAAATGTGGGCGGCGTACAGCAAAGCAGCATCTCCGGCATGATCTGGGTCTTCACGGCCACGCTCGGCTGGGTGGCCGGAACCCTGTTGACCCGCCGTTTTCCTTTCAAGACGCGGCTTTCCAGTTTGCAATCTTGCGCGCTGCTCATCTTTATGGGCGGCCTGGAATGTCTTGTGGTCGCCTTTCTGGATGGCGAGCATCATGCGATCCGCTATGAAAATATCCACTGGCCTGTGGTCGTGGCCTTTGCCTGGATGTGCACCGGTGGCTCGGTCATCGCCTATGCCTGCTATTTTTGGCTGCTGGAGAATGTACCCATCGCCACGGCCATTTCCTATGAATATGTGGTGCCTGTCATCGGCATCTTTTTGGGCTGGCTGCTGGGGGGCGAGATGCTGACCTGGAAGATGCTCCTGGCCTGCGCCATGACGGTAGGCTCGGTCTTCTTTATCATGTGGCATCGCGAAACGCATTGATCGGCTTTGCGGCAATACAGGCCCCTTCTTCGGAAGGGGCTTTTTTTATGGCAAGCGCTGAAAAGGCAACACTTTGAAAAAACTACGTATTTGTCATCTGTTTTCCATATTGTATAAAAAATAAGGCTCTTGACTAGCTGAGAGGATTTTCTCTGAGCAGTTTTAGCACCAGAAGGTAAATGTCCTCTTGTCTATGATTAA
>NZ_JABAFY010000053.1 GCF_012843875.1 Desulfovibrio piger | reverse complement strand
AATAACTCGTTGGGAAAGGTGCGTTGAACGTTTTACGGCTCTTGTCCACCTTGCTTTTTCTATGATTTTGTTGAGAAGAGTTATAAAAATTGCCCATTAATTATGAAATGAGTTCTAACTACTTAATTTTATAGTAGTTTTGGAGGCCATTTTTACAAAATATTAGTTTGTAATTTCCTCACTGCGCAAACAGTTTTCAAAAATTTCCGCATTTAACATTTTCGATAATAAAAGTTATAGTGCTATAACTTTTATTATTTACCATAGATAAGTATTTGAGAACGTTAATGAAGTCCTCCTACTTTGGTCAAAATCCGAAAATATAGATAAGTTTAAGTACGTCAGCAGGTTCACAGCGAAGTCCTCACGGGTGATCTCCCGGGTCGTGATCTTGTACATCGGCCAGGCCCTCCTGAGCAGCAGCATGAGCAGCAGCTTGCCTGTCCCCGTCGGGACGGTCGTGAAAAGCATCGTGCTGGTCAGCGGATTGATATCGCTAACGCTTGCCGTATGCGGGTTTTCCGCCGTTCCGGTGACAGGCGGGAGCGCCAGGCCCACCAGCGGGGCCGCCGCCGTGATCGCCTCGCTGACGCGTGCGTTCTCCGACTTCCCGATCTTCCCGCAGGCCGCGAAACACAAGGCTGTCAGGATCATGTTCAGCCTGTGGAACGTCCTTCCGTCGGACCGCCTGAACGACTTTTCCGGCGCCGCCAGGACCTTGCGTGAACCGACCGACAGCGGCATGTCCCCTTTCGGCACCGAGAGCGCCGTTTCCCTGGCCCTGCAGGCCAGCGTCGCGGCATGCGCCAGCCCCATGTAAAGCCGCATGCCCTCTTCCTCGTCGCAGCCAAGGGCGTAGAGCCAGAGCACGTAGTTCATGGGCATCGTCACCCAGTCGCCGGAACTTTCCGGGAGCCGCATAAGCAACTCCTCGAATTTGTTTGCAAAAGAGACACCGGGGACTTCGAATTCCGCCCTGTACCCGTCCCTGGTCACCTTGGCCAGCTCCACCAGCCTCCTGGCCCAGGCAGGATCCTCCGTCCTGTTCCTGAGCGAGACTTTCCCTGCATCCACGCGTACTTTCGCGCCCTTGCGCATGATAACCTACCTTTTTGCTATGAAATATGGCAAAATCGCCGATTTCCCAAGATTGGCAAGGGGTTTCAGGCATTTTTACCCGGCATTCGGACGTGGTCGTTTGCCGTCTTCCCGGACACCCTCGGGTTCTTATAACGCGCGGCTACCTGATTTTCGACGGACGTGGCATCGGACATGGCAAAATTTCGCACAGAATTGCCTCTATGAGCTTTCAAATGCAATTTTGCATACCGGGGATAGCTGGCAAGTCAAAAAATCGCTTAGAATTAAAATACGAGCGATTTTTTTGGCATATCGCATTTTCAGCACGATACGCAGCATCGGACATAGCCCAAAACGGGCCGCAAACGGCTCAAGGAGCTTCGAAACGCCCCTGGCCCGTACCGAGCACGGACACGGCCCTTTCGGCGCTCAGGACGCACCCTCACGCGATTTCGCCGACTGAGCCTCCGGCATCGTCAGGTCCCCGATACCGCTGAGCCCCGGACACTGTCTCCGGCAATCTTCTTGGCAGCGTAATATCCTGAAAAATCAAGGAGCCCCGGATGTTCAGAAGAGCCCGCCGGCTCGCCGGCACAGCGGCGCAGATCTTCGCTTCGCCAAGCGTCACCCCCGAACCCCCCGTTAACAGTGACAGCAACTTTACTTCAACTCTTAATCAGACTGCATCTACTGTAATTCAAACTGCAAATCAAAGTAACAGTGCAACTATAAACGGCAATGATATGAGTAAGACAAATATCCTTCAGACCCCCGTCCCTCCCCAGGCGACACCTTCCACCGGACATGGTGTGAAGACGGCATCAGGTGCTGTCATGCGCTCCGTCCTCGAAGACATCCTGTCCAAGACGGCGAGCCGCGAAGTCCTCGCGGGCTGGGCCGCGGGCAATTTCGGCACGTTCGCCAATACGGCGGGGACGGGGTTCAAAGACACGTTCAGAAACACCGCCGGACGCGTCAATGCCGGCGCGGCACGGGCGGCGGAAGCGGCACAGGAGCGTGCGAAGAGAGCCAAAGAGTTCCTTGGCAGGCACAAGCGTGGCGTCGCCGGACTCGGTGGTCTTGGGGGCGTAGGCGCCGGTGCCGCCTTCCTTACCCCGGAGATCGCGGAGACACTGTCCCAGACGGCGCGCAGCGGCTACGTCTACGGACGTCGCGCCATGCGTCTGGACGATGCCGTGAGCGCGGCCAACGGGACAGACAGGGAGGGGCGGTAGATGGCCAAGACATTCGCCCAGTATCTTATCGACAAGACCCTGCCGCCGGACATGGCCATCACGAGGCAGGTGGACAAGTCCTACCTCAACGAGCTGCTCGGCGAGGTGGCGCGCCGGTACCCTGACCGCTACGACGCGACCGTCTCGGCCCTGAAAAAGCTCGGCGACACCTTCTCCACCATGGAGCCCGTGACCATGGGCCTTCGGGAGATCGAGGTGCCGAACAGGGAGAAGCGTGACGCCATCATCAAAAAGTACACGGAACTGGTGAAGAAGGATCGCGGTGATGACGACAAGGTCATCGGCCACCTTACGAACCTGCAGATGGACCTGGCGAAGAACGATCTGGACGGGTCGAAGGACGACGCCTCCGTCATGGTCCGCTCGGCCCTGACGGGGAACAAGACCCAGCTCATGAAGCTGCGTACCTCCCCCGGCGTCGTCGGGGCCCATGACGGGAGCGTGGTGCCCGAGATCTTTCCCAAGAGCTATGCCGAGGGCGTCGACCCGCTCCATTTCTGGCTCGGTGCCGTGGAATCGCGCCGAAACATCGCCCAGGGCGCCGTATCCACGGCCAAACCCGGCGAGATGCTCAAGGTCTTCAGCAATACCCTGTCCACGTCGGTGGTCTCGTCCGAAGACTGCGGGTCCGAACGCGGCATCCTGCTCGGCACTCGCGATGACGACATCATCGACCGCTACCTTGCCCGTGACGTCGCAACGTACAAGCGCAACGACCTCGTCACGCCGGACATGCAGAAGGACCTGCTGGCTCGCGGCATAACGCAGGTCCTCGTACGCAGTCCGGAGACCTGTGACGGCAAAGGCGGCTCCGTATGCCGGATGTGCATGGGGCTGCGTCCCGGGACAGGGAAGAAGTGGGAGATCGGGGACAACGCCGGTCTGGTCACCGCGGGCAGCCTTGGCGAGCCGCTTACCCAGATGACGCTCTCTTCGAAACACTCCACGTCCATGGCCGTGAAGCATGAGGGCCTGCGTGGCGAGGCGGGCTTCCGCCAGTTCGTGGAATCGCCGAAGAACTACCCCAATGGCAAAGTCCTGTGCGAGGTCATCGGCACTGTCTTCCGCATCAGGCAGGCGCCGCAGGGCGGCAAGATCATCACCATCCGGCAGACGCGTCCCGTCCCTGAACGCTACATCGTCAATGCCAATCCGACGCCGGGCATGCGCAACCACTGGGACTACCACATCCCTCCGAACCTCAGGCTCGCGGAGGGCGTGGAAGAAGGCGTCGAGGTCTGGCCGGGCAAAGAGCTTTCAACGGGCGTCGACAACCTCAAGGACATCGCCCGCCTGCGGAATCTCGGCTTTGCCCGCAGCGCGGCCGCCCAGAACATGTACGACATCTACAAGGCATCGGGCATGAAGATGGACCGCAGGCACTTCGAGCTCCTGGCCAGGAACGCCCACGCCTATGTGAGGATCATCAAGGCACCAAGATCGTCAGACCTGCTCCCTGGAGATGTGGTCACGTACCAGGAACTTGTGGAGAAGGTGAGATCGCTGCCGTACAGGACGGTGAAGACGGACGCGGCCCTCGGCATGGTCCTGGCGCAGGGTGTCCTGGACCTGACTGTGGGAACTGAAATCGATGCACGCACCCAGCAATATTTACAGCAGAACATGGTCAATGAAGTTCGCGTGACGCAGGAGCTGGAAGTGGCGCCGGAGACGACGCCCCTGACGCGGGTGGTGACGAAGTCGCCCGACTGGCTCTCTGCCATGAACCATCGCTACCTCAAGGACCAGCTTCGTGACGCGGCATCTTACGGCAAGAAAAGCGATATCCACGGATACAATCCCATCGCCGCGTATGCGTACGGCACGGAGCTTGGCCACGGACAGGGCGGGACGTACTGACCCGGCCATGGAACAGGCCGCGCGCCCCGCAGCGCGGCATAACGAAGCACCCAGACAGAGAACACGACATGGCCCTGACCCCAACCGTATTCGTATCCACCGTCGTCAAAGACCAGGTGGGCAAGCCTGTCCAGGGCGCCGTGGTCGAAGCGAAACTCACCACGGTCGACCGCTGGCAGGGCTATGTCGTCCCAAAGAGCTACAAAGGCTTCACAGGGGCTGACGGCATCTGCCGTCTCGCTGTCTTTCCGAACGAACTCGGCACGGAAAGCAGCGAGTACCTCTTCACCGTCAAGCTCCCTGACGGTACGGGCTTCAGCGCTCTGGCCACCGTCCCCAACCATGACTGCCATCTGCACGACATCACGGAACTCGAACCGTACGAGCCGCGCGGTACTGGCGCCGTCATCACATCGGAAGTGGCTGCCTACGCCGACACGGCGGCGAAAGCTTCAAGGGATGCTTTAAAAAGCGCCCAGGAAGCGCGTCTCTTCGCCCTGGATGCAGTACCGGACGAAGACGATCCGCAAAGTTTCGGCTCGGCCAAATACCATGCCGAACACGCCGCCCGATCCGCGAAGGCTGCCGCGGATTGGGCGGAGAGCGGGAACAGCCCCGGCGGTGAAGGCACGAAGTCTTCGAAACGCTGGGCCGAATCGATGACGGAGCACGGTAACTTCTCCGTGTTCCGCATCATCTTCGTCACAAAGCTGTGCCTGCACCGTCTGTCCGTACGTTTCCGCGAGCTCCTGGCCAAGGCCGAGGAAAAGGTCAACGGCTTGATCCTGTCTGTGGAAGGGACGCTGCAGGAGCTCGTCGGCACCGCGTCGTCCCATGCCGACAGGGCGGAGAAGGCTGCTGAAGAGGCCGGTCAGGCACGCGATGAGGCCCTCGAGGTCCTGGACTCTGTCGACCGCTATGCAGCCAGCGCCCAGGAGCATGCGGACAGGGCGGCGAACAAGGCGAACGAAGCTGCGGACAGCGCGAAAGCTGCCGCGGGAAAGGTCGAGGAAGCACGTGGCGTCGTTGCCGATGCGAAGCTGACCTTCGAGAAGGCTTCGTCAGAGGCGATATCCGAAGCGAAGTCCTGGGCTGACAAGGCTGAAACGCAGGCTGAAGAAGCCCGCGTACAGGCCGGCAGGGCACTGGAACACACCGGTACGTCCTGCGAGTGCGCCGAGGATGCGAAGACAGCCCAGAAGCTCGCCGAGAAAGCCCGGGACGACGCCGTCGCCTTTGTCGACAACCTGGTCGTCGCCCGGCGATACAACTGGGTGCAGCAGGCCCCGCTGGCTGAGGGAGACCTGGTGGAAGTGCCGGATCACACCGTCAATGACGGCTCCCTCCTCGTCTGGTGCTCAGGCATGCTGCTGCAGCCCGTTTTTGAATATGAGGAAGTTGACAGGACACATATCCGCGTCCTGTCAGACGTGCCGTACACCACCTTCTGGTGCGCGATCGTCGTCACCGGTCTGGATTACTGGGAAAAGCCGCTCAGTCTGCGCTGGATCCTGTGGGACGACTACCAGAAGGTCATCGACCCGGACTTCCTCTTCGACAGCGGAACGGTCGTCTTTCCTGAAGAGGAAGTCGACTTCTCATACAGACAACCATAACCTCCAAGGTAACTACCATGACTATCATCAAAGGTTTGCTGAAGGACAAGCTGGGCAACCAGCTGTATCCCGAAACCAGTTTCGACCAGGTCAAGGACGATGACGGCAAGACCCTCAAGGTCTGGCGTGGCGAGATCGACGGCAAGGTCACCACCTATGACGGCCTGCTGGGCCCTGACGGCAACATCAAGCTGGAAAAGCTGCCCGAGGTCCTGAGCAAGTTCAAGGGCAGCTTCGCCAATGCCGAAGCCCTGCCCAAGGAAGGCACCGCCGGTGACTACGCCATCTGCAACGACACCGACACCATCTGGGTGTGGGACGCTGAAAAGGCCGGGGCCCCCGGCTGGATCGACACCGGCAAGAAGGGCAACGTCACCAGCGTCAACGGCAAGACAGGCGACCTGACCATCGAGCTGGCCGACCTGGGCGTGACCATCAGTGCCACCGACATCAACGGCCTGCCTGCCAAGGTCGACACCAAGGTGGCCACCGCCGACATCGTCGACAACGTGACTTCCACCGATACCAACAAGCCTCTGTCCGCCAATCAGGGCAAGGTGCTGGACGGCAAGATCACCGCCCTGTCCGGCGTGGTCGACACCAAGGTGGCCACCGCTTCCATCGTCAATGACCTGGCCACCGGCGGCGCCGCCGTGCCCCTGTCCGCTGAACAGGGCAAGGTTCTGGACGGTAAGGTGGCCGCCGCCGCCACCACGGCTGCCGAAGTCGACTTCGCCGTGGTGGAGAACGGTGCCCCGGCTCCCGCCACCCTGCGTGAAGGCGGCATGTACTTCGAAAAGGCTTCCGCGTAGCTGAGGCGTATCCAACCGGAGCATCGAGATATGAGAGGAACCCTGAAGAACAAGCACGGCTCTCCCATCTGGCCTGCAACGGTGGCATCCGCCGTCACCGTCCAGATGGATAATGAGCAGTACCCCCTGGACGCTGTTCTTGCCGCGCTGGATACCGATCCGGTGGAGCATTATTCCGCGTCACGATCCAACGACATCGCCGGCGGCACGTCCTATACCGTGCCGCAATACATCGTCGGGGCCTCTCATATCTCGGTGTATCTGGACGGGCTGAAGTGCGCCCTTGGTACCGACTTCCATGAGGCCGGTACCGAGGGCCAGCCTTCGACCAGTATCACGTTCACGGACACCGTGGACAAAACGACAAGCATCCTCGTCCGTGTCGGGAGGTAAACATGGCCGGCGCTTTTCAAATCCTTAAGCAACTCAAAGAGGCCGGCGATTATATAGCGAACGCGCCTCAGGCTTCCACCGTGGCCCCGAAGGCCCATGGAACGGCGGCGCCCGGCGTGTCCCGAAGCTACGCCCGTGAGGACCATGTCCACCCGAAGCAGACGACGGTGTCCACAGCCTCGAAGCTGGCGGCGAAGCGCAATATCGCCCTGACCGGCGCGGTCACGGGGAGCGCGGACTTTGACGGTTCGGCCGGCATCTCCATTGCCGCCACGCTGACAGGTTTTGATGCTTCAAAGATCACGTCCGGCACCATCGACATCGGGCGTATCCCTGCCGCAGCGCTGGAACGTCTGGTCGTTGTCGCCGACGTGGCCGCTCTGCTCAAGCTCAAGAGCACCGATGTCCAGACAGGGGACACCGTACAGATCACGGCCGCTTCCAGTATCAACGGTGTATCCTACCCGGCCAAGGCCATGTTCCGCGTGACGGACGGCGCTGTTTTTACCGGGTCGCAGACAGAGCAGACGGTGAGTGGCGCCCTTGTCGTGTACACGGCAGGTGCCGCGGCATCCGTGCCGTGGTCCGGCGTAACGGGAAAGCCGTCGACGTTTGCTCCGTCCGCGCACGATCACAGCGCGGATAACATCACGTCCGGTACGCTGGCCGCCGTCCGTGGCGGAACAGGGCGTACCGACGGCAAGGCCGTGGCCCTGGCCACAGCCCGTACGATCTCCCTTACCGGGGACGTCACAGGATCCGCGTCGTTCGACGGTTCGAAGAATGTCAGCATCACGGCGAAGCGGAAGAACGCCACTACGCAGCATTCCGCGTCCGGTACGCGGTCATCCGTCATCGCCGCCAACGCGGACTATACCGTGCCGTCGTACATCGTCGGTTCCGGGCACCTGAAGGTATACCTTGACGGCGTGATGTGCGCCGGCGGCGATAACGCAGATACGTGTACCTACAAGGAAGTGGGACCGTCCGGCTCGGCCTCGACGCTCATTCGGTTTTACCAGGATATTCCCGCGACGATGGACGTGCTGGCGACCGTGTAGGAGCCTGTTGAAAAATGCGTCGATGTGATTGATAATCCATCCAGTCAGGTGTGCGACTGGATGGATGGCTCCTGGCCATCAAAAAGAGCAACAGATTGTGCGTATCATCCAGCGCGCCTTGGCAGATCCACACATGAATGGATCTGCCAAGGCGCGCTGGATGATACTCTGGAAAATCAAACACGGCTGGGACAAGCATGGATCATATTACGCATTTTCACATTGACAAATTCAAGTCACTGCACAACTTCACCATACCGTTTCCGCCCTCACCAAATAATACATTCCTGTGCCTGATTGGCAAAAATGGATCCGGGAAATCGACTGTTCTGCAAGCCATCGATTTTGCTGGTGAGATTTTTCGTGGCAAGATTTCGCCCTGGTTGAAGTCCAGAAACTGGGAAAAGCGGGATATATCCTCATTTCAAAGACTGCAAAATATCAACCTTGATATTGAAGGCCGTTTTAATGGACACACTGTAAACTGGTCTTCTTCCTTTAACATTCAGCAGCTCAGATGCACGCAGGAAAAAATCAGAATAGACGGTAATACGGTATTTTCTGTTGCGGACGGGAAATACAGATTCTTTGGTGAAAACGAAGTAAAGAATATATTTACCTACGAAGGGTCCATTCTCAGCATCCTTGACAAAGAAATTCTTGAAGACAGGGGCCTGACAGCCTTTTGTGCTTTCATGAAGAAGATGTATTCGTTCGATACATTGAACTCAAAGCAGCTGCGTATGCGAACGCGCCCAGTTGATGCTGATACCAATATCGGCAGGGGCGGTGAATTTCTTTCCGGCAAGATTGCCACATTTTCTGCCGGACAGATCAAAGAACTTCTTGCCAAGGTATGTGAGTTCTATCCGTGGATCATTAACATATACACGTCATCCTTGCGCGGTGGCTGGAAAGAACTCTTTTTTGTGGAAAAAAGTGCGGATGGTGGTACGCACAGATTTTCTTCGCAAAACTCATGCGACGGACTGCTCAGGCTTGTTGGTTTCCTGACGGAATTTATGACGTCCGACACTTTTATCGTGTTTGATGAAATTGAAAATGGCTTCAATCCTGAGATTATGGAAAAGCTCGTCCGTATGATCACGGACTTTCCCACGCAGATAATCATAACGACGCATAATCCTGTCATCATCAATTACATGCAAGAGGATATCGCCATAGAAAGCACGCTTCTTGTCTACAGGAAACAGGATGGTACCACCGGCATTCGACGCTTCTTTGAAATTCCTGAGGTCAGTGAACGCCTGAGTTACCTCAGTCCTGGCGAGGTGTTTCTTGATGTAGATATAGATGACGTCCTGATCGATGCGGAATTAGTGTAGCTTGGAATATACCATGCTTATTCTCGTCAGCGGAGAAGGTCCGACAGATATTGGCAAGGCATCCGGAAATTATGATCTTTACGCCCCAGGCTCTTGGGATCCCGGTCCAATGGCATATTTCATAAACTCTATTATATACAATACTCTAAATTTTGAACCACTCGACTCTATGTCAATGTGGTTTATACCTGAAGTATCTTTGAACAGTATTTCCAGAACTCTAAAACCAATGGCGCTTGGGCAAAATAAGGAGTTCAGGAAGGCTGCGAGAGTACTCCTCGCTAGCGCTGTCAAACTGTCTCAGGAAACAAACTGCGAAGTTCTGCCAATTCTTTTTCGGGATGCCGATGGAAGCCGTAGCCAAAGAAGTTTGGGGCGCTGGAAAGAGAAACACGATAGCATTGCCTTCTGCATGGACAGGAAACAGGAGGTAATGCATGTGTGTCCTATGCTGCCAAACCCTAAGTCAGAGGTATGGTTGCTTTGCGCTCTAAAAAATAACTACCAATCGTGCAATCAGCTTGAAGATATTTCCGGCAATGATAACAGCCCAAACAGTGCAAAATCAATACTTCGAGAATGCCTTGGAACTGAGGCTACGCAGGAATGCCTTGTAGAGCTCATGAAAGAAAGTGTCATCAGACCTGAGGCAATCAACATGCCATCCTTCAATGCCTGGAAGGATGATCTTTCCAGTATGGCAATGACAAATGTGAAAGACAGAGAGTTGCCGGACCAAGCCTTGCGGAATCTCCGCGAAATCGCCGCATCCGTCCGCATTGGAGGTATGTAACATCCGGAGCTGTGGCCCTTCTCCTGACTGTCCTGCTGCGTTCGTGCAGCTAGCGATATTGGATAAGGTTCGACCCCGGTAGTTCGGCAAAAACTACCGGGGCCGCTGAAACTTGAACCCTAACAGGTTTGGGTGAGGCGCGGGGTTCGCGCAGGGCGGTGGGTGTTAGCACCACTCACCGCCCTTTTTTTGTAAGCATACCGGCAAAGTCATGTCAAGTATTTTGCCTGACGCGCCGCTCTGTCAGGCCTGCCACAAACAGCCTCCGTTCCATGAAGAGACGGCTTTGTCGGCGAGAATGGCCTGTCATCCAGCTCGTTTCTGGTGATATAGGCGATATCATGAGGAATATTTTCAGGCATCTGACTGTCTCCGTTTGGCGCTGAAGTATTCCTTCATCTTTGCCAACGACACACGGCCGCAAACACGGTACCTGACGAAGAGTGCGACCAAGTGTCCAACTTGCACTCTTCCTTGCACTCTTCGGACAGTTCGTGCGCTGAAATATTTCATAACTTGCTTATTTTAATGAATAACAGCAAAAATACGAAGAGTGCACCATAACTTGACAATCTGCACTCTTCCCTGCACTCTTCGGTAAAGTACACGGATACCCGAGGAGATGCACATGCTGGATACGGATGAAATAATCAGTCATATCCACAGATTACGAAAAATCGGACAGGATACGCAAACGTGCGAAGTCAAGGAAGCGGCCGGCAAGCTGCCTTCTTCCGTCCCGGAGACCATGTCCGCATTCGCCAACGGGGAAGGCGGGCTGTTCCTGCTTGGCCTTTCGGAAAAGGAGCGGTTCGCGCCCGTGGATGGCTTTAACGCCGCGAGCATTCAGAATGCCATGGTGTCCGCAGGCGAAAAACTCACCCCCGTCGTTCGTCCCGACATGGAGATCATTCCGTTCGAGAGCCACAACATCCTGGCGGCCTGGATATACCCAAAGGCCATAGAGGACCGTCCGTGCTATGTGACGGCCCAGGGCATGTACCGCGGCTCATACATACGCACAGGTGATGGGGACAGGCGTCTGAGCAGGTACGAGATAGACCGCATGCTCGAGGCGAACAGGCAGCCATGCTGGGACGCGGAGGTCGTCATGGAGGCCACAACGGATGACCTTGATCCGTACATGCTGCGGGATCTTATTGCCAGGCAAAAGGCGCTGCATCCCCGTATTTTTGCGGCCATGCCGGATGAAGAGATCATGAAGAGTCTGCGCATCGTCGAGGAGGTGGACGGTGTCCTTCACCCCACGCTGGCAGGCTTGCTTGCCCTCGGGATCTATCCTCAAAAATATTTTCCGTCCCTGACGGTGAGTTTTTCACGCTATCAGGATACAGCCAACAGTGCCGGTACACCAGCAAGCGACGAGCGTTTTGTGGACAGCAGGACGATCGTCGGGTCCATACCCGTCATGATAGCCGAAGCTCTGGACTGCGTACGCAGGAATATGCATATAGGCGCTGTGATAGACGGTGCTTTCCGGAGAGAGCTTCCGGACTATCCGCTCATAGCCGTACGCGAGGCCATTGCCAACGCCCTGCAGCATCGTGACTACTCTCCTGAAGGCAGGGCGTCTTCCGTGAGTCTCACCATGTATGCCGACTGTCTTGAGGTACTGAATCCTGGCGGATTGTATGGCCGCGTCGCCATCGAGGATCTGGGAAAACCAGGCATCGTCGCCACCAGGAACCAGTTCCTGTCCAATATCCTGGAGACGACGCCATTCCCCGGTGAGGGTTTTGTGGTTGAAAATCGTGGCAGCGGAATACGAACCATCAATCTGTCCCTGGAACAGGCGGATATGTACCCGGCTGAGATGCACTCCACACTGAACAATTTCCGTATAGTCTTCTCGAAAAGAAGAAGAACGAAGTCAGAAAAGGAGCGCGTTCCGGGCAAGGAACTTGAGCAGGCCCTCATTGATGAGATTTCCCGGTCAGGTCCTCTCAGTGTGACCGAAATAGTCGAGCGATCCGGTCTGTCAAAATCCACCGTGAGCACAAGGGTGAAACGGCTTGTGGCAACCGGTATCCTCGAGCCTATGGAAGTACGGCACAGCCCGAAGCAGCGTTACCGCCTTGTGCGGTAGTATCAGCCTGCCGGCAAGCTGACGAAGAGTGCGACCAAGTGTCCAACTTGTACTCTTGCCTGTACTCTTCCACCACACACGCCTTTTGGCATGTTGACAGAAATGGCAAAGTATGTACTTATATTTGTACAGAAGGAGGTGCATATGTCGCAGGCCATCACTTATACCGAGGCACGGCAAAATCTTGCGGAAACCATGAACCGTGTCTGTGACCACCACGAGCCTGTCATCATCACTCGCCAGAAGTCTCCCTCCGTGGTGCTGATGTCCCTGGAGGACTATAACGCCATCATGGAGACAGCCTATCTGCTGCGTTCCCCGGCCAATGCCGCCCGGTTGCGGGAAGCATTGCACGCCGCTGACGTGAGCAAGACCGTACAGCATGACCTTAAGGATTAGCACCATGCTGCTGACCTGGACGCCCCAGGCGTGGGACGATTACCTGTACTGGCAGGCGACCGACAAACGGACGCTGAAGCGCATCAATGAGCTGCTGCGTGATGCGCTCCGCAATCCGTTTGAAGGCCTTGGCAAGCCGGAGCCGCTCCGCTTTGACCTTGCGGGATGCTGGTCCCGTCGCATCAATCAGGAAGACCGCCTTGTGTATCGCCTTGACGAGCAGGGTGCGGCTCTGATCGTCCTCCAATGCCGCTACCATTATTGACCGCTCGCACACGACGCGGTTTCATCTCCTGAATCTCTGTCTCCCCGCAAAGCAATATTTATCCGGCAACCACCTGGTTGCTCCGAAATTTTGCCTACCAGGAGACATATCCCATGGCTTTCCCCAATCTTCTCAAGCGCCTTTTCGATACGAACGGAGCAGGCGTCACCCTGCGTGGCGACATCATGCCATTCAGCGCGGAAGCGCCCAAGGCCGGCGGCACTGCCTCCGCGGGTACGTCCAACACCGTTGCCCGCGGCGACCATGTGCACCCGGCACAGACGATCGGCACGGCGTCCGGAACTGTTTCCGGTACGACGAAGCTCAGCGATGCCACCAACAGCACGTCCGGTGCCGATTCCGGTGTGGCTGCCACTCCCAAGGCAGTGAAGGCCGCGTATGACAAGGCCGTTGAGGCAAAGAACGCCGCTGATGCAGCTGCCAGCTCTATCGATCCGTGGAATATTTTCCCCATGCGCGTGCCTATTGCCGTTGACGGCGTGACCTTCGGCGGGAGCGACGGCCGTCGTGCCATCATGCCCGGGGAGACAGTGGCCCGTGAGAACTGGATCATCTGTGACGGTGGCAGCGACGGCAATGGCGGCTCTGTGCCGAATTTGCTGGGACGCATGATTCTGGGCGCGTCGGATTCCGTGCCCGCTGGCTCAACTGGCGGCTCTGAGACCCATACGCACAGTATTTCCGGCACTGTGGGCAGCACGACCCTCACCGTGGCTCAACTGGCCAGCCATACACATAAATGTAACCAGGGGACTACGGACAATGGTAGTGGACGCTTTACAGGCGGTGGTGATTATGAGGGGGTTGATCTGACCACATATTCCACCGGTGGCTCAAAACCCCACACTCACAATCTTTCCGGGGCATCTGGTGAGGCGCAGAGCCTGCCGCCTTACTATGCTTTGGCGCTGATCATGAGATGCGCATGATGTATGCGAGGGAATAGTACGGCGGTAGGGAACTGACCTCCCCGGACTCCCCAGACAGGCTGTGCGTATGAGGCTGAGAACCGCCAGCATCATTGGTGTAGCAAGACGCATCGATTGGCCCATTGCTCTCAGCTACACGCGCCCCAGCCGCCGAATAGTCGGCAGGTGTCAATTTATGTTTGTGGACTGCCAGCTGCTCCACGGTAAGCGTGGTCTCGCCGACAGTGCCGGAAAGGCTGGCCGAAGGCCCACGCAGGCCACGCCAGCCGCCGGATCAGGCTGTCCGCATGATGTATGTCAAGGCATAGTACGGCGGCAGACTGGAGGCACTGCCGGCCTTGGCTCCAGTCAGGCTGTGGGTGTGGGACTGGCTACCGCCGGTAGCATCGGTCGTTTGTTTTCCAGAGTTCGCACTGCCCCTGGCTTCTGCGATATCGCCATAAGTGCCCTTGTTGAACGTATGAGTATGGCTCGGCATCTGTGTTACCGTCAGCGTCGTGGCCCCCACAGTGCCGGAAATACTGTTACATTTCTCCAAAAAAGCAACAAAAAGGAAGTGTTATGTTTTTTAAGCTGATGTCACACGGAATGCAGAAAATTTCCGAAGACGAGGTACTGGCTGCGGCCGAGAAAATTAAAGCATCCCGATCCGGCGGACAGGAAGGTGGTCACGGAATAGACACCCCCACGTTACTCCCTTGCCAGATGCCTTCCTATATTCATTCCATTAGCCCCCATTCTCACACCTTCAACCCCTGTGGAGGTTGCTACCATGCCCACTGTCACTGTTGTCCCCACCGATAGTCTGATCATCGTCGATGGCAAGGTCCTCGTTTTCCCGTTTGACGCCCCGACAAATCTGCATGCCCTGCAATGGCGTGGGGACACTGGCCATACCGAGTGGACGGACGGCCCCAACAAGCCGCTGACTGCCGGGGACTACGACAAACAGGTAGCCCCGTATGTGGCCCTGTGGGAAGAGGAGAAAAGACGGCTGGAAGCCGAAGCAGCAGCCGCCGAGGAAGTCTACAACTCCCTGGAGAACGTGAAGGCCCGCAAACTCGCCACCATCGACGCCCAGACCTCTTCTGCCATCATGGCCGGGTTCGAGTGCGAGGCCACCCCGCCGGATACCAACACGCTGGAGCTGCTGCACTTCTCCTACGACAGTTTTGACCAGCAGAACTTCGCCGACGCGGCTGTGTCCATGCAGCTCGCGACGGCCAGCGATGGCGGTATCCCCACAACCACGCCCTGGAATGCCTACCGTAACCACACAGCGGACAGCAAAGGCGACCTGGTTATCTTGCAGTTGACCGCCGAGACCTTCCTGCCCATCTATGCGGCCGCGCTGAACCACAAGGCAACGAAAATGGCCGAGGGCGGGCAGCGCAAGGCCGCCGTGGCCGCTGCGCAGACGGTGGAAGAGGTGGAGGCTATCTGATAGGCCATTTAGCGATCACTTTATCAGCTGGTCCTAATTTTACAGGCAATGCAGACAAAAAAGCCCGGTCCTGGGGGGACCGGGCAAGGAGGAGCACCACGGGCGGTACAGGCATGGTGCTCCTTATCGTCTAAGGCTGCCACATTTGGAGACGATTATCTTATTAAGAGAATGTCCGGCATACACCTTGCTATACCAGTTTTCTCCAAAGGATACAGGCCAAAGCAAGGTAAAGTAGCCC
>NZ_JABAFY010000052.1 GCF_012843875.1 Desulfovibrio piger | reverse complement strand
TTTACCGCCTTTGTTCATTTGGCATTTTCCATGATTTTACTCAGAAGAGTCATCAAGGAATTATGAAATGACTTCTAATATTTTTTTTAGTATTATTATTGCAACATATAATTGTCCCCATGAGCTAAACAAAACTCTAAATAACTTTTTGCATATAAGCATAAAAGATAAATATGAAATATTAATTCAGGATGGATCTCCATCTATGGATACTGTCGCCGTGGCAGAAAATTATAGTAATCTACCTATAAAAGTTGAGCATTGCCAAGATAGTGGTATTTATGATGCTTGGAACAAGGCATTACAAAGAGCTTCAGGTGAGTGGGTTTTATTTATGGGAGCAGGAGATATATTCTGCCATAAAGACTCTCTCCTCAATGTCATGAAACATCTAGAAAACATCCCTCAAATTTATGACTATTATGCAGTGCCAGTAGAAGTAGTTCTTCCTTCATATGAATTCCTAAATACTATTTCTCCATCTAAAAAACCGACAATTGATCTTAAGGATGGAATGTGTATTCCTCATCAAGGTCTATTTCACAGGAGAAAGCTTTTCAAAAGTAATAACTTTGATATACAATATAAAATTGCAGGAGATTATGAATTTGTTTGTCGGACATTAACAAAAAATAATTTTTTTCCTGCAAAAGAGCCTTGTGTCCGTATGCCTGTTGGAGGAATTAGCTCTTCTCTGAGCTTCATGAGTCAACGAGAAGCAGAATTCATAAAAATTTCCCGTCATTTTTACCCTAAAAAAATTCCAACTAAACTGATATTACGATTTATATTTTGGAAGTGTATCAACACGGTATCGTTTATTTTGGGAAAGGAAAACGCTTGTTTTCTTGCTGATATTCCACGCATACTGCAAAATAAACCTCGATTATGGTCACGGCATCACCCTCCGTCTCCTTTATCTAAACTTTCTCACCCTCCATCTATAGCTATCTGTATCGCAACTATAAATCGGATTACGGAATTAAATAGGCTTCTATATTCTTTAACGCAACAAACTGTTGCAAACTTTCATATCTATCTTGCAGATCAAAATGTTCCCGGCACACTAGATCCTATTCTAAGACGTTATACTGAGCTACCGATAACGCACATTATGCTACCGTCAAAAGGAGTTTCTACTGCGCGAAATGCACTTCTTTCTCTTATCGGAGATAAAGAAATTATTATATTTCCCGATGATGACTGCTGGTATACCCCTGATACACTAGCTCAAGTAGTAGAGGCCTTCCGGCGCCATCCTGAGACCGGGGCCGTCATGGGCAGAAGTTTCAGCCAGCCCTCTGCCGCACCAGCCGTCGGGCAGGACAGCCGGGTCAGCCAGATTGGGACGTTCAAAAACGGGGAGACCTATCTGCAATTCTTCCGGGCCGAAGTCGTAAAAGATCTCCGCTTCGATCCCCGCCTTGGCCCCGGCACAGGCCTGCCCTACGGTTGTGGTGAGGATACGGACTATCTGCTGGAAGCGCACAAGCGCGCTCCTGTCTGGCGCTGTCCGTCCATCAGGGTCTTCCATCCCTCGCCGGATACGCATGTGCCGTCTGATGCCAAGATCGCCAGCTACGCTGCAGGCCGCATGTACCTGCTCAAAAAACATGCCTTCCCGCTCTGGTTCCGCTGTGCCAACGTGCTCTATCCCTTGTGCATGCTGCCTCTGGATGCATTGCGCAAAGGCCGCAAAGCCGCACGGTATCGCTGGCGGATGTTCGTGGAACGGCTCCGACATTTCTGATGCGCCATCAAATAATCAAGAGGGGAGGAGACTCCCCTCTTTTTGTGCCCTTCCCCGCCGTATCCCACACGTCCCCAGACGCACCCTGCACTACGGCCCTGAAACCTCCAAAGCCAAAACGCGCAATATTTCCCCGATTACTATCCCCTACCGATAGCCATCACTCCACAAACAGCTCCACAAACAGCGCGGATGCCACTCATGCCAGATTCGTACACCCACACAACCTCCCTGGATAACCTCAAACACATGCTCGATGGCGACAGACGCATCATGGCCCTTCGCCATCTGGCCAGGACGTCGCCCGACACGGAAGTCTCCGTCGAACCTCTGCCCATCCCCATCCGCAGCAGGATGACAGCCCGTGAGGCCTACGCTCACATGCAGGGAGTAAAGAACACGGACAAGGTCTTCCTCTCGCGAGGTGGCTGGCTGCCAAACTACGGCGATGCCGTGGTGGTGAAGCGTCTCTCTCCAGGAAGTGTGGCCAGAGGAGAGCGCCTGAACAGCATTCCGGAAGAGTATACGACAGGCAGGGCGCTCAGCCTGCGCAACAATGCGGAGATCTTTGTGCCGGACGAAGTCCTGGACGACTTCCGTGCGAAGTATCCGGATATCCGCTTCCGGGGCAGGAGCGCCATCCCCTTGCGCGCGTACGGACTCACGGACAGGATCACCGCTTTGAGAGACAAGCTCATGGAGCGTGCCGGCCTTGGAAAAACAGCTGCGGAGAACGACGTGGCCAGGACTGATGCCCGCTTTCGTCGCATGTTCGGACGCAACGCCCGCATGGTCGGCTCGGAGGCGCTCGGCATCAACGTTCCCGGCAGCAGTGACGTGGATGTCTTCGTCCCTTACAAGCGAGAAGCGGCATATCGCCGCGCTTTGGACAGACTGCCACGGAAATACCCCAACCTGATAATGAACAAAGCCAGTCTGAGGCGAGACGAGAAGAAGACGTTCACCGGCAAAGTGAACGGTCAGGATATGGACGTTGTGCTGGCTTACGGCCCAAAAGCGGAAAAATTCCGCAAGGCGTTCGCAGCCGCCCGCGACAGGCTTACGGACGAAGACAGGCGCAGGATCATCGACAAAAAACGCGCCCTGAAAGAGTCCTGGTTCTTTCCCGAGCTGCGCTACAAGTCGTACAAAAAGAGGTTGGCCGGTGAGCTTGGGTTGAGGGACGCGTATTTCTAATGGCAATCAGACATGTGTCCAAATTACTTAAGAATAGTATAAGGAGTTTTATGATCACAAAAATTGGGGCTTATCTCCAGCAACAAGAAGATAAGACAAAGGACACTGTTGGTCTCGGCCATTTGGCCGCTGGGCTTGGAGGGATGGCAACCTTAGAGGCTTCATCGAGGAAGGTCGCACCTCTGCTGCGGGAAGACAGCGGTAAATTGACAACCCATGAGGCTGACCAGCTCACTAGGATGATGGGTGGAAATAGAAAAATTAGGGTATCTGACCTTTCCGAGTCCCCTTTTTCTTCTCGTGGCCCTCGCTACAGTCCAGATGATCATACAGTGTATGCTGATAAATCAGGATATGCTTTTGCTCATGAAATGGGTCATGCTACGAGTCCACTTGCTCCGAGGAAACATAGGGGCATTCGATTAGGACACGCATTTTTGACGACAGGTGTTAATAACCTTTCTCCCCTTATTAATATAGGGACGACATTGGGACAGCGTGCGTCAGATAATGAAACAACACGAAAAGTGCTTGGTGCTGTGGACACAGCTACACAGGTGGCTACAGCAGCAAACCTGGCTGAGGAAGCCCAGGCATCAATCAGAGCTTTGCGTGCGATAAACAAGCTCAAAGGAAGGGCCGCCGCCCTGCAGGCTGCTCGAATTTATGTCCCGGCGTTTGGTACATACCTTGGTCAGGCTGGCTTTTCACACGGTCTTGTTCCGTGGTTGACGAACAAGGCCTATGATCTGGTTGGTGGTGAGTAGGCGAGGAAGGACTCGATACCGCTCCAAACTGCTTTTCGTTGTCCGGCGTGGTGGCGACCTTTATATATCCGGTCTACCAACTGGCAGGCTGCCTGCGGCTGGTATGAAATATGCGGAGTATTTCCACCACGCCGTTTTTCACACGGTATGGAATGATATAAGGATGCTGTTCCAGCACCAGCTCTCTGGTGCCGAAAACGCGACCGGGGCGGCCAAGTTCGGGAAGCCGGGCAAGGAGCGAAGTCTTCTCGCGAATAAGAGCGTACATGTGAACAGCGGCCTCGCGGTCCCGTTCGGCAACGTAGTTCATTTCGGAATCGAGGTCACGCAGGGCGGCCCGGAGCCATCTAATCCGCATGATAGTTCCACTTTGCATTCATGGCGGCTACCTCATCAGACGTGGCAAAATCGCCGGCATCGGCTTCCTGTACGGCCTTCTGGATAGCGGCAACCTGCCAGGATTCCCGTTCAACAAATTCACGCATAGCCTGATTGATCAGGAAGCTGCGGGTACGGCCAGTAGCCTCTGCGAGGGTGGTGAACTGGCTGAGCAGATCAGAGTCCGTCCTGATAGAGACGACTGAAGACATGGCATCCTCCGTATTTTGATACAGTGTAATACGCTGTATTACACTCCGTCAAGCTGTCTATCGAGCAGCACTAAATTCCTTTGTGGTTTGAGACCTCTCCCCGTTCATGGAGGCTCTGCGCATTATAAACCACGCTCCACCAACTCCCCAATCTTTCCCAGTATCACTGCAACCTCCTGCCGGAACCAGGCGATCCGTAGCCATCCGGGTGCAAACTGGAGCCACCATACATGTACAAGATCATCGACCTCGGACACGAAGTCCCCGAAACAGGCGAATCCCGCGTCAGCCTCATCGACCCGCGCCTTGTCCCGTCCCTCGTCAAAACGGCGTCCAAAACGGCGTCCCAAACGGTGTCCACCGAAATCCAGGAGTTTTGGGATACCATCCCCCAGGATGACCGCTATTCCTGGCTCTGGGTCATCGGCGTGTCGGCTAAAGAATACTACGGCTGCAACAACAACGGGGACGCTTTCACGGAAGAGGACCTGAAGAATACCCACCAGCTCTTCGTCGACAACGCCAACGTCTTCCTGCAGCATGTGAACAAGGACCCGGCCAAAGGCATCGGCAAGCCGGTGTTCTCCTGGTACAATGACGAGATGCATCGCGTGGAACTCATCCTGCGCATCGACAAGAGCAAGCCTGATGCGACCGGCACGGTCCGCAAGATCTCGAACGGCGAGCCGCTCTACGTTTCCATGGGCTGCACGGTGAAATACGACGTCTGCTCCATCTGTGGCAACAAAGCTCCCACCAGGCGTGATTACTGCGACCACCTCCGGTTCAATATGAAGAAGATCCTTCCTGACGGGCGCCAGGTCTACGCGCTCAACCCGGACCCCAAATTCTTCGATATCTCCATCGTGGCCAAACCGGCCGACCCCACGGCCCACACACTGGACAAACGGGCCTCGCTGCGCGGCTCGTGCGAGCCGGGTGACTCCTTCACCTCTTCAGCCGAACTGGGCGAGCGTGCCGAGGATATTTCCCAGAAGCTCGCGGCACTCAAAAAGGTCTCGGACATCATCAAAAAAGTCGAGGGCGTGGTAGCCGATACCAAGCCGGACAAGCCCGGTGACGTGCCTGGTACCGAAAGGGCTTCAGATGCCGAAGGGACCACCGGTAACGATAGCAAACCCGACGCCTCCATCCGGGCCGTGGTCCATATTGCCCGAAACGGGTTCCATAACATGGAATATCCCGAAATGCCGTATGAGCGCCTGTCGTCCATGGGTGTGGGCCCGGCCACGTTCCTTACGGCCCTGCACCATCTTGGGGCTCCGATCAGCCTTGGCGACGCCGCCTGGCTTGCCGGCAGTCGTGTTATGGGCCACTGCCCGTCACATGAAGAAATGGGGCGCATGTTCTCCCTGCTGCCGGACGCCCTCTCCGAACTGTGCGAACGTCCGGCGCTGGTGGACACGCTCCTGCACAAAGTCTTCGCCCCATGCCCTGAGGATGCCGGTTCACCCATCAGGCGCACCCTGGTCATCAAGGTCATGCGCCCTGTGGCCGAAATGCGTATCCGGATGCTCTCACGCATGGCACCGGAAGGGGCCCTGGAAAAGATCGGCGAAGCTTTCGGCCGGCCCCTGGAAGAGCAGATCCACTATGGCCGCACGCTGGCCGAGCGCATCCGCAAGGATTTCGACCCGCGCGCGGAAAACTTCGCCCCTATGACTGTCAGGGATAAACACGGCAATGTGGCCGTCACGGCACCGTACTTTGTCCGCAACACGGCAACGCAAGAGGCTGCCTCCCGTATGGTGGATCTGCCGACAGTCGCCGGTTCCGCGCTCGCCCTCGGCGCCGTCACCGCCGCCCTGGGCGAGCCCACGCTGCTCGGCAAAGTCATGGCCGCTTCCCTGCTTGGCGTCGCCTCCGTCGGTGCTTTCTCCCTGCGAGAAAACAGGGACGACGAGAAGGTGACCACGGAGTCCTGCGAAGAGATCCCCATGACGACCATGGTCGAGAGCTGGAAATTCAAGAAGACGGCGGCCAGCATGCCCCGATTCGGTACGGTGGCCGGCCTCGCCCTGCCTCCGGCGCTGGCGCTGGACTACATGTACAACAAGTGGCGCTACGGCGACATGGCCGATGTGAAGGCCGAGCAGCCCGGCATGGGCGGCATGGCGCTCAAGGCCGGGCGCTTCGTGAAGGAGCATCCGGTACTGACCACGGTCGGTAGCGGATTGCTTGGTTCGCAACTGCTCCGGATGCCGAGGTTCGGGCGGCGCATCGTGCCGCCTGTGGCGCGGCAGGCGTAGGCGTAAGAGCGTGGATTTCAGTGGCAAAGAATCATTGACAACAAACGCTACTGCACATAAATTCTATTCAACCACCTCGCTTCGGCTGGCGCCGGGCGAGCCCCGGCTCCCTGCGGAGCCGGTTTTTTTTTTTTTTTTTTTTTTTTTGAGAGGAATTTTATGGACAGAGTCGCAGCCTTCATAGATGGTTTCAATATGTACCATTCGCTATGTGAGAATGGATGCGATCGATTCAAATGGATAAATTATTGGAACCTTGCAAATGCGTTTGTTATTCAAAGCAGGGAACAACTTGTTAATGTTTTCTACTTTTCAGCACTGACACCGTGGAATCAAGAAAAAATGAACAGACATAAGATGTACATTAGGGCTCTTGAAATGCAAGGTGTAAAAATAATCCTTGGAAAATTCAAGCCTGTTGTAAAAAAATGTCGTGCAGATTGTAGATTATCATATAAAACTTTTGAAGAAAAAGAAACAGATATAAATATAGCTGTAACCATGCTCCTTGAGGCATCAAGGGACACTTTTGATAAAGCTCTACTTTTTAGTGGTGATAGTGATATGATTGCAGGAGTCAGGGCTTTGAAAGAATTTGCTCCACACAAGCATATAAAAGCTGTGATTCCTTATCACAGGTCATCCATTGATCTCGTGAACAATTGTCATTCCATGTCACGTCTCAAAAGAAAACATATTGAAAATAACCAACTACCTGAACGTATTGAACTATGTGCTGGGACTGGTCAATTTTTGGTAAGACCGCCAGAGTGGTCCTGATTTCATAACAGCAAAGACCGCCGGAAAAATCCGGCGGTCTTTTTCATAAGAAATTTTTGATGAAAAACGTCGCAAAAACGGCTTGTACTGACGCGAAAAACGTTACAAAATCCGGGTCATAAAATACGAAAAACGTTACAAAACACCCCGGAGGCGCCTGTGCTCGCGCGTAATTTTTACAATAACCTATTGAAATGGAAGGATAACAAGAACAAAAAAGCGATGCTCGTCACCGGCGCGCGCCAGATCGGCAAAACATCCCTGATTCGCCGCTTCGGCAAGGAACAGTACGAATGCTTTGTCGAGCTGAATTTCATCGAGCTGCCGAAGGCGAAAGAGATCTTCAAGGCGGGCCGCGACGTTGAAAGCGTCATCATGGGCATCACGGCGCTGCTGGGGACGTCCCTGATCCCGGGAAAGACGTTGATCTTTTTCGACGAGATCCAGGAATGTCCTGATGCCAGGACGGCCATCAAATTCCTTGTTGAGGACGGACGCTTCGATTACATCGAGTCCGGCTCGCTCCTTGGAGTGAACAGCGGCGAGACATATTCCTATCCGGTCGGTTTCGAAGAGATCCACAGGATGTTTCCGATGGACCTGGAGGAATTCGCCCTGGCCAACGGCATATCTGAAGACGTGCTCGACCATGTCCGCAGCTCCTTCGAGGAGAGAAAGCCGGTCTCCGCCGGTGTGCACGAGGCCATGTGCCGCCTGTTCAGGCTCTATGTCCTGACCGGAGGCATGCCGGCGGTCGTCCAGGAATTCGTATCCAGCCACGACATACAGAAAGTCGTCTCGCAGCAGCGTGACATCCTCAGCCTGTACCGGCTCGATATCACAAAGTATGCCGGGCGAGACAAAACAAAGGTCCAGGACATCTTTGACAGCATCCCTTCACAGCTGGACGATAAAAACCGGCGTTTCATGCTAGCATCCATCAACAAAGCAGCGCGCTATGCCCGGTACGAAGACAGCTTTGTCTGGCTGCGCGATGCGGGCGTGGCCCTCCCCTGCTACAACGTCTCCGCGCCGTCCATTCCCTTGCGGCTCAACGAACAGCGGACATTGTTCAAGCTCTTCATGGCCGATACCGGATTGCTTTGCGCCGCAGGGATGGACGGTATCCAGTTCAGCATCCTGAATGGAGACCTGAGCATCAACATGGGAAGCATTCTTGAAAATGTCTTTGCCCAGATCTTCGCCGCCAACGGCTTCAAGCTGTGGTACTTCAACAAACAGAAATATGGAGAGCTGGACTTCGTCCTTCAGCCCGGCCGGAAATGCCTTCCTGTGGAGATCAAATCAGGCAAGGATTACCGACGGCACACGGCGCTGGATAACATCCTCAGCGTCAGCGAATGGAAGTTTGAAGAAGCGATCGTGTTCTGCATGGACAATGTCTCCACTGACGGAAAGGTGACCTATCTTCCGTGGTACATGGCCATGTTCCTGAAGACACCACAGCCCGAGTCATACATCGTCGATGCCGACTTCTCGGGCCTGTCGGCCTGCCTGCCTCAAGGCTGAGTCCAAAAACGGAATGCATTCCAATTTTTCTCATATTTTTGAAGAAAATTGGAATGCATTCCAATTTTATTGTTTTTTGCAGGGGAGTGACCTAAAATTTCACCTGCAAGGAGGCCGAATATGGAACACATCAAGCGCCCCGAATATCTGGACTGGCTCATTCGGTGGAAAGATCAGCAGATCATCAAGGTCGTGTCAGGCATCAGGCGCTGCGGCAAGTCCACCCTCTTTGAGATTTTCCAGCAGCACCTGCTGAAAAATGGTGTCGCACCAGAGCAAATCATCAGCATCAATTTCGAAGATATCGAATACGAAGATCTGCACGAATACAGAGCGCTGTACAAGTACATTGTCGACCGCCTCCTCCCGGATAAAATGAACTACATCTTCCTTGATGAAATACAGCACGTCTCCCAGTATCAGAAGGCTGTAGACAGTCTTTTCATCAAGAAAAACTGTGACCTGTACCTCACAGGGTCGAATGCGTATTTCATGTCCGGCGAACTGGCGACATTGCTTACAGGCCGTTATATAGAGATTTCCATGTTGCCGCTTTCCTTCAAGGAATTTTGCGAAGGCCTTGATGGCGAGCATAGTGGCCTTTCAATACAAGAAAAGTTTGAATTATATCTGACGATTGGATCATTTCCCTATACACTTCGTTATCAATCAGCCGTGATGGACGCCCGAAAATACATGCAAGCCATATATGAAGGTATTCTTCTCAACGACATCGTGAAGCGATATCGAATCGCAGATGTGAACATGCTTGAATCGATAACAAAATTCATGATGCATAATATAGGAAACCGTACTTCTCCATCCAAGATAGCCAACACCATGACGTCAAACATGCGCAAAATAGATACGAAGACTGTTGACCATTATTTGCGTGGACTTACTGACAGCCTGATGTTTTATGAAGCACGACGTTACAATATCAAAGGCAAAGAATTCCTTTCCACGATGAACAAATATTATGTGGCTGATGTCGGAATGCGCAATACTCTGGCGAAAGGAAGAGACTCCGACATCGGGCATATTCTTGAAAACATCGTGTATCTCGAACTCAGACGGCGAGGGTTCGAAGTGTACGTCGGGCAGCTTGGACCTGATGTTGAAGTTGATTTCGTGGCGATGAAGGACGGCAAACTTGAATACTATCAGGTATCTGAAACGACTCTTGATGAAAATGTGCTTCGTCGTGAACTCACGCCATTGCAGAAGATAAGGGACAATTATCCGAAATACCTGCTCACACTCGATTCACTGTTCGGCGAGATGGATTACGAAGGGATACAAAAGACAAACGTACTAGGCTGGCTTCTTTCCTGAACAAGAAGCCATGCGCACTACATCATAGTTCTCACAATTTCTGACATTAATATTTATTCATGATACTCCTTATGTCAAGTTAACTGCAAAAGATGACATATATCTGCCCATCACAGGAGCTTTGTGTCATGCTCCCGGATCGGAGCTAAAAAATTTCCCCCAAAAAGCAGGGCGGCATACCCACCAGGTATGCCGCCCTTTTTCAGTGTCTGCCCCTACCGCCACAGATCTCCGTCATCTCCGTCAAAATCCCCCCGCTCTTCCTGCCACTGACGCAGCAGCTCGAGGCCGGTGATAACGACACCGATCAGGATATTGACGAACACCGCTTTTCCATCGGGCGACCAGGTATTGGGGTTGTACCAGCTCATGTTCCACTCTCCGTGATGTTTGAGGTTTCAGGGACATCACGTCTCATTTAGTCATTGCTTTCCTTTGGGCAAGCCTCCTTTACCGCCCGTTCGTGAGCCGGCAGCCTGCGCGGACACTGACATGTCCTTATACCACAAACTGCTTCTTTTTTCGTGACCGGCTTCTTTCCGCTACCGATCCTGAAAGGCTTTTCAGACTGCGCCCAATATTTAGGCAGCTTGCCTGGCTGGCCAGGCTGCCATTCACGAAAATATACCGGAGGAAAAGCCCTGTGGCTGCCCGAAATACACCCAAACTCGCTGATCTTCTCAGGAAGTTCGAAGAGGCCCAGCAAAAAACGGCTGGCGAGCCCGTCCCGACTTCCGGTGATGCCGTACCCCAGGCCGCGCCGGTAACCGAACCAGCTTCCACCGCGCCCACGGCAGAAAAAGTGGCTGCTGCCGAACAGACCAGGGAAGCCGAAAACCAAACCAAGGAAGCCGAAACCCAGGCAGGAGATGCCGCCGGCCAGGTCGTCGACGCCAAAGAGGCGCTCAAGGCCGTGACGGACGAATTCGTTAACGAGCATAACGCCGCGCTGAAGAAGGAAGCCCAAATCTTCGGCGAGCTCTTCGCGGCTTCCTGCATGGAGCAGATGAACAAGGTCGCCGCTCTCCAGCAGGCCGAACAAAATGCTTATGCAACGACGGTGGATGCTCTGTCCGCTGTTAATGAGGCGGAGCTGATGAACAAGACCGCCGCTATCTACGACGAAGCCTACTTCACGACCCTGGCCAAATTCGCCGGTCTGGAGTCCCCCGAAGAACTTCAGTCCATCCTGGCCGGGTCCCCGGAAAGCCTCCCACCCGAGGTGCTGAACGCCGTCATGGCCGCTTCAGGTGATGCGCCCGAAGCTGGAGGCGACGTTGTAACGGGTCCTGAGGCCGGCAATGCGGAAGCTGGCGAAGCCTTGACGGAAGATGCCCCGGATGAGCCTGAAGCTCCCGGGCAAAACACCGTGGTCGATGCCCTTACTGAAGCGGCAAGTGCCGCGAGTACCAATGCCAAGGCCATCAAATCCATCGCTGAAGCCGCGGACGCTCTGGCCGCCGAGGGCGACTACGACGAAGGTGACCACGCTGGTGAAGGCACTTACGACGGTGAAGGCACTTACGATGGTGAAGGCGATTACATGCCCGACGCCGGTGTCATCGATGCGGCCACCGCCCTTGGACTGCCTGCCGAAGCCCCCATCGCCGACAGCTATATCGATGAGGCAGGAAATGTCGATCTGCCCAAGATTGCCGGCCAGGCTTATGACAACGTGATGGCCTATATGGCCAACGGAGTACGCTGATGCCTCTGTCCCCGGATCTCAGGAAGAAGGTGGCAAGCCTGTTGCGTGACGCCGCGACTCCCCTGCGGAAACTTGCCGGGGACATCACGGCCGCTCCCGTGACCGAGCGCGTCCCGAAACCGGTCATCAACATCGCCAACCTGCGGAGCCTGCTGCACCATGACAACCGATGAGCATACCACGGCATCCATGTCAGAGGCTCTCCGGGATCTGGCCAAAGAAATGCGCTCCGTAGCGGTCTCACTGCCGGCTTCTGTGGAAAAAACGGCGGAACAGATCGAACTCGATCCCGAAAAAGTCAGGGATTTCCTCATCTTTTTCGGTGATCGTCGCTAGGGACGCGGACCGTCACCAGATGCATCAAGCGTTCCCTGGATGGTTCCATCTATGGAATCCTGAAAGGCAATCTTACAGGTGAGCAAATGAGTACGCAGACAAATACCACAGCCGACGCCCTGATGGGTCTTGCCGACGCTTTTGAAAAAGTCGCCATGGCCATCGAGGAACAGGAAGCCAACGAGAAGACCGCGGGCTACCAGGGCGACTACGGGAGCCTCGGCGGTTCGGCGATCACCGACGGCGACGCTCTGACGAATTTCCTGCTGAGCTGATACGCCCAGGAAACCGATACACAACAAAACAGACAAGGATATCGACATGTATAACGTTCGCAAAGGCTGGCCTTCCAACGCCGCCATCGACGAAGTCCTGAAGGCGGACACCGGCGCCGTTATCTCCGACGGCATGATCGTCACCGTCACCGACGGCAAGATCAAGCCCGCCAGCTTCACCGCCGCCGCCCAGGCCACCGACCCCATGTGCGCCTTCGTCATCGGCCATGAAAAAGTGCGCGGCACCTACACCGGTCTGATGCACCAGATCGTCATCGAGGTGGACAACGCCCACTACGCCGCCGACACCTACGCCGCCAACGATGCGCTTACCGCCAAGGACGGCAAGTTCGCCAAGGCCTCCGCCGGTGAAAAAGTGCTGGGCCGTGTCCTGCAATACGACGCCACCTCCGGCCTGATGCGTGTCATGTGGCACGAGGCCCGCTAAGGCCAAAGGAGCAACACCATGAATATCGAGACCACCAAAGTGAGCACCGAGCTGATCAACAGCTCGTTCTGCGACAAGGTCTTCAATGGCCAGATCAAGGAGGCCATGGAGAACTCTTCGCTGTATATCCGCCAGAAGCTGTACGAAGACGGCATCCTGCGCCGCCTGTTCGAATCACGCACCGTGACCTCCGACGAGCTGGATCCCATCGTGGAACCCGACGGTGTCAGCACGGACGACCAGCCCTCCATCATCTGTGAAATCGAACCTGATGCCTCCCAGGCCACCTTCGTGCCGTTCAAGGGTACGGGCGAACGCCGTTACTTCAACGGCAAGCGCTTCCGCATCCCCTTCGGCAAGATCGAGGCCGAGCGCATCACCAAGTCCAAGTTCGAGCTGATGACCATCCGCATGCCCATCACCGACTGGCTGAAGGAAAACCAGGTCAAGATGATCCAGGAGGAAGAGGACAGCAAGTTCATCGATACCCTCAACGAGATCGTCGAGGACAACGCCGCCGGCCAGAAGGTCATCGTCACCACCTCGACGGCCGCCAACACCTTCAAGGACGCCTTCGCCGAAGGCATGAAGGCCATGACCCGCCTGCGCCTGCCCCTGGGCAAGGTGCTGATGCACAAGAACACCTACATCGACAGCTTGAAGCTGAAGACCGAGGACATCGGCTTCGCTCCCCAGGAAGCCCGCTTCAACCGCGGTGTCGAAGGTGAAGACACCTTCCTGGGCCTGCCGGTGGTCACCACCATCAAGGACAACCTGGTGAAGGAAAACGAGCTGTTCTTCTTCACGCAGCCGGAGTTCTTCATCAAGTTCTTCTTCCTGCAGGATGCCACCCTGTTCATGAAGACCGAAGCGGACCTGATCCACTTCCACACTTACGAAGCCCCCGGCCTTGGTATCGGCAACACCAGGGGCGTGGTCAAAATCACCCTCGAGTAGCCGCCCCTCCACAGAAACGCCGGCGGGCACTCTCCACCCGCCGGCGTTTCCCAACGCAAAAAAGCAAAGGGAATACCGATGATCGTCAATATCTCCAGCGCCCCCGTCGTGATCGGACGCTTCCGCATCCTTCCCGGTGCCAAGTTCCCCGATGTGCCGAAGACGTCCGAAGAAACGCTGGCCGTGGAAAAGCTTCTGAAGAAAGGCATCCTTAAAGAGACCGCGCCCAAGGAAAGCGGCGCTCCCAAGCCGGCGCAGGCCGCCAGGGCCACTGACAAGGCCCAGGCACCCAAGGCCGAGACCGCAAAGCCTGAAGCACCCAAGGCCGAAGCCGCAAAGTCCGAGAACAAGTAGCCCGACGGGGAATCCTCATGCTGTCTGTTGAAGACATCCGCACATACGCCAAAGACACGCCGGAATACAACGTGCTCCTTGAGGGCGAGTACCAGTCCGTCAAAAAGCTTGTCGAACTGGCCATGAAGCTCACCGTGGGCGACTTCAACATCGTGGCCCCGGTGACGGGCTACACACTTGAGGATTTCCCTTCGGACACCGTCATGCTCTACGGTGTCCTGCATCATCTTGCCAATGGCGAGGCGGAACGCCAGCTCCGCAACCAGGTCACCTACAACGCCCAGGGGCTCAACGCGGGCATCGACGACAAGTTCCCGCAGTACAACCAGCTCGCGCAGTATTACAAAGGCCTCTTCGACCAGAAGCTGCGCGAGTTCAAGATGTACATCAACCAGGAAAAAGCCTGGGGCGGCAGCTTCTCCCCCTACATGGCCATCAACGAATACCGCTTCCGTAACTAGGCCGGTGTGATCAATGGCTGACGATACGCAAAGCGCACCTGTTCTAACCGGCAAAACCAAGCTGGAAAAGCACGCGTCGCAGAAGAACGAACCACAGAAGAGCGAGTCGAAGATGCCTGCGGACGTCTCTCCCATTTTCCGTGACGGCGTGCAGGCGAGCCTCGATTTTGGCGCGGACACGGAACACGATGCTTCCGGCAGCGTCACGTTCGGCCCTGAGCGTGAAGCCGTACCGTTCAATTACGGCCACCACACGAATTACAACTACCTCAAGGGCTACTCGAAAAAGATCCTCAAGGACCTCATCAAGACAGCCCGCATGTACAACGGGCAGCATGCTTCCATCTACAAGGTCGCGGGCGGCGAACGCTGCACGAAATGCACGAACCTGGTGACCGGTGAACGGCTGCTCACGAACTGCCCTGTCTGCCACGGGACAGGATTCCTTAAGAACTGGGAATATCTTGGGGATTTCTGGACGCTGGTCGACTTCGGGCCGGGCTACCGTATCGCGACGCCCTTGGGCAATACGGAAAACCCCAACGGCACCAAGGAACAGATCATCATCCTGGGCGCTCCCATCCTGGAAGACCAGGCCCTCATCATTTTCGAGGAGACCCAGGAAGTCTTCAAGATATACGATGTGGAACCGCATATCGTGGCCATGCGCGGCGACGTCATAGCCCAGATAGCGTCGGCTGCCGCGGTGACCTACGGCAGCGAGGAATACAAGCTCACCAAGTGGCGCAAGCCGGGTCAAGAGCCGGTCAGACCGGTGGACGGAAGGTGACGTATGACGATCAGGCCCATCGGCAATCCCATCATCCCGTATGACACACCGCTCCATGTGGTGGAGCTTTTCCTCCAGATCCTCAAGATCACCTTCGAGGAGCTGCCTGAAGATTATCCCTACCGCTACGTCCGGGACGACTTCGACAAATCGGGCGTCGCCTTCGACGTCGCCCTGAACAAAGACTCGGAAGTCTACGGCAAAAAGCCTCTTGTCGTCGTCTCGCGCGGCATGCAGGGGGCCGGGCCCACCGTCGTCGGCGACCTGGCCCACGTCAATCTGCCGACACATCTCAAAACGGGCTCGAACCTCGTCACGAGCTCCATCAATATCCAGGTGGTCAGCAAGACGAAGGCCGAGGTCGAGATCATAGCCCAGCACATCTTCAGCCTGATGCTCATGTGCCGTACCCATATGCCGAAGCTGCTGGGCATCCACATGGTCGATTCCATCAGCCTGTCTGAAGTGACCAAGATGGAAGATGACGACACGATCTTCCACGCCCAGATGAATTTCAGCTATTCCATCCAGTACAAGTGGACGCAGGAAACGAAGAATGAAGTGCTCAGGGGAATCGCGACGAAGATCTCAGGCCGGGAATAAAAAAGCCAAGCGACGAATCAAAGCGTCTCCTGCTGCTTCCATTTTTTGAAAAAACGCCGGGGGAAGCGCTTTAATTATCAATAAAATATTGACGTTTATACCGTTAAAATGTATTTTATTACTCAAATATTATTATTTGAGGTATGAAATGCATATCCATCCGGCACTCCAGACGCCGTTCTGTTATACCTACTCAAATCTATTCATAACTAGACAAATAGATTCAATGCTAACTTCCTGCTTCATTGAGGCCGGTTTCACTTTCTCCGAAAAGAAAGCCAGAGCCTTC
>NZ_JABAFY010000051.1 GCF_012843875.1 Desulfovibrio piger | reverse complement strand
GTGCCGCCATATGGTCTCTCCTCATTGTAAGTGAAGAGATTATAACATACTTTTGAATTTGACGACACTATCTAGCCGGATACCTGTTTTTTAGCAGGGATGCCGTTCCTGAAGGCCCGAAGGAGGCAGCAGGCTATAGCCATGCGGGACAAAAGGGGGGACCATCCAGAAAGCTCGAAGTATCATACCTTCAGCCATGATGTGTTTGGACGTCCGGACCGGTCTGCTTCGCGCGCATGGGAGCAGCTGCGTGTGGTGCGGCTGCCGTATTGGTCATCGCCTTTCGGAAAGAAGACCCGGCATGGCGGGACCGGAGCCTGAGGCCCGCGCGCATGGGGGATCGCTACCGGCAATGAAGACAAGGGGGTGCACGGATGCCGCATACCTCTTTGACAGACGATGCGAAGCAACGGAAGATCGCGGAACTGACGCGTCTTTTTTTGCATCAGCACTACTGCGAGAACGATACGGAGCTCCTGCTCTCCCATCTTGACGATGCCTTCAGCTGGTTCGGTGCCGGGGAGCATGAGTACGCCGTCGATCCGGCGACCGTCATCAGGACGTTCCGGGCCTTCGCAGGCAGGGTGCCCCGCTGCGAGATAGGCGAAGAGCAGTATGACGTCATCCGGCCCATGCCGGACCTGTTCATCTGTACGGGCATGCTCTGGGTCGCCACTGTTCCGGATTCCGGCATCTGCCTGCGCGTTCACCAGCGCATCACCACGGTTTTCCGCTGGACGGCGCAGGGGCCCCGCTGCTGTCATCTCCACCTTTCCAACCCTTACAGTGAGATGGACGCGAGCGACAGCGGGTTTCCTGAAAAAATGGCTGAGGAGTCCCGCCGCTATCTCCGGGAGCAGATCGAGCTCCAGAAAAGGCAGATCGCCGAGCAGCACGACGTCATCGCCCAGATGTATGTGGAGGATCTTTCCACCGGGCTGTACAACAGAAACAGGTACAACCAGGTCTGTGACTCCCTGTCCGGAAAGGATTGCGGCAGCCTGGGCATCGCCTACTTCGACCTGAACGGCCTGAAGAAGATCAATGACCTCCAGGGACATCAGGCCGGTGATGCCCTCATCCGTCGCACCGCGGAGTGCCTCCTCCAGGCCTTTGGCAAAAAGGCCTACCGCATAGGTGGCGACGAGTTCATCGTCATCGACCGCGAATCCGGCCGCGAAGCCTTCCATGCCTGTGTCGAGAATGCGCTCCGGGCCATGGAGGAAAGCCATATCTCCATCTCCTGCGGTATTTCCTGGCGTGCCGAGCGGGGCAATATCGACGAGCAGTCAACGAAGCGGACAAAAAGATGTACCTTGCCAAGCGGGATTTTTACGCCTGCAAGGAGCATGACCGCAGGCACTATTGGCCGGAACAGGAATGACCGGCGCTCCCTGTGTTTTGCCCGTAGGGCAGGGCCGGCGGGGGAGGAGGACTGCCCGCCTTTTCCAGGGCGGTGGAAGCATCTTTTCCGGCATCCTTTCACTTTTTTGAAAAATTCTTTTGCTAAACGCTTGACTCCGTGAGCTGTTTTCTATACATAGCTTCTCACGACGCGCTCGTAGCTCAGCTGGATAGAGCAACAGGCTACGAACCTGTAGGCCAGGAGTTCGAATCTCTTCGGGCGCACCATGCAAATTCAGGCGATCAGTTTTACTGGTCGCCTTTTTTGCTATGTACAGTGGCGTTTCGAAAGGCCTGCATCAGTGTATCTGTCCTCCATCCTGCGGCGTACTGCAAAGCAGCGCCGGGATCTCCTGCCGGGTCTCTTTTCAGGCCGCAGGCTCTATGCTACAAGGCGGACGTCGGCCCGGGCCTGCGTTCCCAGACAGGTCCGGCCGTTCGGCCCAGCCCCCCGTAACGTGCATACGCACATCCCAAGGAGGAAAACAGCCCATGGAAAACAAAGTTCTGGAAGTCCTGGTCAATGCCGGAAAGCCCCTGCGTCCTGGCGACATCGCCAAGGAACTGGGAGTGGATTCCAAGGAAGTCAGCAAGGCCATTGCCGAACTGAAGAAGGAAGGCAAGGTCATGTCGCCCAAGCGTTGTTATTACGCTCCGGCGGAATAATCCTCGCAGCAGCGAGTATGGAAAAGGGCGGGCCCGCAAGGGTCCGCCCTTTGTTATTCACTTCCCCGGCCGCAAGGGGCTGCAGACTAGGCGTTGATGCCGTCCTCTTTGCGCCAGCGGGCCAGCTGGGAGCCGATGAAATCGCAGATGAAGGCCTGCTCCTCGCGGCCGTTGCCGTGGATATCCATGGGCGCGGCGAACTTGTAGCGCACCGGCAGGCCGCTTTTGATGGGGCCCAGCTCCTTGAGCTTTTTCCCCGTGCCCCAGGCATCGGTCTTGAGAGCCAGCGGCACCACAGGCACACCGGCCTTGCGGGCCAGCTTGACCCCGATGGTGTTGAAGTGCTGGGGATCGAAATCCGGGGTGCGGGTGCTCTGGGGAAAGACGATGATGGAGATGCCTTTCTTCAGGCGTTCCACCCCGCCTTCCAGGACGGCCGTCAGGTCTTCACGGGGATTGGTGCGGCCCACAACGATGGGATCGCGGGAACGCATGACGGCCCCGAAGAAGGGCAGGGTGACCAGGCTTTTTTTCATCACGAACGTCACGGCACGGTGGGGCCGGATGATGCCGGGCAGCATGAAGGTCTCCAGCGTGCTCATGTGGTTGGCCACGAAGACGCAGGGGCCGCGCGTGGCCGAGATGTTCTCCATGTCTTCGATGCTCACCGGGCAGCCCACGCGCTCGATGAGTTCCGTCACACGCAGGCTGGCGTGGACCCAGGCGCTATCGTCACACAGGCCTTTGGCGGCCCTGCGGCACAGCCAGAACACGGGGCCAGCCAGCAGGCTGCTGTAGAATCTCAGGGCCGGGAAACGGGCAGGGGCGCCCAGCTGCGGGGCCGTGCTGACATAGGTGGAAAGATCGCCGAACGGGGCCTCGACGACCCCTTCTTGATACTGCTGCATCAGGATTCTTCCGTTTTTCTGATTTTATGGATCTTGCGCCACCACTGGCTCAGGCGGGCTTCGTCGCCCATGTCGCGGGGCTGGTAAAAGCGGCGTCCCACGAGCTCGGCGGGCAGGTAATCCTGTTCCACCCAGCCGTCAGGGTAGTTGTGGGGATATTTGTATTCCTTGCCGTAGCCCCATTCCTTTTGCAACTGCGTACTGGCGTTGCGCAGATGCAGGGGCACGGGCCGCGCTCCGTTGTATTTGACTTCGCGGGCGGCGGTCAGATAGGCGGCGTAGCTGCTGTTGCTCTTGCGGGCCAGGGCCAGATAGACCACCGTCTCGGCCAGCGGGATGAAGCCTTCGGGCATGCCCACGAATTCCACGGCCTGCTGGCAGGAGACGGCCAGGGGCAGGGCATTGGGATCGGCCAGGCCCACATCCTCCGAAGCGGAAAGGATGAGGCGGCGGCAGATGAAGCGCGGGTCCTCGCCGCCTTCCAGCAGGCAGGCCAGATAGTAGAGGGCCGCGTCGGGATCGCTGCCGCGGATGGATTTGATGAGGGCCGAGGCCAGCTCGTAATGGCTGTCACCGTCCTTGTCATGACGCATCATGACTTCGGGCAGGGCGGACTTGAGCTGCTCGGGCTCGCGCATCTCCTCGGGCAGGGAAGCGGCGTACTCCACCAGATTGAGCAGGGTACGGGCATCCCCGTGGGCCGCGGCGGTGATGATGTCCAGCACCTCGTCGCTAAGCGTCACGCCCGTCTGTTCGGCGCCGCGCCGGGCCAGCTCCATCAGTTCCGAGCGCCCCAGGGGGCGCAGGCGCAGCACGTGCAGGCGCGAGAGCAGCTGCCGGGTGACGCTGAACGACGGGTTCTCCGTCGTGGTGGCCAGCAGGGTCAGCTCGCCCGATTCCACCAGCGGCAGGAAAAAGTCCTGCTGCGCCTTGGAAAAGCGGTGCAGCTCGTCGAGCACCAGGATCTCGATGCCGTTGAGGGAGCGGCGCAGGTGCTGCAAGCCTGCCTCCGGCGCGCTGAGACGCAGATAGGGACGCTTACGGGAACGCGCCAGCAGCAGGGCCAGCGTGGACTTGCCGCAGCCCGGCGGGCCGAAAAACAGCAGGCTGGGCAGGCGCTCCGCCGCCATGAGCGACTTGAGGCGGCTTGCCAGATGGCTCTGCCCGAGAAAAAGATCGGGATCGTCGGGGCGCATGCGCTCCGGCAGGGGCTTTTGTGCGGTCATGGCTGTCCTTTATTCCGCCGGATCCGCCAGATGGGAGGCCCACCAGTGCAGGCCCAGGCACAGGGTCGCGGCGGTCTCGCAGCGCAGCACACGGGCCCCCAGGCTGACGAAGGTGAACTGCGCCGCCCGCAGGCTGTCCAGCTCCCGCTGGGAAAAGCCGCCCTCGGGGCCGATGACGTACACGGTGGTGCCGGGACGTCCGGCCAGCTGGGGCGTGAGCATGCTCACGGTGTCCTGCATCTCCCAGGGCAGGATGCGGCGGTCGGCCGTGGCGGCGCGGCGGACCAGCTCGTCCACACCGCCGGTCAGGGCCTCCACCTGCGGCAACCAGGGATTGCCGCACTGCTTGGCTCCGGCGATGAGCTGCCCCCGGCAGGCCTCGGCGGCATCGGCAGGCAGCTTGCCCTGGCTGTGGTCACCCTGCCAGAGCCAGATGGCATGGGCGCCCAGCTCCACGGCCTTTTCCATAAAGAAACCGCGGCGCACGGCCTTGCTGAAGGCCAGCGCCATGACGGCGCGGGATTCCGGCGCGGGCGCCATCTGTTCTTCCTGCAGGACAAGGCGGGCCTTCTTTTTGGCTGTTTCGGCGATGGCGAAACGGCCGCTGCGGCCCTGGCCGTCGAGCAGCAGGACCTCCTCGCCCGGGGCCAGTCGCAGCACCTGGACCAGATGCTTGGCTTCCTGGCCTTCCAGCCAGAGATCGTGGGCCCATTGTTCGGGAGGAAGATAAAAGCGGTGCAGACTCATGATGCGTTGGATCCTTTTGCCGTCCGCGCGCGGCGCACGGCCTTGAAGCCGTCCTGCAGCGAGACGAGACGGCCGTAATTCTTGCGTATCTCCAGACCGGCCTTGGTCAGCCGGGATTCGGGAGGTTCCATGTAGGTGCGGCGCAGGTAGGCATCGGAAAGGATGCGTTCCACGCTGTCCACGATGCCGTCCACCAGTGCCGGGAAAAAGTTGACGATCTCGAATTTCAGGTCCGTCAGCAGGTCGAGGGCCTCGCGCATCATCTGGCGGTAGCCCATGCGGCCCACCTTGGCCTTGCGCTGGGCCAGGTCCTCGAGGATGCGGACGCGCCGAGCCTGCTGGATGTAGCTGAAGCGGGTACAGACCTCGCGGTGCAGCTCGCGCATGTTGCTGAAGGCATCGTCATTGTCCGGCGAGTAAAGATAGCCGTTGAGTACGCGGCTGACCTTGGCAAAAAAGTCGTCGCTGTAGCCTATCATGCGCCGCTGGTGCTTGGTGAGCCAGGCATAGAGGAATTTGAGGCGCTTCTCGTCGGTATCGGTGTTCTCCACGATCTCCGTGCGCTTGAAGACGATGCGGCCGGTGTATTCACCGCGCACGATGTCGTTGAGGCGCAGGAACATGTTGGAGGTGTCCTTGATGATGTTCAGCCCGGCCAGGGGCGCGCCCGTGAGCGGATGCAGGATCTCCTGCCAGGCCACGGAAAGGGCGCGGTCCTGCTGCACGTTGCTGGCATCGAAGCGGTGCTGCCGATAGGTGACGCGGATGATGACGACCCGGCGGTCACGGTCCAGGAAGTAGCCGCCTTTTTCCAGCGTCTCGAGGGCTTCCTCCTGATCCTCGTCCACGGAGATGAGGGCGATCTTTTCCAGCAGGGGGTAGCGGGTGCTCTGGCCCATGGACGTATAGGTGGTGATGGTACGGTCCGTCTGGCCCAGGACGCGCAGCATGAAGTGCTCGCCCAGCTTGTGCAGCTTGCGGGCAAAGAGCGCGCTGGAGGTGCGGCGTTCCGAGACGATGGGGAAGCCGTAGAGTTCCATCAGGTACTGGTAGACGAACATGCGGTTGCGTTCGTAGATCTCGCTGTCGCCATAGACGAATTTGCCGATGCGCATGCCGAAGCGTTTGAGCTCGCTGTCGATGTCCGAAGGGAAGGAGGCGAAGACCCCCGCCAGGTGGAACTGCCGGTCCGCATCGAGGGCGAGCACCTGGGCCCTGTCCATGGCCAGCAGATAGGGCATGAGCGAGGGATAATTGTCCAGGATCACGGTATCGGCATTGGCGAACTGCTGGCGGAAGATGTCCTGGTGCATGCGCGGCAGGCGGGAGGCCAGGGTCTGCACGTTGCGGGCAAGGACCTGGTTCTCCAGCGGGCAGCAGGCGCCGTCGGCCTCCATGACGATGGGGTGCAGTTTGTCGAACTGGAAGGTCTCGGAAAAATAGTCCAGCTGGCGGGCAAAAGCCACCATGGAGAAGCCCGGCAGGTCCTTGTATTCGAACATGTCGTTGTCGAACGAGGGCAAAAGTTCGCGGCCTTCCACCAGCGGGTAGTTCTTGTGCTCCTGATAGGGCTTGACCAGACAGAAGCGGATATGCACGGCATCGAGAAAGCGCTTGAGCTCGTCAAGACGCGCGATGACGACCGGCTCGGATGTCGTATAGGCATCCTGCCAGTGAAAGCCGTCCTTGCTGAAGATCTCTTGCCACTTGATCATGTGCAACCTTACCCGATTCTCCGTAAAGAGTAACTGCTTTTGGGGGGAATTTCCAGAGGCGCTCCCGGGATTTGTCGTTTTTGCCCGCCGGGCCGCCGGTGCGGGCGAAAAGCTGTTGCGGGCGCTATGCTGCTTTGGTACACTTCCGTGCGTCAGTCCCGGGCTTGTGCCCGGGCCCACCATCAAACGCGTACCGACATGACTGCCAATACTCTTGAACAACACATCCTCAGCATCGTCTGCAGTGTTTTCGATGCCTACTCCGCCGTCCTTTTCCTGCCCTCCGAAAATGGTGAGGAGCATTATCTCGCGGCCTCCTTCAGCCTTGGCGAAGGGGTGGAGCAGGGGGCCATGCTTTCTTCGGGGAGCCTGGTAGACTGGATCATCCGCAACCGCCAGCAGATGCTGGTCCCCAATTTCGACCAGCACAAGCACAAGCTCGGCTATTACCGGGAAGGCGAGGAAGCCGGCATCAAGGCATTCATGGGGTGTCCCGTGCCCACGGGCGGTGCCCTGTGCGTGGACAGCAAGCGGCAGTATTCCTTCACTGACAGGGACTACAAGCTGCTGCAGCTTTTTGCCGAGCTGGTCTCCCGCCAGCAGGCCAGCAAGGGCCGTCAGGAAATGGCCGGGGACATCCCCCGCTATTTCGCCGAGCTGGCCGTGATCCAGGAGCTGCGCTTCCGTTACCGCCGCTGGTCGCAGTTCATTCAGAATTATGTGCGTACCATGGTCGATGCCACGGGCTTCGACTACTGCGCCTTCGCTTCGGTGGATGTTCCCGGCGAGAGCTACTGTGTGGAATGCGAGTCTGCCCGCCTGGTGCTGGAGAACGGTGAGCCCATGGTCCTGCCCGTAGGCAGCGGCATCGCCGGCTGGGTCTTCAGCAACGACCAGCCCGTCATCAACGAAGGGCTGGAAGGCGCTCCCTCCACCATGCTGTTCGGCAAGCTGCCGGGCATGCCCGATTTCCAGGCCATCATCTGCCTGCCGGTACAGATCAACAAGAGCACGCGCGGTGTGCTCTGTCTGGCGCATACGTCCACGCGCAGCATCGACGAGTCCCTGCGCTCCTTCGTGCGTCAGGCCGTGGACCATCTGGCCCTGTTCCTCGAAAATCTGTACCTGCGGGTACGTCTGCGTTCCCTGCTGCCGCAGGGCACGGTCCACAGCCAGGGCCCCCGCCGCTACGATCCCGATACCGCTCCGGTGCCGCCCGTCAAAAATCCTTAAGTCATGCTGTCCCGATTTTTCAGCAGGTTCCTGACCCAGGACATTGCCATGGATCTTGGTACGGCCAACACGCTGCTGTACACCAGGAAGCATGGCATTTTCATCAATGAGCCCTCGGTGGTGGCTGTGGACGCGGTCAGCCGCAAGGTGCTGGCCGTGGGCGCTGCCGCCAAGGAGTATCTGGGCCGCACGCCCCAGAACATCTGCGCCATTCGGCCCATGAAGGACGGCGTCATCGCCGACTTCGACATCACCCGCGAGATGATCGCCCATTTCGTGGGCAAGTGCATCTCCGGTCTGCGTCTGGTCAAGCCGTCCATGGTGATCTGCATCCCCACGGGCATCACCCAGGTGGAGAAAAAAGCCGTCATCGACGCGGCCCTGCTGTCGGGCGCACGTTCGGTCTCCCTGGTGGAAGAACCCATGGCCGCGGCCATCGGGGCGGGCATGCCCGTGCAGGAGCCCCTGGGCAACCTGGTGCTGGACATCGGCGGCGGCACCAGCGAAGTGGCGCTCATCAGCATGACGGGCATAGCGGTCTCGCAGTCGGTACGCGTGGCCGGTGATGCCATGAACCTGGCCGTGCAGCATTATCTGCGTGAGGTCTTTCGCCTCGAAGTGGGCGAGAATACGGCGGAAAACGTCAAAAAGATCCTTGGTGCGGCCCTGCCCCAGAACAACAGCCTGCGGCTGGAAGTGTCCGGCAAGGATCTTGTCTATGGCGGCCCCCGGGTGGTGACCGTGACCGAGGGCGACATCTGCGAGGCCCTGCACGATCCTGTCCAGGCCGTGGTGGAGACCGTGCTGCGCGCGCTGGAGCAGGCGCCGCCGGCACTGGCCGCCGACGTGTACGACAACGGGCTGCTCATGGCCGGAGGCGGGGCCCTGCTGCGCGGTCTGGACCAGTGCATCGCCCGGGCGACGCACCTGAAGGTCGCAGTGGACAAGGATCCCCTGACCACGGTGTTGCGCGGGACGGCGCAGGCCATGCTGTACCGCGAGGATTACGAAGGGATTTTCATTAATTAGGACAGGACGGGCGCTTCTCCTGCCTCTTTGAGGCATGTTTTCGGCCGGGATGGCCGCCGTGCGTCCTGTCCTTGCAACTGCCGCGCGCTCCTGCCGGGCAGGGGGGCCGGCCTTGGGACATCGTTTCATGCTGACAGCCCGATTTTTGCAGGATGTGGTGGACGTCGTGCGCGAGAGCGGCGACATCATCCGCCGCCAGTGGGAAAAAACGCATGCCGTCAGGCACAAGGGCAGTATCGACCTGGTGACGGAAACGGACGTGGCCGTGGAGGCCTTCCTCAAGGAACGTCTGGGAGAATTGCTGCCGCAGGCCGAATTCCTGGCCGAGGAAAGCTGCGTGGCCGGTCAGGAGCCGTCGCCCCTGTGCTGGATCATCGATCCCGTGGACGGTACCACCAATTTCGTGCACCGAATCCCCCAGGTGGGGACGTCCGTGGCCCTGTGGGCGGACGGCCATGTGGTGCTGGGCGTGGTGAACGTGCCCATGATGGATGAATGTTTCTGGGCCGGTCTGGGCATGGGGGCCTTCCGCAACGGCGAGCCCATCCATGTGAGCTCGGCCGAGGTCCTGTCCGATGCCGTGGTGGCTACGGGGTTCCCCTACGCCATCGCCGAACGCCTGGACGATGTGCTGGCCCGTCTGGCACTGGTGCTGCCCAAGGCCCAGGGCGTACGCCGTATCGGGGCCGCCTCGGTGGATCTGGCCTATGTGGCCGCCGGGCGGCAGGACGCCTTCTACGAGATGCTGCTCAAGCCCTGGGACGTGGCTGCCGGCTGGCTGCTGGTGGAAGAAGCCGGCGGGCGGGTCACGACGCTGGATGGACGTCCGTATGCCTTCGGGGACGAGATCATGGCCAGCAACGGCCTGGTGCACAAGGAACTGCGGCATCTGCTGGCGGCCGTGACGCCCGTGCGGGCGGAAAGGCGCCCCGCATGAGCCTGCCTGCCGGGGATACGGCCCCCCGCCGCCTGACGGCCGGGGACGCTGCCGCCATGCAGGCACTGGAGGCCGCCTGTTTTTCCCTGCCGTGGAGCGAGGAGCAGTGCCGGGCCGCCTTCAGCCAGCAGGCTTTCGTGGCTTACGGGCTGGAAGAAGCGGGCGTGTTGCAGGGCTATATCTCGCTCTATCAGGCAGCGGACGAGCTGGAAGTGCTCAACCTGGCCGTTCTGCCCGTTGCACGGCGGCAGGGACTGGGCGAACGGCTTTTGCGCACAGCCTTGCAAGAAGCTGAAAAAACAGGTATCAACAGGGCTTTGCTTGAAGTCCGTACCGGGAATGCCCCGGCCATCGCCTTATACGAGAAATGCGGCTTCGTCCGGGTGGGCAAACGGCCCCGCTATTATGCGGACACCGGCGAAGATGCCCTGATCTATCAGTGTGATCTGGCACCGCAGGACTGACAGAGAGGATATTTCCATGCAGAAGATCATCGCTGCCAACTGGAAAATGTACAAGACCCGGCAGGAAGCCCGCGAAACGGCCGCTGCCGTGGCTGCTGCCCTGAACGAACAGCCGACCCCGCACGAAGTGGTGGTGTTCGCGCCCTTCACGGCCATCGCCGAGGTGGCGGACGCTTTTGCCGCTTCGCAGGCGCAGGCCGGTGCGCAGGATGTGTGGCCTGCCGTGGAAGGGGCGTTCACCGGCGAGATCTCGCCGCGCATGCTGCAGGACGCCGGTGCGGTCTGGGTGCTGACCGGACATTCCGAGCGCCGTCACGTGCTGGGCGAATCCGATGAGCTGGTGGGCCGCAAGACGGCCTTTGCCCTGGAGCAGGGCCTCAAGGTCATGCTCTGCATCGGGGAAAAGCTGGAAGAGCGCGAATCCGGCCAGCTGGAAGACGTGCTGCGCCGTCAGCTGGACAGCGGCCTGCCCGCCGGAGGGGACGCGCTGGAAGGCCGTTTTGCTGTAGCCTATGAGCCCGTGTGGGCCATCGGTACCGGCAAGGTCGCCGGTCCCGACGAAGTGCTGGCCACCCACGCCGTGGTGCGTCGCCTGCTGTGCGAGCGCCTGGGCGAGACCGGCAACAGGATCCCGATCCTGTATGGTGGGAGCGTCAAACCGGCCAATGCCGGTAACCTTATCGGACTTGACAATGTGGATGGTCTTCTGATAGGTGGCGCTTCTTTGGACGCGCAAAGTTTTGTGCAGATTATCCGGGCCTAGGCCTGAAGTTCTTCATTTACGTCGTGCCCCTGGGAGGCTCTTGTGCAGACCCTTATTCTGACGCTTCATATCATTGTTTGTGTGGTGCTCGTCATTCTCATTCTCTTGCAGGCCGGCAAGGAAGGTATGGGCGTCATTTTCGGTGGCGGCAATACCTCGGTGTTCGGCAGCAGCGGTGCCGGCGGCATGCTGGCCAAGATGACCGCCTTCATGGCCGTGGTCTTCGTGGTGACCTCGCTGAGCTACACCTATGTGACCAGCTCGCGTCCCAGCGATGAATCCGCCGTGCTCAAGGTCGAACCCCTGACCATCGAAGACGTGCCTGCCAAGCCCGCTGCCGCGCCTGAAGCTGCTGCTCCGGCCCAGCCTGCCGCGACCAGCGAAGCTCCCGCGGCTGCTCCGGCTGCTGCCGCCCCTGCCGATGCTCCTGAGGCCCCTGCGGCTTCCGAAGCTCCCGCCGCTGAGGCTCCTGCTGCGGACGCTCCCGCAGCCCAGCCTGCCCAGCAGTAGACGTTTTTTTGATCCAATGGAAAAAGCCGCGGTCCTGCCGCGGCTTTTTTTTCAGCAACAGGGGGCTCCCATGACAGACGACAACAGCTTCAAGAACAATCCCTTCAAGGCTCTGGAAAAAGGACGGTTCCCGCAGCAGAAAAAGACGGGTGCCCCTGCGGCGCCGGAAAAACGCGGCAAGCGCATCGCGCGCCAGGCTGCCGTGCCTGCGGACGACGAGGACGCCTCCCTGTTCCTGTCCGCCATGAGCAATGTGGAGCGCCAGTCGGCTCACGGCGGTGCGGCCCGCGGTCAGGGAGCGGGGCAGGGCGGCTTTGCCATGGAAGAGCAGTGCGCCATGCCGCAGGTGAAGAAGCTCAAGGAAAAGAAGAAAAAGGGCAGCGCCCCCCACAAGGAGAGCGGAGCCGCGGTCCCCGCAGCTGCCGGAGCTGTTGCCGCACCTACCGGTAAGGCGGATGCGGCCGCCGGGCTGGAAGCTGTGGTGGCGGCCAGTGAGGAAGATGACTTTTTGCTGGCCATGAAGCAGGTGACGCCGCTGCAGGGCAAGGGGCGGGACGTGCCGCCCGCAGTGGCCCAGAGCACGCCGCCGCCGTCCGCGGATACCAGCCTGCAGGACTTCCTGGACGGCAAGCTGGAATTTGCCCTGTCCATGACCGATGAATACATGGAAGGCCATGTGGTGGGGCTGGACCAGATGATCGTGAACAAGCTGCGCGCCGGAGGCCTGAGCCCCGAGGCGCACCTCGACCTGCACGGCCTCAATGCCCAGCAGGCTTTCGAGACCCTGCGCGGTTTCATGCGCGGCAGCTGGTACAAGGGCCTGCGGACCATTTTGGTGGTGCCCGGCCGCGGCAAGAACTCCCCGGACGGCGTGGGCGTGCTGCGCGGCAAGTTGCAGTCCTGGCTCACCCAGGACCCCTTCAAGCGCGTTGTCCTGGCCTTCTGCACGGCCCAGCCGCATGACGGCGGTCCCGGCAGCGTCTATGTGCTGTTGCGCAAATACAAGAAAAAGGGCCGTGTCTACTGGGAGCGGATGCCCGCTGACGCGGATCTTTACGAATAGGCAGCGCTGTACGAACTGCGCTGCCCTTGATGACAGGCATAAAAAAAGGACGTCTTCGGACGTCCTTTTTTTATGCCTGTTTTTTTGCTCCCTCAAACGCAGGTATGCAGGCTGCAAAGATACGGGCTTGTCCGGCAAGGTGGAAAGCATATGCCTGTCGGCACATTTGCAGGAGAGGGGGAGCCCCTTGTCCCTTTGCATCCTGGAGGTGGGCACAGGGGCGCCTGCCGTTTCCGCAGGAGACAGGCAGAGGGCTGCGCTTTAGCCCTGCTCCCGGGGCGTGTCGTCCTCCAGCAGGACAGCCGCATCTCCGAAACTGCGGACCCAGGCGCGCAATTCCGGCTCGCTGCGGGTGGTCAGGGTCAGGATGAGGCCACCATCTTCGCAGTCCTCGATCTGCTGGTTGGTGGCCCAGATGCGCTCCCGCACATAGTCGGCGGCATTGGGGGATACGCGGATACGGAAAGTTCGCGGTTCGTGCCAGGGCAGGCCAAAGCCGCCATGCTCGTCATCGTCGCGGCTGTAACGGACATGGTCCCCGGTCAGCTCCACGTTCTGGATACGATGGACGGCCAGGGTACAGGGATGTTCGACTTCGAGCCCCTCCTCACCCAGCTGGCCGCCCAGCACATACAGGGCATTGTTCATGGCGGCCATGCGTACGGGGATGAAGCGGTGGATTCGCGGCTCCGCCTTGCCCACGGCTTTGTAGCGGATCCGGCAGACGGTCTGGCAGCGGGCGGCCTGGACGAGGCGCTCGATGGTGTCCGCAAAGGGTGTGTAATTGATGCGCCCCTTGATGTAGAAGGCAAAATCGTCCTGATCCTGGAAGTGCGGATCCGCCATGTGCATGGCCAGGCGCTGGATGGTCCTGTCCACACGCTGCAGGGTCTGTTCCGGCAGGATGCCTCCCGCCATGCGGCGGCACAGGGTCAGAAAGCGCAGCTCCTCGAAATCGAGGCCCAGATGCCCCTTTTCTCCGGGATTCAGGCGATACCAGCGGCGGCGCTGTTCCGTGCCCATTTCCAGGGCGATGCCTACGGCGCTTTCGATCTGTTCCATCAGACGGATGACTGTCTGGGGCGAGCAGTTGAGTTCGCGCGCCAGGTCCTGCTGGAAATGGCGCCTGTTATCGAAGAGCAGCTTGCGGAAAAGACGCAGCAGCTTGTCACCGGTACGGGCATCGGGATCCAGTTTACTGGGCATGACGAACCTCCTGTCCGGCTTATGCTAGATGCTGACATGCCGTGAAGCAAGGCCAATATTGCACAGGCAGGTGTTTTTTGTAGGTTCTGGCTGTTTTTTGTGACCTGTGCACGGATGCAGGATGATGTGACAAATAAAAGACAATCATTCCTCTTTGTTACAGAATTGTCACAATAGCGTGGTAGGTGTGCTGCCACAGAGCAATTGGTGATCCTGGAAGAGCCGCAAGAGCCTTATGGAGAAAGCTTTCACCCTCTTGCAGGAATTGGGAAACAATGGTGGAGAGTTTATGAAAAAAACAGGTAATACGCACAGTTATCTTTCAGAATTTCTGGGCACCTTCATTTTCCTGCTGTGCGGCATCGGCTGCGTGGGGGCGCTCAAGCTGGCGGGGGCCAGCTTTGGCCAGTGGGAAATCAGCATCGTCTGGGGTCTTGCCGTGGCCATGGGCGTCTATGTTTGCGGCGGTGTGTGCGGCGCGCACCTCAATCCGTCCGTGACCATCGCCCTGGCGTTGTTCGGGGATTTCGACAAGCGCAAGGTCGTGCCCTACATCCTGGTGCAGATGGTGGCCGGTTTCTGTGCTGCGGCGCTGGCCTATGCCATGTATTACAATCTGTTTGCCGATGCCGTGGCCGCCACGGCGGGCGATCCCGCCAAGATGACGGCGCTGGCCGGGATCTTCTGTACCTTCCCCCATCCCAAGATCACCTTTTTCCAGGCCTTTTTCGTGGAGCTCGTCATCACGGCCGTGCTCATGTGCCTGATCTATGCCCTGGTGGATGGCCGCAATACGGCTCCCAAGGGCAATCTGGGCGGCCTGCTCATCGGTCTGCTGGTGGCGCTCATCGGCGCCAGCTTCGGCCCGCTGACCGGCTTTGCCATGAATGCCGCGTGTGACTTCGGCCCGCGTCTGTTCGCCGCTCTGGCGGGCTGGGGCACGGATGTGATGACCGGCTATCCGCTCAACGACAACCTGAGCCTGCCGTACTTCCTGGTGCCGCTCATCGCGCCCATCATCGGGGCCTGTATCGGCGGCTGGATCTACAAGCGCATCATCGTGGTGGCCCTGGATCGCAACGCGGCCGCCGAGGACAAGGCCTAAAGGCCCTGAACGGGGGGCCGATGGACAGGTGACACGTTCTGCGGTTATCCTATCACGCAGGCCGGTGCCTGCCGGTCCCCTTTGAACATCACTGGAGAAAAAAGCTATGCAAGGCAAATATATCGTTGCCTTGGACCAGGGTACCACCAGTTCCCGCACCGTCGTGCTGGATCAGGACGTCAACATCGTGGCTGTGGTGCAGCGCGAGTTCCCCCAGATCTACCCCCGTCCGGGCTGGGTGGAGCATGATCCCCGCCAGATTTGGGCCACCCAGAGCTCCACGCTGACCGAAGCCCTGGCCAGCGTGGGCATCTCTTCGGACGAAGTGGCGGCCATCGGCATCACCAACCAGCGCGAGACCACGGTGGTCTGGGAAAAGGATACGGGCAAGCCCGTGTACAATGCCATCGTCTGGCAGTGCCGCCGTACCGCGCAGATCTGCGACGAGCTGCGCAAGAACGAAGGCTTTGAGGAATACGTGCGGGAAAATACCGGCCTGCTGCTGGACCCCTATTTCTCCGGCACCAAGATCAAGTGGATCCTGGATAACGTGCCCGGCGCCCGTGAAAAGGCGGAGAAGGGGCAGCTGCTGTTCGGCACCATCGACACCTGGCTGATCTGGAACATGACCCAGGGCCGCGTGCACGTGACCGACTATACCAATGCCTCGCGCACCATGCTGTTCAACATCCACAAGCTGGAGTGGGACGAACACATCCTCTCCATGCTGGGCATCCCGCGCTCCATGCTGCCCGAAGTCAAACCTTCGTCCACGGTCTACGGCCAGACCAACATCGGCGGCAAGGGCGGTACGCGCATCCCCATCGCGGGCATCGCCGGTGACCAGCAGGCGGCCCTGTTCGGGCATCTGTGCGTGGAAAACGGCATGGCCAAGAATACCTACGGCACCGGCTGCTTCATGCTCATGAACACCGGCAAGACCGCTGTCAGCTCCAAGAACGGCCTCATCACCACTCTTGCCTGCGGTCCCCGTGGCGAAGCCTGCTACGCCCTGGAAGGTTCCATCTTCGTGGGCGGTTCCGCCATCCAGTGGCTGCGGGACGAGCTGAAGATCGTCAACGATGCCCGTGATACGGAATACTTCGCCAACAAGGCGGAGACCTCCAACGATGTCTATGTGATCCCGGCCTTCACCGGTCTGGGCGCTCCCTACTGGGATCCCTATGCCCGCGGCGCCATCGTGGGCCTGACCCGCGGCACCAACGCCAGCCACATCATCCGCGCCACGCTGGAATCCATCGCCTACCAGAGCAAGGACGTCATCGAAGCCATGCAGGCGGATTCCGGCATCCCGCTGCAGGCCCTGCGTGTGGACGGCGGCGCCAGCGCCAACAACTTCCTGATGCAGTTCCAGTCCGACATCCTGGGCGTCAATGTGGAACGTCCCGCCACGCTGGAATTGACGGCCCTGGGTGCTGCTTTCCTGGCCGGTCTGGCCGTGGGGTACTGGAGCGGCCTGGACGACGTGCGCAACCGCCTGCACATCGAACGTGTTTTTGAGCCTTCCGCGGACAAGGAAAAGCAGGTGCAGCGTTACAAGGGCTGGAAAAAGGCCGTGTCCCGCGCCCTGCAGTGGATCGACGTGGAAGACTAGGTACACCTAGGACAAGATTTGTGATGCGCGGTGACCGCCGCGCTGACAGGAGGAAGGGAAGCCCCGGCTTTCCTTCCTCTTCGTTTTATGGGGGGCAGCCTGCCGGGGCTCGACGCGAAGTGGCAGGGCACCGCTATGTGCGTGTGTTCGACCGGCAGGAGCAGGTCGGGTAAACAGGGCAGAGGAGGGGCCCCACTTCCGGTTGGCATATGATGCCACAGGGCAACCTGATGTCCGTTTGTCGCGCCGGATCGCCACAGGGGGGCGTAGGGTGCGGCAGAGGAGTCCCGTGGCGGGAAGGCGGATCGAAGCGGGACAGGGGGACAGAAGGCTCACAGCGGGGAAAAAGAACGATGGCCGTCCGCATCGGGAGGACTGGAGAGGCGAAAGGAAAGACCGTGCGGCCGGTCCAGATGCGTGCAGGATGACGCAGGCAGGCTGCAAAGGCTGACCGGGGATAACGTCAGGCCTCTGATGCGGCCCGCCCAAAGGCAGGGGGAAGCGCAGGGGGGCAGTACGCAAAGAGGAGCATGGAAGCGCATCCGGGAGGGGCGTCCGCAGTCAGGCAGAGGAGATGCGCATAAAAAAAGCCCTTGCAGTTTCCTGCAAGGGCGAAATATGGTGGGCCATCAGGGACTCGAACCCCGAACCAACTGATTAAGAGTCAGCTGCTCTACCAATTGAGCTAATGACCCA
>NZ_JABAFY010000050.1 GCF_012843875.1 Desulfovibrio piger | reverse complement strand
ACGAAAATCTGTTTGTTTCATGGGACGAGATTACCACACCTTTTAAAATCAAAAAACATGCCGGACATCCTCTTAATATGGCCATCGAGCGCCGGGTCAACGCGCAGGCCGAGCAGCCTGTGAAGGTCGAAGAGGCCGCGCCTGCCGCTCTGCCCCCCGTGGACGAGCCCCTTCCCGTCGAAGAGGAAAAGAAGCCCGCCCCGGCCCCCAAAAAGATCTTCACCAAGGCCGATCTGGTCTTCAATCCCGCGGAAGCCATCACGGACAACACCATCACCTGCTGCCTGTGCGGCAAGGCGGCCTGCTCCCTGACGTCCCGCCATCTGGCCAATCACGGCATCAATGTGGAAGAGTACAAATACCTCTGCGGCTATCCTTCCGAGCAGAAGCTGATGTCCCGGAATTTCGAAGCCAAGATGCGCCGCAATGTCCAGAGGGCCCAGCAGGCGCGCAAGGAAAAGCGCCGGGCCGAAAACGCCTAACGCCATCATGGCATGGCCTGCTCTGCTCCCAGGAGCGGGCATGATCCGTCCCGTAGTGAAAAGAAACAAAGAAGGGGATGCCCACGGGCACCCCCTTCTTTGTTTCTTCCGACATGCCGGCAGTCGCGGCAACGCCCCTCCGAATCCCGCCACAGGGCAGAGCATCAGGGACGATACGCACGCAGGGCAAACATGGGCACCGGATTGTAGGTGGCGTCCCGCCGGACGAAGATCCGCCCGCTGAGCCCGGTATCACAGCTGCAACGGACAAAGCCCGCCCGTGCCAGGGCCTCCATGTCCCACTGCGGCCGTTCCCGGCGGCTCAGGGGCAGGGAACGGCGGATGTCCTCCCCTTCCTGCAGGAGGGCACTATCCACATCGGCATGGGCATGTTGCCCCTTCTCATCGGCAAGCCGGGTAAAGTCCACCGCCCCGTAATCGGCATCAAAATTGAGCAGTACGCCGCCGGGCCGCAGCACCCGCAACCACTCCGCATAGACCGCCTCGGGATCCGTCAGCGTCCAGGTCAGGTTGCGGGCCAGGACGCCGTCAAAGGACGAATCCCCAAAGTCCAGCTCCGTGGCACTCATGCAGCGCCAGTCCACCGTGCAGCCTGCCTCATCGGCCAGTGCGGCGGCCTGGGCGAGCATCCCCTCGCTCAGATCGACGCCCGTGACCTCGCAGCCCGCCTGTGCCAGCAGGATGGCAAAAAATCCCGCGCCCGTGCCCAGATCCAGTATGCGCAGGGCGGTCCCGTCTTCCCTGCGCGGCAGCCAGGGCAGGATCTCCGCCCGCCACAGGGAGGACTTGTCACTCTGCAATTCCTCACGGCGTACCTGCCCGAAAGCGTCGGAACGCCGGGTCCAGTAACGCCGGATGCGCCCGTCGAGCCCGGGCCGGGCCTTAACAGCATCCCCGGGGATGCCGGTAGTCTGCTCCATCATGTGCTCCTTTACGGTGTCGTGCGGGTATCGGCAGCCCTTGCCTCTGGGCCGTCTTTTTCCCTGCGGCACGATCACGAAATCTTGCCCGTCTCATGGACGGGATGCGGCCGGTCGTTCCCTGCCGGTGCCGTGCCGCAAATCTGCAGCCACCCTGCCGCCATGCCCGCAGGATGCTTTACGGCAGAGAGCCATGCGCTCCTGTCGTTCAGACCTTCGTTGCCCCGGGGGCTCTTCCTGTCCCGGCAGCTTCGTCACAGCTCCCGTCCCATGCGGAGCGGAACGGGACGACTGTTTCCAGCATCCGCCGCAAGCGCGGGCTGCGGGCGCTCCCCAGCTGCGACACCGGCAGATGCTCCGCACAGCGGCCCTGATCCAGGACCAGCAAACTGTCACAGACCAGTGTTGCGGCCTGGAGATCATGGGTGATGAAAAGGCAGGTCGTGTCGCTGCGAATGTCCCGCAGCAATTCCAGTATCTGCACCTGTACCGGGACATCCAGCGAGCTCACGGCCTCGTCCAGCACCAGAAAGGACGGTCGCGCGGCCAGCGCCCGCGCGATGCAGGCCCGCTGCACCTGGCCGCCGCTGAGTTCATGCGGCAGACGGCCGGACAATGAAGGCGAAAGCCCCACGCGTTCCAGCAGCCTGTCCACTTCCCGTCGCCGCTCCCGGCGGGAAAGGCGGCAGCCCGGCCCCAGGCCCTCGTCCACGGCCTCCGCCAGTGTAAAGCCCGGATCGACCGAGGTCACATAGTCCTGAAAGACCACGGAGAGCCTCCCGCCCCGGGCCCGCCATTGCCGCAAGGGCTGACCTTCCAGCAGCACGATACCACGGTCGGGCCGCTCCAGCCCCAGCAGCAGACGGGCCAGCGTGCTCTTGCCGCTGCCGCTCTCGCCCACCAGGCCCGCCATCTCGCCCCGCTCCAGACAGAAGTCCAGCCCCTGCAGCACGGGCCGGGAGCCCCCTCCATGGGGGACGGCATAGGTCTTCCAGATATCCCGGACGGCAAGAAAGATGTCGCTGCCGCTCATCACCTGTCTCCCAGAGCCTGCCGGAAGCCCCGCCACAGGGCCAGCCGGGTACGGACCAGATGCCGGGCGCAGGCATGGCCCGGCGCATCGAAAAGCTGTGCCGCCTGCCCATACTCGACGCAGCGCCCCGCCTGCATGACCAGCACCTCGTCTGCCAGCTGCTGTACGGCGCCAAGATCGTGCGAGACGAAAATTAGTGAGGCATCACGGGCCACGTCGGCCAGACAGCGCAGTACCTGCTGCTGATGGCAGGCATCCAGAGCGGTGGTAGGCTCATCGGCCACCACCAGCGCGGGCCGCAGGGCCAGCGTCAGGGCGATCATGCAGCGTTGGAGCATGCCGCCGGACAACTGGTGCGGGTAGCTGCTCAGGACGGTCTCCGGCAGGTCCACCCGCTGCAGGGCCTCGCAAACAGCCTCCCGGGCCCGGGCAGCGGACATCCGCCCCCTGTCCCGCAAGGCCCCCTCCAGCTGCTTTCCCAAAGGCCTGAGAGGATCGAAGGCCGTCATGGCCTGCTGCAGGATGACGGCCATACCCGTGCCGCGCAGCTCCCGCCAGCCTGCGGGATCGAGACGGCCCAGGTCGCGGCCGTCGAAATGCAATTGCCCGCTCCGGACCAGACCGGACGGCAGCAGGCCCAGTAGGGCCCGGCAGAGCAGGCTCTTGCCGCTACCGCTCTCGCCCACGATGCCCAGACAGTGCCCGCGTTGCAGCGAAAAGCTCACGTCCTGCACCAGCGGCCTGCCGGACAGGCCCTCCGTGACGGAGACATGCCGCAGTTCCAGCAGCGGCACGGGATGTCCATGATTCACAGCACAGGCTCCTTGTGCATGGCGTGCCTGGGGTCCAGGGCATCACGCAGGCTGTCGCCCAGATAGTTGCAGGCCGCCACCACCAGCAGGATGGCCAGCCCGGGCGGCAGCATCTGCCATGGGTACAGGACCATCACCTCGCGCGCCTCGCCCAGCATCATGCCCCATTCCGGTGTGGGCGGCTGCACGCCGAGCCCCAGAAAGGACAGGGCCGAGACCATCAGTATCACCGCGCCGGTATCCAGCGTGGCCAGGACGCTGATCTCCCCGGCAGCGCAGGGCAGCAGATGACGCCTCATGATGTGGCCCGTGCCGTAGCCCGCCACACGCGCGAAACGCACGAAGTCCCTGTCCGCATAACGGAGGGTGATGGTCCGCATCATGCGCGCGTACCACGGCCACTTGGCCACCACGCAGGCCAGCACCACGTTCTCCAGCCCCGGCCCCAGCATGCCCACGATGGCCAGCACCATGACCTCGCCGGGGAAGGAGAGCATCACGTCGCACAGCCGCATGAGGCAGGACTCCACCCGCCCGCGCACAAGGCTCGCCAGCATGCCCAGCAGGGCCCCCAGCGAGACCGTGGCCCCCATGGCCAGCAGCGAGACGCCCAGCGTGGCCCGGGCCCCGTAGAGCAGGCGGGAAAAGATGTCGCGCCCCAGCCTGTCCGTGCCCAGCCAGTGTTCGGGCCCGCAGGGGGCCAGCTTGCGGCTGCCGTCCACGGCCAGCGGATCCCAAGGCGTCAGCCACGGGGCCAGCAGGGCCGCCAGCAGCACGATGCCCAGGAACAGCAGGCAGGCCAGGCCAGCCCTGTCATGCAGCAAGGCCCGTACGCACCTCATCGCAGCCCCCGTTCACGCAGACGCGGGTCCAGCAGGCCCGCACAAATGTCCATGCACAGGTTGCCGGCCACAAACAGCACGGCCATCAGCAGGACATAGGCCTGGATGACGGGAAGATCCCGGTTGAAGATGGCCGTGACGCACAGGCGCCCCAGACCGGGCCAGGCAAAGATGCACTCCACCACAAAGCTGCCTGCCACCAGCTTGGGCAGGCTCATGCCCAGGGCCGTGAGGCTGGCCTGCAGAGAATTACGGAGCACCATGTGCAGGACGGCCCCCCGGCTGCGGCCGCAGGCCCGGGCGTAGAGGACGAAGTCTTCCTGCGCGGTCTGCACCATGCTGTTGCGCAACAGCCGGGCATAGGCGGCCAGATAGGGCAAGGCCAGCGTCACGGCCGGGAGCACCAGCGAGGACGGCCCCTCAAGGCCGCCGGTAGGCAGCCAGTCCAGATGGACGGAGAACAGCCAGATCAGCAGCAGCCCCGCCCAGAAGGCCGGTACGGAGGTACCCAGGAAAAGCAGGGCCCGCAGCAGGCGGTCCACCACCCTGCCCTCATGGCGGACACAGACCAGGGCCACGGCCAGGCTGCACACCAGCATGATGGCCGCGGCCGTCCCCGCCAGCATCAGGGTGGGCGGCAGGGCCCGGGCCAGCTCCCCGGCCACGGGCCGCCCGTTCACATAGCTCATGCCCAGGTCGCCCCGAAGTACATCCGCGAGCCAGCGTAGGTAACGTTCCGGAAAGGGCCTGTCCAGCCCGAGCTGCGTGCGCACCTCGGCCAGCAGTTCCGGCGTGGGGGTCATGTCATTGACCCGGATGACCACTTCCGCCGGGTCCCCGGGGCTGAGCTGGATGAGGACGAACGACAGGAACGATATCCCCAGCAAGAGCGGCACGAGCCCCAGCAGGCGACGCAACAGGCAATGCTTCATGTCCATCCTTCATCTTTGTCCCGGTGCCTCCAGTCCATGCCTGCCGGACACCGGGACGCGGTGCATCAAAAATACATTTTCTCGAAGGGGATCTCGTACTGCGACACGCCGAACGAAACGCCCTTGAGCTCCCGCACGTGGACGGCCTTGGTGCGGGAATAGGTCAGCGGGATATAGACGCCCTCATCATGTACATACCCGAGGATCTCCGCATACAGGGCCTTGCGGCGCTCCTCGTCCGTCTCGGTCATCAAACGGGTGATGGCCGCATCCAGCCATTCCTTGCGATCCAGACCCAGCTGGGCCTGATAGTCCCCGTGCGCCGGGATGCGCCACGAGGAAATATAGGACTGCGGGTCGTAAGGCGTGCCCCAGGACAGGGAATACTGCAATTCAAAGTCGCCGCTCTTCTGGCGATCCAGAAAGGCCTGCTTCTCCTCGCCCACGATCTTCATCTCCACCCCTATCTTTTTCAGGTCCGCCTGCATGTACTCGCCGATGCTGCGCTCCTGCGCATTCTGCGAATTGTAGTACAGGCGCACGCTGGCCCTCCGTCCGTCCTTGTAGCGCCAGCCGTCGGCCGCCATGAGCCAGCCCGCCCCGTCCAGCAGACGCGCCGCCTTTTCCGGGTCATGGCCGCGCGCCTCCAGCGGCAGGTCGCAATAGGCCACCGTGGAGGCCAGCAGGCTGGGGGCCACGGTCTCGGAACCGTTGAGGATGGTGGCGGCGATGCCTTCCCTGTCCACCGCATACTGCAGGGCCAGGCGCACGTCCCGCTCCCGGGTGAACGGCTGGTGAGCGTTGAGCAGTATGGCCCGCGAGGCGATGGGCTGGCTGATGGCCGCCGCATAGCGCCCCTCACGACGGATGGCGTCGAAATTGTCCAGGTTGAGCATGTCGCCATCGGCCCCGAACACCAGATCCACGTCCCCCTTGTGCAGGGCCAGCAGGATGGCCTGGTGGTCGGGCATCACCTTCCAGCGCACGGCCTGCAAACGTGGCTTCTCTCCCCAGTAAGAGGGATTGGCCGTGAACAGGGCGTACTGGTTCTCCTTGTGTTCCTTCAGTATCCACGGGCCCGTGCCCACGAGGCCGCATACGCCGTTGCGCGTCTGACCGTCGATGAAGCAGGACGGCGAGATGAAACGGAAAGGCCGCAACAGCCCCAGCTCGATGAGAGTGGGATAATAGGGGTGCTTGAGTACCAGACGCCAGGTATGGCTGTCCACGACTTCATGGCGTTCGATCTCGTTGATCATGTCCAGCCAGGCGTGGCGCAGGCGATTGGCGATGATGGCATCCATGTTCAGGCGGACGGCCTCGGCATCGAAGGGCGTCCCGTCGCTGAAGGTCACACCACGGCGCAGATGGAAGGTATAGACGCGGCCGTCGGGCGAGATCTCCCAGCTTTCGGCCAGCCAGGGCCGGACACCTTCCGCCGTGTTGATGACCAGGGGCTCGAAGACCATGCCCTGGGCTGCCATCTCGCCGCCGTACAGGTGCGGATTGATGTCCCGGATGTCCTTGGTGCTGGCATAGACCAGCTCCTCGCGCGGCGCACCGGCCTGTCCCTTCTCCTCTTCCCGGCAGCCGGCCAGCAGGCTCAGGCCGCAGAGCAGCAGCCAGCATACCAGCAGTTTGCCCATCCTCATTTTTTCCACAGGAACCTCCCCACAATAGTGGCATGTTTTTAAAAAGCGTGCTACCAGAAAATCGTAGCACGCTTTCTAAAAACATGCCACACATTTCAGAGGAGGACAGATGAAGAAAAACAAGCCGTATGGCGCAGCCGCCGCCCTGCTGGCCGGGGCCCTGCTGGGGGGGCTCATGACCGCGCCCGGAGCCCACGCCGTGGACTTTCGTGTCAAAGGCGTCTGGATCGCCATGCTCGAATACGGGGATGGCGGCAGCTTTGTCCGCAAGGACAGGGAAGGGAAAAACGTGCAGGGCTGGGGGCGCTGGGGCGAGGACCGTTTCGAGGCCAAGAACCGCGTACGCCTGCAACTGGATGCCGCGGTGTCCGATGCCCTTTCCGGCAGCGTCTATTTCGAGATAGGCGGGGCCACCTGGGGCCGCGCCCGCAGCGGCGGGGCCCTGGGGGCTGACGGCCAGATCGTCAAGATCAAGCACAGCTATCTGGACTGGAACCTCCCCGGCACGGGACTCAAGGCACGCATGGGCCTGCAGCGCATCTTCCTGCCCGATTTCGTCACCGATGCCTCACAGGTCTTCGATGCCGACGTGGCCGGGATCAGCGTCGCCGCCCCGCTCACGGAACATCTGTCCCTGACGGCCTTCTGGGCGCGGGCCTTCAATGACAACTGGGCCGCCCCCGATGGCGGCCAAAGCGGCTGGCTGGACAATGCGGACTTCTTCGGCCTTTTGCTGCCGGTGACGTATGAAGATATACGCCTCACCCCCTGGGCGCTGCTGGGAACGATCGGCAAGAACGCGTTCCGCCACGGCAACGGACGGTTCTACAGCCGCAACAGCGAAGGGAGCTACGGCATCGGCCTGTCCCCATCCGCCTATCGCTTCGATGGCCGCGAGAGCAGCCTGGCCCACGCCACGGCCTTCTGGGCGGGCCTCACCGGCGAGATCACGGCGGCCCGGCCGTTGCGTCTGGCCTGGAGCGCGGCCTGGGGCAGCGTCGCCACAGGGGATGCCGCCCTCGACCGTCACGGCTGGTATGCCTCGGCCCTGGCCGAATACGCGCTGGACTGGGGCACTCCCGGCATCTATGGCTGGTACAGCAGCGGCGATGACGGGGATCCCGCCAACGGTTCCGAGCGCATGCCCACCATCGAGGCCAACAACGAAAGCACCAGCAGCGTGGCCGGCTTCGGCACCTTGGGCACCTGGACCCTGGGCCGGGACACCCTGCTGGGCTCCACACTGGTGGGCACCTGGGGCCTGGGCCTGCGTGTGTGCGATATCAGCTTTTTCGAAGACCTGAGCCACACGATCCATCTCAACTATTATCAGGGCACCAACAGCGCCGGCATGGCCCGCCACATCAAGGGGGCCGGCGGCCCTGACATCGTCCGCCCCAACGGGACGGACTTCAATACCGCCAATTACTACGGGCTGTACCTGACCGACAGAGATCGGGCCATGGAAGTGGGCATCATGAGCACCTATACCCTCCACGAGAACCTGAAGCTGCTGGTGGAGGCCAATTACATCGCCCTGTGGCTGGACAACAGCCCGGATGTCTGGGGCGGCTACCACGCCGGAGGACGCCGCTACGCCGCCAACAGCACCGAGGATGCCTGGAATATGAACGTGAGCTTCATCTACAAATTCTAGCCTGCGGGCCTCAAGGCCTGTTTCCCGCAGCCGCCGTCCGTCCGGGATTCCCGGATGCGGCGGCTGTTCTGTTCGAAAAAACAGATCTCCGCCACAGGCCACACGACCTTGCCTGAGGCGGCCCAATTCCCCGTGGACGCTCGCGCAAAGCATGTCCCGAACAAGAAAGCCCTCGCGGTCTCCCGCAAGGGACTGAAACGAAAAAGGCACCTGCATCACTGCAGGTGCCTTGATTCCTTGTTGGCGTCCCCAAGGGGATTTGAACCCCTGTCGACGGCGTGAAAGGCCGTTGTCCTGGGCCGGCTAGACGATGGGGACGCATCGAACTCGTTCTATGTATGGGAAATGCTGCCGGAGGTCAAGTAAAAATTTTGGAATCTGCAAAATTTTTTTGAAAGGGTCGGAAAACATCCGTCGCAGCCTGCCCGATCCCCCGGCCTGCCCTTCCCCGCTGTCCGCCACTTACCAGATGGAGCGTACCAGGCAGACCACGCCGCAGATGGCGATGATGGCCAGCAGGACACGGCGGAACAAAAGCACGTTGATGCGCTTGACCACAGGGAAGGCCGCCAGGCTGCCCAGCATCACGCCGGGCGTCCCGTACATGGCCATGCCCAGCACCTCGGGCGTGAAGAAGCCGTGCCACCACTGCAGCACCAGAGTGATGATGCCGCGCAGCATGAAGAAGACGCTCACCGTGCCCAGAAAGACACGCGGCTCCCAGCCCACGGCCAGGCCAAAGGCGGCCATGGGCGGCCCGTCCAGGGCGATGCCCGTGCCCAGCAGACCGGCGCCGAAGCCGCAGGCCACGCCCACCGGCTGCAAGCGGGCCCCGCCGCCGCGCCCCCCATGCACATAGAGCTGCCAGTACACGAAGAACAGCAGCAGGATGCCCACGATGCCCTGCAGGACGGCGCCGGAACAGATCTGCAGCAGATAGACGCCCGCAAAGGAGCCGGGCACCGCGCCCAGCAGCAGCCAGGGCATGGCATCGAAGCGGCAGAAGCGCACATGCATGGCGATCATGCAGGCATCCTTGAAAAAGCAGACCAGGCAGCTCAGAGGGATAAGCGCGTGCATGGGGATGGCCAGCGCCAGGAAGGGAAAGGCGAACATGGTGCCGCCGATGCCGCTGACACCGGAGACGAAACCACCGGCGAACCAGCAGACAAAAACAAAGATATCAAGTGCATCGGGCATGGCATCCTCCTTTCTCGCCCCGGCATGGGGCCGTGCCCCCGCCGCCGTCATGGCTCTTACAGGGCTTTGCCTCCGGCGGCAAGACAAGAATGGCTTTCTCCTGCCATCCCGGAGGGATGATGTCCATTCCGCCCTCCCCGCCCTGCTCCATGGCAAAGCCCCAATAGCCGACGGGACGCCACGCCGCCGCCCCGCAGGCCTCCCGATGCGGGCGAAGGAGACGGGCTGTCCCCTGCCGGAAAGGAGGCGGCAGCCGTTGTCCCCAAAGCGGGGCACGTGCTGCGGTGCCCGGCGAGTTCCCGCAGTTCGCCTGTGGCCACGGCTGCGGAGACCCGTTCCATGGCATTTGCCCTCTCCCTGCCCGCCGCATGTGCCAAAAGGAACAACATCCGCGTCCCGGAGCGTGCCGCATAGACCTTTTGCCCGGACTGTGCTATGTCGGAAGGACCGTCGCCCAACCGGCGCCCGCCTTCCCGGCCCGCGCACAGCAGGAGAAGTCCATGCCGTCCGATGACTGTCTGAAAAAGCTCTACATAGAACCCACAGCGCGCTGCAACCTGCGCTGCAAGATGTGTTTCCGCAACAGCTGGAAGAACGAGATCATCGGCGACATGCGGCCGGAGACCTTCCGCAAGGCCATGACGACCATGCCCGACAGCGTGGAGACCGTCTTTTTCGGCGGCATGGGCGAGCCCCTGGCCCACCCGGACATCGTGGAGATGGTGAGCACGGCCTCCTCGCTGGGCAAGCGCGTGGAGCTGCTGAGCAACGGGACCCTGCTGGATGCCCGGCGCACGGCCGAGCTGCTGGATGCCGGTCTGGACATGCTCTGGCTGTCCATCGACGCCCTGGACGACGGCCGCTATGCGCAGATCCGCCGCAACAGCCAGCTGGCGCTGGTCAAGGAACATATCGTGGAGTTCAACCGCCAGCGCGCCCGTCTGGACAGGACCGTGCGTCTGGGCGTGGCCTTCGTGGTCATGAAGAGCAATGCCCACGAGCTGGCCCTCCTGCCCTATTTCTCCACCTACTACAAGGTGAACGAGGTCAACATCTCCAACGTCATCCCCACGGACGAGCATACGGCCTCGGAAGTGCTCTACAACAACGTGGTGGACTGGGGCCTGGGCGATCCCGCGCCCATGGAAAGTTCGCCGCGCATCCACCTGCCGCTCATGGACTGGCAGGACCCGGCGGCCCAGGAAGGCCTGCGCAGCCTGCTCTCCACCTCCATGTGCAGCGTCTACCTTTCCGGCCAGCGCGTCAGCCGGGCGGCCCGGCACTGCCGCTTCATCGACGAGGGCATGGCCTTCGTCAAGTTCGACGGCCATGTCAGCCCCTGCATGTCCCTGCTGCGCAATGCCACCCTTTACTGGCGCCAGAAGCAGCGCGAGACCCGCAGCCACTTTTTCGGCGATCTGGCGGAACAGGGCCTGGACGAGATCTGGAACGCCCCGGACTATGCCGACTTTCGCCGCCGGGTGCGCAATTTCGAGTTCTCGCCCTGCTACCGGTGCAGCCTGTGCGAGAACTGGGAACAGGGCCTTACCGACTGTTACGGCAACGATGCCCCCACCTGTGGCGGCTGCCTCTGGTCCGAGGGCGTCATCAGCTGCCCGTAGGCCGGTATCCTGTGGCGGGAGCGGGAAGGGGGCTTCCTGCTCCCCCGGCCCCGGCCCGCGGCTTGCCCTGCTCCGCGCCCGCCTGTAGCATGGGGCCATGCAGAAACCCGATCCTTCTTCCATCCCCCTCTCGCCCGGTGTCTACCTGTACCGGGACGGCAAAGGCCAGGTCATCTATGTGGGCAAGGCGCGCATCCTGCGCCGCCGCGTGCTCTCCTATTTCCGCCCCGAAGGCCTGCCCGCCAAGACAAAAGCCATGCTGGCCCACGCGCAGAGCATCGAATTCCTGACCACCACCACGGAAAAGGAAGCCCTGCTGCTGGAAGCCAGCCTCATCAAGAAATACCGGCCGCATTACAATATCGTGCTGCGCGACGACAAGCAGTACGTGCTCTTCCGCGTGAACATCAAGCACCCCTTCCCCCGGCTGGAGGTGGTGCGCAAGGCCCGGCGCGACGGGGCCCGCTATTTCGGGCCCTTCACGTCCTCGCTGGCCGCCCGCGAGACCTGGAAGCTGCTGCACCGGGCCTTCCCCCTGCGCCGCTGCTCCGACAGGGCCATGAAGAACCGCGTGCGCCCCTGCCTTTACCATCATATGGGCCAGTGCCCGGCCCCCTGCATGGGGCTGGTCACGGCCGAGGACTATTTCGAAGGCGTGCGCCGCGTCTGTGACCTTTTGCAGGGCAAGGCCGACCCCCTGCTCAAGGAATTGCACAGCCGCATGGAAGCCGCTGCGGAAGCTCTGGAATTCGAACAGGCCGCCGTGCTGCGCGACCAGATCCGCGCCGTGGAAAAGACCGTGGAACGACAGGCCACGGTCCTGCCCGGCGGCGGCGACATGGACGTGCTGGGACTGTTCCAGGCGGAGCGGGGCCTAGCCCTGGGGCTGGTCTTCGTACGCGGCGGCGCCATGACCGACGGCCGGGCCTTCTACTGGCCGGGCCTGACCTTCGACGACGCGCCGGAGCTGCTCTTTTCCTTCGTGGGCCAGTATTACGAACAGCTCACCCCGCCGCCGCGCATCCTGCTGCCCTGGCTGCCCGCAGCCGTGCAGGAGGCTGACGGGGAAGACGGCGGCACGGACGGGGCCCCCGACGAGCGCAGCCTGCTGGAACAGGCCCTTTCCGAACGGCGCGGCGGCCCGGTGCGGCTGGTGGCGCCGCAGAACCCGGCCGACAACCGTCTGGTGGACGTGGCCCAGTCCAATGCCCGCGAAGAGGCCCGGCGGCGAGAAAAGCTGGAGGAAACGCCCCTGCCGGAACGGCTGGCGCGGGCCCTGCACCTGCCGGGCGCGCCCCGGCGTATCGAATGCGTGGACGTGTCCCATACCGGCGGCCACCAGACCCGCGTGGGCATGGTTGTCTATGAGGACGGCCGCCCCAGCCCCGACCAGTACCGGGCCTATGCCATGCCCGACGGCGGCGACGATTACGGCACGCTCTATGCCTGGGTGGCCCGGCGTCTGGAAAGCGGTCCGCCCTGGCCCGACCTGATGCTCATCGACGGGGGCCGCGGCCAGCTGGCCGTGGTGGAACGCGCCCTGGCCGATGCGGGCAAGGCCGATTTCTTCCCGCTGGCGGCCATCGCCAAGGCCCGGGACGAGGCTGGCCATGCCGACCGGCGCGCGGGCAATGTGGCCGACCGCATCTTCCTGCCCGGCCGCAGCAATCCCCTGCCCCTGCGCGAAGGCTGCGCGGAGCTGCTCTTTTTGCAGAACGTGCGTGACGCCACGCACCGTTTCGCCATCGGCCGTCACCGCAAGGCGCGCGGTCAGGCCGCCCTTTCCGGCGAGCTCATGCGCCTGCCCGGCATCGGCCCGGCCACGGCACGCCTGCTCTGGGAGACCTTCGGCAGTCTGGAGGCCATGCGGGCCGCCAGCGTGGACGATCTGCGCCGCCTGCCCGGCATCGGGGCTTCCAGGGCCGCCCTGCTGCACGAAAAGCTGAAAGGACTGGAGGGCTGAGTAAACGGGAGCACGTCTCCCCTGCCCTTCCCCCGTCTTCCCGCTCTGCCGCGGCTTGCAGGATGGCGGGAAGGGAAAGGGGCTCTTCACGCCTTCGCCGCTCCCCCCGGGGAACAGGGGGACAGGCCGCCCCGCGCGAGAGCGCCATGGCGGCAAAGAACGACAGAAAGCCCGCCGGAGAAGACTCCGGCGGGCTTTTTTGTACATCCGGCAGGCCTTTCCCCTGTCCCCATGCAAGGATGGGGATACCGGACGAACGGGGGCGCTCTCCTGCCACAAGGAGGGAGGATGCCCCGGTCGTCCTTCGGGGAACCGGCGTGCGCTATGCGGCCTCCGTCTGCTTTGAGGACAACAGGGCCAGCAGCAGCCCCAGGATCGCTCCCAGGACAGCCGCGAACAGGACACGGAAGGACGGAGGCAAGAGGAACGTCACGGTATGGACCGGGATCCAGAACCAGAGCAGGGAACGGCACAGCACGTTTTTCCAGAAGCTGTTCCAGTCCACGGACTGCAGGAGCCTGCCGGTCTGCGGGGCATTCCAGAGGCAGGCCAGACGCCCCTGATACTGGGCGATGTGCAGGTCAGCCACCTTGTGCGCGATCATCATGATGGGAGCGAACATGGTGTTCATCGTCAGGCTGACGGAAAACGCCGTCAGGATCTTCGTCGTGCCCAGCGGGCCGGAAAGGGCCTGTTCCGCCGCTTCCATGCCGAGCAGGTGCAGGATGGCCGGCGCTCCCGCAGAAAAGATCATGAAGGCTGCCGAGATGGCGACACCCAGGCAGCCCCACACCACGGCGCGGGGGATGAGGCCGAAGCCGGCCGTCATATAGACCCCTTTGGTCAACCGCAGTGCCAGGCATTCGCCCAGGGTCGCCAGCAAGGCGAACTTGCAAAAGCCCATGAAGAAAGGATGCCCCGCCGTCATGGAGGTGTAGGCCTCCATGACGCTCTCGGAACACAAAAGGACCAGGGCGCAGAACGCGATGCCCCCCATGCAGACGAGGTCTGCCGTACGACTGCCGAATCTTGCCTACATACGACTACCCCCGCTGTCCCGCGCTGAAATCGAGCGTCGATGCCAGCTGTTCCCGCGGGATGTCGAACACGCTGTCATGCGGCGGCAGGGCTTCTTCCCGCATGAAGGCCGGGATATCGTCCTCGGAGGCGTCAATATGCGCGCCGGCATTGAAGCGCTTTTCGTTCTCCAGCGTCTGCCGTCCCAGCGCCAGCACGTCGTCCGGCGTCCAGCTGCCGCCGTAGACCCCGGCCAGCATCTCGCCCACAAGGCCGAAGACAGCCGCATCCTCCGAGGGCATGGCCGAAAAGATGCACATCCCGAGGCTGTCAAAGACGGCCATCAGCGTCTGGGCGGCCCGCGAAGCCTCCACTTGTCCGGCAGTCCCCAGGGGATCCAGCCCCGGCATGCCGATGGTATTGCCCGCGGTATGGTCACCGCCCATGGGCGACGTGGCGCACGTGACGCCCGTGCCCTTCAGCGCCCGCGGATCATAGCCCGCCAGCGCCTGACGCTTGACGACAGGGATGCGCCGCACCCCGTATCGCTTGCCGAAGCGTTCCGTCCCCTCGGCCAGCTCCCGGCCCAGCACCGTCCCTTCCCGCATCTGGCGGATCATGTCGAGGATGCCGGCCGAGTCACCGTAGGGAAGGAGCCCGGCTTCCATGGCCATGGCGATGGTGGCCCCGGTCTCCATGGTATCGAGCCCGGTATCGTCGCACAGCCGGTCCACCGCCGCGACCGTATCCAGGTCCGCCACATCAAGGTTGGAGCCGTTGAGCGCGATGGTCTCGTATTCCATCCCCGAAGTCAGGTACTCACCATCAGGGCCATGATAAACATTGGAGCAGGCGATGGGGCACCCCACCTGGCAGGCATGGGTCATCTGGCCGCCGCGGGCCTGCTGCAGGGCCTGCATGCGCTCCCCGGAAAGGCCGTCCGCGCCTTCGAACCTGCCGGTCCGGTAATTGCGCGTGGGCATGGCCCCCATCTCGTTGATGACCGTCACCAGGGATGCCGTGCCGAAACGGGGCAGGACGGACCCCGTCATGGGGTGCTCGCGCAGAGCTTTCATATAGGCCTTGCTGGCTGCGCGGAAGCGGGCGGCGTCTTTCATGGCGGGACGCTGGTTCCCCTCCAGGAAAACGACGGCCTTGAGCCCCCGGCGGCCCATGACGGCCCCCAGACCGCCCCGGGCCGCAGCCCGTGAAGGATGCCCCTCCCTGTCCGTGACCTGCACCGAGGAGTTGAGGTACCGCCGCTCTCCGGCAGGACCGATACAGACGATGGAGATGCCCTCCCCGTAGCGGCTGCGCAAGAGCTCGCAGGTCCTGTATGTCCCCTGCATGGCCAGCCCCTCGGCATCATCCAGGCGGACATGGTCCTGGCCGACGACCAGGACCCGCATACCGTCGGCACTGCCGGAGACCACAAGGGCACGCAGCCCCAGCTTGGCCATGGCAAGACCGGCGGTCCCCCCGGCGTTCGCCTCCTTGATGGTGCCTGTGAGCGGACTTTTGCCGCCAAGGGAAAGGCGCCCGGACGTGGCCGCCAGGGTCCCCGCCATCAGACCGTTGCAGATCACCAGTTTGTTGTCGTCCCCCAGCGGGTCGCATGCGGGATCGATCTCCTTCAGCAAAAGGGCCGCTATCAGGCCCCTGCCGCCGAGCATGGGATACGTTTCGTCTGCATCCTCATAGCTGCTGTTTCCTGTGCGCATATCGAGTCGCAGTATCTTCATTGCATTGCTCCATCTGCCATATCTGGGTTCCATCCGGGAACAGTCTCTTTGTATTGGCAGATTCTGGATGCAAGCTGCGTGCCACACTCGTGATGCTTTTACCTGCTGCCGGGCGCTCTGTCCTGCCCATGCTTCGGACGAAAAGCGGCTGTTGCCGGAAACCGGCAAAGGCCCTTCCGGCAGTCGACATGATGCATACAGGCCGCACCGCAGCCCCCGGCCGCGGCCTTGCACAGGATTTGCATTTTCCCTCGCGGTATCCGGCCGCCATACGGGCGGCGCCCCTGCGCCCACTGCGATACGGCGGCAGGGAAACTTCCATGCCATGAGGAGAAGCCATGTACACCTGTGCCGTACGCCCGGAGATAGCCAGCCTGAGCGCCTATGTTCCCGGCATGTCCATTGCCGAGGTCAGGGAGCGCTACGGGCTTTCCCGTGTCATCAAGATGGCCAGCAACGAAAACCCGCTGGGGGTATCGCCGCTGGTACGAAAGGTGCTCGCCACCAGTCTGGAAGAGGCCTTCCGCTATCCGCAGGGCGGCAATCCCGCGCTGCGGGAAGCCCTGGCCCGTGCGCACCATGTCTCCCCGGAGCGCATCGTCGTCGGCAACGGCTCTGACGAGATCATCGACATGCTGATCCGCATGCTGGCCGTACCGGGCAGACATTCCGTGGTCTGCTTCGAGCCCTGCTTCAGCCTGTATCCCATACAGGCCAGGATCTGCGGGGTGGAGACGCGTCGCTGCCCCCTTTCCCCTGACTACAGTTTCGACCTCGATGCCCTGTTTTCCCTGGTGGATACCGGGACCCGTCTCGTCTTCGTGACGACGCCGGACAATCCCTCCGGCTACTGCCCGCCCCTGGCGGCCATGCGCCGTCTGGCAGAACAGCTGGAAAGACATTTTCCCCGCTGCCTGTTGGTGGTGGACGAGGCCTACATGGACTTTGCGGGCGCTTCCTGCGGGGATACCTCCCGCTTTTCCCTGCTGGCTTCGGGAGATTTGCCCGCCAATGTGGCCATCCTCAGGACTTTCTCCAAAAGTTACGGACTGGCCGGGCTGCGTCTGGGATACGGAGTGCTGCCTGCCGAACTGGCCGGGTTCTACTGGAGGGCCCGGCTGCCGTTCTTGGTCAACTCTCTTGCGGAAAAAGCCGGGCTGGCCGTGCTCCGGGACAGCGAATTTCGCAGGGCCACCCTGGAGTGCATACGCTCCGGACGGTGCCGGCTGACAGAGGGATTGCGACTTTTGGAATGTGATGTCTGGCCAAGTGAAGCAAACTTTCTCATGATACGTCTGCCTGAAGGATACGATGCTTCCTTATGTTTTGAGCATCTTTTGCAGTGCGGTATCATCATCCGTCCGCTTTCAAGCTACGGTATGCCTGACAAACTCAGGATAAGTATAGGGACAAAAGAAGATAATGAAGCTTTTTTGGAGGCATTAAGAGAATGTCCGGCATACATCTTGCTATACCAGTTTTCTCCAAAGGATACAGGCCAAAGCAAGGTAAAGTAG
>NZ_JABAFY010000005.1 GCF_012843875.1 Desulfovibrio piger | reverse complement strand
AAAGATCTCCGTTGGACGGAAATCAGAATCTCAAAGTTCCTTCCCGTTCGCTATTCACTTGTCAATGAACCACACCGATTCACTCGGCGCGAAGCAGTTTTTTACGCCGCTTCGCTTTCGCTGTCAACAAGTTTTTTTCATTTTCGCGAAAGTTTTTTTCGCGGCCCCGTCGGGGCAACTCGTTGGCGCGAGGGAGACTTATGTCTCATTTTCAAACCCGCGTCAAGAACTTTTTTGCCATCCGGGAAAATTTCTTTTTCCGTCGCCCTTTCGGACGTGGCCAGCTCGTTGGCGCGAACGGCTTTATGCGCCTTTTCGACCCAACCGTCAAGCATTTTTCCGCAAAAAAATTTGTGGATTTGCTCCCTGCTGACTGATTATTCAATCAACATGCCGAAAAGACACAGAAAAATGTTTTATTTTTTTGCAAGCTATCAGTTTTCCTCACGCGCAAGGTCTCCCATTGAGAGCGGAAGGAATCACCGATCTGCCTGCTTTCAACAATCTCTGCTTCCTACCGTTTTCCCTACTTTTCCCTGTGACACAAACATACCAGGCATATGACACTGCCTTATCCCTTTACCAGGAAGATAGCGGCCATCCAGATTTCATTCGTGTTCCAGTGCAACGCCAGAAACAGCAGGAGAGAGATGCATGCCTCCCCTGCGGCCTTGGTAATCCCTTCCCCCTCTCTAACAAGAGCCTTCGGCAGCTTTGAACGGCAAGCCTGCGAGATAAGGCACGACAGGAATTCCTTTTGGGATTTTCACTCTGGGAGAGAAGGTTTTCGTAGGCTGCCGGGGAGCAACCCTGCAGTACGGAGAAAACACAGAAGCCCGTCATCTTTCAGCAGCACCGGACAGAAGCCCCATACCCGGGAGCGAAGAGCCTTCGAGCATCAGACAGCCACCAAACAGGGATTTATTCGTACAACAAAAAAGGCGGCCACCGAAGTGACCGCCCTGAATATGCACCTGTTCGCTCTGCTCTACTTGGCAAAGCCCATGGCACGGCGTTCGCGGATGACCGTCACTCGGATCTGGCCCGGGTAGGTCAGATTCTTTTCGATCTTTTCCGCGATGTCCTTGCACAGCAGATAGGTGGCATCGTCATCCACATTGTCGGGATTGACCATGACACGGATCTCGCGGCCCGCCTGGATAGCGTACGCCTTGGACACGCCCTCGAAGCTGGTGGCGATGCCTTCCAGTTCTTCCAGACGTTTGACGTAGTTCTCCAGCAGTTCCTTGCGGGCGCCGGGACGGGCACCGGAGATGGAGTCAGCCGCCTGCACCAGCACGGCCAGAGCCGTCGAGGGGCGCTGATCCTCATGGTGCGCGGCGATGGCGTGGACGATGTCCTTGCCTTCGTTATACTTTTTGGCGATATCGGCGCCAATGAGGGCATGGGGCCCTTCGACCTCATGGTCGACGGCCTTGCCGATATCATGCAGCAGACCGGCACGCTTGGCCTTTTTGACATCCATGCCCAGCTCCGCGGCCATCATGCCGCACAGGGCGGAGACCTCCAGGGAATGCTGCAGCACGTTCTGGGTGAAGGACGTACGGTAGCGCAGCTGCCCCAGCAGGCGGATGATCTCGGGATGGATGCCGTGGACCCCGGCATCGAACGTGGCCTGTTCGCCCACTTCGCGCACCTGAGCATCCAGTTCCTGTTCGCATTTCTGGACGATGTCCTCAATGCGGGCGGGATGGATGCGGCCATCCTGGATCAGACGTTCCAAAGCCATCTTGGCCACCTGACGACGCAGGGGGCTGTAGGCGGACAGGATGACGGTCTCCGGCGTGTCGTCGATGATGAGGTCCACACCGGTCGCGGCTTCCAGCGCACGGATGTTGCGCCCTTCACGACCGATGATGCGTCCTTTCATATCCTCGCTGGGCAGGGAAACCGCCGTGACGGTCTGCTCGTTGACGTAGTCGCCGGCATAACGCTGGATGACGTTGCACAGGATCTCCTTGGCCTTGCGGTCGGCGGTCTCCTTGGCTTCCGTCTCGATCTGGCGGATCATCTTGGCCGATTCGTGGCGGGTCTTGGCCTCCACCTCGGCAAACAGACGGGCCTTGGCTTCTTCCGCCGTCAGGCCGGCGATCTCGGAAAGACGCTGCTCTTCTTCATCGATGCGCGTCTGCAGGAACTCTTCCGACTCGGCCAGCTGGCGTTCCTTGCGGGCCAGATCCTTTTCAGCGGCGAGGAGCTCATGCTCCTTGGCGGTGGCTTTTTCCAGTTTTTCTTCCAACCGGCCGCCCATCTCTTCAAGCTTGCGTTCACGCAGTTTGACTTCGCGCTCGCGCTCCTTGAATTCGTTTTCCAGCTCTCGCTTCTGGTTAAAAAGGTCATCCTGCCCCTGGATGAGGATTTCCTTTTTTTGCGCCTGGGCCTCCTTGCGCGCTTCTTCCACAATGCGTTTGGCCAGCTCGTCAGCATCGCCGATGCGCTTGGTGGTCACACTTTTGTGCACCAGCGCACCGACCAGCAGGCCGACCACAGCGGCCAGGGCCAGCCATACAATATCCATAAAATCCATAACCATCCTCTATAATCAACGGGAATCACCCGGGTATCATAAATGGCGGAAGCCAGCCTCCGCACGAGGTCTACTGGCGGAGGGCTGGCTTCTGACCGCAAAAACGGCATAAGGATGGCTGCAGGCAAAGACCACGCCGAAGCGTGCAAGGAGTACGGTGCAGGACAGAAAAAAATCCCCAGAGCGCCGTGTCATGACTTCGATGCAGAACCTGGTTTCCCAGGGGGGGGCCGTGTACTTTTCTACAGGCTTCCCGTAAACGGGCGTGCTCACAAAAAGCAGGGACAGCTCCCGATTTTATGCTTGTAAGGTCAGCACCGAGTCATAAATCACGCACACTCCAGGGAAATATGCTGTCATTGATGACTTAAACGGACTCTTCTTTTATCTTTGAAAGCATGGTCTCGATGCGATTCTGCACATCGTCCAGCTTTTTTTGCGATTGCAACAAATCATCCGCCAGACCAAGAGCCAGAACAGTCAGCAGAATATCTTTGTTACTCTGCATACCGTGTGACCTCAGTTTCTGGTCTGCAAACCGTTCTTCCACAAGAGCGATGGCCTCACGCACACGCTCCATATCGGCACTGTGGCGGAATGTGACCGCAGTACCAAGAACGGTAAGGTTAAAGTGTTCTTGACTCACTCGAAAACCTACTCGGCGCTTTCATGCTCCTGGATAAGTCTCAGCAGAGCATCCATGCGGTTGATGGCATCGCCCCGCACCTGTTCTTCTTTGTTCAGGTTCTCGCGCAGTTCGCGGTTTTCTTCTTCCAAAGACATCTTCGCGGCGATAGTGGCCTCAAGTTCGGAGTGGAGACGACGAGTCTCCGCCAGAAGCTGGGCTTTCTGCTCCAAAAGGGCCAGTACCTGCGTTTCAAGTTGCTCTAGTGCTTCCATGATTCTGGGTATAGCACTGCCCCATGCCGATGGCAAGGCGGCCCATGCGGCAAATCACGATTTCATGCAAAGATAATCAACTGTTTTTCCTTGCTATTCAACGAAATTTCCTTTTCTGGAAAAAGAAAAAACTTTTCCTGCATATCAGAAAAAAGAGGGAGGCACCGGGCCTCCCCCAAAGGATTTTTTGCCTGGAACTCTCCCGCCGGGCAGGAAGAATCAGACGGATAGAGCCTGACTGACGCCACGGCATGGCCGGGCAGTCTTGCCTGCAGCGGAAAAGTTTCTGGTGGCGCTTTTCATGCTCCCAAAGGAGCTAGACGGATTTGCGCGGCAGGTTCTTCTGCCGGCCGCGGGCGATGCCCATCTCGCCATCGGGCACGTCCTTGGTGATGACCGAGCCCGCCCCGATCAGCGCGCCGTCGCCCACACGCACCGGAGCCACCAGGGCCGTATTGCTGCCGATAAAGGCCCCTTCGCCGATGGTGGTCTTGAACTTGTGCTTGCCGTCATAGTTGCAGGTGATGGTGCCCGCACCGATATTGGTGCCCGCGCCGATCTCGGAATCCCCCAGATAGGTCAGGTGATTGGCTTTGGCGCCCTTGCCCAGACGGGATTTTTTGAGCTCCACGAAGTTGCCCACATGCGAGGCTTCTTCCAGCACGGCGCCGGGCCGCAGACGGGCATAGGGCCCCACCAGGGCGGCCTCGCCCACATGGGCATCCTCGAAATGGCAGAAGGAGCGGATCTCCGCCCCGGCCTCGATGACGGTATCGCGCATCACGCAATGGGAGTCGATACGGGCGCCCCGACGCACCACGCTGCGGCCGTAGATCTCGCACGGGCCCGTGATCTGCGCACCCGGCTCCACCGTGGCCAGCGGGCTGATCCGTACCAGCGCGGGCGCATGCAGCATCACGCCGGAACGCAGCAGGCCGTCCACCACACGTTCACGCAAAAATTCTTCGCTGCGGGAAAGTTCCAGAGGCGAATTGACGCCCATCAGGCTCTCGTCCCGGCCGCACTGCACACCCTGCACCTTGCAGCCTTCGGCCACAGCCAGGGAGATGAGATCGGTGATGTAGTATTCGCCGCTCTTGTTGGCATTGCCGATGCGCGGCAGCAGACGGACAGCCAGGTCCAGACGCACGCAGTACATGCCCGCATTGACCTCATGCGGTTCGGGCCCGTACAGCGCGGGATCATAGTCCTTGGCCTCCACGATGGCCCGCACGCTGCCGTCGGCGGCACGCACCACCCGGCCATAGGCGGCGGGATCGTCCAGCTCGATGGTGGCAAAGGCCAGATCAGCCCCTTCCGAGGCCTCCACGAAATGACGCACCACGTCCTCGGAGAGCAGCGGCGTATCGCCGTTGACCACCAGCACGCGCTCGCACTGCCCTTCCAGCGCGGGCATGGCCTGCATCAGCGCATGGCCCGTGCCCAGCTGCTGTTCCTGGTGCACGAAGGAAGCCTCCGGGAAGGCAGCCTCCACCATGCCCGCCTGATGGCCCACCACCACCAGCACACGCCCGTCGAACACGGGGCGGACGGCTTCCAGCACGTAGCGCAGCATGGGTTCGCCCAGAACGGTCTGCAATACTTTGGGTTTGTCGGAATGCATGCGGGTGCCCTTGCCCGCGGCCAGAATAAGGGCGGCTGTCTGCAACATGGTGGCTCCTTGCAAAAAAGATGGAAAGAAAATAGCCCCTCAGCCCGCAAAGGGCAAGCTGATGGATACGAGGGGGAAGGGGAGGACCTTTTGAAAAAGGCCCTCCCCTTCCCCCTCGAGCTCCCCCTTCCCTACCCGAAAACTTTTATTCTGAAGGATGGCAGGCAGGATAGGGGCCGGGAGCAGACACGCGGCCGCAGGTCCCCCGGCAGGAAGACGGCTGTCCCGGACAAAGGGGAATGCTTTTGGCAAAAGCTGCCTTTTGGGATCATGGCGATACGAAAAAGGCGGCCCCGAAGGGCCGCCTTTGCTGTGCGGGATCATCCCGGCAGGCTGGCAGACAACCATGCCGGAGCAGTTTTTTCAGGCTCAGGCGTTCTGGAAAACCAGTTCGCCATCGCGCACATCGATCTGGACAGCCTGACCATCCAGGATGCGGCCGCTGACCAGCTCACGGGCCAGAGGCGTTTCCACGTATTGCTGCACGTAGCGCTTGAGCGGACGGGCGCCGTACACGGGATCGTAGGCTTCGCCGGCGATGAACTCGCGGGCGGCATCCGTAATGCCCAGCGTGATCTTGCGTTCTTCCAGACGCTTGCGCAGGCGATCCATCTGCAGGTCCACGATGCGCGTCACCTGGTCACGCCGCAGGGGCAGGAAGAGCACGGTCTCGTCCACACGGTTCAGGAATTCCGGCCGGAAGTGGCGGCGCAGCTCTTCCATCACCGCATCACGGGCGCCTTCCTTCAGGCTGCCGTCCTCACCGATGCCGTCCAGCAGATGCGGCGAACCGATGTTGGACGTCATGATGACGATGCAATTGCGGAAGTCCACGGTACGGCCCTGACTGTCGGTCAGACGGCCATCGTCCAGCAGCTGCAACAGGGTGTTGAAGACGTCGGGATGGGCTTTTTCGATCTCGTCGAACAGCACCACGGAGTACGGCTTGCGGCGCACGGCCTCGGTGAGCTGACCGCCTTCGTCATAGCCCACATATCCTGGAGGCGCACCGATGAGGCGGGACACGGAGTGCTTTTCCATGTACTCGCTCATGTCCAGACGCACCATGTTGTCCTCGGTATCGAACAGGGCCTCGGCCAGGGTCTTGCACAGTTCGGTCTTGCCCACGCCCGTGGGGCCCAGGAAGATGAACGAACCCGTGGGACGCGAGGGGTCGGACAGACCGGCACGGGCACGCAGCACGGCGTCGGCCACGGCCTGCACGGCTTCGTCCTGGCCCACCACACGCTTGTGCAGCTGATCGGCCAGATGCAGCAGCTTTTCGCGTTCGGATTCCATGAGCCGGGTCACCGGGATGCCGGTCCACTTGGCCACGATCTCGGCCACGTCGTCGGGACGTACTTCTTCCTTGAGCAGGCGCGGTCCGTCGGCACCGGCGGCAGCGGAGGCATCGGCCAGCTGCTTTTCCAGGGCCAGCAAGGTGGAGTACTTGAGCTCGGCGGCCTTGTTGAGGTCATAGGCCCGTTCGGCCTGCTCGATGGCCAGCTTGGTCTGCTCGATCTTTTCCTTGATGCCGCGCACGCTGTCGATGGCGTTCTTTTCCTTTTCCCACTGCTGGCGCAATTCGCCCTGCTGCACCCGCAGCTCGCCCAGTTCGCTTTCCAGCTTTTCCAGACGGTCACGGGAGGCGGCGTCGGTCTCGCGGCGCAGGGCCTCGCGCTCGATCTCCAGCTGCATGACCTTGCGGTTCACCTCGTCCAGGTCGGACGGCAGGGAGTCGATCTCGGTACGGATCAGGGCCGCGGCCTCGTCGATGAGGTCGATGGCCTTGTCCGGCAGCTGACGGTCCGTGATGTAGCGGTGCGACAGGGTCACGGCCTCCACGATGGCGGAGTCGCTGATACGCACGCCGTGGTGAACCTCAAAGCGTTCCTTCAGGCCACGCAGGATGGAGATGGCGTCCTCCACCGTGGGCTCGTCCACCAGCACGGGCTGGAAACGGCGTTCCAGGGCCGGGTCCTTCTCGATGTACTTGCGGTACTCGTCCAGGGTGGTGGCGCCGATGCAGTGCAGTTCGCCACGGGCCAGCATGGGCTTGAGCAGGTTGCCCGCGTCCATGGAGCCTTCGGTCTTGCCAGCGCCCACGATGGTGTGCAGCTCGTCGATGAAGAGGATGATCTTGCCTTCGCTCTTCTCCACTTCATTGAGCACGGCCTTGAGGCGTTCCTCGAACTCGCCGCGGTACTTGGCACCGGCGATCAGCGCGCCCATGTCCAGGGCGTAGAGCTTGTGACCGCGCAGGCCCTCGGGCACGTCGCCCTTGACGATACGGAAGGCCAGGCCTTCCACGATGGCCGTCTTGCCCACCCCGGCCTCACCGATGAGCACGGGGTTGTTCTTGGTACGACGGGACAGGATGCGCACCACACGGCGGATCTCGGCATCACGGCCGATGACCGGGTCCATCTTGCCCTGACGGGCGGCTTCCACCAGGTCACGGGCGTACTTGCTCAGGGCCTCCACCGTATCTTCGGGGTTGGGGCTGGTCACCCGCGCACCGCCGCGCAGGCTCTCCATGGCCTGGCCGAAACTGGCACGGCTGATGTTGTATTCCTTGAAGACCTCGCCCAGCGGCGTGCCGGACGCATTCTCGGCCAGCGCGGCGAACAGATGGTCCACGCTGACGTATTCGTCCTTCATACGCCGGGATTCGTTTTCGGCGTCGCCCAGCACCTTGGCCAGACGCTGGGTGATGGAGATGCGGTTGGGGTCCATGCCGCCGCCGGAGACGGAGGGACGCTTGCGCAGTTTTTCCTCCACGGCTACGGCCAGAGCGGCGGTCTGCACGCCCATCTGATCCAGGATGCGGGGCACGATGCCCTGTTCCTGACGGATCAGGGCCAGCGCCAGATGCTCGCTGTCGATATCCTGATGGCCCATGCCCACGGCGATGCTTTGCGCCTGGGTCACGGCCTCGCGGGCTTTTTCCGTGAATTTGTTGATGTCCATATATCCTCCACGATGCCGCTATGGACGGGGCCCGTGCGCACACGGGCCGCCCCACGGCGGAAGGTAAGCAAAATCGATTTTTTTGTGCGCGGGCTGCGCAGGCGGACTCCAGAGGGCCCGGAGTGTCCGGGCGGCGGCGCAAGGCCGGGTGGGGTCTGCGGGCCGCCGCGACGGATCCGTATCCGCGGGCTTCCCGGCACAGGGGATCAGTCTTCCAATCCCTGCAGTTCGCGCACCTTGTGCTCCAGAGCGTCGATACGCTCCAGAAGGTCCACGATGATAGTGCCGCCCACCACGGGCAGCTCAAAGTCGCAGCAGATGCGTTCCAGTTTGCGCACACGGTAGATGTCCGCATCCCGGAAGAACTGGTCGGAGCCTTCCGTGCGGCTTTCCAGCCAGCCCAGGGCCAGCAGCTCACGCAGCCGCTCGGGCGCGATGCCGGTGCTTGCCATGAATTCTTCGCACGCCATGACCACGGTGGTCATGTCGTCTCTGTCAGACGTGCTCATATCACAACCTCCATCCTAGCCGCGGGCCCGGAAGGACGACTTGTCCGCCAGCTGCTGCCACAGGGCCTTCTCTTCATCCGAAAGCTGCTCAGGCACCCGGATCATCACGCGGGCCAGCAGGTCGCCGCGATGCTGTGCCGAACCAAGTCCCTTGCCGCGCAGGCGGAACTTGCGCCCCGAGGACGAACCGGCGGGGATGTTCATCTCCACCTGCCCTTCCAGGGTGGGCACGGGCACCCGGGCGCCCAGGGCCGCTTCCCACGGGGCCAGGACCACGTCGCACTGCAGGTTGTCGCCGTCCACCTTGAACACGGAATGCGGCAGATAACGCACCCGCAGGAACAAATCGCCGGGCGCACCGCCGGGAGCGGGCTCGCCCTGTCCGCCCAGACGCAGCTTGGCGCCTTCGCGGATGCCGGAAGGCACGTTCACTTCCAGCGTCTTGGGGCCGAAGGCCGTCTGCAGGTTCACGCTGCGGCGGCCGCCGCGGGCCACTTCTTCCAGCGTCAGGGGCAGTTCGGCCTCCACGTCACGGCCGCGACGCGGCTGCTGCTGACGGAAACCGCCGAACGGATCACCGCCGAAACGGCTGCCGCGCCCGCCGAACAGGGTCTCGAAAAAGTCCGAGAAGCCTGCACCGTCGAAGTTCTGGCCGTTGAAGTTGAAGTGCATATTTTCAAAGCCCGGAGCGCCCTGGAACTGCTGGCCATGCTGCCAGTTGGGGCCGAGCTGATCGTACATACGCCGCTTTTCAGGGTCTTTGAGCACTTCGTAGGCTTCGTTGATATCCTTGAATTTGTCTTCGGCCTGCTTGTTGCCCGGATTCAGGTCCGGGTGGTACTTGCGGGCCAGCTTCTTGTAGGCTCTGGCGATCTCGTCCGCACCGGCGGAACGCTCCACGCCCAGAAGTTTGTAATAATCCTTGTATTCTACTGCCATGATGCTCTCCCCCAATCGGGTCTTCTTGCCAATAGGTAAGACGTTCTTGCCCTGCGTCAAGAAACCGTCACACAAAAAATATTCCCCGGCGCTCAACCGGGCCAGCCGGGGACAATGACCTGCCGGGGCCCTCCCGTCGGCCAGGGGCCGCTTCCAGACGACCGGCCCCTGTCCGGCAGGGCCTTCTTGTGCAGACCGGCCGCGCTCTTGCGGGCGCAGGCTCCGGCAGGCGGGAGCGCACAAAAAAAGCCGGGAAGGACCAACGTCCCTCCCGGCCGTAAATCACCATCCGGTGTGGCTGGAGCAACTAGACGATGCCGTGCTCACCGGGCTTTTCGTACACGGGGCGCTCCTGCTGGTGCACGTAGAATTCCGTGTCGCCCAGGGCCAGCAGAACGGCCGAGGACACATAGATGGACGACGCCGTACCCACGAACACGCCGATGAGCATGGTCAGGGCAAAGTCGTGGATCACGCCGCCACCCAGCAGGTACAGGGCCAGGGTCGCCACAAAGGTGGTACCACTGGTCAGGATGGTACGGGACAGGGTCTGGTTGACGCTGCGGTTGATGAGGGCGTCCAGGGGCTGCTTGGGCGCGGCACGCAGGTTTTCGCGCAGCCGGTCATAGACGATGATGGTGTCGTTGAGCGAGTAACCCACCAGGGTCAGCAGGGCCGCCATGACGTTGAGGTCGATCTCCACGCCCATGAGCGACAGCAGGCCCACCGTGATGAAAACGTCATGGATGAGGCCCACCAGGGCGCCCAGAGCGAAGTTGAGCTTGAGGACGAAGCAGACCACCAGGGTGATGCCCAGGGCCACCAGCACCAGCCAGCCCATGCTCAGGCCCGTGAGGCCGGCCAGGTACATGCCGCCCCAAAGGACGGCAGCCATGGCCACACCGGCCATCCAGCGCTGTTCGAAGCGGCCGGAGATGTACACGGCGATGAGCAGGGTCGCGTAATACAGGGCGCCCAGGGCCTTGTTGGTCAGGTCGTCACCGACCTTGGGGCCCACCATCTCAAGGCGCTGGATCTCCACGTCATTGCCGGGGAAGGCCTTGGCCAGGGCGGTCAGCACGTTGGTGCGCAGCGCCGCGGCATCGGTGTTCTCGGCAGAGGAAAAGCGCAGCAGGTAGTCGCGCGTGCCCTCACCGAAGCGCTGGGTGCTGATGCCCGGCAGTTCGGGCACATCCAGGCTCTTCTTCAGTACTTCGTCTTCCACAGGCTGGGCGAACTGCACCTGCACGATGACGCCGCCGGCGAAGTCGATGCCCATGCGCAGGCCATTGCCCCACAGCGCCGAGCCCAGACCCACCAGAAGCAGCAGGATCGAGATGGCGTAGGCGATGTGGCGCTTGCCGATAAAATCTATCTTGGTGTCATGCTTGATGAATGCGAAAGCCATGATTCTCTCCCGGCCAGCCTAGATGCTGATGCCCTTGGGGCCGCACTTGCGCGCCCAGTATTCAAAGATGGCCCGCGACACAAAAATGGCCGTGAACATGGAGGCCACGATACCCAGCGACAGAGTGACCGCAAAACCGCGGATGGGGCCCGTACCGAACTGGTACAGGATCACCGTGGCGATGATGGTGGTCAGGTTCGAGTCGGTGATGGAAATGGTGGCGCGCTCGAAACCGGCCTTGACGGCCGCCAGGGGCGAGAGCCCCAGATGCAGTTCCTCGCGTATGCGCTCGTAGATCAGCACGTTGGCGTCCACGGCCATACCGATGGTCAGCACGATACCGGCGATGCCGGGCAGGGTCAGGGTGGCGCCGAAGCCGGCCATGCCCGCCATGACGATGAGCATGGTGAAGCAGAGCATGATGTCGGCGATGACACCGCTCATGCCGTAGTAGATGGCCATGAACACGACCACAGCGGCGGCACCCACCAGAGCGGCGTTGATGCCGCTGTCGATGGATTCCTGGCCCAGGGAAGGACCGACGGTGCGTTCTTCCAGCACCGACACGGGCGCGGGCAGCGAACCGGCACGCAGCACGATGGCTAGGTCCGTGGCTTCCTGCGTGGTGAACTGGCCGGTGATGACGGCGCGGCCACCGGCGATGCGCTGCTGGATCACGGGGGCGGAATAGACCTTGTCGTCCAGCACGATGGCCATGCGGCGGCCCACGTTTTCGCCGGTGACGTTCTCGAACAGGGTGGCGCCGCGGCTGTTGAAGTTCAGGCTGACGCTGGCACGGTTCTTTTCGAAGGTGGGCTGGGCATCGGCCACGTCCTCACCGGAGAGCATGGCGTCCTTTTCCACTGCGATCAGGCGCGTGGCGGTCTCGCTGCCGTCGTGGCCTTTTTCCAGCAGGGGCAGGGCCATGACGCCGCTGGGCAGCACGGCCTTGTTGGGATCCACGTCGTCACGGACAAGGTGGAATTCCAGATGGGCGGTCTGGCCCAGGATCTGCACGGCACGGCGCGGGTCGGAAAGACCGGGCAGCTGCACCTGGATGCGGTTGCCTTCCTGCTTGCGGATGTCGGGCTCGGCCACACCGAACTGGTCGATACGGTTGCGGATGGTCCGCAGGGCCTGATCCAGCGCCATGTCCTCGATGCGGCTGATCTCTTCGGGACGGAATTCGGCCACATAGCGCAGACCGGCTTCCGTACGACGGGGCTCGCCCACATTCAGCTGGGGGAAATTCTTTTGCAGGATCTCCTGCAGCTTGGCTTCATCGTCCACACGGGGCAGGGCAAATTCCAGTTTGTCATTGCCCACCACGCGGGGATGCAGCACGACGATCTTCTCGTCCTTGGCAAGGCGGCGGATATCCTGCCCGGCCAGCGCCAGCGAGTTGCTGACAGCCTTGGCCACGTCGACGCCCAGGGTCAGGTGGATGCCGCCCTTCAGGTCCAGGCCAAGGTTGATTTTTTTGGATGGTAGGACGTTTTCCAGCGCCGTCCCGATATAGGGCACGCTGGGCAACGCGTAGACAAGGCACAGGCCGAACACGAGCAGGGCCACGGCCAAGCGCGAGCGCAAACCAATCATTGGGATACCTTCCGCACTTGATGGAGATGTCCGTAAAAACGGAAAGAGGCGGCCGGCCGGAGCCAGAACCGCCCGACACGGCCCGGCGCCTCCCTGCAAACAGGGCGGCGCCGGAGCCGCAACCATTACCGATTCCGAAACAAGAACGGAATGTTACTTCTTTTCTTCGGCCTTGGCTTCAGCCTTTTCGGCGCTCTTGCCGATCAGGCCGCCGATGGCGCCGCGGCTCATGCGCAGCTTGGCATCGCCACATTCGATGACCACTTCTTCTTCGCTGATTTCCACGATGCGACCGATCAGGCCGCTGCTGGTCATCACGTGGTCGCCGCGCTTCAGTTCGGCCAGCATCTGCTTGTGGGCCTTGGCGCGCTTCTGCTGGGGACGGATCAGCAGGAACCAGAAGATGGCGAACATCAGGATCAGGGGAACAAACTGCATCAGCATGTCGCCGCCGCTGGGGGCGGCGCCGCCGGCCTGGGGGGTACCCATGGCGAAAGCAACGGATTCAAACAACAAGATGAACCTCCAAAGGGATGCTGTAGGCAGGCCGCTTTCTATGCGGGATGCCCGGGGTAACAAATTTTCAGCGCGCAAGCATATCCTGCCGCAAAAAAACTTGCAAGCCCTTCTCCTGAGCGGGAAAAACGTCCTCCGCGCGGCAGGGGTGATGGTAAAAAACATGCCGGCAGGGGCGCTTCGTTCAGAAAAAATCGCCGCCGCAGGGCCGATTTGAACGACCGGGGACTGTGCAGTCTCTTTATTGAAGGAAAGCCCGGTGCCTGGGCCGCCATCCCGCCCGGGAAGCTCCCGCACAGAGACGACAGGCGGAAAAGCGAAGTTCCTGCGCAAGCGGCCTTCGGAAAGGATCGCCCCTCCTCTGCTCCACCCGTCTGAGGGAAGAAAGACGCATCCCCTTCCTATCACCGGGGATGCCGCCCCGGTATCCCGAAAAGGCTCTCTGTACGGGGCGGACCTCAGCTTCCCAGCACGGCCCGGACGAAATTGCAGGCGATGCGCACCACCTCGTCCCGGCTCTCCCTGTGCGACAGGGGCAGATGCCCGCCGTGACGGCTGACCGTGCGCAGCACATGGGTCTCGGCCCTGCGGGACGCCGTGCAGATCCACTCCACGGCATTGCGGCGCGGGCAGCTGCTGTCATGCCAGAGCTGGACATAACAGACCGGGACATCGCAGGCGGGCAGCAGGGCCCGCAGCCGGGGCTGCTCATGGGCTATCTCGGCCATATGGCGCCAGCAGACCACCCGCTCGTGTCCCTGCCAGGGCGCGGTCTCCCGCGCGGCCTCACTGCGCGGGGAGCAGATCTCCACAGGCTGTCGCCAGGCTTTCCAGGCCAGCCGCCAGCGCAGGGCCCGTTCGCCCAGACGGCCGGGGCGGGACGACCAGTAGAGCGGCGCGGCGAAGACCAGCAGGCAGCGGGGCGCGGGCAACCCGGCCTCCCGGGCCCAAAAAAGCGTATCCAGAGCCAGCAGGCCGCCCAGGGAATAGCCCGCCAGCAGGGGCGGCTCCGGGCTTTGGCCCGCAAGGGCGGCATAGGCCTCATGGGCCGCCGCGCTCCACTGGTTCCAGTGGCTGCGTACGAAAGCCTCCCAGCCGGTGCCATGCCCCGGCAGACAGGGCGCATGGCATGCCACGCCCATCGTCGCCAGCTCTTGCGCCAGCGAATCCATATCAGCGGGCCCTCCACCCAGACCGTGCAGCAGCAGCGCGTCCATTCTTGCCCTCCCCGAAGCATGAGGATACAACTACGCCTGTTTTTCCCGTCCGCAGACCTTAACCCGTCAGGAGCATCCATGCAAACCTGCGACACGCTTCTCCACGCCGGTGTCCTGCTGACCCAGGACGATGACCGGCGCGTCCTCGAAAACGCCGCCCTGGCCATTGATGGCGGGCGCATCGTCGCCCTGGGCTACAGCCAGGATGTGACAGCCGCATGGCAGGCACGTGAAATCCTCGACCTTTCCGGCATGCTCGTCATGCCCGGCCTTGTCAACGCCCACACCCACGCGGCCATGACCTTCCTGCGGGGCCTGGCCGACGACATGCCGCTCATGGACTGGCTGCAGCAGAAGATCTTTCCCGTGGAACAGGGCCTGACGCCCGATCTGGTGCGCCTGGGCAGCCTGCTGGGCTTTGCCGAGATGCTGCGCACCGGGACCACGTCCTGCGTGGACATGTACATCTTCGAAGCCGCCGTGCTGGAAGCGGCGGACAAGGCCGGTCTGCGCTGCCTGGCCGGTGAGGGCGTGTTCAATTTCCCCTCGGCCTGCTGCCCGGATGCCGATGCGGCCCTGGCCTGCACCCGGGAGATGGCGCAGCGCTGGGCCGGTCATGACCGTCTGCATGTGGCCGTCATGCCCCACAGCGTCTACACCACCACGGCGGCGCAGCTCACGGCCTGCCGCGAACTGGCCGACGAACTGGGCCTGCCGCTGCACATCCATCTGGCCGAGACCCGTCAGGAAACGGCCCTGAGCCTGGAACAGCACGGCCTGCGCCCCGTGGCCCATGCCGACCGTCTGGGGCTGCTGCGTCCCGGGACCATCCTGGCCCATGTGGTGGACGTGGACGCCGACGAGATCGCCCTGCTGGCCCGCCGCGGCGTGATCGTTGTCCACAATCCCTCGTCCAACATGAAGCTGGCCTCCGGGGTGGCCCCGGTGCCCGCCATGCTGGATGCCGGCGTGCGGCTGGCCCTGGGCAGCGACGGCGCCGCCAGCAACAACCGCCTCAACATGTTCACAGAGATGGGCCGCGCCGCCCTGCTGCACAAGGCGGCGGGCGATCCCGAGACCATGCCCGCCCGGACGGTGCTCGACATGGCCACCCGAGGCGGTGCGGCGGCCATGGGCGGTGACGGCGGCGTCCTTGCCGTGGGGCGTCCCGCGGACTGCATCGCGCTGGATCTTTCCGCGCCCAACATGCAGCCCCTGTTCAACGCGGCCTCCCACGCCGTCTATGCGGCCACGGGCATGGAAGTGGCCCTGACCATGGTGGCGGGCGAGGTCCTGTACCGTGACGGCCGCTTCAGCCGCTTTGATTACCCGGCCCTGTGCGCGGAAGTGCGCGAGATGCGGCGCTTCGTCCTGCGCCGCCTGGGCCTGCCCGAACAGGTGGCCTGAGCCGGAGCCCTTCCCGTCGCGGCCTTGCCTGCCGGGGCCGGAGCGGGGCCCTTGCGGCAGCGGAAAAGCCGCCCGGGCGGGGTTCCCTTGCACGGGGGGACTTGACACCATTGTTTTTTGGTCTATAGTGCCCCATTCAGACTGAAACGAAAGCGCTTCGGCGCATGGAGGTATCGTTATGGCTGCTCTGCTTAATGCCGTGAAAACCGCCGAAGGCGTGGTTGTGAACGGTTTTGTGGTTTCCCCCATCATTGACAAGTGCGAAGGCTGTGATCGCATTCGCGAGTTTGAAGGCGAAAACTTCTGCTCCAGCTACGCCAGCCCCGCCAGCAAGTGGTCCGGTGGCCGCTGCAACTTCGCTACCCATGTGAAGGTGCAGGTCGCCGCCGCTGCCAAGGTCAACCCCCTGAAGGCGTCCAAGCGCGCCGCCAAGGGTCGCTAGACCATACGCGGCATGCGGGACGCGCCCGGCGCGAACATCCCGCACCGATTGCAATTTTCTGGCACATTGCACAGGGGAGGCTGTCGCGACAGCCTCCCTTTTGTCATTTGTCCGCAGGGGCCTCCAGGCCCGGGCGGCTTCAAGGAAAAACAGCATGAACACAAGTTCGCAGGACAGCGCCCTGTCCCCCCTCCTGCGCTGGCTGGATCAGCGTCAGGACCGTGTGGCGGCCCTTCAGGGCGACCTGACCGCCTTCCGTGCCCTGGGCCCGGAAAACGGCAGCGAGGGCGAGCTGGCCAAGGCCCTGTATATCGAAGACTGCCTGCGCGCCTGCGGGGTGAGCGACATCCGCCGTCTGGATGCCGCCGATCCGCGCGTGCCCTCCGGGCTGCGCCCCAACGTGGTGGCCCGCATCCCCGGCCGTTCCTCCCGGACGCTCTGGCTTTTTGCCCACATGGACGTGGTGCCGCCCGGTGACCCGGCCCTGTGGCATTCCGATCCCTGGCAGGTGGTCCGGCAGGGCGACATGCTCGTCGGACGCGGTGTGGAGGACAACCAGCAGGGCCTGGTGAGCATGCTGCTGCTGGCCGAAGCCCTGCATGCCTGCGACATCACCCCCGAACTCAGCCTGGGCCTGGTGTTCATGGCCGATGAGGAATGCGGCAACGACTACGGCCTGGCCCATGTGCTAGAGCGCCACGCGGCTCTCCCCGAAGAGCAGCGTTTCCTGCGTGCTGACGATTTCTACATCGTGCCGGACTCCGGTTCCCCCACGGGCGCGGACATCGAGGTGGCCGAAAAGTGCCTGTGCTGGCTCAAGGTCGACGTCAGCGGCGTGCAGTGCCATGCCTCCACGCCCCACAAGGGCCGCAACGCCTTCGTGGCCGGGGCCGCCGCCGTGCTGGCCTGCATGGAGCTGCACAAGGATTTCCCCCGCCGCGACGCCCTGTTCGACCCGGCCTGCTCCACCTTCGTGCCCAGCCGCCACGATGCCAACGTGCCCAGCGTCAACATCCTGCCCGGACATGACACTTTTTACGTGGACTGCCGTCTGCTGCCCGGCGTGGAACCCGAGCATGTGCTGGACGCCGCCCGCCGTCGCCTGACGGCCGTTGCCGAACATCACGGCGTGCGCATCGACGCGGCCATCGAGCACTGCCAGCGCGCCTCGGAAACGGCTGCGGACAGCCCCGTGGTCGCGGCCCTGCGCCGTGCCGTCACGGACATCTATCAGGTGGAGGTCCGTCCCGTGGGCATCGGCGGCGCCACCGTGGCCGCCCTGCTGCGCCAGCAGGGCCTGCCCGCCGCCGTGTGGAGCTGCATCGACAGCACCTGCCACCAGCCCGACGAACATTCTTCCATCACCGCCACCCTCAAGGACGCCCAGGTGTTTGCCCATGTGCTCATGCAGCGCTGAGAACCGTTTTGACTGTATCGTGACAGGCGGCGGCCATGCCGGTTCCGAGGCCGCCGTGGCCCTGGCCCGTCTTGGCCTGAGCGTGCTGCTGATCTCCGGCAATGTGGACCGTCTGGGCTATCTGTCCTGCAACCCTGCCATCGGCGGCCTGGCCAAGGGCCACATGGTGCGCGAGATCGACGCCCTGGGCGGCATGATGGGCCTGTGGGCCGATGCCGGGGGCATCCAGTTCCGCACCCTCAACATGAGCAAGGGCCCGGCCGTGCGCGCCACGCGCGCCCAAATCGACCGCGAGGCCTATCAGAAGGTCCTCAAGAAGACCCTGTTCTCCACGCCCGGCCTGCGCATCTGGCAGGACTCCGTGACCGAGGTGCTGGAAGAGAACGGCCATGCCGCCGGCGTGCGCACGGCCCAGGGCCTGACCTTCCATGCTCGGCATGTACTGCTCACCACCGGCACGTTCCTGGCCGGCCTCATCCACATCGGCCTCACGCATCTGCCCGGCGGCCGTCTGGGTGATGCCCCGGCCACGGGCCTTTCCGACAGCCTGCGCCGTCTGGGCCTCACGCTGGGCCGTCTCAAGACCGGCACCACGCCGCGCCTGCTGCGGGCGTCCATCGATTTTTCCAAACTGGAGGAACAGCCCGGCGATACTCCGCCGCCGCGCTTCAGCTTCCGTGGTCCCGGCCCGGTGCTGCCGCAGGTGCCCTGCCACATCACCTGGACCAACGAGGCCGCCCATGCGGCCATCCGTTCCGGCTTCGACCGCTCGCCCCTGTTCACCGGGGTCATCCAGGGCACGGGCGCCCGCTACTGCCCCTCCATCGAGGACAAGGTGGCGCGCTTCCCCGAGCGCGAACGGCACCAGATCTTCCTGGAGCCCGAAGGCCTGGACAGCCCGGAGGTCTATGCCAACGGTATCTCCACCAGCCTGCCGCTGGACGTGCAGCAGGCCATGATCCACGCCATCCCCGGTCTGGAGCATGCCGTCATGGTGCGTCCCGGCTATGCCATCGAATATGACTATGCCAACCCGGTGCAGCTGCACGGCACGCTGGAGACCAAGGCCCTGCCCGGTCTGTGGCTGGCGGGCCAGATCAACGGCACCTCCGGTTACGAAGAGGCCGCGGCCCAGGGGCTGTGGGCGGCCCTGAACATCGCCTGCCGGGAGAAGGAGCTCGATCCCTTCGTGCCCGGACGCGACTCCTCGTACATGGCCGTGCTGGTGGACGACCTGGTCACCTCCGGCACCGAGGAGCCCTACCGCATGTTCACCTCGCGGGCGGAGCACCGCCTGCTGCTGCGCGAGGACAATGCCGACGTGCGCCTGACCCCGCTGGGCCGCAAGATCGGTCTGGTGGGCGAAGAACAGTGGCGCCTCTTCAACGACAAGATGGAACACGGCCATGCGGTGCGCCGCCTGCTGCAGCAGGTGCGCGTCCAGCTGGCCGACGGCGACGAAGCGGCGCAGACCGCTCCGGCAACGCCCGAAGAGACGGAACTGCGTACCGCGCTGCGCGGCCGGACGCTGGAAGAGGCCCTGCGCCGTCCCGACATGGATCTGGAGCGTCTGGCCCGCATCTCGGCCCCGCTGGCCGAGGCCCTGGCCGATCGCGACCTGCGCGATCTGGAGACCGTCCAGGTGGACGTCAAATACGCGGGCTATCTGGAGCGCCAGCGCGAGCTCATCGCCCGTGCCGCGCGTCTGGAATCCGTGGAGCTGCCCGCCGATCTGGATTACCGGCAGGTGGCGGGCCTTTCCCGCGAGGTGGAGGAAAAGCTGGACCGCGTGCGGCCCCGCAACCTCGGCCAGGCCGGGCGCATCTCCGGCGTGACCCCGGCGGCCGTGGGCTGTCTGGAGATCCACCTGCACAAGCTGGGCCTGCTACGTGGCAAGCGGCAGTCCCTCTGATGCCTTTTCCGGGACCTGCGGCCCAGCCGCGGGTCCCCTTTTTGTGCCGCGCATCTTCGCCTGACAAAAGAAGGATGCGCTGTTGACGTTGGGGAATGTTCCCCGTTATCCTGAGAGGACGGGTGCCTTTTGTAGGCGTGTGCTCAGGGCCACGCCGTACACACGGCGGCAGACCGCGTTTTCCTGCCCCGGACGCGGCATCCGCTCCTGCGTCCGCCCGGACGCCTCCACGACAAGGCTGCGCATCCCGCCGCCTTCGTGGGCTGCGTTCCCGGCGGCGTCCCCCTCACCCCAGCCCGTGCCCCGGCACGGCGACATGCCTTTGCCCGGCGCCGGTGCGGCGCGCAGGCAAAGCCCTTCTAGGAGGCTGTTTTGGACGGTGGTTCCGACTGTCATAGTAGCAATGGCACCATCTGGTCGCGTCTGACCCGCTTTTTCGGACGCGAAGACGATGAATCCCTAGAAAAAGCCATCATCGAAGCCCGCGCCGACGGCGAAGTGGAGCCCGACGAGGAGTCCATGCTCCTGGGCATCCTGCGCTTCAACGACCTGCAGGTGCAGGACACCATGACGCCCCGCACCGACATCGACTGTGTCCCCGAAGACATGCTCCTGCCCGAAGTGGCCAGGGTCATCGTGGAGTCGGGCCATTCCCGCATCCCTGTCTTCCGCGACACCCGGGACAATATGGTCGGCATGCTCCACGCCAAGGATATCCTGAGCTGCCTGCTGGACCCCAAGATGGCTGACCAGCCCGCCAGTGCCATCATGCGCGAACCGTTCTTCGTGCCCGAGACCAAGCCCATCCGCAACCTCCTGCAGGAATTCCGCGCCAGCAAGCAGCACATCGCCATCGCGCTGGATGAATACGGCGGCACCTCGGGCCTGATCACCATCGAAGACCTGCTGGAAGAGATCGTGGGCGACATCGAGGACGAACACGACGCTCCCCGCGAGGAAGACATCCGTCCCCTGGGGGCCCATGTCTATGAACTCACGGGCCGTGCCCTGCTGGAAGATCTTGAAGAACTGGGCGTGGACCTCAGCTCCGACGAAGTGGACACCATCGGCGGCTACCTGAGCATGGAAGCCGGCCATGTGCCCGCCCCCGGCGAGGTCTTCATCCTGCGCGGCTGGCGCTTCGAAGTGCTGGATGCGGACAAGAAGCTCATCCGCCACCTGCGCATGGAACCGGCCCGGGAAAACACGCCCGACGCCTCTGAAACGGAAGACTGAGATGCGTGACGCCTGGTTGCGTTCCTCCCCCCTGGGCCTCGGCCTGGCGGGGGCCGCGGCGTTGTGGCTTGCGTTCCCCAACGGCTGGATCTCCCTGCCGCCGCTGGCCCTGCTGCTGCCCCTGTGCCTGGCCCTGCTGGGCGATTCGGCGCCCTCGGCGGGCGCGGCCCTGCGTCGCGGCTGGCTGAGCTCCATCGTGGGCATGGCGGCCGTGCTCTACTGGCTGACCATTCCCATGGCCACCGTGGGCAACCTGCCCATGGCCCTGGCGGCGGTCTGCGCCGTGCTGGTGGCCACCTGCCTGGCCAGCGCCGGCGGCCTGTTCAGCCTGCTGGCCCATGCCCTGCGCGGGCGCGGCCCGCTGGCGCAAGCCTGGTTGCTGGGTCTTGCCTGGTATTTTCTGGAATACGTCTACGCGCTGGTGGCGGGCTTTCCCTGGCTGCCCCTGGGCGGCGCCCTGGCGGCCTGGCCCCTGTGGATACAGGCCGCCGACGTGACGGGTGCCTATCTGCTGGCCGGCCTGTGGGTCACGGTGATCCTTTGCCTGCGGCACTGGCGCCGGCCTGCCTGCGTGTGCACCGGGCTGCTGCTGGCCGCCCTGCTGCTGGGCTACGGTGCCTGGCGCCTGCACACCACGCCGCTGGAGGACGATCCCCGCGGCGAGGACAGCGTGGCCGTCCTCTTTGCCGAAGGCAACATCGACCAGAACCAGAAGTGGGTGCCGGCCTACCAGCGCCGCACGGTGGAGACCTATCTGCGCCTGACACAGGCGGAGCTGGCGCGCCATCCCGGCGAAAAGCCCCTTATCGTCTGGCCCGAAACGGCCCTGCCCTTCAATTTCGACAACAACGGCATCCTGTCCGCACTGGTGCGCAATCTGGCCCGCCAGTCCCAGAGCCCCCTGCTGACCGGCGTGCCCGGCTTCCAGTATGATGCGGCAGGCAACATGCAGGTCTTCAACCGTGCCCTGCTCCTCGATCCCTCGGGCAACACGGCGGGCCATTATGACAAGGAACATCTCGTGCCCTTCGGCGAATATGTGCCGGAGTGGCTCAACTGGAACTTCCTTGCCGACCTGCTCCAGGAAGTGGGCGTCTACACCCCCGGCCGCTCCGCCGCGCCCCTGGTGCACGAAGACCTCCGCCTGGGCATGCTCATCTGCTACGAGGCCGTCTTCCCCTGGCTGGCGCAGGCCCGCGTGGAGCACGGCGCCAACGTGCTGGTGGACATCAGCAACGACGGCTGGTTCGGCCGCTCGCCGGCGGCGCTCCAGCATCTGTACCTCGCCTCCCTGCGCGCCGTGGAACAGGGGCGCTGGCTGCTGCGGGGCACCAATACCGGCATCTCCGCCATCATCGACGCCCGCGGCCGCGTGACCGTCCGCGGGGGCCAGTTCGAAGAAAATACCCTCTGGGGGCGTGTGCGCCTGCAACAGGGGGCCACCATCTATCACAAGCTCGGGCTCTGGCTGCCGCTGGCCGCCGGACTGCTCTGGCTCGGCATTTTCTGGGGCACGCGTCGCCCCTCACCTTCAACCCCTCGATAGTTCTCATGTTGCAACTCAGTGATCTTCGTGCCCGTTGCCAGCCCCTCGACCAGCGTTTCGACAACCTTTGGGGGCGTCTTTGACGTCGCGGCCAGCGAACAGCGTCTTGCCGCCATCGAAACGGAACTTTCCCGCCCCAATGCCTGGGACAATCCCGAGGCCCTGACCCCCCTGCTGCGCGAAAAGCGCCAGCTGGAGGATGAGGTCTCCCGCCTCAATGCCCTCAAGACCTGCCATGACGACATGCACGAGTGGCTGGAACTGGCTGTGGAAAGCGGCGAGGACGAGGCCCTGGAATCCCTGGCGAAACAGCAGGACAGCCTGGACGCCCTGCTGGACGAGACGGAACTGGTCATGCTGCTCTCCGGCGAGGAGGACAACCAGGACGCCATCCTGGAGATCCACCCCGGTGCGGGCGGCACCGAATCCCAGGACTGGGCGGAGATGCTGCTGCGCATGTACACCCGCTGGGCTGCCCGGCGCCATTTCACCGTGGAGGAGCTGGACTATCTTCCCGGTGATGAAGCCGGCATCAAGAGCGTGACCCTGCGCATCTCGGGCCCGCACGCCTTCGGTTTCCTGAAGAGCGAACGCGGCATCCACCGCCTGATCCGCATCTCGCCCTTCGATGCTTCCGGCCGCCGCCACACCTCCTTCGCCTCCGTGGACGTCATGCCCGACGTGGGCGACGACATCCAGCTAGACATCAAGGAAACGGACCTGCGCTTCGACACCTTCCGCTCCAGCGGCCCCGGCGGCCAGAGCGTGAACACCACCAGCTCGGCCGTGCGCGTGACCCACATCCCCACGGGCATCTCGGCCCAGTGCCAGAACGAGAAGTCCCAGCACCACAACAAGGAAGCGGCCCTGTGCATCCTCAAGGCCCGTCTGTACAACCTTGAGCTGCAAAAGCGCGAAGCCGAGCGCGCCGCCCAGTATGCGGGCAAGGACGCCATCGCCTTCGGCAGCCAGATCCGCACCTACACCCTCCAGCCGTACCGTCTGGTCAAGGACCACCGGACCAACAGCGAATGCGGCGACGTGGAAGCCGTCCTGGATGGCCAGATCGACCAGTTCCAGCACGACTACCTGCTCTACAGGCACGAACAGCAGCGCTGATAGCGTCTTCATGGCCCGGAAAGGTGCGTCTGCCCCGCAAAACAGGCATGTCCCGCACTTTTCCGGGCATATTTCCCTGCCATTTTCCGCCCTGCAACTTTACCTCGTCCGGTAAAAAGGATAGGATTCCTTATCATAACGACTGGCATCCTTTTTACCAACGCTCTCCTTTCACCGACGAGGAGGAACGATGAACAAGAGCGAACTCATCAAGGCCCTGGCAGAAGAAAGCAATCTTCCGTTCGATGATGCGTCCTTGGTGGTGAACACTTTCATTGATGCGATGAAGGATTCGCTCATCGCTGGCGACCGTATCGAGATCAGGGGATTCGGGAGCTTCAAGATCAAGGAATACAGCGGCTATGCCGGACGTAATCCCAAAACCGGCGAAAGCGTCTCCGTCGTGCCCAAACGCCTGCCCTTCTTCCGTGCCGGGAAGGAGCTCAAGGAATATATCAACCAGTAACCGCAGTCCCATTTAGCTCAGTTCCAAGGAGTGGACCATGCAATTTTTCGGTGCCCTGACCGCCCTCGTCACGCCGTTCAAAAACGGCGCCGTTGATGAAGCCGCCTATCGCGAATTCATTGAATTCCAGATCAGTGAGGGAATCCACGGCCTTGTGCCTTGCGGCACCACCGGCGAATCGGCCACGCTCTCCCACGAAGAGCATGAACGTGTCATCGAGATCTGTATCGACCAGGTCAAGGGGCGTGTGCCCGTCCTGGCCGGTGCCGGTTCCAACAATACCATCGAAGCCATCCGCCTGACCCGCTTTGCCCAGAAAGCCGGGGCCGACGGTGCGCTGCTGATCTCCCCCTATTACAACAAGCCCACCCAGGAAGGTCTGTACCGTCACTTCAAGGCCATCGCCGAAGCCGTCGACATGCCTCTGGTCCCCTACAACGTTCCCGGCCGTACCGGCACCAACCTGCTGCCTGCCACGCTCAGCCGTCTGGCTCATGAGTTCCCCAATATCGTGGGCGTGAAAGAAGCCACCGGCGACATGAGCCAGTGCAGCCTGATCATGGAACAGTGCCCCAAGGGCTTCAGTCTGCTTTCCGGTGACGACTTCACCGCTCTGCCCCTCATGTCCATCGGCGGCAGCGGCGTCATCTCCGTGACCTCCAATATCGTCCCCGGCAAGGTGGCTGCCATGTACAATGCCTTTGCCAAGGGCGATATCTCCACCGCCATGGGCATCCATCATGACCTCTTCGTCCTGCATCAGGCCATGTTCATGGAAAGCAACCCCATCCCGGTCAAGACCGCCCTGGCTCTCATGGGCCGCATGACCGACGAGATGCGCCTGCCGCTCTGCCCGCTGACCGACGAACATCTGGAACGCCTCAAGAACGTCCTGGCTTCCAAGGGACTGCTTGCCTAATACGGCACATCGTCTTCAAGCCCCGCTCCGGCGGGGCTTTTTTCTTGCCCTGCGTCAGGCCTCCGTACCGGGCCTATCCCTTTTCCGATATGCCGATGCCTGCAGCCGGGGACCACGGTCTGCACGAAAGCCTGCCCGTATCCCTCCCCGTTCGCTCAGGCCGGCGCCCCTTCCGTGCCGTCGTTTCTGCCCGCCGGGCCTTGCCACTGCTTGCCTTCCCCCTGCCCTGCTGCTAGCATGATGGCGTTTTCCATACTGTGCCGAGGAGACCATCCATGACCGATTCCCGTTCCGATCCGACAATCGTGCAACGCCTCATGCAGGCGCTGGAAGCGGACACCGCTGTTGAACTGGCCCGGGCCCTGGGCCTGCCCGTGGCGGATGTGGAACAGGCGCTGGCCAAAGGCCAGGTCCCGGACGAGTGGGTCCGCATCTGCGCCGCGGAAACAGGCTGCAATGCCGACTGGCTCTTCTTCGGCCGTGGCCCCATGCGCCTCCCGCTGGTGGAGTCCGGTGCCATGCCCGCCTGCCTCATGCTGGAAGATGTGGATGACGATGTGGACATGATCACCGTGCCCCTGGTGGTGGCCCGCCTGTCCGCCGGTTCCGGCAGTCTGGAAGTCAGCAGCGAACAGGAAGGCGGCTATGCCTTCCGCAGCGACTTTTTGCACCGCAAGGGCAATCCCCGCCGCATGGTGCTGATGCGCGTCTCGGGCGACAGCATGGTGCCCGAGATACAGGACAACGACCTCGTCCTGCTGGATCAGGGCCAGACCGAGATCGTCTCCGGCCGCCTCTACGCCATCGGCTTCGAGGATGCCATCTACATCAAGCGCATCGACCTGCTGCCCGGCCAGATCGTCCTGCACAGCACCAACCCTGCCTATCCTCCCGTGACCCTCGACCTGAGCGGCGACTGCGCCGAACAGTTCCGCGTCATCGGCCGCGTACTCTGGTCCGGTCGCGAATACCGCTAGCCGCAGAAGTTTCGATCCATATTTTCAAGGGGAGAGGGGGACTTTTTCCAGCGGCAAAAAGTCCCCCTTTCCCCCTCACCCTTCAAAAAACGCTGCATGATCCCTGTGACGCTGATGTCGCGCACAGGACAGCCCCGCCTTCCCGTCCCCCGGTGCGGATGAGGGGCACTATGCGGGGACCCCGCCCAGATCCCGGCCCGGTAGCCAGATGCCCCTGGGGACAGGGCAAACAGCATAAGGACGGCGTGGTCTACCCGGCAAAATGGTTTTCGGGAAAGTGAGGGTGCGCGGGATGAGGCAGTGCTGCGACCCTGCGGGCCTGCGTCCGCAGGAGCCGGCGCTCCTCCCGCAGGATGACGGAACAGTCGTTGCCGCATAAAAATAAAAGAGCGTGCATCCATGACAGGATACACGCTCTTTTTGTGCATAAGGTCGTTGTTCGGCCCCTAGCCGGGCCGCCAGCCCTGCGCCCCCGGAAAAGAGGGGCTTTCACATGACGGCGGGAAGGCTTCGGGCCGCTGCGGTGCGGCCTACAGGCTGCCCTGCCTCACGAAATCGTCCGGCACGTCGGCCAGCGTGGCCACCATGACGGCCTTGATGGTGTGCATGCGGTTGGCGGCTTCGGCAAACACGAGGCTGTTGGGCGATTCGAAGACTTCATCGCTCACTTCCATGCATTCCAGGCCAAAGCGCTGGTACATCTTTTCACCGATGATGGTGTCACGGTTGTGGAAGCTGGGCAGGCAATGCAGGAAAGCGCAGCGCTCATTGCCGGTCTTGCGCATCATCTCGCTGTCGATGCGGTAGGGGGTCAGCAGGTTGATGCGTTCCTGCCAGACATCTTCCGGCTCGCCCATGGAGACCCAGACGTCGGAATACAGGAAGTCGCAGCCCTTGACGCCGCTGTCCACATCTTCCGTACGGGTGATGCGGGCCCCGGTCCGCTCGGCGATGGCGCAGGCCTGTTCGTAGATCTCGTCGGAGGTCCACAGGGCCCGGGGCGCCACGCTGCGGAAGTCCAGGCCCAGCATGGCCGAGGCGATCATCAGGGAGTTGCCCATATTGTAGCGGGCATCGCCGATGTAGGCCATGGTCTGGTCCTTGTAGGGCTTGTCGCAATGCTCGCGCATGGTCAAAAAGTCCGCCAGGATCTGGGTGGGGTGCCATTCGTTGGTCAGGCCGTTCCACACCGGCACGCTGGCAAAACGGGCCAGCTCTTCCACGATGCTCTGGCCAAAGCCGCGGTATTCGATGCCGTCATAGAAACCGGACAGCACACGGGCCGTATCGGCCATGGATTCCTTTTTGCCGATCTGGGAACCGGAGGGGCCCAGATAGGTGGTGTGGGCACCCTGGTCATGGGCCGCCACTTCAAAAGAGCAACGGGTCCGGGTGGAATCCTTTTCAAACAATAGCACGATATTCTTGTCCAGCAGGAACTTGGGCTCGCGCTTTTCCTGCTTGGCTTTTTTCAGTGCGGCGGCCAGATCCAGCAAGTAGATCAGGTCTTCGGAAGTAAAGTCCGTTTCCTTCAAAAAATCTCGATTGGTCAGTCTGCTCATGCCATGCTCCACCCTTTCGGGTCGTTGCTGAAACTCTCTCCGCCTGCGCCGCCCGGCGGCTGTCGGCCTGTCCTCAGGCCGTGTTCCTCTACAGGTGGAAAGCAGGAATCTAGCAGCGCCGGGCCGCTTTGTCCATGCCCGAACGCCTGTAACATGAACGTCACATCCGCGCGCAGAAGGGTTGCGGGCATATCTGCGCAAGACATTGCCCCCGGCATCGTTTACGCTTATGCTTCCACCAAGAAAGGAGATCCTCATGCGAACCTGGACATGCCTCGCCGGATTGCTCACCCTGCTCCTGGGCCTGATACCCTGTCCGGTGTCTGCTGCCCCATCCGCGTATCACCTCAGCAAGGTCGTCATGCTGACACGTCATGGTGTCGCGGCACCGGCCGACGATAACCAGCTGCCCCGGATCACCGGCAAAGCCTGGCCGCAATGGCCTGTGGGGCCCGGCCAGCTCTCGCCGCGCGGCGCCGGGCTGCTGACGGCCCAGTGGGCCTCCCTGCGTGCTCTGTATCTTGAGGCGGGCCTGCTGCCGGCGCAAAAGACCGAATCCCGGGTCTTCGTGCGTGCGGACAACACCCCGCGCAGCCGCGGCAGTGCCGAGGCCCTGTTGCGGGGCCTGACGCCGGGCACGCTGCCTTCCTATGCCGTGGTGAACCTGGATCCCGACCCTCTCTTTGAGCCTGTACAGGCCGGTCTTGCCATCTTCGACCCGGCCGAGACGGCCCTGGCCGTCCTGGACCACATCAACGGGGACTTTTCCCAGTTCTGGGAAAGCCTGGGCGAGCCCATGTCCCTGCTGGACCAGCTCACGGGCCCCCTGTCCTCCGAAGCCTGCAACAGCATCAACCTGCCCGGCGGCTGCCGCCTGTCCGACATGCTCCCCTCCATCTCCATTATGGACATGGGCCGCCGTGTGGAGATACGGGGCGGCCTTGGTCTGGGATCGACCCTGGTGGACCTGCTGGTGCAGGAATACGCCCAGTGGCCGCAGCAGGATGCCGCCTGGGGCCAGGCCAATGCCGCGGCCCTGCGCAAGCTCCTGCCCATCCGCAGCGAGATTTTCAATGCCCTGCACCGCACGCCGCTGGTCGCCGGCATCTACGGCGGCCCCCTGCTGCGGGATATGGCCCTTGCCCTTTACAGCCAGCATGCCGACCCGCGTCTCAACGAGGCCCGGTGCGCCGTCTTTGTGGGCAACGACAACAACCTGGCGGCCATCGGCTCGCTGCTGGGCATCGACTGGCAGGCGTCGGGTTTTCCGCCCAATGCCCTGCCGCCCGGCACCGTCCTGGCCATGGAATTGTGGGAAGGCCCCGACAACGCCAGTGAAGTACGCTTCCGGGTCTTCATGCAGAGCCTCGATTTCATGCACGCGCCGCTGAGCGTCACCACGGCCAGCGGCTACCAGACGGCCCCGGACAGTTACGGCCCGGCCCTGCTGGAAGCCCATGTCACGCTCGACGGCCAGGAGGACGGTCCGGTCATGGGCAGGGAGCTGTTTGAACAGCGCGTCCGCGGTGCGCTGGAAGGACGGGGCCTGCCGCGCATTACCTTCCTGCCGGAAATGGTCTCCCCGCAGGCCCCGGCACCGACCCTTCCCGTACAGCCATGACGAACGACGAAAAAAAGACTTTGCTGCAACAGCGCTACGCGGAACTGGATGACGAAAGCCTGTGCGCGCTGGAACGCCACAAGCTGACCGAACAGGCCCGCGAGCTTTTCGATGCGGAGCTGGCCCGCCGCGGCCTCGATCTGGCCGCCTATGAAGCGCGCCACGGCGACAGCCTGTACCGGAGCCGGACGGCCCTGCGCCAGAGGCAATGGCGCGGTGTGGGTCTCAAGGCCATCCTTGCCGGTGTCATCTTTGCCGGGGCCGCCCTGGTCCGGCAGCAGTATGGCGACAGTCTGGACGCCATGGAGACCCTGCCCGTGGCTGCCGGCGGCCTGGCCCTGGTCATCCTCGTGCTGGCCTTTGCCCTGCGCCGCCGCTGAGGCACCTGCCCCTGCCGGACAAATTCCGCCGAGGCTCCGGAGCTGTCAGGCGATCTCCGCCCTGCCGCGCCGGGAGCACTGTCTGTATCTTCGTGCCATCGCCTGCTGTCCGTCAGGCGCAAACATCGGCCCATTACGACAGCTTTCCTTCCTGTACAAAAAACGGGGAAATGCCATGAGGCATTTCCCCGTTGCCGTTTCATGTCGTCCTCAAAAAGATGTGGACGGCTAGTCGTCGCTGACCTGGGGCGTCGTCCCCGGAGCCACCATCTTCAGGGCGTGGCGGCAGATCTCAAGATTCTTGCGGTAGCCTTCGATGTCCGGTCCGGTGGTATGTCCGGCACGGGCATAGCAGTCCAGGGCTTCCTGCAGGGTATCCACGGCTTCCTGCCACTGACCGGCCGTTGCCAGGGCCACGCCGAGGTTGCCCAGGGAGAAGGCCGTTTCCGTATGGTCGCCCAGCAGCTCCTTGCGGATGGCCACGGCCTGGCGGTGCAGGGCGATGCCCTGTTCCAGATCGCCGCGCTCTTCATGGATGCGTCCCAGATTGTTCAGGCAGGTGGAGACATCCATGCGGGACTCGTCGCCGCTCTGCTTCTCGAACACGTCCCGGGCCTTGAGCAGCAGCGCCTCGGCGCCATCCAGATCCCGCTGCATGTACAGGCAGGCCGAAAGGCGCATCATGGCTCCGGCCACCAGCGGATGATCTTCCCAAAAACCGGCACGCAGGCCGTCCACGGCTTCGCGGCTCACGGCGATGCTCTTTTCCACCTGTCCGGCAGCAAGGTACAGACGTCCCAGATTCTGCAGCGCGCCACAGGTGGCGGGATCCTGCACGCCCTGCCGCTCACGCAGCAGGCTCACGGCCGCCTCGATGGCTTCGATGGCTTCGGCCTGACGGCCCTGCTCGAAGACGGCACGCCCCAGCCCGTCCAGAGCCAGAGCCTTGTGCAGAGGATTGTCCGTCCCCTTGTCCAGCAATTGGCGATACCGGTTTTCGGCACCGGCAAGGTCCCCGGCAGCCATCAGCTTGCCGGCGGCACGGATCTCCTGGATCCAGCTTTTCGCATCCATGTTCGTACTCCTGAAAAGATCTCTTCTGCCGGGCTGTATGCGCAGACGTCCGGCCATGCTGGCCCCATGTTGCCAAAACGGGCAGCCGGTCGCAACCGTATGCCCGCTGTTCCGGCTGTGTCCTGCCCGCTAATCCCGCAGCAGGTCCATGCGCAGGATCTCCACCGTGCGCACCTGCCGCATCACTATCGGCCCGTGCAGCCACAGCCAGCTGTCCTGCTCATCGCTCAGTCCCTGACGCCGTAGCTCCGCCGCCACAAGAGCGCAGATGTCTTCCACGGCCGCCACGGCTTTCTGCCCGCCTTCTTCGGTCGTCAAAGGGGCCGCTGCGGCCTGTTGCAGGGCAGTACACATATCGGCCCCCAGGCGGGGCAGGCCCTGCACGGTGCGCCAGGCCCATTTGTAGAACGGCAGATACCGCCGGTTCAGCAGGCAGGCCAGGGAAAGGGCCGCCTCGCTGAAGCGCCCCAGGGCCAGCATGGCGCCGATGCTGTCCCCTCGTTCAAGACAGCGCGGCAGGTTGTACTGGCCCGCCTGTGCCATCTGCATGCAGCGCGTGGCCATTTTTTTCAGATGCAGGTCACGGGGAAAATAGTCCAGCAGGGTCGTGCGCCAAGCACTGAAGCGATCGGGCCCGTCGAAAAAAACTTCGCCATTGGTGCAGGTGGCCAGTCCCCATTCCTGCATGCCCAGCCAGTGACACCAGTCGGAAGGCGGCGTGTCCCGGCCGGTGAAGCGGGCGTAAAAATCTTCCATGGCCATGGGTCCTGTCCGCCCCATGCGCCGCTCCGGCGTCATGCGACAGGGAAAACCCTCGAAGGTCCCGGGCAGCAGGCGCAGGACGTCTTCCAGCCGCTGCCTGTGCCGGGCCAGGTCTTCCCGCGAAAGCCAGATACAGAAGCCCGGCCCCCAGTCGTGATCCCGGGACGTGGCATCGTCGAAGCCCAGGCATTCCGAGCCCTCCCCTGCCAGGCCCACGGCGCACAGGGGCAGGATGTCGCCCACCTGTTCCTGCAACAGGGGCAGGCAGGCCTCGAAATAGCGCCGGGAAAGTTCCAGTCCTTGCATCATGATCATCTCCTTGGGGCGGTATCCGCCGATTGTCCGCATCTGTTGCCGTCAGGCCGGGGCACAGCATGACGCTGCCCCCACAAAGCCACGATGAAGATGCCGCCGAGGATGGCGGCCGAACACAGGACAAGGCGCAGGGTGATGGCCTCGCCCACGAAGACCACCGCCCCCAGGGCCGTGATGACAGGCACGCTCAGCTGGGCGGCGGCAGCGGCCGCGATACTGTAACAGGGCACCAGCGCATACCAGAGGATATAGCCCAGGGCGGAGGCCAGGGCCCCGGCGCACAGGGCCAGCGCCACCCCCTGCACCGGCAGGGAGAGCCGCCACCACAGGGCCAGCATCAGCACCAGGACCAGGGGGACGCAGCGGATGAAGTTGTCGGTGGTGGCCTCCGCAGCGTGACGGAACTTGCGGCCGCACAGGCTGTAGGCCCCCCAGGCGGAGCCGGACACGAACATCACGCAGGCGGCCGGCAGGGGCGGCGCTTCCAGACCGGGCAGCAGCAGGACCACGAGCCCGGCCATGGCCAGGCCTATCCCCAGCGTCTGCCCCAGGTTGGGGCGCTGCCCCGCATGGATCCCGTAACCTATCATGCTGGTCTGCACGGCCACGGCGATGACCAGGGCCCCGGCCGCGGTGGGCATGCTCACATAGGCGATGGAAAACGCCAGCATGTAGGTGAACAGCGCCAGGGCCGCGCCCCAGCTGCCCTGCCCCCGCCAGTCCGGCACCTGCCCGTGACGCCGCTGGCGCCATCTGTGCAGGACAAAGAGCATCAAAGCGCCGGACGTCATGCGGATGGCCGTATAACTGACCGGATCCATGCCGTGATGCAGCAGGGCAAGGCGGCACAGGATGGAGTTGGGGGCAAAAAGGGTCATGCACAACAGGGTCAGGAGCGCCAGCGGCAGCCCCTTCTGCCAGGCGCGGCGTGCCGCAGGCCCTGTCCCCGGTATGGATTGTTCCGTATCCGTCATCTTTTCTCCCCGGCGTCACAGGCTGACGCCACGGCTATTCAAAAGAAATCTTTCGCAAATGACAAGCAAAATCCGTACCTTCTGCAGAACATGCGACAGGTTTGAAGAAATTCTTCCCTCCCCTCTTCCTGTGGCGCAGTCTTGCATCCTTTCCCTTCTCTTCGGATGCAGGACTGCAACAAAAAAGCCTCCCGAAGGAGGCTTTTCATCAGGGATCTGTCCCTCTTTTCTGGATGGCGGCAAGCAAGAAGTCTCCTATGCAGGCAGGCCGTTACCTCAAGTATCGGGGCCCAAGTCGCAAAAACGTAGGGGATCCTGCCGTTGCTTATGGCCCGCCCGGACTACCGCCCTGCGGCCCGGGCGCTCTCTGCCTGCATCTCCTGCTGCAGATGGCGCAAACAATCGCCCGCCGACGCGTACTCCCGGCGCAGGGAGGCATAATCCGCGATCATGCGGGCCCGTCCCCGGTGGTAGGTGACCAGGGTCCCGGCAAAGGCGTCCACGTCTTCCGGGTCATGGCTGATGATGACGGCCGGGATGGCGAATGCGGCAAGGATCTCCTGTATCTCGCCGCGCAGGCGTTCACGCAGCAGGGGGTCGAGCGCGGAAAAGGGCTCGTCCAGCAAAAGGAGCGACGGCCGTGTCCCCAGGGCCCGTGCCAGCGCCACACGCTGCTTCTGCCCGCCGGAGAGGTTGCCCGGGTACAGGCGGGCCAGATGAGCGATGCCCAGGCGCTCCAGCAGATCCATGGCCCAGGTGCGCTGCTCCCCGTTCAGACGCCAGGGCAGCAGGCCCGTCCCGGCATAGGCCACGTTATGCAACACGCTCAGATGCGGGAACAGGGCGTAATCCTGGAACATGTAGCCGATGCGCCGCCGCCGGGCAGGCACACAGATGCCCTGCTCGCTGTCACACAGGACGTTCCCGTCCACCACGATGCGCCCGGCATCGGGCCGGACCAGACCGGCAAGGCAATGCAGGGTCAGGGTCTTGCCCGAACCGGAAGCACCGAACAAAACGAGGGTCCGGCTGTCCTCCGGCATCTCCAGACGGATGCCCAGATGGAAGGGCGCTTCCCTGCCGGGATCGTCGAATGATTTTTTTATATCCAGAAAGATCATGCGCTGCGCCGCCTTCTTTTATATTTGACCAGCACTTCGGCGGCCATGAGCAGGGTCACGCACAACCCGGACGTCACCAGCACCAGCAGGGTGGCCAGGGCGTCATTGCCCGCCTGGAAGGCATCGTAGATGGCCAGGGCCAGGGTCTGCGTCTTGCCGGGGATGTTGCCCGCCACCATCAGGGTCGCGCCGAATTCGCCCATGCCGCGGGCAAAGGCCAGCATGAGCCCGGCAAAGATGCCCTTCCAGGCCAGCGGCAGGGAAACGGTCAGCAGGATGCGCAGCTCCGAGGCCCCCAGAGTGCGCGCGGCGTTCTCCAAATGCGGGTCCACCTGTTCCAGGGCCGCCCGCGCGGATTTGTAGAGCAGCGGGAAGACCACCACGGTGGCGGCCACCACCGCCCCCTGCCAGGAAAAGATGAGCTGCAGGCCAAGATCCCGCAGCGCCGGGCCCAGCAGGCCGTTACGACCCACGACGAGGATCAGGTAATAGCCCAGCACCGTGGGCGGCAAGACAAGGGGCAACGTGCACAGGGCATCCAGCAGGGCCGGCAGGGGGCCGCGGCGACGGGCCAGACGCCAGGCCACGAAAAGCGCGGCCAGAAAGGAGAGCGCGGTCGCGATGCCCGCCACCCGCAGCGAAAGCAGGAGCGGCCGGGCAAGATCGGTAGGGACAAGGTATTCCATGCGGTATCCGGGCAACAATACCGGCGGGGGACCAGGCCCGACCGCCGGCAGGGGGAAGCATCCTGGGCTCCGGCCGTCGGCGATACCGCCGGACCGGAGACATTCAGCGCAAAATGCCGGACCCGGACATGCAGGAGTCGGGACATGTCCGGGCCCGGTGGGAACAGGACGACAGCGCCCGCAACGCCGTCGCCATCAGAATCCTACGGCTTGGAGAAGCCGTAACGGGCCAGGATCGCCTGTCCTTCGGGGGAAAGGACGAAGTCCACGAAAGCCTGGCCCATGGCAGCATTGCTGCCGGTGGTGGCTACGGCAATGGGATAGGTGACAGGCTTATGGCCCGTGAGCGTCAGGCAGACATCGACCTTGTCGGCGCGCTGCTTGGCGTCGGTGGCGTAGACGATGCCGGCATCGACTTCACCACGGGCCACGTAATCCAGGACCTGTCGCACGCTGTTGCCGTAGATGAAGGAGGGCTGGAGGGTCTCCCAGAGTCCGGCGCTTTTCAGGGCGTCACGCGTATAACGGCCCACCGGCACGCTTTCGGGCGAACCCACGGCGATGCGCTGGGCCTTCTTGAGCTCGGCAAGGCTGCCGAACTTCTTGCCCTGGGCGGGCACGATGAGGACGACGGTATTGCTGACGAAATTCTTGCGGCTTTCAGGCTTGATGAGCTGGGCTTTCTGGGCCTTGTCCATGGTCTCCTGGTCGGCGGAGGCGAACACGTCCACCGGGGCCCCTTCCTGCATCTGCTTGAGCAGCGGGTTGGAGGCGGCAAAATTGGTATGCACGGTCAGGCCCTGATGGGATTTTTCGAACGCGGTCTTGAGTTCGGCAAAGGCATTGGTCAGGCTGGCCGCCGCGGAAACGGTCATCTCCCCGGCAGACGCCGTCACGGCCTGCCCGCAACCGAGGGCGAGGACAAGGGCGGCCACGGCCAGGGACACGCTTTTGATACAGGCGGAAAGCACTCGTTCAAACAACATACAAGCCTCCTTGGCTTTTTTATGTTCTTGTCATGATGCACTTTACGCGCCTTCAGGAGCGGGGCAAGGCAGACACGGATTATATGAAAAGCGCGACAACTTGTAACATCTTATGATACAAGTTATTTTAGGGAAGCTTCAGGGAGGTTTTCTATGGTTTCCGCGCAAAAACGTGAAAAACTTAGCACTTTACTGCACAGTCTGGAGACGGAAGACAGGAAATGGCTGCAGCAGAAGCTCATGCGCCAGGACACTGCCAGCCTGCTGCGTGACGAAAAAGGCCTGAGCGATCAGGAACTGCTGGCCGCCGAATCCTGGTACTGGCAGCAGTACGCCGAATCGACCAGCATGCGGGCACGCCGGGCCCATGCCCGCCTGTGGTGCATCTTCATGCTCTTGCGCTATGGCGGTCTGCGCCTGGTGGAGGCCCTTGCCCTGGAACTGGGGCACATGGACTGGGGCTCCGGGATCATCCACATCCAGGGGGAACATGCCCGGCAGGTCCCCCTGCCCGCCACCCATTGCCGCCGCCTGCGCCAGATGATGGAAGACCCCGCCCTGTTCACGCCCAGCGGCGCCCTGCTCCACTGCGATGCCAGCTATGTGCGGCGCAGCCTGCAGCAGTGCGGCAATGCCTGCGGCCTGCCCGCGGGCCTGCTCAGTGCCCGCAGCCTGCGCCAGACCCGCATCCTCGAGCTGGTCCGCCAGGGCCTGCCCGCCCCTGTGGCCGACATGTTCGCCGGGCGCAACCGCCGTCAGCAGTCCGGCAGCATCCGCTACAACCTCAAGGCCGCGCAGACCCTGCTGCGTGAACATGTCCAGCGCACCAGCGGGCTGCGTACCAGCGCCCGAAACGTCTTCCACGGCCGCATCGAACACTTGCGGGCCTCGGGCATCATCGTCACCGTGGTCTTGTGCACGGCGGGCGGCCTGCGCGTCACGGCCATGATCACGGACGAAAGCTGCAAGAGCCTGGGGCTTTCCAAGGACATGCTGGTCACCGCCAGCATCAAGGCCCCTTGGATCATCATCGAGCCCGACCAGGGCCAGGACAAGCCCCCCGTGGCCACACGCAACTGCTTCCGGGGCACGGTGGAACGCGTGCGCCAGGACGAGATGCTGGCCGAGATCCTGGTCAACCTGCCTGACGGCAGCCAGGCCTGCGCCCTGCATGTACGCGGTGAAAGCCCCATCCCGCCGGTGGGCAGCAGCGTCTGGGTCATCTTCAAGGCCCTGTCCGTCATCCTGACCCTGGATTAGGAAGGAACGCCGGGGCTTCTTTCAGGAGGCCCCGCGCGCTGTCCCAGGGCATCGTCACAGGCCCGCCCTGTGCCGCTCTCCCGTTACGCAGACGTAAAACTCTTTTCCCTCGGACGCCCTCCCCGCGCACGGCATCACCCGGGGCATTCCCCTCCCGACAGCGACGACAACGACGGCCGGACCGTGCAGTTGGGAGGTCCGCCTTTCAAAGTCCCACATCCAACAGCCTTCGGTCTCTTCGTTTCTGTTACCGGAAGGCCACAGGGGCAAGCCGACCTTGTAGGCGCCCCCTGCCATTTCCCTGACCAAAGCGTCTTGGGGAAGATGCAAAGGAAGCCCCCAAGACCCCGCTAGAGGAAGCGCTTCCCCTCTAAAATTCCTGTCCCGACAGCCAGATACGGCAGGCATAATGCTGGGGGACGCGCATCACTTCGGCCAACGGCAGGGCCAGGCAATGGCACAACAAAGTACGCAGCACGCCCGCGTGGCTGACCAGCAGCAAACATTCATCAGGATACCGGGCCTGCCAGCGTTCCACACAGGCCACGGCACGGGCCTGTACGGCGGCGAAGCTCTCTCCCTGCGGCGGCGCAAAGCCCGCCATGTCTGCCCCGCGTGCCGCATGGCTGCCCGGCCAGCGGCTTTCCACTTCGGCCACGGTCAGCCCTTCCCACAGTCCCAGCGAGATCTCGCGCAGTCCCGCATCGGGAAAAATATCTATGGCATGGCCCCGGGCATGGAAGATTTCCTGCACCAGCCGTGCGCTTTCCCGGCAGCGCCCCAGATCCGAGCAGATGATGTGCCGGGGCAGGAAGGGCCCATACCGGCCGCTCTCCCCTTCCCGTAGCGCTCCTCTCTCCGCCGCCTCTGCCACCGCCGTCCGCGCATGTCTGCCCTGCCCGGTGGCTACGGCACCAAAGGGCGGCAGTCCGTTTGCCGCACCGCATTCCCTCAGCAGGGCCCGGGCGGCCTGCCGTATCTGCTCCCGTCCCGCAGCGGTCAGGGCGATGTCGCGCGCGCCCACGAAACGCCGCTCAGGATTGGGCGGCAAAGAACCGTGACGCAACAGCCAGAGCCCGGCCATGTCAGGCATCCTCTCCCAGCGGGCACAGCGGCGTCCAGAGAGCGCGCCGGGCATCCAGCATCTGCGCGCGCGTACCGATGTCCGCCGTATCCAGCACTTCCCGTGCCAGCTGGGCGGGGTCACGGCCCAGCTCCACGGCCAGCCGCCGTTCCAGAGCCAGTGCCCGGTCGCGCCGCCCTTCGATACCGGCCCGGGCGCCCGGATCAGCGCCGAATTCTTCCAGTTTCTGGGCAAAACGCTGCGCCACCGGCACCCAGATCCCGCCCCGGCAGTATTTGTCCGCCAGATAGACCAGCTCGTGCGCACCCAGTTTTTTTTCCGCCGGGACGCTCTGATCCCTGTGGGCCGCCACGATGGCAGCCATGCGGGCCAGCCCCAGACGAGCCAGCAGCCGCCCTCCGGCGGCCTCATGGCCATGCACGCCCTTGCAGATATCGTGCGTCAGCCCGGAGGCCAGCGCCAAAGCCGTCTCCACGGGAGCCTTCTCGCCCCGGGCCTCCGCCAGGGCCGCGCACAGGGCTTCCGCCACCCGGCCCACGGCCAGCGCATGGCGCAGCCCCCGCTCCGGCACACCGGCCTGGAGCAGCAGGCCTTCGGCCTCGTCCCGCGTCAGGGCATCGTGGCAGGCGGCCCTGTCCTGCAGATCCGCGTACTGCTCGGGAGTATCCATATCCAGCAGCATGGCGGCATCGGCCACCGGCACCTGACGGCAGGGGACAGACGCCAGCGCACCGCGCAGGCCTTCACGTCCGTCATGGGCAAGGATGGCGGGCACGAGGGAAAGGGGCAGATAGACGGGATGCCCCGGCTCGCCACAGAACGCCGCCTGCAGGGCTGTCCCCGGCACGGCGTCCGCAGTCCGCAGCAGGGCCAGCAGGGTCAGGCGCCGGGTCAGGGGCACGTCCACAGGATGGACGAACACGCCGCCCTGCTCCGGCTCCACGCCATCCGCCCGGGCCTGTTCCAGAACGGCCTGGAGCCCCGCACAGATGGAAGAGAACATGCCGTCTTCCGGGCGGGGATTACGGACAGCGCGCAGGCCCCAGCCGGGTGCCACCGGCTCCAGCAGCCCCGCATGATGTCCGGTGACCACGAAGCGCTGCCCGCAAAAAGCGTACATCCGGGCCAGACGCTCCAGAGCGCAGCAGTCCCCGTCCGGGAAGGGCAGCGGCAGCAGGGCCTTGCACCGCCCCATGCGGGACGCCGCACCGGCAGCCAGTATCAAAGCGTAATGGTGCATGACCTCCTCTCCTCGCTCCCCCCTTTGCGGGGATGCGTCACTCGAAATCCCTGTCCGGCATACTCGATGCGCCCCAGCACCGGCCCCAGACGCGGCAACGGACTGCCGCAGGCACAGGGCCCGTCCAGCAGGCTGGCCATGTCGCCCGTACGGTAGCGCAACAAGGGCATGGCCCGCCGCTGCAAGGTGGTGATGACCAGCTCCCCGGTCTCGCCCGCCGGCAGGACCTTGCCCGTCACAGGATGGACTATCTCCAGCAGCAGGTCCAGGGCCCGCACATGCCGCCCTTCACGGCAGCGGCACTGCACGGCCCCGGCAAAGGCGCTCTCCGTGGAGCCGTAATGATCCAGCACAAGGCAATCCCAGCCCTGCTCCACCTGACGGCGCAGACCGGGATCCAGCCAGTCGGCAGCGCACAGGGCGGCACACAGGCCCGGCGGCGTCTGGGGAAAGGCCCGCCACAGGCACGCCATCTGGCGGGGCAGCAGCACGAGCCCCAGACCGGCGGGAGCGGTGGCCGCAAGCGCCTGCCAGGCGGCACGGACAGCCGCCAGACGGGCCGCCGCCCCTTCTGGGGCCTGCTCCGGCACACACAGCAGCAGGTCGGCCAGGTCCATGCAGGCCGTCACGCTCACGCCCTGCGGCGCCAGGCTCCCGGCCAGCAGATCCGTGATGCCCCGCGGGCGGTGGGCGCCCGGCAACAGCACGGCCACGTGCTGCCCTGCCGTGACCATCTGGGCCATGCCCACGGCAAAGAAGTCCCGTGTGCGCGCCAGCTCGGCATCGCTGAAGGCCAGCCGTTTGGGCACGCCCGTACTGCCGGAGGTGCTCACCGTGACCATGCGCGCCACCTCGTCACGCGAGACACAGAGCAGCGCCTCGCCGGGGCGCAGATCGTCGGCCATGGTGAACGGCAGTTCCGCCAGTTCGGCAAGATCATGCAAAGGACGAAGACCTGCCGCGGACCAGCGCCCGACCCCGGCCAGACGTTGCCGGTACAAAGGACTGTGCAGCGCCATATGGCAAAGATCGGCATTGAGCAGCTCCAGCTGGCGTGCCCGCACGGCGGCGGCCAGTCCTTTGGGGTGCGTCTCACCGCACTCCGCCGCCAGCCAGGCATCCAGCCCCAGCGCGAAAGGCCCGGGATGTTCCAGGGCCTGCCGGACGGCCGGGGGCAGGAGCGACGGCGCTTGCCCCGTACTCCGTGCCTTTGCCGGAGAACGCGGATCAGATGCCGTCATGGCCTTCCTCCCCGCAAGCCAGACGCTGCGGATAGAGCATCCGGCCTTCCGTGGACGTAAGGTTGTGGAGGCAGAAGGGGATCATGCGGCCATCGGGGCGCACCACATGGATGCAGCAGCCGCGCACCCGCTCCACGTCCAGAGAGAGCGCGTCCTGAAAAGCCATGCAGGAAAGGGTGAAGCGCTGTTCGGCCCCGGCACGGGCCAGAAAGCGGCCGAAGTCATCGGCCAGCGCCGCCTTGCCCCCGTCCCGGGGACTGTCGTCACCGCGCCAGTGACTGGCCACGAACTGCCGGGACTTGCGCGCCCCTTCGGCCGCCGGGACCGGCACCTTGTCCACGGCAGGCCCGCAGCAGGAGCGGGCCGCATCAGGCAGCCAGCGCAGGGACGGGCTGCCGTCCGCCGCCTTTTCCCGCGCGTAGAGCGAACTAAAGGAGCAAAGGGAATGCTCGCAGCCCGGCGGGTGGAAATGCTCCATGCGCAGCCACTGCGGGACCTGACGGCACAGGGCGGCCATCACATCGCTGAGGGTGAAGCGGAGGCCGTCTTCCAGCCGTCCGGGATAGCGGCCGAAACGGGCCACGGGCTGGATATGCAGGCCGCGCACGCCGGGGCCCAGCTCCAGCGCCAGACGCAGCAGGGCCCCCAGACGGTCATCATTGACGCCCCGGGCCACGGTGGCCACCAGCACCACGCCCAGACCGGCGGCCGTGCACTGCTCCACGGCCCGGCGCTTGACCGCCAGCAGATCCAGCCCATCGGGCAGGGCCACGGTCCCCCGCAAAGGCAGACAGCCCTCCAGATCGGGACTGTCCCATTGCAGGTAGACGGAATCCAGCCCGGCCTCGCGCAGCGTTCGGGCATAGCCCGCTTCCAGCCCCAGACGCAGACCGTTGCTGTTGACCTGCAACAGGCCGAAGCCCCGTTCCCGCGCCATGCGGATGATGGCGGGCAGATCGTCGCGCACTGTGGGCTCGCCGCCGGAAAGCTGGACATTGCAGCCCGGCGAGGCCCGGCGCAGGCTGTCCAGCTGGAAGGCCACGATCTCCGGCGAAGGATCGTCGGGCACGGCCCCGCCGGCCGCCGCATAGCAGATGGGACAGGCCATGTTGCAGCGCAGGGTCACTTCCACCAGGCCCGTGCAGGTATGCTGGGCATGGGCCGGACACAGACCGCAATCATAGGGGCAGCCGTGCCGGACAGCTGTGCGCGGTTCACGCGGGTACGACGGCGTTTTGGGCCGTGACCAGCCGTCGAAACGCGGCGGCGTGACGTCCTCTTCCGTCCGTTCGTGCCAGATGTCCACGGCAAAGGTACCGTGTTCCGGGCAGGTACGCTCCAGCAGGATGCTCTGCCCCCGCCGCACATACCGGGCATCCAGCCGTCGCAGGCAGACAGGGCACAGGCTCTGGGTCTCGTGCAATATCTCCACGTCCACCTCAGGCATGGGCCATGAAATCCAGATCGTAGTTCTGGATCAGCTCCAAAATTTTTTCCCAGCATTCGGCCAGCAGGTCGCCACAGGCCACGGGATCGGGCTCCGCGCCCGCCGCCGTACGCGCTCCCAGCCCCAGCGCCACCTGTTCGCAGGAGTGGCCGCCGTAGGCCGCCGTGCGCTCGTAAAACCAGCTGGCGTAATCATTGAGCAGGGGGGCCAGCATGGGATGGGGCTCCTCGCCTTCCGCGCCTTTGCCCGCCAGCAGGGCCAGCACACAGGCACCGCCCGTGAGCAGGCCGCAGGGCCCGCCGGACTGGCCGATGCCGTGACAAAGACCGTGCAGGGCCCGCACCAGATCCGGAACTTCCCTGCCCTGGGCCTGCACCAGAAGCTGCACCAGCAGCTGGCTGCAGCAATAGCCCTGCCGCACCAGCGGCAAAAGATCCATCATCAGGGGATGCATCATTCCTCCTTTTGCGCGATCCAGAGCGCATAACCGGGCCGGGATGCCGCTCCGCCGCGACCGGGCCCGCACAGGCCCCATTCCCGCAGGCTCCGCTTGTCGCCATACCAGACCAGCGCCGCGGCCAGACGGGCCAGGGCCGGGCTGGCATCCTCGAAATGCCGGACGGTGAAGCCCGCCCCTTCGCACAGCGCCGTCCAGCCCGCACGGGAACGGGCCCCGGACGCACAGCCGGCGGGCTGCGGCGCAAGGACGCTCTCTTCTCCACGCCGGTACAGATCACTGCACGCCAGCAGACCGCCCGGCCGCAAGACGCGCCGGGCCTCCTGCAGAAAGGCGGCGGGGTCCGGCAATACGGACAGCACGCATTCACACAATATCATATCCAGCACACCGTCCCGCAGGGGCAGGCCAGCGCAGGCATCGGCCACCAGATACGGCCGTTCCCCGGTCACAGGCGGAGCTTCCGTCCGCCACTGGGGACGCAGCACGGTATCCAGGCCCCAGACCTGCCGCCCCTGCTGCCGCAGATGGCGCACACTGCCGCCGGGCCCGCAGCCCACGTCCAGGATACGGCCTTCCGCCCCGGCATCATGCCAGCGCCGCCCCAGGGCCAGCAGCCTGTCCGTGATCTCCGTCCCGCCGGGCCGCCAGTGTTCGCCCGCGATGCGCCTGAATTCCGGCCGGGTGTAGAGCTGGCTCACTTGTCTTCCAGCAGGGCTTCCACTTCCAGCATCTTGCCCTCGGCCAGTGACTTGGGCACCATGGTCAGCCCGCATTGCGGACAGCGCGGCAGCATGACGTCAAAAGCGCTGTTGAGGTAAAAGACCTGCACCTTGCCCTGTTCCAGCGGGCAGCCACAGCGGCCGCACGTCCAGCTGCCGCCATCCGGTTCATAATTGGGACCGATACTCATCTTACGCCTCCCCGCAGCAGCCGTTTTCCTGCACGCCGCCGCTGCCCGGCACGCGCATCCGGTGGCACCAGGCATCATGCAACAGCCAGCGCCCGTCTTCTTCCGTGTATTCCACCCAGAAGGTCACGTTGCGCGGCCGCCACGCGCCCAGGCGATGGCCGCTCTCCGCATCCACGAAATAAGCCTTTTCCGCTTCCACGGCCGCCACGGCCCCGTCCACGTCCTCCAGCAGGATATGGCGACGCTCAAGCTCTTCCAGCAGGCCGGAGACAAGGTCCAGCCGCCCGGCGGCCGGTTCGGCCAGTTCCTGCCCCAGCCAGATACGGGCCAGACGACGGCGCAAGGCCGCACGACGGGCGCGCCGTTCCGAAAGGCCGGGCCCCTTTTCCGGCTCCAGACCGTGGGCCAGCGGGGCCAGCTGCGGCAGCAGGTCCAGCAGATGCAGACCGGGCTTGCCGCTGCCCGCCAGACGGTCACGGCACATGATGCAGGAACTGAGGGCCGCATGCGGCAATCCTCCGGCCCGGTGACCGGCCATGGCATCGGCCAGTTCCGGCTGAGCACACCAGACCAGACCGCCGTACCCGCAGCAGGCCGTCCTGTCGCGCCCCTGCGGCGGCTCTTCCGGAATCATGCCGGCCTTGCGCGCCAGCGAACGCACGGCGTCCTGCCATGCCGTATCGTGCCGGGCCGTGCAGGGGTCCTGCATGGTCAGCAGGGTGCCCCTGTCCGCACCGCCGGAAGTGCCTTCGGGCCACGGCAGGGCATCCAGTACCTCCCAGAGGGAGAGGGCCCGCGCCTCGGGCAGGACCTCGCGCAGGACGGAGAGGCAGGACGAACAGGCGGCCATGATCCGCGGCCTGCCCAGCCCTTCCCATTGCTGCCGCAATTCCTGCGCCTGTCGGGCAAAAAGTTCTTCGCGGCCGCCCCAGCGTGCCGGGATGCCGCAACAGCGCAGCAGCAGGCTCACGGGCCCGCGTTCCAGGCCGGGAGCGAACTCGCCCTGCCCGGCCAGCGCGTCACGCAGCCAGGCATAGAGGGCTTCCACCTGCTCCCCGCGCGAGGCCGCCAGCTGGCAGCCGGGGAAGAACAGCCAGCCGCCCTCCCCTCCCCTGATGCTCAGGGCGCATTCCGGGCCGCTGGCGGCTTCCATGTCCTCCAGCGCGAATTCATGGGCCGAAGGCGGCATGACGCCGCGCTCCACCATGTCCTGCCGCGCGCTCAGGCAAAGCTCGGCCATGGAGAAATTCTCGGGGCACAGTTCCTCGCACTGCCCGCACAAGGCGCAACCGTTGATGAGGTTGTTGGCCAGATGCAGGCCTTTGACGATGGCCGCATTGTTGTACATCTGGCGGGCATAGACGCGAGGATAGCCCTTGTATTTTTGCAGATAGACGCAGGCCTTGACGCAGACAAGGCACTGGCATTGCAGGCAGCGTCCGGCCTCCTGCCGGGCCTCCGCCTCGGAATAGACTTCCGCGACGGGCAGGACCCGCTCCACCGGTGCGATGCCGTCCAGCTCGGTGTACAGGCTGCGCTCGTCCGTATCGCGGGCCGCGGTCAGGGACACGCCGGCCACCAGGCGTTCCAGGGTCCGGGCCGCACTCCTGCCCTGCCCGGCCTGCCGCGACGCGGACGCGAAACGGTGGCCCGTGGGCGTGACGCTGGCCCAGCCCGCGCAGCAGATGTTGTCCCGCCAGTGCAGGATCTGCGCGTCCACGCCGTCTTCGGCGGGCACCAGCTCCGGCAGGGCCCCGGCATCCAGCAGGACGCCCTCGTACTCCCCGGCAGCCTGTTGCAGGCAGGCCGCATCCGTGGAGGCTTGCTCAAAGCGCACGCCCCGGCGGACCAGGGCCTCCCATTCGGCATCCAGGGCCGCGGCCCCCGCCCCGGCCAGCACGGGCCAGCAGGACAGCAATTGTGCTTTGGGATCGCCTTCATGGAAGACAGTCACGGGATAGCCCTTGCCGGCCAGATCCCAGGCACAGACCAGACCGGCCAGGCCGGCACCGATGACGGCGATGCGCTTTTGTTTGCGCGGCATGGGCAGGGAACGGGTCTGCACGCCCAGATGCTCCGTGCAGAAGATCTCCAGCCCGTGCAGGTTGACGGCGCCCCCCAGATCGCCGCGCAGGCAGCCCTGTTCGCAGGGATGGTCGCAGACGCGGGCCAGCAGGCCCGGCAGGGGCAGATAACGTTCCAGCTGTTTGCGGGCGTCGCTCCAGCGGCCTTCGGCGGCATGGCCGAGGAAGGCGCGCGCATCCAGACCCAGCGGACACAGGGACTGGCAACGGGGCGGGCGCTCCTGCGTGCAGCGGGACTCCACTTCATGCAGCGCGCTCTGGCTGTTCATGGAAATGCTCATGGGGACCTCGGGATGCCAGCGGGCAGGGGCCCCGCATCGTCATGCCCCATGAGGAGGCAGGCAACGGATACGGCACACGGCACGCCTGCGGCGGGCAGGGAAGAAAAAACGGTGCAGGGCAAGACGGCATCCCTCCAGCAGGATGCCGTCAGCCTTGTCTGCATCTGACGGGGGACCGGCGAACCGGCCCCCCGGACAGTCATTGTTCCATTTACTTCTTGGGCATGGCCGCCAACACCTTTTCGGGGTACGCGGGCAGATGGGTCACGCGAACGCCGCAGGCGTTGTAGATGGCGTTGATGATGGCCGGATGCGGGCCGCACAGCGGGATCTCGCCCGTGCCGGAGGCGCCGAAGGGGCCGTCAGGACGCGGGGTCTCCACGTAGATGAGCTCGAGGTCGTCCGGGATATCCTTGATGGTGGGGATACCGGCGCCGGCCATGGTGCTGTGCTTCTTGATGTCCTCGTAGTCTTCGGTGAGGGCCAGACCGATGCCCTGGGCGATACCGCCGTAGAGCTGGCCGTCGGTGAGCAGGCGGTTGACCACCTTGCCGATGTCGGCCACCATGGTCATCTTTTCCACCTTGGTCTTGCCGGTGGCCACTTCCACGGCCACTTCGGCCATGAACAGGCCGTACATGTAGCAGCAGAAGGGTTCGCCCTGGCAATTCTTGCCGCAGTCGCGGGCCGGAGCGGTCCACTTGCCGTCCTGATGCACGGCGCGGCCCTCGGCCTTCATTTCATCATAGGTGTAGAAGCCGCCGTCAGGCTTGCGCATGGCTTCCACCAGCTGTTCGCAGGCCACGCGGATGGCGTTGCCGGTCATCACCTGGGAGCGGGAACCGCCGGCAGGACCGGAGTTGGGGGTCTTGCTGGTGTCGTTCATGACCAGGCGGATCTTTTCCACAGGCAGGCCGATGGGACGCAGGGCCTCATGGGCGGTGCACTGCGCGCCGGAGTCGGCGCCCTGGCCGTGATCTTCCCAGGAGCTGCCGATGGTCACGGAGCCGTCGGGGTTCAGTTCGGCCCAGGCTTCGGAGGAGTCGGGGCCGTCCAGACCGGCACCGTACACGGCAAGGGCCAGGCCCACGCCGCGCTTGACGGCATCGGTGGATTCCGCCTTGGCCTTGGCTTTGGCGGCCTCATACTTGGGACGCAGGGCCTTGAACATGGTGGGCAGGTTCATGACCTCGGGCTTCTGGCCGGTAGGCGTGGTGTCGCCTTCCTTGTAGCAGTTGAGCTCGCGCAGATCGAAGGGATCCATGCCCAGCTTTTCGGCCAGTTCGTCCATCAGCACTTCGGAGGGGAATTCCGATTCGGGACCGCCGTAACCGCGGAAAGCGGCGCCCCAGGCGTGGTTGGTGGCCACGGTGCGGCCGTCACCACGGATGTTGGGGATGCCGTAACCGGCGCCGATGAACTGGGCGCCGCGCAGGGTCAGCAGGTCGCCGAATTCGGAGTACGGGCCGTGGTCGCAGGTCCAGTCGGTCTCCATGGCCACGATCTTACCGGTCTTCTTGTTGGCGGCCATGCGCACCTTGGTCCAGAAGGGCGAACGCTTGCCGGTGTACTGCTGTTGCTGCTGGTAGTTGTAGCGCAGGTGGCAGGGACGGCCGGTGGCCAGCACGGCCACGCCGATGAGGGCTTCCATGGTGGGGCTGAACTTGTAGCCGAAGGTGCCGCCGGTGGTGTTCTGCACCATGACCAGCTCTTCGGGGAATTTCACGCCCAGACCGGGGGCGATCATCAGGGCATGCAGGTGCAGGCCGATGGACTTGGAGTGGATCACCAGCTGTCCCTGCTCGTTCAGGTAGCCGTAACCCACGTCAGGCTCGATGTTCAGGTGCGGCTGACGCTGGGTGTAGAAGCTGTCTTCCACCACCACGTTTTCGGGATCGTCGAAGAAGGGCTTGGTGTCCTCGCCCTTTTCGATGTGGGGCTCATAGTAGATGTTGGGCGTGCCGGGATGGATCTCGATGGCGTCGGGAGCCATGGCTTCGGGCGCGCTCATGTATTCGGGCAGCAGTTCCAGGTCGAACTTGACCTTGTCGGCAGCGGCGCGGGCGTGGGCCTCGCTGTCGGCGCAGACGATGGCCAGGGCGTCACCGTACTGGAACACCTTGGTATCGTTGAGGATGGGACGATCCCAGCCATCGCCCTTGTTGTCGGCAAAGGTGATGAGGCCGGTGATGCGGTTCTTGCCCTTGACGTCCTTGTGGGTCAGCACGCGGACCACGCCGGGCATCTTTTCGGCTTCGGAGGTGTCGATGCCCTTGATGATGGCATGGGAGACCTTGGCCTGGGCCAGGGCCAGGTGCAGGGTGTCGGGCGGCATGTGCACGGCGGCGTCGGCGCCGTATTCGGCCAGACCGGTCACCTTGACCAGGGCGCTGGGACGGGGCAGACGCGAACCGAAGGCGCGACCGTCGGCGGGCAGCTTGTAGTGCAGCTCTTCGATGTCCTTGTCACCGCGCATGACGGCGGCGGCGTCCATGACGGCGTCCACCAGGGGCTTGTAACCGGTGCAGCGGCAAATATTGTGATGTTTCTGGAACCAGTCGCGCACTTCTTCACGGCTGGGGGCGGGATTGGAGTCCAGCAGGGCCTTGGCGGACACGATGAAGCCGGGCGTGCAGAAACCGCACTGGGCCGCACCGTGGAACATCCAGGATTCCTGGAGGGGATGCAGTTTGGCGGGGGTGCCCACGCCTTCGAGGGTGGTGATCTGGGCCTGATCGGGCACGCGACGCATCTTGACGATGCAGGCGCGGGTGACCTTGCCGTCGAGGATCACGGAACAGGCACCACACTGGCCCTGACCGCAACCGACCTTGACGCTGGTGATCTGCAGCTGGTTGCGCAGCACGTCAACGAGAAGAGTGTCGGAATCCACCAGGACCTGACGGGGAATACCATTGACCACAAGCGTTTTCGTTTCCATATGCGACTCCTAGAAACGGCTTGCAAGTTGAGACGGTCGCTGTCGCGCCGTCTATTTTCCAAACGGACAGATGGGATAACGGCATTCGCCACAGCCGGCGCAGAAGCCCCCGTGACCCATGCCGGCGATATCCTCGGCTGTCACCTCCAGTCCGGCCAGAAGGCGCGGGACTACGAGTTCGAAGATGCTGGCCTTGTAATACATGACACAGCCGGGCAGCCCCAGTACGGGGACGCGGCCGCGTTCCGTGGGCACATAGCCCAGCAGGAACATGGCCCCGGGATAGACCGGTGCGCCATAGCTCACCACCTGCGCGCCAGCGGCACGGATGGAAGCGGGGGTCTTGTCGTCGGGATCCACGGACATGCCGCCCGTCACCACCACCATGTCGGCTCCCTGTCGGATGAAGCCGCTGATGGCTGACGAGGTCATCTCCACTTCGTCGCTGGTGAAGACCTGATCCATGACGGTGCATTCAAGGCGGGCGAACTTGTCTCGAAGCACAGGGCCGAAGGCATCCTTGATGCGGCCCGTGTAGACTTCGCTGCCGGTAGTGACAATGCCTACCTTGAACTTTTGCAGGGGCAGGACCTCGACCACGGGACGGGAAACCAGCTGCTCGAGAGCGACGATCTTGCTTTCCTCGATGAGCAGGGGCACCACGCGGGTGCCCGCCAGGTTCTGTCCCGGCCTGACCTGCTGCATGCTGTGCAGCGTGGCCAGGGTGATCTCTCCCAACAAATTGATGCGGGTCAGCGTGGGGACATCCACCCGCAAGAGGCCCATACAGGACGCCGAGTAGTTGATGCGCCCTTCCTTGGGCTCGCTCAGCGTGATGTTGGCCCCGGCCGTAGCGGCCGCGATGCGCCGGGCGGCTTCATTCTCATGCAGCACGCCCTCCTGCGGCTCGTACACATACAGATGTTCCTTGCCCACCTCCAGAAGGGTTTGGATGTCTTCCTCCCTCACGATATGCCCCTTGCGGAAAACGGGCCCTTTGTCCCCTCCGGGCACGATGCGGGTGATATCGTGACAGAGCACGCTGCCGACAGCGTCCTTGACGTGAATGGTTTTCATGGCAGCAGCTTTCATTGTCTCTCCTGAACAAACTGTGAGATACGGAAAAGAAATAGCAAGTTTTCATAAAAAGTGCAAAGAAAAACCTCATAAAATAAGATGGCTTGATGTGTCAGCGAATGATGCACGCTTTTCCAATGATTTCCGGGGGAATGTCACGCTTTGAGCTTTTCCGGTGATAAAAGTGCGCCTTGCAGCCTTTAATTGTGAAAACAAGTACAATCGTCACTGCTTCCCTGCCCATCGTTGCACCATTATTTTTTGCAGTGTCCTCTGTCCGTATCCCAAGCGGCACCCTCCCCTTCCGGGATACTGTTCCCGATCGCCCGGAGCCCGGCCCGATCGACCATGACGACCGTCTCCGGCTGCCAGTCCGTGCACAGATACGCAGGCGCCAAGAGCCCGGCCAAGCGAACGGACGAGGCTCCGGACCATAAAGAGGATCACGGGGAAAGGAACGAAATCCCCTCCCTACCTGCCGCAGGCCGGAAACGCACGAACGGCCGCATGACCACCGTCCCCTCCCCTCCGCAGCCCTGCCCATAAACACGAAAAGGCCGGAGCCTTTGGGGCTCCGGCCTTGCCGATGCATGTGAAAGGACGTCCTGCTAGATGCGCAGGCTGTCGCGGATGTCTTCCAGACGGTTCTTGGTGAACATCAGGTAGGAGATGATGAGCTCACCGGAGTTGAACGACGAGGTGATGTACATGGGATCATAGGTGCAGATGTCGTTCATGAACTGCATGGCGGCGGCCATGTTCTCGGCGTTGTTCTTCTGGGCGATCTCGGGATACAGGTCGTACAGGGCCTTCACGAAGTCACGGATGACCAGCACCATGCCCTGCACTTCGTAGATGCGGTTGTCCAGGGTATAGAAGGGGATGTCCTGGGCATCGGCCAGCAGGCCCAGGGCATAGCCCAGCATGTTCTCGCCCACCACCGTGTTCAGGGCCGCGTACAGGTCGTCAGTACGGCAATTGTAGGTGCCCTTGCCGGTATCCAGGGACTTCTTGTATTCCTCCACCTGCTTCAGGGCCTTTTTGTAAGAGCCTTCCGCCGAGGGGAACATGAAGCTGCGCGGGTCCACGGCAAAGCCGTTGAGGCGGGCCTGGTACAGGAACTCGCTTTCGCGGTCATTGGAGCCCAGCTTGGCGATCTGGGTGGAGTACAGGTCCATGAGCACGCGCGTGGCGTGGTAGACCCCGTACTGGCGATAGGCGCGGTTATCCAGCACGAAGCGGTTGAACACGATGTCGTTCATGGTCCAGCCGAAGGTGGAGCCCATCTCGCGACGCAGCTGATTGGTGACGGAATCCACCAGCAGCTTGCCCTTGTCGTTCTCGCTCAGGTTCGCCGTCTCGCCCACACTGTAGGCCTGGGGGAATTTTTTGGTATCGATGACGCCGTAGAAGGCCTGGCTGCCCCAGACCAGCACCAGCAGGCCCACAAAAAGGCATACCTGGATGCCCAGGGTCTTGGCCACCACACGGGCCTTGTCAAACACATGCATGTCCGTCAGTTTCATGTCATCCTCGCAGGATTGAAAATTTCATTTTTCGTATGACAGGACATATTTCCACAAAACGGAAACATATCCCGGACAACCTTTCCACACCGGCAGCACCGGCGCATCAGTCGCCGCACCCCTCTGGCCTAACAGCAAAGGCGTCAGTCAGCCGTCAGGATGCTTTATTCAGAGATAAGCCCGCCCGGACGCCGGTCAAGATGGCGGGCCTGTCCGGCACGGCAAAAATGCCCTGCCGCAAGCAAAAGGGGAAGGGACCCTGCCCTCGGCCGGAACCCTTCCCCTGTCATTGCACCCCGTCACCCTTGATCTAGGGCAGCAGGGTCACTTCATACATCTTGTCCACCAGCAAGTACTTGCGGGCGACCTCGCGCAGCTGCTCCGGCGTCACCTTGGCGGCCTTTTCCAGCAAACGCTTCTGGAAGTCCTGGGGCTGGCCCAGCAAACGTTCGCTGGCGGCCTCGTCGGCCCGCGCGCCCAGGCTCTGGCGACCACGATAATAGCTGCCTTCCATGCGGTTCAGGCCCTTGGCCAGCAGCTCGGCGGGCAGCAGGTCGGTCTTGATGTCCTTGATGATGCCGCTGAAGCCCTGCCGGGCCACATCCAGATTGCGGGGCGTGGTCCCGATATAGAAGGCCATGAAACCGGCTTCGGGCAGGCTGCGGTAAAAGGCCGTCACCGTGTAGCCCAGGCCCTGCTCGTCACGCAGCTTGTTGAACAGCAGGCCGCTCTGGCCGGAAAGCACCGATTCCAGCAGCATGAGCGCCGGAGCGTCGGGATGATCCAGCGGCACGGCATGGAAGGCCAGCAGCAGATGGGCCTGCTGGCGACCGGGCAGGGACAGGGGCAGACGCTTGTCGGCGCCCCAGGTCGGCTGGGGCACATCCACGGCAGGCGCGGTGGGCACGGGCAGGCTGCGGGCAAAAGCCAGCACCTTTTCCCGGTCGAAGTCCCCGGCCACGGAAAGGATCCACGGCTGGGCATTCTGCTGCTTCCAGAAGGCCTGCACGTCCCCGGGACCGAAACGGTCCTGGTTCTCCGCCGTGCCCAGGCCGTCAAAGCCGTAGGGCTGGCCGCCGGGGAAGAGGAAGCCGTTGATCTTGGAACCCATGAAGCTCATGGGATTGTCCTGACGGCGCACCAGGGCCGCCTTCAGCGTATCGGCCTGACGGCGCACGTCCTTTTCGGCAAAGGTGGGCTTGTGCAGCAGATCGCCCAGCAGGGCGAAGTAATCGGCATTGAAGCGGGCCGGGCCCGTCAGGGAAACGGTGAAGCTCTGCACGCCCGCCGAGGCACTCAGGGAAGCGGCGCGTTCGGCCACGAAACGTTCCATGGCATCCAGGTCACGCGTGCCGCAACCGTCGGTCAGGGTGGCGGCCGTGAGCTGGGCCAGGCCCTGGTCGGCGGGCTTGAGCAGCGCATTGCCGCCGGGGCGCAGGATCTCCAGCGAGACATAGGGGATGGTGCGGTCCGGCTGCAGGATCACGGTACGGCCCTGCCCCAGATCGACGATCTCGCGCTTGCCCACCTTTTCCGCGGCAGCAGCGGCCTTTTGCCGCTCCACGGCAGGCGCGGGCCAGTTGTGCTGCAAAATGGCATCCAGATCGGGCAGCTTGGCCTTTTCGGGCGCCAGCACGCGCACGCGCACCTGGTCGGGGCGCAGCCAGAGATCCTGGGCCTGACGCAGGCGCGCGCTGTCCACGGCGGCCAGCGCATGACGCACATTGGCTTCACCCCGCGGCCCGCCCAGCTCGAACTGTACCGTGGCCTTCCACGAGGTCAGGCCGTCCAGGGTCTCGCTGGCGCGGTCCATGCCGTCCTCGTAATTGAAGCGTGCCCGCTCGATGACGTCGGGCGTGATCTTGCCGGCGTCCAGCGCGGCCAGATCGCGGGTGAACTCCTGCCAGAAAGGCTCCACCTTGTCCGCATCCAGCTGGGCGACCATATAGAACAGGCCCGCGCGGTTGAGGCTCATGTTGCCGACGCTGATGCTGTCCACCAGCTGTTTTTCGTAACGGTACTTGCGATAGAACTGCGAAGTACCGTCGCCGCCCAGCGCATAGGCCAGCACGTCCAGGTCGATGGAGCGCTGGTCGCCCAGGGCGGGGGCAGGCAGGGCGATACCCAGATAGACCTTGTTCCACGGCCCGTACGTCACCTCGACACGGGGACCGCCCGCGGCGCCTTCCAGCTGCACGGGAGCGGGCTCGGGCAGGATGGTGTCGTTCTTCAGGTCGCCGAACAGCTCTTCGGCGTGGGCCAGCACGGCCTTGGGATCGATGTCGCCGGCCACCAGCAGCATCATGTTCTGCGGCTGGTACCAGGTACGGATATAGGCCCGCAGGTCGTCCGCGGTCACGGCCCGGATGGTCTTTTCAAAGCCGATGATGGGGCGCCCGTAGACCGTGTGGGCCAGACCGGCCACCTGCAGGTCCTCGAACAGGCGGCGGGTGGGCGTGTCGTCACCGCCCTTGAGTTCGGAAACGATGACGTTCTTTTCCGCTTCCAGCTCGGCCGGATCCAGCGAAGGATGGAAGGCCATGTCCTTGACCACGTCCATGCCCGTCTTCCAGTGCTTGGCGGGCATGTCGGTGATGAACCAGGTCTTGTCGAAGCTGGTGGCCGCGTTGAGGTAGCCGCCCAGGGATTCCACATCCCGGGCCACCTGCCCCTTGGGACGCTTCTCCGTACCCTTGAAGACCATATGCTCCAGCACATGGCTGATGCCCGCCTGCTCGGCGGTCTCGTTGGCGGAACCCGTGCCTACGAACAGGCGCGTGCAGACCAGCGGGAAGCGGCTGTCCCGGATGATATGGACCGTCAGGCCGTTCTTGAGGCGGACGAGCATGGTGTCGTTACCAGAGGTTGAAGGATTGGCCGGGGCGGCCTGCGGCGCGGCAGCGGCGAGCTGCGGCAAAAGCAGGATCCCCAGCAGAAGGATGAGCAATGCATGGCGAGAAATGCGCAGCATGGGTACTCCTTATGAAGGGTTGCGGACGTCTCCGGCCCCTCCGAAGACATCCGGGGAACAGCACGGACCGGTCCCCCTGCCTGACGGCAGCCGGTCCTGCATCCTCCGTTTTCGGACAGTAATGTCAGAAGGCCCGCCTGACAAGAGCCGAAGCCCCTGTGTGATGACGGGCACGAAAGACGAAGCGACGGGATTCGTGCTCCCCTGCCGCCATGCATAAAAAAAAGGAGGGGCGTCCCTTGCGGAAACATCCCCTCCCCTGCATGTCGATGATGCCGGAACTAGCCGCCCAGATAGGCTTCCTTGACCTTGGGGTTCTCCAGCAGTTCCTGGCCGGTGCCCTCCAGCACCACGCGGCCCACTTCGAGGATGTAGGCGTAATGGGCCACGGAAAGGGCCGCGAACGCGTTCTGCTCCACCAGCAGCACGGTCATGCCGTCCTCGTTGATGCGGCGGATGATGTTGAAGATCTCCTTGACCAGCAGCGGGGCCAGACCCAGCGAGGGCTCGTCGAGCATGATCATGTCCGGGCGGCTCATGAGCGCGCGGCCCACGGCCAGCATCTGCTGTTCGCCGCCCGAAAGCGTGCCGCCCTTCTGCCAGTGGCGTTCCTTCAGGCGGGGGAACAACGCATAGACACGCTCGATATCCTCGTTGATGCCGTCCTTGTCGGTACGCGAATAAGCGCCCAGGCGCAGGTTCTCCACCACGGTCAGATGAGGCAGGATGCGACGGCCTTCCGGCGAAAGCGAGATGCCCCGCCGCACCATCTCCTCGGGCTTGAGACCGATGAGGGAGACAGGTTCGTCGCCTTCCTTGCGGGTCAGCGAGATCTCGCCGCTGATATTCTTGTTCAGGCCGGCGATGGAACGGATGATACTGCTCTTGCCGGCGCCGTTGGCGCCCACCAGCGTGACGATGCTGCCGCGCTTGATGTCCAGGCTGACACCCTGCACGGCTTCGATGCCGCCGTAACGAACGTAAAGATCCCTGATTTTCAGCATACTACACCACGTCCTCGCCCAGATAGGCCCGGATGACCTCGGGATTGCTGCGAATGGCGTCCGGGTCGCCGTGTGCGATAAGCGCACCGTATTCCATCACCCAGATGTACTGGCACACGCCCATGACCACCTTCATGTCATGTTCGATAAGCAGGATGGTCAGGTCGAAATGGTCACGGATGGCCTGGATGAAGTGCATGAGCTCGATACTTTCCTGCGGGTTCATGCCGGCGGCGGGTTCGTCCAGCAGGAGCAGACGCGGTTCCGTGGCCAGGGCACGGGCGATCTCCAGGCGGCGCTGCGCCCCGTAAGGCAGGCTGCCCGCCTTCTCGTCCATGTATTCGGCCAGGTTCAGATGCTCCACCAGGTCGCGGGCCTTGTCCGTGATGGCCTTTTCTTCCTTGTAATACGTGGGCAGGCCCAGCGGCGCCATCCACCAGGGGCAGCGGCGGCGCACATGACAGCCCACCATCACGTTCTCCAGCACGCTCATGTGCGGCGAAAGACGGATGTTCTGGAAGGTACGGGCCATGCCCATGCGACAGATCTCGAACGGCTTGCGGCCGCGGATGCTCTTGCCCGCAAAGCGCACGTCGCCTTCCTGCGGCGTATAGAAACCGCTCAGCACGTTGAACAGGGTGGTCTTGCCCGCACCGTTGGGACCGATGACGCCCACGATGCTGCCCTCGTCCACCTTCAGGGAAAGATCGCTGACGGCCGTCACGCCGCCAAAGCGCATGGTCACGTTTTCAGCCGTCAGGATGGGCTGGACTTTGCTTGCACTCATGCCTTGCGCCTCCCCAGCGAAAAGATGGTTTTCCAGGTGATCTCACGGGTGCCCATGATGCCCTCACGCCGGAACAGGATGATGGCCAGCAGAATGAGCGAGAAGACCACCATGCGCATGCCGGGGATGCCCGGGATCTCGAACACGCCGAAGTCCATGGGCTCCTCGATGGCGCGCAGCCATTCCAGCAGGATGGTGACGATGGTGGCGCCCAGCAGGCTGCCGGTCAGCGAGCCCAAGCCGCCGGCCACCACGAACATCAGCACGTTGAAGGTCAGCAGGAAGTTGAACATCTTGGGGTCGATGGTGGACAGGTGGCTGCCCAGCAGCGCGCCGCCCACGCCCGCGAAGAAGGCCCCCACGCAGAAGGAGAGCACTTTGTAGCGGAACACGTTGATGCCCATGACGCCCGCGGCGATCTCGTTATCGCGTATGCAGCGCAATACGTTGCCGAAATTGCTGAATATGAGCCGTGACAGCACCACCAGCGTGATGACTGTCCAGATGTAACAGGTCAGCAGGGTCGCCTCGCCGGGGATGCCCTTGATGCCCAGCGAACCGTTGGTGATGGACGTGGCGTTGACGATGACCACGCGGATGATCTCGGCGAAGCCCAGGGTGGCGATACCCAGGTAGTCGTCACCCAGCCGCAGCACGGGCACGGCGATGATGAAGGCGAAGATCATGGCCACCAGACCGCCGGCGATGACCGCCACCCAGAAGGGCGTGTGCAGCACGGAGAAAGGCCAGATGATGGGATCCAGGATCCACATGATCTCTTTCTGTTCCGGCAGCAGGGTACACAGGGCGCCCACATAGGCGCCGATGGCCATGAAGCCGGCATGGCCCAGCGAGAACAGACCGGTGAAGCCATAGATCAGGTTGAGCGACAGGGCCAGGATGGCGTTGATGAAGATCAGTTTGAGGATGTAGATCTGATAGTCGCCCATATAGGCCTCGGCCTGGGTCAGGGCCAGACCGAAGATGACGATAAGCGCGATGTTGAGCAGGGTCGTTTGATTGAAGCGCATTAGATCTTCTCCTCCATGCGCTCGCCCAGCAGGCCCGTGGGCTTGAACACAAGCACCAGCACCAGCAGGATGAAGGCGAAGGCATCACGGAAGCCCGAAAGCTCCGGCATGAAGGCCACGGTCATGATTTCCACAAAGCCCAGGGCCACGCCACCGATAACGGCGCCGGGGATGGAGCCGATGCCGCCGAACACGGCCGCGATGAAGGCCTTGAGGCCGGGCATGATGCCCATGTAGGGGTGCACCTGCGGATAGCGCAGGGCCCACATGATGCCCGACGCGGCAGCCAGGGCGGAACCGATGAAGAAGGTGAAGGCGATGATGTTGTCCACCCGCACCCCCAGAAGACGCGTGGTCTCGATATCCTTGGAGATGGCGCGCATGGCCAGGCCGGGCTTGGTGTGGTGCACGATGTAGAGCAGGAGCGCCACCAGCACGATGGTCATGACCGGCACGAAGGCCGTGAGTTTGAGGATGCGCACATCACCGAACTGCCAGACCGAGAGCAGCCAGTCGGGCTGCAGCACGGGCCGGGGCTGGCCGGTGAAGACCACCACGGCCAGACTTTCGATGAAGAAGGAAACGGCGATGGCGCTGATGAGCGCCGAAATTCTGGGCGCGTCACGCAAGGGCCGGTAGGCCACGCGTTCCACCACCACACCCAGCACGCTGGCGCCGAGGATGGCGATGATGGCGGCCACACCCCAGGGCCAGCCATAGGCGAAAGTGCCGAAAAAGACGAAGTAAGCCCCGACCATCAAGATATCGCCGTGGGCAAAGTTGATCAGGCGCAGAATGCCGTAGACCATGGTATAGCCAATGGCGATCAGCGCGTAGAGCGAGCCTAGCGTCAAGGCGTTGAAACAGTGCTGCAAAAACATGTCAAGGGTCATGGGGCCACCTGGAAATAAGCTTTATCCCGCCCGAAGGGGCGCGAAGACGGAACGGCGGGGCCCGTCGGAGCCCCGCCGTGAACAGACGGATTCCCTTACTTGGGAGTGACTTCGGTCAGATAAACGCGCTTGCCGTCCTTGTACTCAATGATACCCACGGGCATTTCGGCGTCGTGGCTGGCATTGATGGTCAGGGTACCCAGCGGGGTCACCAGGTTCTTGGTCGCGGCCAGGGCCTTGGTGATGGCGGCGGGTTCGGCGGAGTTGGCGCGCTTGATGGCGTCAACGATCAGGAACAGACAGTTGTAACCCAGGGCGCCGTTCACGTTGGTTTCCTTTTCAGGATAGGCCTTGTTCCAGGCTTCGGTGAACTTTTTGGCTTCGGCGCTCATGTTGGGCATCTTGGCATCATAGGGGAAGGTGGTGTGCAGGAAGCCTTCCGCAGCCTTGCCGGCCAGCTTCACGGTGTCGGGGTTGTCCATGGCGTCAGCGCCCATCAGGCGGAAGGTGGCGCCCAGTTCGCGGGCCTGCTTCATGATGATGGCGCCTTCAGCGAAGTAGGCGGGCATGAAGACGATCTCGGGCTTTTTGGCGATCAGTTCGGTGAGCTGGGCAGTGAAGTCCTGGTCACCGGAGCTGTACTTGAGGTTGGCCACCACTTCGCCACCCAGCTTCTTGAAGGAGCGGGTGAAGAAGCTGGACAGACCCACGGCGTAGTCGTTGGTCATGTCCATGAGCACGGCGGCCTTGCGCAGGCCCAGGTTCTCATAGGCATAGGTAGCGGCAGCGGCACCCTGATAGGGGTCGATGAAGCAGGCGCGGAAGTAGTACTTCTTGCCCTGGGTCACCAGGGGGCTGGTGCAGGAGGTACCCACGCCGGGCACCTTGGCCTTTTCGGCCACTTCAGCACCGGCCATGGCCAGAGAGGAACCGTAGGTACCGATCAGGGCCACGACCTTGTCGCGTTCCACCAGGCGCTTGACGGCGTTGGCGGCTTCCACCTTGTCGGACTTGTTGTCCACCACAACCAGTTCAATGGGGCGGCCCAGCACTTCAGGCATGTCCTTCAGAGCCAGCTGCACACCTTCCAGCTCGAGCTGGCCGCCAAAGGCATTCTGACCGGTCAGGGGCAGGTACACGCCGATCTTGATGGGTTCAGCAGCCAGGGACTGGCCGGCCAGCCCCAGGGTCAGAGCCATCAGCGCCAAGCCAACGAATTTGCCCAGTTTCATAAATCATCTCCCAGGTCTTGGAGGGTGAAAGAGCTCGCCCCGGTGATCCTTTTCCAGGGCTATTCCTGTTGAGATACACCAAATCCCCCCATTGCGCAATTTGCCGGTTGAATTTGGCCATAAACCCCAAGCCGAAAAATCCCTGCGCATGGCCTCATGCAAAATGGTTCATCCGCAGTTGAAAAAATTTATCCTCTTTCACGCCAAGCGCCAAGGCCTTTTTTCGATAATTTGCGTTTTGATTTTTTATTACACATAACATATTGTAATAACATTATTTTTTAAACAATCCCCCATAGTGCTCCATGGTTGAATAAATCTCATCTCTGCCCCGTATCCTCCTGCGCCGGCCGCCCTGTCCGTATTGACGAAAGCCCATGAAGAAAGGAATATCCCCTTCTCGACATATATCTGTCCGCATCCCCTGCCCTTGCGGGCGGGATCTCCAAGGAGACAATGTGACGCTTCCCGACAGCAAAAACCGTCAGCGTTCCCGCAGCATCGCCCGCGTCCTCAACGATGACGCCAGCCTCATCAACATCAAGACCTTCGCCATCGCGGCCCGTTACATGAGCTTCAAGGCCGCGGCCCGGCATCTTGGTCTGACCTCCGGCGCTGTCAGCCACCGTATCGCCCGCCTGGAAAAGGAGCTGGGCTTCCCGCTGTTCAACCGCCTGACCCGCGCCGTCTCCCTGACACCGGAGGGCGAGCGCCTGCGCGACGTCTACCTCAATGCTTTCCAGAAGATCTATGAAGAGATCACCCAGCTGCTGCAGGACGACTTCAGCTCCCTGACCATCTATGCCGCCCCCAGCCTGGCCCTGGCCTGGCTCATCCCCCAGCTGAGCGACTTCCAGCAGCGCTACCCCTCCATGCAGCTGCATGTACGTACCGGCAACGCTCCCATAGATTTCCACGGGGACTCCACGGTGGACGTGGCCCTGTATTATGCCGAGAGCCACGTCAGCGGCCTGACCTCACGCAAGTTCATGGACGAGGCCACCCTGCCCGTCTGCTCCCCCGAGTACGCGCAAAAGCACGACCTGATAGGCCATCCCGAGAACCTGCCCGCCTGCACCCTGCTCCATGACTCCGCCGCCTGGCATTATGCCGCCACCACGGCCGAATGGCAGGAATGGGCCGACAGGAACCATGTGGACATCTCCAACTGCCTGAACTTCGTCACCTTCGACCATACCTACGGGGCTTCCGTGGCCGCCAGCCACGGCCTGGGTGTGGCTCTGGGGCGCTGCAGCCTCATCGCTCCCCTGCTGGCGGAACAAAAGCTGGTCACCCCCTTCCCCGACCTGCCGCCCACCACGGCGTTCCGCTCCTACTACGCCGCCTGGCCCCGTCATACCAATCCTTCCCCCAAGCTCCAGGGCTTCCTGGACTGGCTGGAAGAAAAAGGCCAGCAGAGCAATGCGGCTCTTGCCCGCCTGATGCACGCCTAGCAGGAAGAGACATTTGAGCGAGGGGGGAAAGGAGACCTTTTTGAAAAAAGGTCCTCCTTTCCCCCCTCGCGCTCCCCTCTTTCCTCCCAAAAACTTTTATCAGGCCACAAAAAAAGGACGCCAAGGCGTCCTTTTTTCATGGCCGCGGGGTGGCCGCTGCCATCCGCTTTCCGCATTATTCAAAATCACATTTGGACCACGCGCCCCGGAGGCGGACCATGTTTCCAGGATACGGTGCCTCCCCGTATGGCGGGTTTTGGGGAAGGAGGGGGCATGGGGGAGGAACCCACTTTTTGCCGCAAGCAAAAGGGGCTCCTCCCCCGTTCAGATTCCTACTTCTGCCAGCGGGCCGTGTAACGGGCCAGAAGGCGCAGCGAGGGGCGGGAGAAGCGGTCGAAGTCGGCGGTGAGCTCCAGACCGGGGACCAGGGCACGCACCACAGGCATGTCCAGGTCCTTGCGGGAGATGTCCACATACAGGGGCGTACGGCCCTGGGCGCACAGCGTCTTTTCCAGCAGCTTGCAGGAGGCTTCGGCCGACGGCAAACTGTAGTCGGGCAGATCTTCCAGCCAGCGCACCGGCAGGCCGCCCAGAGCGGGCCCCGTCGGTTCGCCATAGGGATAGGGCCAGGGCACTTCGGTCAGGGCCGCCAGCGCGGCCCGGCTGCCGCACAGGTTGGCGCCCGTGGCCTGTGCCACCTCGCCGCGACGGCTCATGACGAAGCAGCGGTAGACCGGCACGCCCAGCTCCGTGGTGATGTCCTGGAACTGGATCTGGATGCCGCGGGCCGCGTAATCGTCCAGCAGGGCCTGCAAACGTTCGTCACGGCTCTTGAGCACGAAGCAGCCCTCACGGCTGAAGGGCGTGGTGGCCTCGGCGTCACGCTCCACGATCTCCGTGAGCGCCGCCAGCCGGGCTTCGGCCTCGGTATTGCCGGAAGCCAGGCCCGTGGAGCCACCGGCCAGGAACAGGGACTGCTCGTCCAGATTGCAGAACAGGAAGACCGCCTGCGCGGGCACCAGCACGGTCTTGCCCTCGGGATCGCGGGCCTCCAGCCAGTACAGGGGCACATAGTCCTCGAAAGGCGTTTCCAGCGGCAGGGAGGACAGGGGCAGGAAATCCTTGCCCTGGGACCGCAGCTTGGCGCAGGAAGCATGGATCAGCGGCAGGGGCCGGCGGCGGTTCGTCACCTCGAAGGTGTGCTCGCCGGTACGGGCCACGCTCACATAGCTGCTGGCCCGTTCCACGATCTCCATGGCGTAGGAGGCCCGGGCCGCAGCCAGGGAAAGACCGCGCCCGTAGGCCGTGGCCTCGCCGCGCAGGCTGTGACGCATACGGCCGCAATCCACGGCCAGGTCCACCTTCCAGGAGCGCAGCAGCGCGATGGGAGACAGCGAAGCCTGATGACGCATCTCCTGCCCGGCCAGAACGTCGTTCTCCAGCAAAGCATTGACGGCCTGCTCGTAGGTCTCCTGTGCCGGACGGCGCTCAAGGCGCGGCAGGTCTTCCGCCTGCATGCGGGCGTGTTCCCGCTCCAGCATCCCGGCCCGGGCCCGCAGGCCTTCGCGGCAGACCTCCAGCTCTTCTTCACTGTAGGGCAGCTCCAGCTCCAGTTCTTCCCAGTGCGGCAGCATGTGGTGCCGGGCGATGTTGTCGGCAAAATGGGCGCTCCAGGCCTGCATGAGGCCAAAGTCCTTCCGGCTGGCAGCGCGCAGGTAGATCAGGGAGGAGGACAGCGTCAGCCGCTGCAGGGCATCTTCGGGGAAGCCGTCGCAGCAATGGGCCAGCTCGGGCACCAGCAGCGAGCACTCCAGCAGCAGGCCGGCAAGCCCCATGCGCCGGAAACTGTCGGTCTCGCGGTCGTACAGTTCATCGGCCAGATTTTTGATCTCCTCCGGCGAACGGCGGCTCAGCTGGCGCAGGCAATGCTGGCGCAAAAAATCATCGAAGGGCGTGGCCTCCAGACGGGCCAGCGCCTGGGGCAGGGTCAGGGATGCGGGCGGCTGGCAGGAAAAATAGCCGGTCGTGGCCTGGGTCGTCTCGTGGGTATAGGCATAGGCGATGCCTTCGGGGATCACGGGCATGGCGTGGAAAACCTCATGGCAAAAAGATGGCGACAACATCCCGGGGCGTGCGGCCCAACGCCGGAGGCGCAACCGGCCCGTCATCCGCCGCAAGGCGGGATGGGGGATGCCGATACGGCCCTGCAGGAAGACAGGGGCACGGACACAACGGCAGGAGACAGAGGCGGCAAGACCGTGAAGCAACGGACACGGCCGCCCCTCTTCCCGGGACAGGACGGGCGGAAGATAACAGAAAAGGGGTGGGCCAACAATGGCCCACCCCTTGAGGTTCCGTAATCCGGAGTGCGGATTAACGCTTCGAGTACTGGTAACGAGCGCGGGCAGCGCGCAGACCGTACTTTTTGCGTTCCTTCTTACGCGCATCGCGGGTCAGGAAGCCGGCCTTCTTCAGGATAGGACGAAGGGCGGGATCCACCAGCAGCAGGGCGCGGGAAATACCGTGACGCACGGCTTCGGCCTGACCGGCCACGCCGCCGCCAGCCACGTTGACGCGCACGTCCAGCTTTTCAGCCAGCTTGGACAGCACGAGGGGCTGACGGATGATCATCTGCAGGGTCTTGCGGGGGAAGTAATCTTCAAAGGCACGACCGTTCACCGTGATGTTGCCGGAGCCAGCGTAGACGCGGGTGCGGGCAGTGGCGGTCTTGCGGCGGCCGGTGCCGTATTCGAATTTGTCGCTCATGACGTGCGCTCCTTAGTAAGGCAGGGTCAGCGGCTGCGGGTTCTGAGCCGTGTGCGGGTGTTCGGGACCCGCGTAAATCTTGAGCTTCTTCAGCATGACGCGGCCCAGACGGTTCTTGGGCAGCATGCCACGCACAGCGGCCATGAGCACGCGCTCGGGCTTGGAAGCCAGCATATCGCCCAGGGAGGTGGTCTTCAGACCGCCCACCCAACCGGAGTGGCGATAGTAGTTCTTGTGGGCCATCTTGGTGCCGGTCACCTTGATCTTTTCGCAGTTGACCACGACGATAAAGTCGCCGTTGTCCATGTGACGGGCAAATTCGGGCTTATGCTTGCCGCGCAGGCGGTGGGCGATCTGGCTGGCCAGACGACCCAGCACCTGATCCTGGGCGTCAACCACAAACCATTCGTGGTTGATGTCTTTCGGGGTGGGGCTGAACGTCTTCATCGGGATGAACTCCTCATCTACTTATCTCAGTAGCCATCAAGCGGCGGAAAATCCGTCTGCGACGTGCCGCCTAACGGGTGACGACAGTATCGCTCACAAAGAAAGCGCTCTTTATCGCAAAGTGCGCAACTTGTCAAGCATTCACGACGGAATGCCAAATTTGTGCCGTATTCCAGACGGCTGCGGGTTGGTGTATATCAAAATGCTCCGGCTGTCATCCTTTTTTTGCCAAAAATTTGTACCAAGACAAAAACCATTTGAAAATATTGGTATTTTGCGACCCGCTTTTACGGGGCCAGCAGCTGCTGCCCAAAAGGCGGACAGGCTACCCCCCAAAAAGGCACCGCTCCCCTGCCCTTTTGGACTCGCGGATACGAAGGGGGAAAAACGCGGAAAGAACTGCATGTTCCGGCCGTTTTCCCAGGCTCACGCAGAAAAAATTTGGGAGAAAGAGGCCCCGATCCACACGAGTCCCCCTCCTCCCAAACAGGTGCCTCCATGTCGGCAACTTAATGCGCCGCGCCCCAGTCGTGACCGGTGCCCCAGTCCACCAGCAGCGGCACGGAAAGCTCCCTGCCTGCGGGGCAGACATCCTGCATGAGGCGGGCCACCAGGGCCCCGGCTTCTTCGGCGGCATCGGCGGGCACTTCCAGCAAGAGCTCGTCGTGTACCTGCAGCAGCAGACGGGCATCCAGCTCCCGCAGGCGTTCGTCACGGGCCACGGCCAGCATGGCCAGCTTGATGATGTCCGCCGCCGAGCCCTGGATCACGGTATTGATGGCCTGACGGCGGGCCAGGGCCGCAGCCTGCCCGCTGGCGGAATTGATGTCCGGCAGCAGACGGCGGCGACCGCCCAAAGTGGTCACGAGGCCGTGCTTGCGGGCCGAGGCCTCCACGCCTTCGTAAAACTCCTTCAGGCCCTGCAGGCGCTCGAAGTAACGGGCGATGAAGTCCTTGGCCTGCGTGGTGCTGATCTTGAGCTCCTGGGCCAGTTTCTGGGCGCCCATGCCGTAGATGAGGCCGAAGTTGATGGTCTTGGCATTGCGGCGCTGGTCCGGGCTCACCTGGTCGGGCGGCAGGTCATAGACCAGGGCCGCCGTGCGGGCGTGGATGTCCTCGCCGTTGCGGAAGGCTTCCAACAGTGCCGGATCCTGCGAGACATGGGCCAGCACGCGCAGCTCCACCTGCGAATAGTCGGCCGAGACCAGCAGGCGGCCCGGCCCGGCGATGAAGCAGGAGCGCATGCGCTTGCCCAGCGGCCCGCGCACGGGGATGTTCTGCAGGTTGGGATTGCTGGAGGAGAGCCGTCCCGTAGCCGTGGCCTTCTGGTTGAAAGTGGTATGGATGCGGCCCTGCGGGTCCACCAGGCGCGGCAGGGGATCGAGATAGGTGGAGCGCATCTTCTCCAGCTTGCGGTACTGCAGGATGCTGTCCACCACCGGATGCTGCCCGGCCAGTTTTTCCAGCGTCTGCTGGCTGGTGGACGCCTGGCCGCCCTTGGTCTTGCGCGGCGCGGGCAGGCCCAGCCCGTTGAACAGCACATCGCCCAGCTGCTGGGCCGAACGGATGTTGAACTGCGTGCCCGCCAGCTCGTAGACATGGGCCGTGAGCTGGTCCAGCCGGCCCTGCACATCGTCGAGGAAGGCCCGGAAGGCCGCGGCGTCGATGGCCACCCCGCTCTGTTCCATGCCTGCCAGCACGGGCAGCAGGGGCATCTCCAGGCGCCGGAACAGCTCCAGCAGGCCGTCCTTTTCCATGCGCTGCTCGAACAGCTGCGCCATGGCCAGTCCCAGGCGCGCGGGGCCGGGGGCCGTCTCGCCCCTGCTCTCCAGTTCATGGCGCAGCACGGCGCCCCAGCGGGCCGAAAGACGGGGCCAGCCGTAATCGTTCTCTTCGGGGTTCAGCAGATAGGCGGCCACGCCCAGATCGATGCAGTCCCCCGCCCGCCCGGCCAGGAACTGCCAGCAGGGCGCGGAGGTCAGTAGGCCCTTGAGGTCCGCCGTCACCAGGGTGCGGGCAGGGGCCAGCCACCGGGCCAGCTCCGCCACAGGACCTTTCCACTGCCATTCTCCCAAAGAACTGCCGTCAGCGCCTTCCACGGCAAGATAGGGGGCCTCGCGGTCGCCGTGGGCCCAGATCAGGGCCACGCGGGCATCTCCGCAGTCCGGCAGGGCCGACACGTCATCCAGCGCGGGCGCGGATTCCTGCGGCATGGCGTCCAAAAGGCTCATCTGGCTGGTGGCACGACCGCTGCGGGCAGGCTGGGCCAGCGGCAGGGAGGCCTGTTCCGCAGCCGTCTTCTTCCCGGCTGCAGGCTGTACGTCCTCACGGATGCTGCCCGCATCCAGGAACTCCTCGGGCAGGTCGGCCTCGGCGGCCTGCAGACGGTCCAGAGCGGCCAGCTCGCGCCGCAGGGCGAAGAGCTCGAACTCTTCCGTGAGCAAGGCGCAGGTGGCGGCATCCAGCGGCCGCACGCGCAGGTCCTCCAGCGTGACGCCGGGGCAGAAATCGCGTCTCAGGGTGGTGAGCTCGCGCCAGGTGAACATGTTTTCCAGATGCGCCTGCAGTTTGGCCTGCATCTTGGGCGGCAGCAGGACGAAATGGTCGCGGATGTCCTCAAGACTGGGGCAGATGGAGAAGATCTGGCGCGCGGTCTTGGGACCGATGCCCGGCACGCCGGGGATGTTGTCGCTGGTATCCCCGATGAGGGCCTGCACGTCGGGCCACTGGGCGGGCGTCACGCCGCTCTCTGCCGTGAAGTCGGCCTCGCTCACCAGCTTTTCTTCCTTGGAGGCCGGGTCCCACATGTAGACGTTGGGGCCCAGGCACTGCTTCAGGTCCTTGTCGCCGCTGACGATGATGACGGGATGTTCCGCCGCGAAGCGCGCCGCCAGCGAGGCGATGCAGTCGTCGGCCTCGCAGCCCTGCGAGACTTCCAGCCGCAGGCCCAGGGCCCGCACCATGCGGTGGATGGGATCCAGCTGGCGTACCAGATCTTCGGGCGTGGCATCGCGGTTGGCCTTGTAGAGGGGGAATATCTCGTGCCGGAAGTTGGGGCCCTTGCCGTCCTGCACAAAGGCGAAATAGCGGGGGCGCTCTTCGCGCAGGATGCGCAGCAGCACGCGGCTGACCACTACCAGGGAATTGGTGGGGAAACCGTCGGAACGCTGCATGTTCCTGTTGGCAAAAAAGCCGCGATAGATGAAGGCCGAGCCATCCATGAGAAAGACGGGCTCTGCGGCAAGCCCGAGGCGTTGTTTCAGCGACATGGCAATCCGGGGTTGTAGGGTAAGCAAAAAAGGGGAAAAAGCCTGCGGGGGAGCGGCCTCCCTCCTTGCGTAGCTTCTGTCCTGCGCGTATACTATAGAGATGGAAACAAGTCCGCAAGTAAACCTGGACAGGGCCGGAGAGCGCCTGCAGGTCACCGTCTCCGGCAGCTGGGCCATCAATACGCCCTGGCCGCCGCAGTGTGCCGACGCCCTGCAGCAGCTGCGAGGCCCCGGCATCCGGCAGCTGCATCTCGCGGCGGCCTCCCTCGACGCCTGGGACAGCAGCCTCCTGGTCTTCCTCGTCCAGCTGCACAAGGCCGCCCGCGCCGCGCAGATCGATATCAGCCAGGACCTGCCCACAGGACTGGCACGACTGCTGCACCTGGCCTTCGCCATCCCGGCCCAGGCAGGGGCCGCCCGCAGCGACCACCGGCAAGGGCTTTTCGCCCGGGTGGGCGAAGCGGTCATGGACCTGCCGCCCCGCTGTGCGGATTTTCTGGAATTCCTCGGCGATGTGACCCTTTCCATCTGGCGTCTCATCCTGGGACGCGCCGGCATGCGCATGCAGGACTTTATAGAAGCCATGTACGAATGCGGTGTGCGCGCCTTGCCCATCATCTCCATCACCAGCCTGCTGTTCGGTCTGATCCTGGCCTTTGTGGGCGCGGTGCAGCTGACGCAGTTCGGCGCCCAGATCTATGTGGCCGGGCTGGTGGGCATCGGCATGCTGCGCGTCATGGGCGCGGTCATGGTGGGCGTGGTCATGTCCGGCCGCGTGGGGGCCGCCTATGCGGCCATGATCGGCACCATGCAGGTCAACGAGGAAGTGGACGCCCTGACCACCCTGGGCATCTCGCCCATAGATTTTCTGGTGCTGCCGCGCATGCTGGCCCTGATGCTCATGGTCCCCCTGCTCACGGTCTATGCCGACCTCATGGGCATCCTGGGCGGCTATGTGGTGGGCGTCTCCATGCTGGGGCTGAGTTCCGCCGAATACCTCAACGCCACCATGCAGATGGTCTCCTTCGTCCACGGGCTCATCGGCATCGCCTACGGTACGGTGTTCGGCATCATCATCGCCCTGGCGGGCTGCTATCAGGGCATCCGCTGCGGCCGCAGCGCCCAGGCCGTGGGCCTGGCCACCACCACGGCCGTGGTCCAGTCCATCGTGGGCATCATCATCGCCACGGCCGTCATCACCATCATCTGCAACGTACTGGGCATCTGACATGAGCACTCCCCGCCTGCGCGTCCGCGACCTGACCCTGGGCTACGGCTCCTTCGTGCTCATGCGTGACGTCAATTTCGATGTGGCCGCCGATGACATCTTCCTCATCATGGGCGGTTCCGGCTGCGGCAAGAGCTCGCTCCTGCGCACGCTCATGGGCCTCAAGCAGCCCCAGAGCGGCCAGGTGCTTTACGGCGATACGGACATCTGGGCCTGTACCGAAAAAGAGCGCCGCCGCATCCTGCGGCGTACGGGCGTCCTCTTCCAGGGCGGCGCCCTGTGGAGCTCCATGACCCTGGCCGAGAACGTGGGCCTGCCGCTGCAGCAGTACACCGACCTCGATGACGACGAGATCCGCGAGCAGGCCTCGCTCAAGCTGGCCCTGGCCGGTCTGGCCGGTTTCGAGGACTACTATCCTTCGGAGATCAGCGGCGGCATGCGCAAGCGGGCCGGTCTGGCCCGGGCCCTGGCCCTCGATCCCGAAATCCTTTTTCTGGACGAACCTTCCGCCGGTCTGGACCCGGTGAGCGCCCGCATGCTGGACGACCTGATCCTGGAGCTGCGCGACGCCCTGGGCACGACCTTCGTCATCGTCTCCCACGAGCTGGCCAGCATCTTCGCCATCGCCAGCAACGGCATCTATCTCGACGTGCGGACCCGGCGCGTCACTGCCCGGGGCAACCCCTCCGAACTGGTGCGCGACCCGCACACCGAGCTGCAGGCCCTGCGCTTCCTGACGCGCGGCGAAGCGGGCGGCCCCCAACAACAGGACTGAACCCACAGGATACGGCATGGCAAAACAATCATTCAAAACCGCTGTAGGGGCTTTCGTCATCGGCGGACTGGCGCTGCTGGTGGCGGGCATCATCCTGCTGGGCGGCGGCCGCATGTTCAGTGACGACATCGAATACGTCCTGTACTTCGACGGCTCGGTGAGCGGCCTCAATATCGGGGCGCCCGTGGTCTTCCGCGGCGTGCCCATGGGCCAGGTGACGCGCATCAGCCTGGAGGCCAACCCGCGCGACGCCAGCGTCACCATCCCGGTCTACATCCGGCTGGACGAGAACAGCATCGTCCGGGCCGGGGTCACCGGCGAGCTCACGGACAATTTCCGGCAGGAGATCCTGCGCCGCCTGATCCAGCGCGGCCTGCGCGCCCGCCTGCAGCTCCAGAGCCTCATCACCGGCCAGTACCGCGTGGAGCTGGACTTTTTGCCCAATACGCCCGCCAACTTCCGTTCCCCCATGCCGGACAGGGAGATCCCCACCCTGCCCTCGCCCATCGATACCCTGCAGCGTACCGTGGCCAGTCTGCCTCTGGAAGAGATGGCGCATACCACGGCGGGCATCCTGGAAAAGCTCAACGCCGCCCTGTCCGGTGATGCGCTGGAACGCGGCATCAAGGCCTTTGCCACCTCCTTCGAAGAAGCGCAGGCCCTGCTGGCCGGCATGCAGGAATCCCAGAAGACCCTGGCCCAGGCCCTGGAAAAGCTGAATGCGGCGGCCACGTCGGCCCAGCACGATCTGCCCCAGGCCCTGCAAAGCACCCGGGACGCCATGAACAACGTCTCCTCCGTTTCCCTGGCCACCAAGGCCGTGGTGGAACGCAATGCCCCCCTCACCCAGGAGCTGCGCCGCCTGATTCAGGAAAGCGCGGCTGCCGTCCGCTCCCTGCGGGCGTTCATGGACGTGCTGGAACGCAATCCCGAAGCCCTGCTCCGCGGCAAACAAGGAAGTCGCCGATGAACCATCTCCTCCGCCATACGACCGTTTTCCTGGCCCTGCTGACGCTCCTGTTGACCGCTTGCGGCCGCAGCGCGCCCACGCACTTCTATCTGCTGGACAGCGGCCAGCCCCCCCTGACCGCCGACAGCCTGCCCGCTGCCAGTCTGAGCATCGCACCGGTGAGCGTGCCTGACTATCTGGACCGCAACGGTCTGGTGCGCCGCAGCGACGGCCAGACCCGCCTGGAGGTCTCGGAACTGGACATCTGGGCCGAGCCGCTGGGACAGGGCGCCCGGCGCGTGCTGGGCGAAGTGCTGGCCGCCCGCCTGCTGCCCCGGGGCATCGACGTGATCGCTGCCGGAGACCGGCAGGGCGACATGGAACTGGCCGTGGCTTTGGAACGTCTGGACGGCGACACGCCGGGCACGGCCCGGCTGCAGGCCCGCTGGCAGCTTTCCCGTGGCGGAGAGGCGCTGGATCGCGGCATCTACGCAGCCAGCGAGGATGCCGGCATGAGCAGCGCCAGTCTTGTGGCGGCCCAGAGCCGTCTGTTGCAGGGACTGGGCGAACATCTGGCCGAACGCCTGCTGCCCCGCCTCAAGGCCGGACGCTAGCGACAGCGCGTTTTCCCATCATCTGGCCGCCCGCAGGACCTAACGGCAAATGCGTACCGCCGGGCCGGTTGCACGAACAGGCCGGGAACCTGCGGGAAACGGCTCCCCAAACCCATACACAGGACAAAAAAAGGGAGGCTCAAGCCTCCCTTTCCTTTTTATCGCATTGTGTCCCATTCCGGTGCCCGCCCCGCGCAGGCCGTGTCATCCCACTTCCCGCCGTTTTATCCTTCACATGAAGAAGGCCGGTTTCGTGCAGCCAGAGCGGCTGCCGGGCATGTCTGCCTTCCGGTCCGGCACGGCCTTCCGGCAGCGCCATGGCCGGCATCCCCGAAGGGCCATTCCGTACCTTAGAAGGTGTAGCCGATGGTGGCGGAATAAATGTTGGCCACCGTGTTCCGGCTGTTCCCCGTGCTGACATTCCCCACGGACGAACGGATGCCGGAGGCATCGGTCTCCGAATAGTCCAGGCTGTGCACCCAAAGATGGGCATAAGCCAGATCGAGCGTCCAGTTGCCCCACTGGAAGCCCGCGCCCACACTGACGCCCGTGCGGCCGTGGCTGGGGACCATGAAGTCCGCGTGCGCCTCGTTGGTGACCGGCGTCTCGTACCAGACGCCCACACGCAGGGCCAGCCAGTCCAGGGGCTCATATTCCACGCTGGCGTTGAAGTTCCAGCCGTCACGCCACTTTTTATGATTGATGGACTGGAAATCGGAATCGAAATAAATGTTCATGGAATCGTAGGTGGACCAGCGGGTGAAGACGGTCCCCACCTCGAAGATCAGATTCTCCAGCGGGCGGTAGGCCAGGCCCAGGGCAAAGGAATCGGGCAGATGCACCGTGCTGTGCACATCGGTATCGATGGTGTGCGGCACCTGTCCTTGGTCGGCCAGCATATTGCTCTGATGCCGGGAAAAATCCGCCGAACCGGCGATATTGAGCGTGACCGGACTTTTGTAGGAAAAGCCCAGCGACAGCTCGTCGGTCATGCGCAAGTGCGCCCCCACCTGGGCCCCCACGCCCCAGCCCGTACCGTTGAGCGTCATCTTGCTGTCTTCCCCTCTGCTGGGGATGTAGCCGATATACTGCATGCTGGGGATCTGCTGTCCCATGGCAAAGCTGGCATGCATGATCTCCACGCCCGCCGAAAGGGAGAGGACATCGTTGACCTTCAGGGCCACGGTGGGCACGAGGGAAAAGGTCTGGAAATTGATGTTGGTCAGGTTGTACCGTCCCGTCCAGTTATCGGCAAATTCATTGCCGAGGCCGAAACGCGAGAACAGGCCCAGCCAGAAGCGGTCGTTCAGCTGATGGGTGATGTAGGCGTGCGGGGCAGCCCAGATATGGGGCTTGGTGGTCGTGGACGTGTGGCTGCCGTCGGCCAGATCCAGGTCGATGGTACCCATGGGCGCGATGGCGGCAAAACCGCCCATGACGTGCGTGCCCGGCAGCTGGGTGATGCCCGCCGCATTGTAGGCGATGGCCGAGGGATCGTCCGCGCGTCCCACCATGCCGCCTGCCAGCGAAAGACCTCGCGAGCTCCATTCCGTCAGGGCGAAACCTTCGGCCCCTGCCGTCGTCACCTGGCATGCCCACAGAAGGCAGACGGCAAGCACGACATACAATTTTTTCATAGATATCCCCCACAAAAATAGTCCGGGGCGCAGCAAAAGTTCCTTCCCCGCAACATGCAGTACCAATACAGATGTCTATTGTTACGCTAGAGTGCAACGCTTTTGAAAGTCAAGCTGTTTTGCCGGGCTTCCCGACGCTACCGCAGGGAACGCCAACGCGGCATGGCCCCGTACTTGTCCGGGGATACCGGACCACGGTATCGCGAAGATGTCCCGGTTGAAGCCGCTGGCGGAGAACCGCCGCTATGTCGGATGAAAGCCTTTGATAAGGATGCCGGACCAGAGGAGAGGGCTCCCCGGGCCCTGATGAGAGTCCCCTGATCCGTATGTCTGTATACAAAAAAGGGCCCTCCCCATATGGGGAAGGCCCTTCCGGCTGTCTTGCGGATAACGGCGCTTAGCCCTGCTTGATCATGACCTTGGCCGGGCGCAGCAGACGCTCGCCCAGCTTGTAGCCGCTCTGCAGAACGCGGGCCACGGCCCCGGCTTCCACATCGGCCTCGGCATCAAAGCCCACGGCTTCGTGCAGTTCGGGCGTGAAGGCCTCACCGGCCGTGCCCACGGGGGTCAGACCGTGACGCGCCACGGCTTCCAGCAGCAGCTTGCGGGTCATGGCCACGCCCTGGAGCATGTCCTTGCAGGCCTCGTCCTTGCTGCCGTACTGCAGGGCCAGATCGAGGTTGTCCAGCGTGGGCAGCAGGTCGCTCATGACCTTTTCCGCCGCATAGCGGATCTGTTCCTCGTGCTCGCGCTTCAGGCGCTTCTTGAAATTATCCATCTCCGCGGCCGCGCGCAGGCGTGCGTCATCGGCATCGCGCTTTTCGGTGCAGTTGGGGCACACATGTTCGTGGCACAGGCTTTCCAGATTTTCCGGCAGGGTCTGCACGGCGTCCCCGGCATCCCCGGCCTCGGTACCGGCACAGGCCTCTTCCTGCGCTTCCGTGTTCTGCGTGTCCTTCATATGCATATCATCGTTCTCGTTGTGACGATCCATGGTTCCTCCCAGAAATGCACCGGCGTTGTGCCGGCTAGTATTGAGTAAATACGCACTGCCGTACTGTCAAGGGGCTGACACCCCGGCAACGGCCTCCTGCACGGAAGTCTCGACATTGGCGCACGCCTTCGCTATATTCGTCCGACGCGCAATTCCGCGCGTCCACGCGCCCTCCGGTGGCGTTCTTTTCTTGAGGTATATTCCATGATTTGCCGAATTTTGCACCTGCAGTCCGAGCAGGAATGGGTCAAGGCCTCGCAGTGGCTCGACGGCCGCTTCAACCCCGGCGACAGCGTTGAAGGCAGCGTGCGCGAGATCCTCGCCAATGTACGTGAAAAGGGCGATGAGGCCCTGATCGACTATACCCGCCGTTTCGACTGTCCCGAATTTGCCGCGCCCCTGCGCGTCAGCGAGCAGGACATCGCCTGGGCCGCCGCTTCCATCTCTCCCGAACATCGCGAGCAGATCAGCGAAGCCGCCCACAACATCCGCACCTTCCATAAAGAACAGCTGGAAAAATCCTGGTTCCAGACCCGGCCTGACGGCAGCATCCTGGGCCAGCGCGTGCTGCCCGTGGACCGGGTGGGCCTGTATGTGCCCGGCGGCCAGGGCGGCAACACCCCGCTGCTCTCCAGCATGCTCATGAACGCCATCCCCGCCCTGGTGGCCGGCGTGCCCCGCGTGGCCGTGTGCACCCCGCCCCGCAAGGACGGCACCATCAACCCGCACATCCTGGCGGCGGCCCACCTGCTGGACATCGACGAGATCTACCGCGTGGGCGGCGCCTGGTCCATCGGCGCCATGGCCTACGGCACCCAGAGCATCGACCCTGTGGACGTCATCGCCGGTCCCGGCAACATCTATGTGGCCACGGCCAAGCGTCTGGTGCAGGGCACGGTGGGCATCGACATGGTGGCCGGCCCCAGTGAAGTGCTGGTGGTGGCCGACAGCTCCGCCCGCCCGCACTGGCTGGCCGCGGACATGCTCTCCCAGGCCGAGCACGACATGCTGGCTTCCGCCATCCTGCTCACCGACGACATCACCTTGGCCGAACAGGTGCAGCAGGAACTGGAAAAGCAGTGCAGCCAGCTGCCCAAGGCCCAGATCGCGGGCAAGTCCCTCATGGACTGGGGCGCCATCGTGGTGGTGCCCAACATCATGACCGCCGTGGCCATCGCCAACCGCGTGGCTCCCGAGCATCTGGAACTGTGCGTGCGCGATCCCTGGGCCCTGCTGCCCCACATCCGCCATGCCGGGGCCATCTTCATGGGCCAGCACAGCCCCGAACCCGTGGGGGACTACTTCGCGGGCCCCAACCATGTGCTGCCCACCCTGCGGACCGCGCGCTTCTCTTCCGCGCTCTCCGTCCAGAACTTCTGCAAAAAAACCAGCATCGTGGCCACTTCGCCGGCCTTCCTGCTGGAAAACGCGCCTGCCATTGCTTCTCTGGCCCGTCTGGAAGGGCTGGAGGCCCACGCCCGTTCCGTGGAGATCCGCAGCAAGCGCTAGTGCCTTAAACAAACTGGATCAAGACTATGCGCATCACCACCAAGACTGAAATCAGCGCTTACCCGCTGCTGTCCCGCGGCAAGGTCCGCGACATCTATGACATCGACGACAAGACCCTGCTCATCGTCACAACCGACCGCATGTCCGCCTTCGATGTCATCATGGACAAGCCCATCCCCTACAAGGGCGTGATCCTGAACCAGATCACCCTGTTCTGGATGGACAAGTTCAAGGACATCATCCCCAATCATCTGGTGGAAAGCGATGTGGACCGGTTCCCCGCCGCCCTTGCCCCCTGGAAGGACGAACTTGAAGGGCGTGCCGTACTGGTCCGCAAGGCAAAGCCCCTGCCTGTGGAATGTATCGTACGCGGCTACATTTCCGGCTCGGGCTGGAAAGACTATCAGAAGACCGGCACGCTCTGCGGCTATCAGCTGCCTGCCGGCATGCGGGAATCGGACAAGCTTGAAACGGCCCTCTTCACGCCTTCCACCAAGGCCGAGCTGGGCCAGCACGACCAGAACATCAGCCCGGAAGAGGCCTCCCGCCTGCTGGGCGAGGACGTGGCCCGCAAGGTCCGGGAGACCACCCTGGCCATCTATGAAGCCGGACGTGCCTATGCCGCCAGCCGCGGCATCATCGTGGCCGACACCAAGTTCGAATTCGGTTTCGTGGACGGGGAACTGCGCCTCATCGACGAAGTGCTGACCCCCGACTCTTCCCGCTTCTGGCCCGCGGACCAGTACGAACCCGGCCGCAGCCAGCCCAGCTTCGACAAACAGTACCTGCGCGACTGGCTCACCTCCCAGCCCTGGGACATGCAGCCGCCCGCGCCTGCCCTGCCTGCCGAGGTCGTGGACGCCACGGCCCGGCGCTACCGTGAGGCCTACCACATCCTGACGGGCAAAGAATTCACCATCTAACCTGTGGTCACCGTCGCCAAGGCGACTTTTCTGGAGGATATTACATGCTGCTTCAAGGAAAAAAAGCCCTGATCCTGGGCCTGGCCAACAACAAGAGCATCGCTTACGGCATCGCCAATGCCTTCAAGGAACAGGGCGCCCGCCTTGCTTTCAACTATGTGGGCGACGCCATCAAAAAGCGTGTTGAGCCCCTGAGCGAAGAACTGGGAGGCGAGTTCACCTTCCAGTGTGACGTGACCGACGACGCCCAGATCCAGGCCGCCGCCGACCTGGTCAAGGAAAAGTGGGGCGAGGTAGACATCCTGGTCCACTCCGTGGCCTTTGCCAACCGTGAAGACCTGAGCGGCCGCTTCCTGGATACGTCGCGCGCCGGTTTCCATCTGGCCCTGGACATCTCCGCCTACTCCCTCACCGGCGTCTGCCGCGCTTTCGAGCCCCTGCTGCATGACGGTTCTTCGGTGCTGACCATGACCTACCACGGTTCCACCAAGGTCATCCCCGGCTACAACATCATGGGCGTGGCCAAGGCCGCTCTGGAAGCTTCCGTGCGCTACCTGTCCTACGACCTGGGCGAAAAGGGCGTGCGCGTCAATGCCCTGAGCGCCGGCCCCATCAAGACCCTGGCCGCTTCCGCCGTCTCCGGTCTGAAGAACATCTTTACCCGCGTGGAAGAGCACGCTCCCCTGCGCCGTAACGTGACCACCGCCGATGTGGGCGGTGCCGCCGTGTTCCTAGCCTCCGAGCTCTCCCACGGCGTGACCGGCGAAGTCATCTACGTGGACAGCGGCTTCAGCCAGCTGGGCATCTAAAACGACCATCAGGCGGCTGCCGCGGCGGCCAAGCCTTTTCTTGATGCTGACGGCCCGGCAACGGCGGGGCGGGACCACCCCGCTCCCCTGCCGGGCCTTCCGGTAGCAACGGACGAACTCCGGGACACCCCGGACAGTCTTTCAGGAGATCGTATGGATACCATCTTCATGCTCAATCTGGCCGGCATCGTGGCCTTCGGTGTGGCCGTGCTGGGCTTTTTTTACATGATGGGCAAAAAAAAGCGCGAAGAAGACAGGGACCGCAAGGACTAGGCCATGTGGCAAGCCCTGCTCGTCCTGCTGGTCATCGTCCTTGCCGTGGCCCTGTCCAGGGGCAGGGCCGGGACGCCTTTTCGTCATCACGCCCCGTGAGTGGGCAGCTGTGACCATCTCCGGCGGAAGATGGAGACGAAAAACAGTGATGATAACAAGCTGAAATAACAGCTAAATTTTTAGAGAAAAAATTTTTTTGCGAAAAGTGCGATTTTTTGCTTGCCAAAGCCGAAGGTTCTGCCTATAAAGAGCAGGTCTTCACGACACGGAGAGGTGTCCGAGTTGGTCGAAGGAGCACGATTGGAAATCGTGTGTACGTTAAAAGCGTACCAAGAGTTCGAATCTCTTCCTCTCCGCCACCGAGAAAATAGCCCGCTGAGCAATCAGCGGGTTTTTTCGTTTATGGTGTTGCCGGAGCAGGTGTCCCGGACCGCCCTTTTTCCGCGCCTTCCCGTGTGCAGCATCCGCCCGGGCCGCCCTTTCACCTTCGCCCTTCGGTCTTCCCCTCCCCATCCGTTTGCAATCCCCGACGATATTTGTCACATTTTCTTCTTTCACACAGGGGGACGACCCGGCATATCCGTGCGACCGCTGGCCGCCGCCAGTGCCGCCCGCATCTCCAGCAATAGAGGGAACCGTCATGTGCGCCACCAGACATTCGGCCAATGCCGTCACCACTTCCGGCCCGGACAAGCAAGCGTCCTGGCTGTTCGACCTGCAGGACCATCAGCTGATCCAGCTGGTCAACAGTTTCGTGGCCGCCCGCAACATGTCCATGAGCCTGGCCCAGCCTGAAGAAGGCCTGCATCCGCGCGGCATCATCAAGCTGACCACGGACCCCGGCATGCGCATCGCCCGCGCCGTCATCATCCTGCTGGAGAGCCTGGAGGCCCGCGGCCCGCAGGAGCGCCTGCAGGCCCTGCGCCGTCTGCATGACGAGGTCCTCTACTCCGCCCTTTCCAGCCTGCAGAAGAATACGGCCCGCGTCCTGATCCAGATCATGAAAGACCTGGTCCGCGCCGCGCCGCACGTCCATATCCAGCTGCCGCTGGCCCACGATTTCTACCAGGCGGTGCGCGGCACGCCCCACGTCATCCGCTCGCTGCTGCGCCGCTATCATCTGCTGGAGATGCCCGAAGCCTGGAACCAGCAGGCCTTCGACCACCACGTCCATGATGCCAACACCAAGGGCCGCAAGAGCCCCACGCATCTGGTCATGGATGCCTGGCTCAAGGGCCTGCGCTTCATCACGGTGGTCTACTACAATACCGTGGACCCCGAAGCCGCCAGCGAACTGCTGCGCGCGGCCCGCATCATGGGCATCACCGTGCGCATCGGCATCGAGTTCCGGGCCACCTTCCATGACAAGCTCATCGAACTCACCTGGTCGCCGCTCAACGTCCACAGCAGCCGGGCTTTCATCAAATTGCTCCAGCGCCCGGACATCGCGGCCATCCTCAAGGAATACGCCACGGTGAACCAGTGGATGCGCCAGCATGTCCTGCGCCTGCTCCAGGCCTGGAACCAGAAGCACGCGGCCACCCTGGCCCGCAAGCTGGAAGTCTCGCCCCCGCCCCCGCTGGATGCGGATGCCTTCCTGGCTTTCGTGGGCCAGCGCCAGCCTTCGTCCCTGCATCTGGCCGAATACATCCTCCAGCAATGGCAGCCTGTTCTGGAACAGACTCTGGAAGAGCTCCGCAACGATCCCCGGCGGAACGGCACGGATGAAGAAGCCGCCCGCCTGCGCGCCCGTCTGGAAGCCATGGAAAGCCTCATGCCCGACAGCCTGCGCCAGGAATGGCTGGGACCGCAGACCAACCCGGATATCCTGTTCCCCGTGGCGCCCCACAAGGATCTGCCCCCAGTGCTGCTGCGCGATCCCGAAGTCCTTTTGCAGTCCCTGGTGCCCCTGCACCCCTGCCAGATGATCCTGGGCCTGGAAGGGCTGAACGTACAGGACACGCTGGAACTGCTCTGGCGCGGCAAGGGGCTCATCACCCATCTGGAACTGTTCAACCTGCGCACCTGGTCCAAGGGCCAGCTGCCGCATATCGAGGCCATCAACGAGCTGCAGCGGGCCATCAACGAGGGCAGCCCCCTGCGCCTCAAGCAGGTTGTCCGCCGGATCGTGCAGGACGAACCCGCGGATTCGCCCCGCCGGGACCTGCTGCTGGAAGTGCAGGACAACCTGACCCAGCTGCGGAGTTTTTACGAGCTCTCGTGGCTCGGCTCGCGCATCGGCACGGACTCCACCAGCCGTTCGCACATGACGCACGGCATGGGCCTGGTCTTCACCGAGACCCTGCCCCCGCAGGCCCGGGCCGCCCTGCGCCATGAAAAGAGCGGCCAGCGTCTGACCCTGCCCGTGCATACCGACATCTACGGCTTCACCCATTATCACGAGCCCGCGACCCTGCCGCGCTGGCTCCGGACCCTGCGCCGCCTGCCCCTGCTGCACCATCTGGGCTGTCGCGTGGTCCGTGGCTGGGAGCTGGAAAAAAAGACCACCACCATCAGCCCCGACGGCGGCAACCTGGTGACCCTTGGCGGCGTGGACTCCCGCGGCATCAACGCGGAACAGCACGATCCCGTGAGCATGATGCGCGATGCCGCCACCCCCTGGAACGTCCACTACTTCAACAGCAATCTGGTGAACGTGCTCAAGGTGCTGCTGGGCTTCATCCCCGCGCAGTGGGCCTTCTGGTACGTGGACAGCTGGTGGATCCTGACCTGGATCGGCGCTCTGCTCTGGTTCGCCATCACGGCCGTGCGCAATGTCCTGCAATCCATGGTGGGCGGCGGGGCCTTCTGCCGCTCCATGCTCCTGCCCTGGAACCGCTATGTGAGCTGGAGCCGCATGGCGGACTCCCTGCTCTACACGGGCATATCCGTCCCCCTGCTGGAGGTGGTCGTCCGCATGTGGCTGCTGGAGGACTGGCTCGGCATCACGGTCCAGAACAACGAGCTGGCGGTCTATACGGTCATCGCCATGATCAACAGCGTCTACATATCAGGGCACAACATCTTCCGCGGCCTGCCCAAGGAAGCTGTCGTGGGCAACCTGTTCCGCAGCGCCATCTCCATCCCCCTGTCCATCGTGCTGGGCAAGGGCCTGCTGGTCTGCTTCGTCTGGCTGGGCATCGCCGACCCGGTGGGCGCCCTGCAGAACTGCGCCGCCATCGTCTCCAAGTGCTCCTCGGACATCGTGGCCGCCGTCATCGAAGGTTTTGCGGACCGCAACATGTATCTGCGCATGCGCACCCTGGAGTACGACAGCAAGTTCAGCCAGATATTCAACAATCTCGTGAAGCTGGCCCTGCTCTTCCCCCAGGCCACCATCCGGCGCCTGATGCAGGAGCAGCCCCGCGAGTTCTGGCAGCAGCTTTTGGAAAAGGACCCCAACGCCGCCCGGCAGGCCATCGTCCATCTGCTCGACCTGATGTACATGTGGTACTATCTGCCCCGTTCGCACGACATCTTCTGGCGTCGTCTGGGCAGCATGCCCACGGAAGAAGTGGAAGGCATCCTGGCCCTGCATTCCCTGCTGCGCCTGCAACGCGAGATCTCCAGCCAGGTCCTCGACGGGCTGCTGGGCGACAACTTCGCCAACGCGCTGGCCTTCTACCTGCGTCAGCACGACAGCTACCGCAAGGAGATCCGGTCCGAAGCCGCCCGCAGGAACCTGTTCACGGAGAAGGCAGCGTAACGCGTGCCGCCCTTGCGGGAAGCATCCCCTGTTCTCTCTTCCGGCGGTGTCCGTGAGTCCCCGGGGACTGGCGGACACCGCCGCGGCCCATCCGTCACGGACGGCGGAAAAGAGACATTGTTTCCTCTACCGGCACACACAGGGGCACAGGTGCTCCTGTTGCCCGCCCTGAAAAACCTTTTCCCTTGGACGGCCGGACATCCTTCGAGCCGTCATGCCGTCCCGCGACGGCCCGTTATCAACCTCAAGGTCCGCTCCGGCGGGCCCCGTCCAGGAGCTTCCATGCATATCAGACAAGCCCGCCCCGAAGACCTGCCCGCCATCGCCGCTCTGGAGGCGCGCGGTTTTCCCCCTGCCGAAGCCGCATCGCCGGAAAGCTTTGCCGCCCGTTTTGCCGTCTTTCCCCACTGTTTTTTCGTGGCCGAGGATGACGGCGCCATCGTGGGCCATATCAACGGCTGCATGACCGATTTCGATACCTGCCGGGACGAGCTCTACCACGATGCCGGACTGCACCGTGAGGAGGCCCCGCATCAGGCCGTCTTCGGGCTGGTGGTGGATCCGCAGCGGCAGCATCAGGGCATCGGCGCGGCCCTTGTCCGCCATTTTCTGGAAGTGGCCCGGCAGCGGGGCAAGGAAGATGTGGTCCTCACCTGCAAGGAACGGCTGATCCCCTTCTACAGCTCACTGGGCTTCCGGCTGCTGGGGCGCTCCGACAGCCAGCACGGCCAGGCCTGCTGGTATGACATGCGCTGCCCGCTGTAACGCCCCAGAGGTCCCTCCCCCGCCATATTCCCCGGCAAGGAAAACGTTGCGTGCGGAACGAATCTTGCTTACTGTCGGCGACAGTATCGTGACATTACGCAACACGCAGTGAGGTTCCTATGAGCGCACGCAAGAAAATGGGCCTGCCCCTGCAAATGGGCATCGGCATGGTTTTGGGCATACTGGTGGGCACGCTGGCCCCCAAGCTGGGCATCAGCGCCGCCTTCTTCAAGCCGTTCGGCGACCTGTTCATCAATCTCGTCCGCATGGTCGTCGTACCGCTGGTGCTGGCCACCCTGGTCTCCGGCGCCGCCAGCGTGGGCGATGTGGGCCGTCTGGGCCGCGTGGCCGCCAAGACGCTGGTCTTCTATTTCGCCACCACGGCCCTGGCCGTGGCCATCGGCCTTATCCTGGGCAATATCTTCCAGCCCGGTGTGGGGCTCGACCTTTCCACCGCCAACCTGAGCGCCAAGGAAGTGGCCGCGCCCTCGCTGGTGCAGGTGCTCATGGGCATCGTGCCCCTGAACCCCGTGGATGCCCTGGCCAAGGGCAACATCCTGCAGATCATCTTCTTCGCCGTGCTGGTGGGCATGGCCATCAGCCTGTGCGGTGACAAGGCCAAGCCTGCCGCCGCCTTCTTCGACGCCATGAGCGAAGTCATGATCCGCGTCACCAGCATGGTCATGCACTACGCGCCCATCGGTGTCTTTGCCCTTATGGCCTACACCGTGTCCAACCACGGGCTGGAAGTGCTGCTGCCGCTCATCAAGCTCATCGGCATCATGTACCTGGGCTGCCTGATCCACGTCATCATCACCTACCTGCCCTGTATCCGCTACGCCGGTCTCAAGCCCGGCACCTTCTTCCGCGGCCTGAGCGCCCCGCTGCTCACCAGCTTCACCACCTGTTCCAGCGCCGCAGCCCTGTCCACCAACCTGACCTGTGTGCAGAAGCTGGGCGCCTCCCGCAGCGTCTCCAGCTTCTCCATCCCGCTGGGCAACACCATCAACATGGACGGCACGGCCATCTACATGGGCATCGTGACCATCTTTGCCGCCGAGATCTACGGCATGCCCCTGCCCCTGGACCAACAGATCTCCGTGCTGCTCATCGCCCTGCTGGCCAGCGTGGGCACCATGGGCGTGCCCGGCGCGGCCCTGATCATGCTCTCCATGATCTTCACCCATGTGGGCATCCCGCTGGAAGCCATCGCCCTGGTGGCCGGTATCGACCGTGTCATGGACATGGCCCGTACCACTATCAACGTGCTGGGCGACGCCACCGCGGCCATCTTCATCTCCCGCACGGAGAACGACTTCGATCCCCAGCGGGGCGCCGCCCTGCAGGACGAATAAGTCCCGTCACCGCACAAGGACGTTTCGGGAAGAGGCAGGCCCCGTGCCATGCGGGGCCCCTCTCCCGGATATCCCTTTTCCGGCAACGTTCTTTTCCGACAGGGGCACAGACAGCGGCAGGAGGCCTCCGCCTCGTCCCCGCTCAGTGTCCCTGCCGTTCCCAGCCCCGCCCGGCGGGGATTTTTTGTACCCGCTGCGCAGGCCATGGGGCCAGAGCCGCAGACCTTCTGCCGCCGCTGACCGCCCCTGACGGCCGGCGGCACCAACGGCAGGCGTCAACGCCCCGCATCCCGGCAAAGGAGCATCGTATGGAATTGAGGACCCTCCGCTATTTTCTGGTGGTCGCGCAGGCAAAGACCATCTCCGCTGCCGCCGAGGCCCTGCACGTGACCCAGCCCACCCTGTCCCGGCAGATGCAGGAGCTGGAAGAAGAGCTGGGCAAGACGCTTTTCCTGCGCGGCAAACGGAGCATCACCCTGACGGAGGAAGGTACGTTTTTCCGCAAGCGGGCGCAGGAGGTCGTCAGCCTGCTGGAAAAGACCACGGCGGAGCTCAAGGCACCGGACGAGCTGCTGAGCGGTGACATCCACATCGGCGGCGGCGAGACCGACGCCATACGCCTCATCGCCCGGGCCGCGCGCCGCATGCGGCAGGATCACCCGCATGTGACCTTCCACATCTTCAGCGGCAATGCCGAGGACGTCATGGAAAAGATAGACCGGGATCTGGTGGATTTCGGCCTCTTCATCGAGCCCGTGGATCTTTCGGGCTACGAGTTCTTCCGTCTGCCGGTCAAGGACCGCTGGGGCGTCCTGATGCGCAAGGACGCGCCGCTGGCAGCCCGGCCGTCCGTCGCCCCTGCGGACCTGCGCGGCCTGCCCCTGCTGGTCTCCCGGCAGAACATGGTCAACAACGAAGTCGCAGGCTGGCTGGGGGAAACGCACGATGCCCTGCAGGTGGTGGCCACCTACAACCTGCTTTACAGTGCCTCGATCATGGTCGAGGAAGGCATGGGCTATGCCCTTTGCCTGGACAGGATCATCCGCCTGCCGGAAGACGGCCCGCTCTGCTTCCGGCCCCTGCATCCGGCCATGGAAGTGGGCCTGAACGTGGCCTGGAAAAAGCAGCAGCTCTTCTCCAAACCGGCCAGGGTCTTTCTGGACTATCTGAAGGCCTCGCTCTGGGGCGGGCCCGTCGCGGAAGGAGCATCAGCGACAGGGACGCCACAAGACGACCCCGCCACGGCATAGGCCTGCTCGCACAGGCTTGGGCCCACAGACGGCCGTGCCTGTTCATCCCGTCTGCCCGGAAGACGGGTACGGCACCAGGACCGCTGCCATCATGGCGCAGGATGGCAGACCATCCCCATCCCGTACAGGACGGGGATGCCACAGGAGGCCCCAGGGCAGCCAGAGGCGAACTGATATGCGCTGATTTGGAGGGAGATGGGAGGAAGAACGGGCCGCCTGCGGGAACGACAGGCCTCACTGCCGCACAGGGAGGCCTTCGAAACACAAGCCCCGCCCGAAAGGACACGCTCCCCCGCCGGCACCGCCGCAGGGACAGCAGGCAGGAAGCGTACGGAAACGCTCTGAAGGACAGGCCCGAATGCGGACTACAGGGAGACCAGGCCCAGGCGGATGGCCATCTTGGTCAGCTCGTTGATGGAGCCGGCGCGCAACTTGGTCAGCACGCTGTACTTGTGGGTCTCCACGGTCTTGGGGCTGATGTTGAGGGCGTCCCCTATCTGGCGGACGCTGTAGCCGTCGGCCAGCAGGCGGAAGATCTCCTTCTCGCGCGGCGAGAGCATGCCGATGTCCGGCCCGCCCTCGGCGGGGCTGAGGCGCTGGCGGTTCTGGCGCATGAGGGCCGCCATGCAGCCGCCGGGGTCAGCACAACTGAGGAAGACCTCCCCCTGCCGCACGGCATCGATGGCCTGGAGCAGGACGGACGGCGGATCGCTTTTGCAGACGTGGCCCATGATGCCCAGCTGGATGAGCTCCAGCAGATGCCGCTGGTCCTCGTGACCGGTATAGATGAGGATGCGCGTCTCGGGCCGGATCTGGAGGATGGCGCGGCTGGCTTCCACGCCGTTCATGCCCGGCATGGAGATGTCCATGATGACCAGATCGGGCGACAGGGTGGCGGCCAGGCCCACGGCTTCCTTGCCGTCGGGGGCCATGCCGGCCACGCGCAAATGGCTGTGGGGGGCCAGCAGGCTGCGGATGCCCTCCATGAGCAATTTGTGATCGTCCACCAGCAAAATGCGGCAAACGTCGTGCATGGCTACCTGCCTTTGCGTTATGTCCGGGCAGGCCTAGAAGAGGAACATGGTGGCCAGCCCGAGAAAGATGAAGAAGCCCGCGCCGTCTGTGATGGTGGTCAGGAAGATGCTGGAAGCCTGGGCCGGGTCGCGTCCCAGGGCCCGGAAGATGAGGGGGATGGAACCGCCGGCCACCGCGCCCAGCATCATGTCGCACAGCAGCGCACCAGCCATGACCATACCCACCAGCGGGTTGCCTGTGAAGCCCCAGGCGCCGCACAGCGCCAGCATGGCCATGAAAAGACCCGTGACCAGGCCGATCTTGGCCTCGCGCAGCACGGCCATCCAGGCCTTTTTGGTCTCGAAGCGGTCCGTGGCCAGCTGCCGGATCATGACGGCCAGAGCCTGCTGGCCGGTGTTCCCGGCCTGGTTGGCCACCATGGGCATGAGCACGGCCAAGGCGGCCATCTGGGCGATGGAGCCCTCGAACATGTAGACCACCGATGCCGAGAGCGCCGAATTGACCATGTTCACCACCAGCCAGGGCAGGCGCTTGCGCACGCTCTCCTTCCAGGGGGTGTCCACGCTTTCTTCGGGGTCGGCGCCCACCATGCCCAGCATGTCGGCGCTGGCCTCTTCGTGCATGATGTCCATGATGTCGTCGTAGGTCACCACGCCCATGATGTGCCCCTCGTAGTCCACGACGGGCATGGCAAGATAATTGTAGTGCGACAGCAGGTTGGCCACTTCGCCCTTGTCCATGTCATAGGGCACGGAGACCACGCTCTGGCCCGACACGGCATCGCCCACGATGGTCCCGGGGCGCGCCAGCATCAGGTCGCGCAGCGAAAGCACCCCCACCAGTTTGTCGTTCTTGTCCACCACATAGGCGTAGTAGGGGCTTTCCTTGTCCTCCATCTCGCTGCGGATGTGAGTGATGGCCTCGTCGGCCGTCATGTTCTCTTCCAGCAGGATCAGCTCGGTGTTCATGACACCGGCCGCGGAGTCGGGGTCGAAGTTCAGCAGGTTGCGCAGCTCTTCGGAATCTTCGCGCGTCAGCTTGCCCAGCAGGACGTCGCGGTGTTCCTCGTCCAGCTCGTCCAGCACGTCGGCGGCGTCGTCGGGCTCCATCTCGGCGATGATCTGGGCGGCCACGTCGGCATCCAGGTTCTCCAGCACGTCCACGGCCACGCTGCCTTCCAGTTCGGCCAGGGCCTCGGCGGCGTCCTCCGTGGGCATGTGGCGCAGGGCGCAGACCTGCTTTTCCAGACTCAGGTTCTCCAGATGGTCGGCAAGGTCGGCGGGATGGACGAATTCCGCCTCGTCCCCCAGCTCGCGGCAGGCCTCGGGTATGCTTATGCCATGTCCTTCCGCCATCCCGTCGTCTTCGGGGATCGGGTTCGCCATCTGCGGCCGGTCGTCTGCGGTCTGGATCTTCTCTTGTTCACTCATGGCAATCAGCTCCCTCGTCTGTACGCGTGCCGGGCCTCTGCCTGCCCGACGGACTTCTCCCACAACACGGCGGTATCATACAGCATCTTGGTGACAAAAAGAATGCTTTTTTGCTGCGCTGTTGTGAAAAAGCTCTCAAACTTGACGCGCCCCAACGGGCCATTTATCACTATGTAATGCCGTGCTTATGCGCAGGGCTTACCATGCACACCATAGACGGGACAAGAAGAATGTTCACACCCTGGAGCACGTTTTTTTCCGACGAAGGCCGACGCTATCTGCGTCGTTCCATAGAACTGGCCCTGGATGAGGACGGCCCCGACCTGACCGCCCAAGGCCTTTTTGCCGCTGACGCACCCATGCATGCCGTCATCCGCGCCAAGGAAGACACCCACGTGGTGGGCCTGCCCGTCATCCACGAGGTCTTCGAGGTCATGGGCGCCGACCCGCACGTGGAGATGCTGGTGGAGGAGGCCTCCACCGTCCCGGCCATGACCGAGGTCGTCCGCATGGAGGGCCCGGCCATCGTCCTGCTCAAGGCCGAGCGGGTCATCCTCAATTTCATCACCCACCTTTCGGGCATCGCCAACCTCACGGCCCGCTATGTGCGCGAGCTGGAAGGCACCGGGGTCCGCCTGCTGGATACCCGCAAGACCACGCCCTGCCTGCGCTGGCCCGAAAAATACGCCGTCCAGGCCGGTGGCGGCTGCAACCACCGCAAGAACCTGGTGGAGATGCTCATGCTCAAGGACAACCACATCGATGCCGCCGGTTCCATCACCCGCGCCGTGGCCCGCCTGCGTGAGACCTACTCCCCCTGCCCGCCCATCGAGGTGGAATGCCGCACCCTCGACCATGTGCGCGAAGCCGTGGCCGCCGGGGCCGACCGCATCATGATGGACAACATGGGCGCGCCCCTGCTGGGCCAGGCCCTGGAGCTGGTGCCCGCCCACATCGAGGCCGAAGTGAGCGGCGGCGTGACCCTGGAGACCATCCGCGGCATCGCCCTCACCGGTCCCCGCCATCCCGATTTCATTTCCGTGGGCCGCCTGACGCATTCCGCCGTGGCTGCCGACTTCAGCATGACCCTGGCCAACGCCTGATCATCCCCAACCCAAAGGAAACCATGTCTCGATTCTCCGACGCCATTACGGCCATCAAGCAAGGACTGGGCGACCGCCTGTGCATCATGGGGCACCATTACCAGCATGATGATGTGGTGCGGCATTGTGATGTGACCGGGGACTCCCTGGAACTGGCCCGCCGCATCGAAGGCATCGATGCCGAGCACATCGTGTTCTGCGGCGTGTACTTCATGGGCGAATCCGCGGCCCTGCTGGCCAAACCGGGCCAGAGCGTGCATATGCCCGCCTGGGACGCCAACTGCATGATGTCGCTCATGACGCCGGCCGGGCTCGCCCGTACCGTGCTGCTGCAGTTGCAGGCCACAGGCCGCAAGATCGTGCCCCTGGCCTATGTGAACACCACCCTGGCCCTCAAGGCCGTGGTGGGCGAATTCGGCGGGGCTGTCTGCACCTCGGCCAATGCCCGCACCATGCTGGCCTGGGCCCTGGAAGAAGCCGGGCCCGACGGCGCCGTGCTCTTCATGCCCGACAAGCACCTGGGCCGCAACACGGGCCTGCAGCTTGGCCTGGGCCCCGATGACTGGCACGTGCTGCGCCTGAGCGGCAAAAACGGCCTGGCCGAGAGCGAACGCCGGCCCGGCAGTGCCGCCGCCTGCCGCCGCCTGCTGCTCTGGCCGGGCTGCTGCGCCATCCACGGCCACCTGCGTCCCGAAAGCGTGCAGGCCGCCCGGGCCGCCTATCCCGGCTGCCGCGTGCTGGCCCATCCCGAATGCCGTCCCGAGCTCATCGGCCTGTGCGACGGCTCCGGCTCCACCTCCTACCTCATCAAGGAAGCGGAAAAGGCCGCCGGCGAAGGCGGCACCCTGATCATCGGCACGGAGACCAACCTCGTCCACCGCCTGCGTGACCGCTTTGCCGGACGCTGCCGGATCGAGCCTCTGGCGCCCGCCATCTGCCCCGACATGGCCAAGGTCACCGAAGAAAACCTGCTGGCCTGCCTGCAAGGCGTCGCTGCCGGCACAGCCCCCATCATGACATTGCAGGACGAGCAGCTGGCGCCCGCCCGGGCATCCCTGACCCGCATGCTCCAGGTATGCGCGGCCCAACGCTAGCGCAAGAAACAAGGAGTCAAGATGAGCTCGACACGTCGTCACGTCACCATCCTGATCATCGGTTCCGGCATCGCCGGTTGTACTGCCGCCCTTACCCTGGCCGATGCCGGGCGTGACGTGCTGCTCATCAACGCCGGTCCCGACCTGGACGACGGCAACACCCCTCTGGCCCAGGGCGGCATCATCTACAAGGCCGCAGATACCCCCCGTGACGCCGAAGCCCGCGCCCTGGAGCACGACATCCTCGTGGCGGGCCACCGCTACAACAACAACCGCGCCGTGCGCTTCCTCTGCCGTCAGGGCCCCGACTGCGTGGACAATATGCTCATCGAGCGCGCCGGGGTCGATTTTGACCGCAACGAGGACGGCACCTACAACCTCACCCGCGAAGGCGGTCACGGTGCCCACCGCATCCTCCACAAGGCCGACTATTCCGGCCGCGCCCTCATGGACGGCCTGGCCGCCCAGGTGAAGATCCATCCGCGCATCACCTGCCTGCACAACCATTCGGCCATCGACCTGCTGACCACCCACCACCACGCCAAGAACTCCCAGTACCGCTACAGCGTCACCAACCGCTGCCTGGGCGCCTACGTGCTCAATGCCGAGACCGGCGAGCCCGAGACCATCCTGGCCGACTGGACCGTCCTGGCCACCGGCGGCGTGGGGCAGGTCTTCCTGCACTCCACCAACGCTCCCGGCTGTGTGGGGGCGGGCATCTCCATGGCCTTCCGCGCCGGTGTGGAACTGGCCAACCTGGAATTCATGCAGTTCCATCCCACGGCCCTGTATGAGGAACGCAGCTACCGCCGTCCGCTCATCACCGAGGCCATGCGCGGTGAGGGCGCCCGTCTGCTGGACGACCGCGGCGAGGCCTTCATGCTCCGCCACGACAAGCGCGGCGACCTGGCCCCCCGTGACGTGGTGGCCCAGGCCATGGTGGAAGAGATGCTGCGCCGGGGCGTGCCCTGCCTGTACCTTGATGTGAGCGGCGTCAAGCAGGATCTGCCCACGCGCTTCCCCACGGTCTTCAACCAGTGCCTTGAGATCGGCATCGACATCCGCAAGGAGCCCATCCCCGTGGTGCCCGCGGCCCACTACTTCTGCGGCGGCATCCTCACCGACACCTTCGGCCGTACGTCCATGCCCGGCCTGTACGCCATCGGTGAGTGCGCCTGCACCGGCCTGCACGGCGCCAACCGTCTGGCCAGCACTTCCCTGCTGGAAGCCGCCGTCTGGGGCCAGAGCTGCGGCCAGCACCTGGCGCGCATCACGGCCTCCGGCCGCGAAGCCATCCCCCGCGCCCTGGCAGCCGCCATCCCCGACTGGCGCCACGAAGGTAACGAACACCATGACGACCCGGCCCTGGTGGCCCAGGACTGGGCCAACATCCGCAACACCATGTGGAACTACGTGGGCATCTCGCGCTCCAAGGCCCGCCTGCGCCGGGCTTTCGAAGACATGCGCGACCTGGTGCGTCATATCCACGACTTCTACAAGGGCACGCGCATCTCCAAGCCGCTGGTGGATCTTTTCCACGGCTCCCAGACGGCCTACGTCATCACCCAGGCCGCCATGCGCAACAAGAACAGCATCGGCTGCCACCATCGCGTGGACTAGCCTTTCCCCCTCCCAGCGACAACGCGCCGTGGTCTTCGGGCCACGGCGCTTTCCGTTTCCGCGTCCTCCAGGCTTTTTTTCTGTACAAGCAGCCGAAGCCCGGCTATTTTGAAAAAAGCCCCACTCTCAACAGGGGCCATCCATCCTTTTTTCCAAGGAACTACTGCCATGTCGAAAACAGCGAAAGGCCTGTCGGCCGCACTCATCATCTGTGTCCTCGCCGTCGTGGGGGGATTGTTCGCCTGCAAGCCTCTGGTGGAACAGGCCGTCCGGGATGCCCTGCGCAATGTCAATCCCGACGCCACCATCTGCAGTATCGATACGGTGGACATCAATCCCCTGAGCTTCACCCTGAAACTCGGCAACATCCGTATCTCCGACCAGCGCACGTACGACACGGTCCTGAAAGAAGCCACCATGACGCTCAGCCCCCGCTTCGTCCTGGCCTGCGTGCCCTTCCTGCGGGACAGCATCCTGCCCGCCGCAGGGGACGCGCCCCTGTTCTCCAGCGCCACAGGACGTGATCTTATCGAGAAATCTTTGATACCGGGAGAGCCCATGACCTGCACGGTGGAGGCCCTCACCTCCGGCCCTGTGGCCATGGACGCCGCTGTGCTCAAGCGTCTGCTGAACGGGCAGCAGGTGCCCGAGGGTGAATTCATGATCTCCATCATCGCGGAGAAGGTCACCTACGGGCCCGTCCACATCAGCAGCACGGCCCCCGAAACGCCGATGCAGAGCTCCGTCGCCGCCGTCAGCATCGAAGGCGTGGACCGCCGTACCTGGAAGCGGATGACTATGGATGCCACCGAGGTCATCATCCGGTCCGAAGGCGCGTTCAAGATGGGCAAGCTGGAGATCCGCGACATCTTCCTGCCCAGCGCTGACTGGTTCGGGCGTTTCCTCAGCCTGGTCCGCCGTGCCGACGATCTCTCCGTCGAGGCATTCGAACCCCAGCTCGAAGTCCTGATCCTGGAAGCCGCGCGGCCCCGGAAGGATGCCGCCGGCAAGCAGATGATGACCCGGCCCCTCTTCGGTCAGCTGGCCATCAGGGATGTCGACATTATCGAATCGCCCGGCAGGACGAACGAGAACCTGTTCCATGCCAGCGATATGCAGTTCGACTGGCTGGGGCTCGCCCCCCATCATTTCAAGAGCAGCCTGACCTGCGACTTTTCCACCAGGCCCTTCCGCGAGATGTTCGCCATCCCGGGCAAGGAGCGCATCGCCCTCAAGTGGCAGGACGATACCCTGGGAAAGACGGGCGCTGCCGGTAAGGACCTCCTGCGCCAGACGGGCCGCCTGAGCCTGGAAGGCCTGGCCGATCTGGACTATGCCTACGACTTCTTCAGTGAAGACCCGAGCATGATGGATGCCGCCGTCTCCGACCTGTCGCTGGATCTGCACGATCATGGTCTGATGGCTGTCCTGGCCTACAATATCGATCCCCGTCCCGAGGCCATGGAAGCCATGATGCCCCTGCTGGGGGCCTCTTTGAGCAGAGACCTCGGTGATCCCGCTGATGCGGAAGCCATCCAGACCTTCCTGGCCCGCCCCGGCAGCCTGTCCATCCGCAGCGAGGACCCGGCCCAGCTCATGCCCTGGATCCAGTTCCTCGATCCCGCCGCCCTGGGCCGCATGCTGGCGATCACGGCAACGCCCGGTGAAAAGTCCCTGCCGGAGCAGATGAAGGCCCTTATGGCCCGCTAGGCCCTCACCGGCCGCAGGGGCCCGCCGCTCCCTGGGCCCTGCCCTGACTGACAGGAACGCTCCCTTCGGGGAGCGTTCTTTTTTTCGTCCCTGCAGCAGAAGGCGCAGGATCGTCCGGTGCCGGCAAGGCGCTCCCTCCCGCAGGGCTCGGGGGCATCATGGTGCTGGCGAAAAATCCATTTTTCAGCCATAGTCATCTGTGCGGCATCGGACAGGATGCCTCCTGCCCGCGCTGCCAAACTTTTTTGCCCATCGGGAGTTACCATGAAGACACTTTGGCTGAAAAAAGGGGAAGACCGCCGCATCCGTGCCGGCCACCTGTGGATTTTCAGCAACGAGATAGACAGCGCCAAAAGTCCCCTGCCCGACTTTGAGCCCGGCGAGAACGCCACCCTGCGCGACGCGCGCGGGGCCGTGCTGGGCAGCGTCTTCGTCAACCCGCATTCGCTCATCTGCGCCCGCCTCTACAGCCGCAAGGCCGACCTGCCCCTGGACGCGGACCTGCTGCGCCAGCGTCTGCAAAGCGCCCTGGGCCTGCGCCAGCGCCTCTACAACCAGCCCTGGTACCGCCTGTGCCACGGCGAGGGCGATCTGCTGCCCGGCCTGGTCATGGACCGTTTCGGCGACCACCTCACCGTGCAGGTCGGCACCTGGGGCATGGAAGCCCGCAAGGAAGAACTGCGCGAAGTGCTGGGCGAACTTTTGCAGCCCCGCTCCATCCTTTGGGACAATGATATCGCCGCCCGTTCGCTGGAAGGCCTGCCCCGCGAGAACGAGAGCGAGGGCCCGGTGCCCGACGTGCTGGAAGTGCCGGAAAACGGCTGCATCTTCCGGGCCCCCCTGCAGGGCGGCCAGAAGACCGGCTGGTTCTATGACCAGCGCCGCAACCGCCGCGAGGCCGCCCGCTACGCCGCAGGCGCCGACGTGCTGGACATCTTCTGCTACGCCGGCGGCTTCGGCGGGACGGCCGCCGCTGCCGGTGCCCGTTCCGTGACCTTCCTGGACGCCTCGCCGCAGGCCCTGGCCCTGGCCACGGAGAACGCGGCCCGCAACGCGCCCGAACTGGCCCGCACCAAGGCCATCGAAGGCCTGTGCGGCGATGCCTTCGAACGTCTGGCCGAGCTGGACGCCCAGGGCCGCCGCTTCTCGCTCATCTGCCTGGATCCGCCCGCCTTCATCAAGCGCCGCAAGGACTTTGCCCAGGGCCTGGCCGCCTACCGCAAGATCAATGCCCTGGCCATGCAGCTCTTGACGCCGGGCGGTGTCTTTGTAAGCTGTTCCTGTTCACACCACCTGCCCGCCGAGTCCCTGCGTTCCTGCGTGCAGCAGGCCGCCGCCCGCCGCAAGTGGCAGGCCCGCATCCTCTATGCGGGCGGACAGGGTGCGGACCATCCCGTGCATGCTGCCATGCCCGAGACAGCCTATCTCAAATGTTTCATCGCGCATCTGCTGCCGTAAGCGGCGCATAAAGGACGCATCATGCTCAACAAAAAACGCCTCCTGACCCCCGGCCCCACGCCCCTGCCCGAAGAAGTCCGCCTTGCTCTGGCCCAGGACATGATCCACCACCGCAAGGGCCAGTTCAAGGAAATCATGCAGCGCGTACAGGGCCACCTGCGCGAGCTTTTCGGCACCACGCAGCCCGTCCTGCCCCTGTCCTGCTCCGGTAGCGGCGCCATGACCGCCGCCGTCTACAACCTGTTCGCCCCCGGTGAGAAAGTGCTGGTGGCCGAAGCCGGCAAGTTCGGCGAGCGCTGGGTGGAGATCGCCCGCTCCCGCGGTCTGGAATGCACCGTGCTGTCCGCCCCCTGGGGACAGGCCGTCAAGGCCGGGGACGTGGCCGCCGCCCTGGACGCCGATCCCGACATCCGCGGCGTGCTGATCCAGATGTCCGAGACCTCCACCGGCGTGCTCCATCCCGTGCGCGAGGTGGCGGCCATCACCCGCACCCGCAACGTGCTCTGCGTGGTGGACGGCATCTCCGGTGTCAGCCTCTCTCCCTGCCCCATGGACCAGTGGGGCGTGGACTGCCTGGTCACCGGCTCCCAGAAAGGCCTGATGCTGCCCCCCGGCCTGGCCCTGCTGGCCCTTTCCGCCCGCGCCTGGGACAAGGCCGAAAAGACCGGTACCGGCTGCTTCTATTTCGACCTGTGCCGCGAACGCGACAACGTGCTCAAGAACCAGACCCGTTTCACCACGCCCGTGAACCTCATCGTGGGCCTGGACGTGAGCCTGAAGATGCTGCTGGCCGGCGGCCTGGATGCCGTCTACCGCAAGCAGTGGGCCCTGACCATGTTCACCCGTGCCGCCGTCAAGGCCATGGGCCTGGAACTGCTGGCGCCCGATGACTTCGCCTGGGGCATCACCAGCGTGCTGCTGCCCGAAGGCGTGGACGGCAATGAGGTCCTGCGCCTGGCTGCCGAAAAGCACGGCATCTACATGGCCGGCGGACAGGACCAGCTCAAGGGCCGCATCGTGCGCATCGGCCACATGGGCTGGGTGGACTGGGCCGACGTGGCCGCGGGCCTCTACGCCCTGGAACGCAGCATCGTGGACGCCGGCGGCTACATCGGCGCGCGCAACTACCTCGAACAGGGCCTGGCCGTGTACCGTGCCGCCCTCGAAGTGACGCCCGGCACGCCCGTGAGCTGCCCCGCCGTCCGCTAGATCACAGCAGCGGCCGCTGCGGCGGCCGCACCGCTTTCGGGGCTGCCGGACGGCCCCCGGAACGCATCAGCAGGAGAACAGCATGAGTCAGAACCAATGCGGTTGCGGCGGCAAGGGCCCCCTGCCGGAAGTGACCTTCTCCACCTTCGTCCTTTCCCTGGCGTCCGCCGCCCTCGTGCATCTGGGCGAGGTGGCCGACCCCGAGACCGGCCAGACCAGCCAGCAGCCGGAACTTGCCCGGCACAGCATCAGCATGCTGGAGATGCTGCATGAAAAGACCACCAAGGGGCTGGACGAACAGGAGCGCAAGATGCTGGAGAGCATCCTTTACGAATTGCGCATGAAATACGTCATCAAATGCGGCCCGGACAGCAAATAAAGGAGAGGGAGATGAAGATATTCAAAGTGGGTCTTGTGGGCGTCACCGGGTACACCGGCATGGAACTGGCCCGGCTGCTGGCCAGCCACCCCCGCATGAAACTGGAGATGGCCTGTTCCCGTACCGAATCCGGCCTGCGCCTGGGCGAGTTCTATCCCTTCCTCGAAGGTCTGCCCGGTTCTGACGTGGTCATCAGCATCTTCGATGCCAAGGAAGCCGCCCGCCGCTGCGACCTGGTCTTCCTGGCCGTGCCCCACGGCAAGGCCATGGAGATGGCCGGCGAACTGCTGGAGGCCGGGACCCGTGTCATCGACCTTTCCGCCGACTTCCGCCTGCGTGACGTCAATGTCTATGAAGACTGGTATGTGCCCCACACCCGTCGCGAGCTGCTGCCCGAGGCCGTCTACGGCCTGCCCGAGCTCTACGCCGCCGAGACCGCCAAGGCCCGCCTGGTGGCCAACCCCGGCTGTTATCCCTCGTCGGCCATCCTGGGCCTGTACGCAGCCTTCAAGCATGGCCTGATCTCGCCGGACAACATCGTCATCGACTCCAAGTCCGGTACCTCCGGCGCGGGCCGCAAGCCCGTGGTGCCCTCCCTGTTCTGCGAAGTCTACGACACCTTCCGCGCCTACGGTCTGGGCAAGCACCGCCATACCCCCGAGATCGAGCAGGAATACAGCCGCGCCGCCGGTTGCGACGTGCGCGTCTCCTTCAACCCGCATCTGGTGCCCATGGTGCGCGGCATCCTGTCCACCATCTACACCACCCTGCGCAAGCCCGGCACCACCCTGGACGAAGTCCACGCCGCCTACTGCGAGACCTGGGCCCAGAGCCCCTGGGTCCGCGTGCTGCCCAAGGGCAAGCTGCCCGAGACCCGCTTCGTGCGCGGCAGCATGTTCTGCGACCTCGGCCTGGTGGTGGACCCGCGTACCAACCGCCTCATCGTGGTCTCGGCCATCGACAACCTCTGCCGCGGCGCCTCCGGCCAGGCCCTGGCCAATGCCAACCTTATGTGCGGCCTGCCCGTGGACTGCGGCCTCAACGCCGCGCCCATGCTGCCCTAGCCGAGGCCTGCCATGTCCCTGAGCTCTCCCTATCAGGACCCCGCGCTCTGCCGCGCCCTGCTGGACCGCCTGCAAACGGCCCTGGACGGCCGTGAGCTGCGCTTCATGGAAGTCTGCGGCACGCACACCGTGTCCATCTTCCAGAGCGGCCTGCGTTCCCTGCTGCCCAAGGAAGTCACGCACCTGTCCGGGCCGGGCTGCCCCGTCTGCGTCACCCACGACGCCGAAGTGGCCGCCTTCCTCGATCTGGCCGGTCGTGACGGCGTCATCATCGCCACCTTCGGCGACCTGCTGCGCGTGCCCGGCCCCGGCGGCCGCAGCCTCAAGCACGCCCAGGCCCAGGGGGCCCGCATCGAGATCGTCTACTCTCCGCTGGACGCCCTGAACATCGCCGCCGCCAACCCCGGTGACACCGTGGTCTTCCTGGGCATCGGCTTCGAGACCACCGCGCCCACCGTGGCCGCCACCCTCATGATGGCCGAGCAGCGCAAGCTGGACAATTTCTGCGTGCTTTCCCTGCACAAGCTGGTGCCGCCCGTGCTGCGCGCCCTGCTGGACGACAAGGACGGCTGCGGTGTCCAGGCCTTTTTGCTGCCGGGGCACGTCTCCACCATCCTCGGTCTGGAGCCCTACGGCTTCCTGGCCTCGGAATACCGCGTCCCCGCCGTGGTGGGCGGCTTCGAGCCCGTGGACATCCTGCAGGCCCTCTGCATCATGGCCGAACAACGCCGCGATGACGCCCCGGCCGTGGTCAATGCCTACCAGCGCGCCGTCAGCGACCAGGGCAATCCCCGCGCCCGCGCCCTGCTGGAGACCTACTTCATGCCGTCCGACGCCCTGTGGCGCGGCCTGGGCCCCATCCCGCACAGCGGCCTGGCCCTGCGGCCCGCCTATGAGCGCTTCGATGCCATGAAGCGCCTCGACATCACCCTGCCGGACGTGCCGCCCCTGCCGGGCTGCCGCTGCGGGCAGGTGCTCAAGGGACGCATCACGCCGCCGCAATGCCCCCTGTTCGGCAAGGCCTGTACCCCGGCCAGCCCCGTGGGGCCCTGCATGGTCTCCACCGAAGGCAGCTGCGCGGCCTACTTCAAGTATATGACTTAGGAGCGGGATCTCTCCGGCTGCCCATGCCGCCACATCCTGAACGCCGGCATGGACAGCCGCAGCATCCTGCCTCTGGACAGACGGGGAAGGGGCACCTTCCCCGTTTTTTCCGGCCCGCGCCGCAGCGACGCCCGGCCGTAACCCCAAGACTCCCGGGATCATCATGGACGATCGCATTCTGCTGGATGCAGGCAGCGGCGGACGCGCCTCGCAACGGCTCATCTCCCAGTGCTTCATGCGCCATTTCTCCAACCCCCTGCTAGACCGCATGGACGACGCCGCCCTGCTGGACATCAAGGGCCCGCTGGCCATGAGCACGGACTCCTACACCGTCACGCCCCTCTTTTTCGCCGGGGGCAGCATCGGCACCCTGGCCGTGCACGGCACGGTCAACGACGTGGCCATGCTGGGCGCCCGGCCCCGCTACCTGAGCTGCGCCTGCATCATCGAGGAAGGTCTGGAGCTCTCCATCCTCGACCGCGTGGTGGCCGACATGGCCGCGGCCGCGCAGACCGCCGGCGTGCACATCGTCACCGGTGACACCAAGGTGGTGCCGCGCGGCATGTGCGACAAGATCTTCATCAACACCACCGGCGTGGGCGAGATCTTCGCCTCCCCCGTGCCCTCCGGCCATGCCGCCCGTCCCGGCGATGCCGTGCTGGTCAGCGGCGCTCTGGGCGATCACGGCCTCACCGTCATGGGCAGCCGCGAAGGCCTGTCCTTCCTCACCGACGTGGCCTCGGACTCCGCGCCCCTCAACCACATGATCGCCGACATCATCACCGCCTGCGGCGAGGTCCACGTCCTGCGCGACCCCACCCGCGGCGGTCTGGCCACCACCCTCAACGAGATCGCCGAACAGTCTTCCGTCTGCATCGACATCGAAGAAAGCCTGCTGCCCGTGCACGAGAGCGTGCGCAACGGCTGTTCCTTCCTCGGTCTCGATCCGCTCTATCTGGCCAATGAGGGCAAGTGCATCTGTATCCTGCCCCAAGACAGGGCCGAAGCCGCCCTGCGCGCCATGCAGGCCAGCCCCTACGGTAAGGAAGCCGCCATCATCGGCCGCGTGGCCGAGGACGGCAAGCCCGGCCAGGTGCGCCTGCGTACCCGCATCGGCGGCCAGCGCCTGCTGGGCATGCTCGAAGGCGCCCAGCTGCCGCGCATCTGTTAGGCAAACTATTGGGAGGAGAAGAAAGCAGGATGCGGGGGAAGGAAACCTTTTGTGAACAAAAGGTTCTCCCTCCCCCGTACCCCCTCCCTTCCAAAAAACTTTGCTCCGGTCCGGATGGCCGGTCCCCGTCGCTGACCAACGGGAAGGGACTTCGTGCCCGTACCGGGAGAGGTCTCCGGCTGAAGGCCGTATGGTCGTTGGGGACAGATGACGAAAAAAGGACGCCAGAGGGCGTCCTTTTTTTGTGTGCATGGGGCTGGGAGAGGTTATTTTTTACGGCTCAAGATCAGGGACATGTACGGTGGGGTCCCCTCTTCGGCAGCCACCGTGGTCACGGGAGCCAGACGCTCTTCGGGCTGCTCCACATGGCTGGCCATAAGGCCGCTCTCAAGGCGCCCGCTACGGCGCAAGGATGACACGATGGCCGGGAAGTTGCGATAAGCCTTGAGGATGACGGCGGAGTCGGCCTGCTCCAGCGTTTGGGTCAGGCTCTCTTCGTCACGGATACCGGGGATGATGCACAGGGTCTCGTGGCTCTCGCACAAAATGGTGCGGGTACGCGCGGCCGCCGCCTGGAACGACGTGATGCCCGGTATGATCTCCACCGGCAACGAATCATCCAGTTGCCGGAGCGTTTTCAGCAGATAGCCGAACGTGCTGTAGACCAGGGGGTCGCCGATGGTCAGGAAGGCCGCGTTCTCGCCGCCGCGCAGCACGTCGCGCGTGATGCCCGCCGCCTTTTCCCAGGCCGCGCGCAAGGTGGCCTTGTCGTGCGTCATGGGGAATTCCAGCCGCTGCAGGCGCACGTCCGGGCGCAGATGGGGACGGGCCGTTTCCAGCGCCCGTGAATAGTCGTTGCGCGGCGAGGCCGCCGCCAGGATCACGTCCACCCGGCGCAGGGCCTCCACGGCACGCAGGGTCAGCAGATCGGGAGCGCCGGGGCCCACGCCCACAGCGTACAGGGTTCCTGTCATGGTCATCTCGTATCGTTGCGGGCTCATGCCCGGTTACAGACTGTTTCTTTCATCTCTCCACAAGGACAAACGGGGCCGGCCGCCATTGCATGAGAGCATGGCAACGCTCCATCGTTTCTCCCTTCAAAGGCGGCATACCGTCCGGCAAAAAAATGCCTGTCCGTGATACAGCCCCTCAAAAATCCGGCCCGCCTCGCTCCCCAGAATCCAGCTGTCTGGTCCCAGAAGGCTTGCCGCCGTCCTGGATTTCTCCCCGGAGACTGAGATACATCGCCCTCCATCCCCTTCTCCTGGAGACCGCCCCTCCGCCTTTTTGCCTCTCCTCGCGGAGAGCAGCGTTTGCTGTCCTGAGACCGCAGCCCCGATCAGCCCCTGCCCTCTCCTCCCGGAGACCGACGGCACGGCAACGCCCGGCGCACCCCCGTTGCCTTCCACAGACCAGAAAAAAGAGCTTTTGGAGGATGGGGGGAGTTTGAGGGGGGAAGGCCCCTTTGAGCTCTGGCCAAAGGGGCCTTCCCCCCCTCAACAAAATACCCGGCTCACTCCCCGCTGCCCTGCTCCTCGCCATGCAGCCAGCGGGCCAGCCGTTCGGCGGCCTCCACGGAACGGGGACCGGGACGGGCGAACAGATGCTCGTCCACCAGCAGCACGCGCCCGGAGCGCACGGCACTGAGGCCCCGGTAATGCGGACGCTCCGCCGGAGCCTGCGGCGCGGGGTTCATGGGCCCCTGTTGCAGGATGTAGGCTTCCGGGTCCAGCGCCACCAGCATCTCTTCGTTGCAACGCACCAGCTTTTGCGGCGCGTCCAGCACATTGCGGCCACCGGCATGGCGGATGATCTCGTCCACGATGCTGGCGCGTCCGGCAGCCAGCAGGTTGGGATAGCGCACCTCATAGAACACGCGCACAGGCGGCTGCCCCGCATAGCGCTGCTCCAGGACCGCCAGACGCCGCTGCCAGTCCGCCACCAGGGCTTCGGCGCACGTCTCGCGTCCGGTGAGCCGCCCCAGAGCGCGGGTCACGGCAAAAAGCTGTTCAAAGGACTGCATCTCGTAAACCAGCACCGGGATGCCCACGGCTTCCAGGGCCTCGGTCTGGGTCAGCACTTCCTGCCGCCCGGCCAGTTGCAGCACCACATCAGGCTGCCGGGCCGCCACCAGCTCCGCATTGGGGCGCATGTGCGTACCCACGGCAGGCAGGTCTTGCAGGCCGGGGATGGCCGCATCGGCCGCCGTGCGGGCCACGAGGGTCTCGCGGGCATCCAGCGCCAGCAGTATCTCGTTGAACGCGCCGTACAGAGCGATGATCCGCTGTGCGGGCTGTTCCAGGCGCACGGTCACGCCCCGGCTGTCCACCAGCTCCAGTGCCCGGGCAGGCAGTACGGAGCAGCAGAACAGGCAGAGGCAGAGCCCCAGCCACAGGCCAGGGCGAAAGCCCCAAACGGCAATGCGCTGCCCCAGACGACAAAGATCAGGCTTCATGCGGAGAGTCCTCCCGGTATTCAGGGCCACGAGGCCGCAGGGGCAGGGCCTGGGGCAGACCGTTGCGGGGATGCGGGACGATATGCAAGTCCACGGCATAGAGAGCGCGCAGGTTCTCCGCCGTGAAGCAGCGGCGCACCGGGCCGTCGAACAACACACGGCCCTCGCGCAGGCCCAGCAGGCGGGTGGCATACTGGGCCGCCAGATTACAGTCATGCATCACCAAGAGCAGCGCGGCACCTGCCCGGCGACGGCGCTCCAAGAGGTCGAAAAGTTCCAGCATCCGGGCCAGATCCAGACCGGCGGCCAGCTCGTCCAGCAGCAGCACGGGGCTTTGCTGGGCCAGCGTCCGGGCCAGGGCCACACGCTGCAATTCACCGCCGGAAAGCTCGCTCACCTGCCGCCCGGCCAGCGGCAAGGCACCGGTCTCCTCCAGGGCCTCGTGGGCGATGCGGCGGTCTTCGGCGCTGTAGCTGCCCCACCAGCCCAGCCAGGGGTAGCGGCCCAGCAGGACCAGCTGCAGGGCGGTCATGCCCTGCGGTGCGGCACTGCGCTGGGAAAGTACGGCCACCCGGCGGGCCCGCTCCCGGGGGGAAAGACGGCGGATGTCCGCGCCTTGTACCTGCACCATGCCCGCCGTCGGCATCAGGCTGCCCGCCAGAACCCGCAGCAGCGTGGTCTTGCCGCTGCCGTTGGGCCCCAGCAGGGCCACGGCCTCACCGGGATGGAGGTCGATGTCCACACCATGCAATATCTCGTCCGTGCCGTAGGCCGCCCGGATGCCTTCTGCCCGCAGCATCAGCGCCTCCGCACCAGAAAAGCGAAAAAGGGACCGCCCAGCAGGGCCGTCACCACGCCCACGGGCAATTCCTGCCCGCCGGAAAGCACACAGCGGGCCAGCACGTCCGCCCAGACCAGCAGGATGCCACCGCCCAGGAACGCACCGTACAGCAAGGGGCCATGCGCGCTGCCCAGCAGCATGCGCAGGACATGCGGCACCACCAGGCCCACGAAGCCGATGACCCCGGCCACGGCCACGCAACCGGCCGTCATGCAGCTGGCGCCGGCCAGCAGCCAGAAGCGGGTGCGGCCCACGGCAAGGCCCAGATGCGCGGCCTGTTCATCGCCAAGGGCCAGCATGTCCAGCTTGCGCCAGCCCGGCAGCACCACCAGCAGCCCCGGCAGCAAGGTGGCCAGCAGGAGCGGAACGCTGTCCCAGCCACGGCCTTGCAGGCTGCCCATGATCCAGAAAACGATGCTGGTGACGGATTCTTCGTTGAGGGCTTTGACCAGGGCCACCACGGCGCCCAGAAAGGCCGCCACGGCGATACCGGCCAGGATGACGGTCTCGCGCCTAAAGCTCCCCTGCCCGCTGCCCAGCCAGAGTGCGCCGCCCAGGGCCAGCAGAGAGCCCAGCAAGGCCGCCAGGGAGACCGTGGCCGCCGCGGAAAGGCCCACGGCAAGACCTCCGGCCCAGATGCCCAGGCTACCGCCCAGTGCGATGGCCATGCTGGCGCCGCAGGCAGCTCCGGCGGAGATGCCCAGGGTAAAGGGGTCCGCCAGCGGATTGCGCAGCACGCCCTGCAGGGCCACACCGGCCACGGCCAGCGCACCGCCGCACAGCAGGCCCAGCAGCACGCGGGCCAGACGGATCTGTCCCACCACCAGCTGCACGCTGCCGTCCGCCGGGGGGCACAGCCCCACCACGGCCCCCAGCGCCTGCCAGACATCGGCCACAGCCACAGGTACGGGTCCGGGCAGACAGGCCAGCGGCAACGAAGCACACCAGAGGATGGCCAGCAGCACGCAGCAGCACCAGCGGCGCGCGCTCCGGGCATCCTTGGCAGTGGGGGTGTTCTCCGGCATGATCCGTCCTGTCATGGCCATCAGTGGCCGGGCTCACTGGCCCGGAAACAAAAAAAGCCCCTTCCACCAATGGAAGAGGCCCGTATTCCCTTGCTCCCCTCGGCAAGACCCGTGCCGATACCGGTCGCGGCCAGCGGCCACGGTCCACGGCAGGTATTCCGGCTCGGCCCCCGGCTTCCGGCCTTCCCGTTGCCAGTGGCACATGAAGGAAGCTGGTATGCGGGCCTTACGGCGGCGGGTCCGCTCCCGATTCTCACGGGATTCCCTTTTGACGCCGGCAGGTTCCGGCGACCATGGACGCGCTACTCTAGGCAGGGAGCTGCGGCTTGTCAACGTGTGACGGAAAGAGGGAGATGTGACAGACAGACCTAGTAAAGACCGTTTGTGGCTGCTGCCGATGTCCTCAGCTTCGCGACAGGCGCTTCCCGCAGGGCCGGGACGATACCCGGCAGTACAGCGCGGACGGTGGTCTTGCCTGGCGGGCTGTAGCCCAATCCCGTGCCGCAGCGGCTCCCCGCGCTAAAAAAGTCTTTTCCTCAACACGCAGCATCACGGCAATCGGGACTGTGGGCGCCCGTCGTCCCCGGCACACAAAAAAGACAGCCAAAGGCTGCCCTTGCCATCTCGCGCTACAGTCTCGCAGGGGCAGTGTGCTCTCCCCGACGGCTCTCATGCCGGAGAATAAAGACGGCACGAAAAGACCATGCTCCTCACACCCTGCATTTTAATAAAAATACAACTATCCTACATAAATACAATAAACAGAAGAGACTGCCTCCACCGCTTTGATACCCCATCTTTCGGGGACCGGCGGCAGGGGCTGCCTCCCCGTAGCCCGGACAGGTTCCATCCTTCAAAAAAAAGCGCGTTGGAAAGGGGATGGCCAGCAGAGAGCCCAGCAAGGCCGCCAGGGAGACCGTGGCCGCCGCGGAAAGGCCCACGGCAAGACCTCCGGCCC
>NZ_JABAFY010000049.1 GCF_012843875.1 Desulfovibrio piger | reverse complement strand
CAGCGTCTTTAGGCGCAGCCGGTAACAGGCCCTTACAGGGCCAGAGCAAACCACCCGCTTTGCGGGTGGTTCTGATTGTTTTTGCCCTACCTATCTTCCTCGTCTGCCAAACAAATTCCGGAGTCCACGGCAACGCGGACAGTGGTCTATATAATGTCTCCTTTCCGAGCATATTGACGGACGAAGTCCTTGAACCATTCGGCTATGCCATTCTTCATGATGTGCCCCAGCCGGAATACGACATAGGATAGCACACTTTTGCGCGGGATGGTAGTTCCGGATACCTGTATCTTGCCGTTCTGCTATTTTCCTGTATTTGTCTAGTATTCCTCAAGTCCGCACAAGTTGAAGTATCCCCTGAGTTTCGAGATCGCCGAGGTGTGTATCTGCGATATACGGCTCGGGGCGCATCCCTTTCCTTCCGCTTTGCGCAATTTCGCGATGTCCTTGTAGACCGTCTCCTTGTTCCCGAACAGTCCGTTGTGCAGGACAAGTACACGTCGCTCGTCGTCGGTCAGGACGCCGGCTTCAGGGCTTATGGCATCTTCCAGGAATTCGACGAGCTGGATGTCATGCAGCAGCGCGTCGAAGTCAATGGTGTGAGAGTTGGCTTCGCGCTGTGTGTGGTAGGCGAGGCTGTCGTCGAACAGCGTCGCTGTGGCAGGCGTGTTCCCCAGCGCCGCATAACCGCTGTCCCGCATCTCCACATCTACGCTTTTGGGCTCGTCCCCGGCATCCGCAGTGCCGCTCTCGTCGTCAGCGACGGGATTTTCAATACCGGAAAGGCTGACAGTTTCATGAGCAGGAGTCCCGCCGCTGTTCTCAGTGACGGAACGTAGCATCTTGCGGCGTGCCGAAGGTATCGAGACAATGTTTGTTTCACGAAACGACTGTGCGATGGCGCCACGGAAATACCCCACGAGGTAGTTGGTGAATGAGAAGCCGATGCCCGGCTGGAATGCTTCTATGGCCTGCAGGATGCTTATCGCCATGTTTTGCGAGGCATCGTTGAACAGGTCAGCGGTCATGAAATAACTTTTCTTGATGGTGTACGGAATGAGGAAATACGTACGCAGGAAGATCTCGTCGCGCAGCCAGGCGCGTTTTTTCCTGTCAGTTTCCACGATATGATAGATATACAGCAGTCTGTCCACGGAAAGACCGTTGTATTCCGGATACCGGCAATGCCGTTCACGGATTTTTTTGTAGATGCTGACGGAGCTTACGGCATCTTTTGAGACTTCATAATCATTGAAATCGTCCGCATCATCACAGGTGTATCCTTCGTCAGTCCTCACATTCTCCGGACATTCGTCCAGTTCTTCGTATCCTTCTTCGTATCCTTCTTCGTATCCTTCACCATCCCCGCATGCGGAGGTATTCCCGTCATCCGGCATATAGCCATTTTCTTCAGAAAAAATGGCCGCTCTTTTCGTAATGCCAGATTCAGTGGCGTGTGTTTCCTGCATGTACCCTCCGTTTCAATCCACAGTCGCCCCGTCCGCTGACTGACTCCGCGGCCGACGAACAGGGGTCGTGCGGATCGGCCCTCCCTGAAGGGGGGAGGTCTCAAACCACAAAGGAATTTTTGATGAAAAGTATCACCGAATACCTGCAACATTAGCAAACTCAGGATTTCATTGCTACAGAAATAAACTTATATTCGAAAAAATATAAGTTTATTTAATGTTATAAGGTATAGATGTGCGGTGAATGCGCGCCATCCTGAATATTTTAGAGAGTCGCGCCATTATTTAACAACAAACTTACTGAATGGAGAAACCACCATGTATGTACCCGCAACCGTGTCCGGACAGGATCAGGGCAAAGAACTTCTCGTCAAAGCGCAGCAGGGCCGCTTTTTGAAGAATGTGGACTACAGCGGCCTTGATATCCGGCAGGATGATGATGGTGACATTGCCGTCATCGACGGTCAGGAGATTCCGCTGCTGGACGTCGCCTTCAACATCAAGATCGTCCAGCCCGGCCATGTAACGGAAAACAAGGTCCTGAAGGACCATGTGGCTAAGATCCTGGTCATCTATGACGAGAATGACCCCACCCAGGAATCCACGGATCATCTCAACCTCGCCCCTATCACCATCGTCGGGACGTCCATGCGCAATTTCGGCAACTTCGACTCGGCATCGTCCGACAAGAAGCTGCTCTGCTACTCCAATGACGGCATCGTCCCGGCGGATCGCGTTGAAGTGCCGCTCAACCCCTGCTGCGCCGAGATCGTCATGGGAAAAAACGGGCCCCAGCGCAAGGTCGTGTGCCCGGAGGCCGTGTGGAAGGACGGCAACAAACCCTGCTGCCGCGAGGAAGTGACCGTGGCCTTCTTCGACATGGACCGCAAGATCCCCATCCTCATGCGCCTGCACGGCACGGCCATCGGCGCATGGAACGCCCTGCAGCGCAGTTACCGTACCGCCAAGAACGTCGCCCGTCTGAAGCGCAAGTCCATCGGTGACTACTTTATCGAACTGACCGTCGACTACAGCGGTACCTATGTGACTCCGGTGTTCACCCTCAAGGAAGGGACCGCTGAGACCGGCAAGTCCTCTGATTACACGCGGATCTGCAAGTACTACATGGAGAAGCTCTTCATGCGTGCGCCTGAGGAGACCCCGGCGGCTTCCTCCTCCGGTGCCGTTGTGACGCAGGCCCAGGAAGCCGTCGTCGCTTCCGCTGAAGAGGAGGACGCCTCCGAGCGTTCTTTCATGACCATCTAAATCCATAACCCATTGAGAGAAAAGACAATGACCAAAAAAGAACTTGTCGACAGACTGGCCGAGAGCTTCGATTTGACGAAGAAGGCGGCCGAGGGAGTCATCATCGCCGTTATCGAGGGCATTCATGAAGGCACGGCCCGGGACGGCATCAGCCGCATGGGCAAGCACATCTTCAAGCGGGTCACACGAAAGGCCCGTGTCTGCCGCAATCCGCGCACAGGTGAGGACGTGAACGTGCCCGAGAAGTCCTACGTGGTCTACCGAAAAGCCATCTAGGCGCAGGCCAGGTACTCTATCGAGGCCGCGTCCCCAGGGTATGAGGACGCGGCCTTTTTGACGAAACAACGGAAATCCCGGCGGGCTGAAGGAAGCCACTGAAGGAAGCCACAGTGCGAGACAAACTCTTGGGCGGGCTGTTCAGGCAGCTCGAAAAATATAAGGGCGCGTTGCCCGCGTCGTGGTCGCGCATGGCCATGCTCGAACGTTGCCCGCGACAGTGGGACCTGCGTTACCGAAAGGGCCTCAAGGAACAGGACATGCCCGCGGCCGACATCACCGACCTGACGAACACTCGTGCGGGCAAAGCCATCCACTGGGTGCTCGAGAAAAGCGTCAGGAGCAGCGCCGATCTCGGACGGGACGGGCGATCCTGCTACGACGTTTTTTTCAACCATGTACATGAGGTGGAAGAGGACGCACGCGTGCTGGAGCGGCTGGACATGCTGCGCGAACCATCCCTTCAGGTGTTGCGGAGAGTCATGGCCTTCGCAGGAGCGTCCACGACGTTTCACACGGAAAAGAGGCTGCGCATCACCCGTTCGGGAAATGCCGTACCAAACTGCTCCTGGGCGGGCACGGGATGGAACGGCGTCGTCGATCTGGAGATAGAACGCCGGGATACACTGCTGATACTGGACTACAAATCCGAGGCGTACTCGGAAGAAAGGGAGAGGGCGACCAGGCTCCAGACCGGGATGTACGCGTACGCGGAGATGTTGCGGCGGCCGGAGCTCAGGGAGGTCGTGACAGGCTGCGCTTACCTGATGTCCAACGACATCAGGCTTGACGAGCCCTTCAGGAGAGAAGAGTTCCCTGTCCTGCGCCGGCAGGTCCACGGGCTGTTCTCAAGGTATCTGGACTTGCTGGAAAGCGGGACGGCGGAGCCGCGGCCGTCGCGATACTGCAAATATTGCGGGTTCGCGAAAGACTGTCCGGCGCTTGGAGAGACTGATGGCACGAAAAGCGACGAAGAAGACGAAGCAGGGAAAAGCACTCAAACCGGAGGACATAAAGCAGTTGTGGCGGAAGGTGACGCCCCAGGAATGGCTCACGCTTCTGCAGCGGATAAATCGTGACGGAAAATGGTCCATCAACGGACATACCATCAAGGGCTGCTGCCCGTACCATGACGACAAGACACCGAGCTTCTTCCTGAATTTTGACAAATGCATCGGGAAGTGCTTCGGATCCTGCGGCAAGGTCGTCACTGACCTCGTGCAGCTTGTGGCCAGGCTCCAGAAAAGCTCCTATGTGGCCGCCCTCACCTGGCTGAACACCGAGCTGAATATCCAGGAGATCATAGGGGACGGGGCCGACGACCTTGTCGAATACAATGCCCAGCAGGAAATGAAGAAGGATGCGGCTGAAGCCATGCGCAAGGTCATGCAGGAGTTCGTGCGTGACAAGCCGAGGCACCTTGACTACCTGCTCCCCGCCATGCGCTATCTCGTGCACGGCCGGAAGATCCCTCTGGACTGCCTGTACAGCCTGCCGCTGGGGATCTTCGCCAAGCCGGAGCATGTGAAGAAGTACATGAAGCAGGAAAACCATGCGCTGTACGACACCTACTTCGACAGGGTTTCCGGCCCGGCGTTCTATGGCGGCGTGTGTTTTCACTACAACAACGCTCCGGGGTGCATCTCAAGGTTCAAGATACGGAAGATGCGGCTGGATGCTGAAGAAGTCTGCTCGAAATACGCGAAAGGTTCCGACATGCCGTATGACGTTGTCAGGAACCTTGCGGACAAGGCATTCGTCATCGTCGACGACCCGTTCATAGCGGAGCTCGGCGTGTTCGGCCTGCACCACTACAACCGGATGATAGGCTCGGCTGACGCCAACGCCTACATCACCGAAGGAGAGTTCGACGCCATAGCGGTGATGGCTTCACAGCTCAAGGAAGGCCGTGACGACTTCATGATCTTCGCCATCGGCGGGAATGGCAACAGCGGACTGTCCTTCCTGCGTGAGCTCGGCATACGCACACTCTGGTTCGTTCAGGACGCGCCGCACAAAAATGGCGATGACGTCGCCAAGCGTCTTCTCCTCAACAAAAAGAACTTCATAGGCGACTCCATCAACCGGCCGCTCGCTTACAAGATCTTCTGCTGGACGGCGGAGATGCTTGGCGGCGACCTCGATGAAGCCATACAGCTCATGGGGTACGACCGTGTGTTCAATTACCTGTACAACGAGCGGTCGTCTTTCTTCATCAACTCCTACAACTGGGTCTTGCGCAAATGCGACGCCGAGATAGCCGCCATGCGGCTGGACGTCGAGAACCAGTGCAAGGCCCTGGAAGATACCCTGGAGGACAGGAACAGAAAAGAGAACCTTGAGAACTCGCTGACCGCCGGCGTGGCGGCAACCGTCAAGAACTGGTTCGGCTGTGTTCACGAGCAGGTGGACAGGCTCACCTTCATCCAGAAGTACACGATGTCGGAAGGCATCGACTTCGAGAAGCTGCAGGAGGTGAACACGTCCATCTACGCCCTGGATACGGTGGACGGGGCCGTGGCCCGGCTCAGGGATGCCCTGCGCGAGCATATCGAAGTCGTGTACTACGAATCCACGAAGGCCGGGAGCCAGTTCACCCTCTGGTCCCGCACGGAGTTCGAGACCGCGTCCATCCCCATGAACGATTCCGGCATGGAACTCGTTCTCTCCCAGTATCTGGGAAAGGACGTGCTTGTCTGGGCCAAGCAGCTTCTCAACGGCAGCCCGCTGCTTCTCAGCAAGAGCTCGGGAGACGAGATAACCGACCAGAAGCGCATCCAGCAGAACATCCTCTTCCTGCTTCGGCGGACCATGCTCAGCATGGTGTCGGAGAGCAGGCAGATCAGCAAGCTGCGGATCGTCGGGCAGGGTATCCACTACGCGGACCTTCCCGGGGCCAAGGCGGACAGGCATGTCTACTTCGTCAACGGGACGCGGGTGTTCCGCGGGGAGTTCAACCCCTCATCAGGGGCACCCATCGAATGGGAGTTCGTGAACAGCGCTGTGGACGGCAACCTGCTCTTCACGCTGCACCCCGGCAAGAAGTGGTCCGAGGTGGAGGACGTGGCCGAGCTCTACGCCGGTACGCAGGTGGACCTGCGCTCCCTCTTCGGACAGGTACGGGATATCCTGGATGGCTGGAAATTCGAGCATCATGACGTGATGCGCGATTACCTGGCGGCGTGGATACTCTCCCTGCCGATCCAGAGAGCCATGGGGATGGTGAACATCACCTTCCTGACCGGTGAGTCGACATCGGGCAAAACGAGCCTCGTACGCGGCCTTCTGGGCGGTTACGGCAGCTCAGGCTACGATGTCCCGTACATCGTGGAGTCCGCCAAGTACTCTTCCGACGCGACGGCGGCGTGGATCTACCAGGAAATGGACCAGACCGCCCTGCTCCTCAGTCTCGACGAGGCGGAGGCCAGGCAGGACAACGCGCACAGCTCGAGGGTGGCGGACATCCAGCAAATGATGTTCTCGATACCCACAGGCGGCGCACGCATGTCCAGAGGCGGCTCATCGGCTGACCAGCGGGCGGACTACTTCCTGCAGATGCCCGTCATCATGGCGGCCATCAACATGTCGTCAGACCCGGTGTTCCTGACCCGTGTGGTGGTCATCTACACGCAGAAGGACCTCCAGCGGCGGAACATCGGCGACTACATCGCCGACAGGTTCACGGACACCCAGATACAGCGCATCAGGACGGGGATAACCACAGGCATGCTCTCCCACCTTCCGGAACTCTGCCGGAGGATGCTCGACCTGCGTGGCAAGCTTTCCCGGGTCGAGACGTCCACGAAGGTGACGAGCCGGTATGTGAACTCGCTGCTGCCTGCGCTCGTGGTGTACGACTTCCTTGGGTTCGACGCCGTGAACATGTTCCGCTGCATGGTCGACAACAACCGGGCGCTTCTGGAAAGCCTGAACTACCAGGATTTCCAGTCCGAGATCCTCAACGCCGTACTCTATTCGGAGGGAGTGAAGACGATGCTGGACGACAATATCGCCGGCTTCTCTTCGCCCAAGGCTCTCATCATGAGCGGGGATTTCCACATCCTGAACAACTCCGGCTGTGGTGTGAAGATCCTTCCCGAAAAGAAATGGATAGTCATATTCTGGCGTGATGCCAAACAGACACTCCTTCGTACGACCGTCTACAGAAACATGTCGGAAGCCGCCTTGAGGGAATCAATCGCAAAAAATGTGTATGTCATCACGGATATCACACCTGATGACCATAAATATATCGTAGAAACATTAGGACGTGGAGACATAAAGCATTCCTCCAGGTATTCTGTCATCAACTCCGCATATCTTCTTACTGATGAGCAGCAAGAAAGAATGCTTTCCGGATTCTCTGGAGGAAATAATGGTGGAAATAATAGGGGAAATAATGGAGGAGCCGGAAACGATGCTAAAAAAGGAAATGGAAACGGTAGATGGAAAAGAAATGATAATGGAAGCATTGATTATGCCAGTCAGGAAATACCTGTTGATGCCTATGACTGTACACCAGAATGTGACGTAAGAAATTCCATGAATGGTTCCCTAAATGGTTCCGGTAATGATATCAGGAACACACGGATGCGGCCGGGAGCCGCGCCATCGGAGGACCTTCAGTTTTCCCTGTGACCATACGAAGCGCCCGGCGAAATCCGGGCGCTAAACTTTTGTCCACCGAAGGACAATTCTTGCGAAGACAGGAGGAAATTCATGTCTGTACCAGCACTTTGTCAGGAATGTCCCCTATGCGGCAGGCCGCGGATGGCGGCCGCGCATTTCCAGAAACCGGATGTCCTCTTCGTGGGGGGATATCCCCTGGAGACCGACGTGAAAAACGGGGCCTTCATGGGGAAAAACAGCAGTCTGCTGAGGAAGCTCATCCAGACGATGCAAAGCAAAAGGAGCCCGGGAGACCAGCTGCTCATCGATTACGCCTATGCGTGCCAGTGCAGCCCGGCCTATGACTACGAAAAGAAGAAATTCCAGATATCGGCCGAGGAAATAAAACGCTGCTCAAGGTACCTGCGTGAACGCATCGACCGCACGCTTCCCGCGGTCATCGTGGCCATGGGCGCTGATGCCCTCAGGGCCCTGGAATTCAAGGGAAACCAGCGGGACATGCGCGGCGGGATCTACCACTTCACACGCGGCGACGGCGCCAGGGTGCCGGTCGTCGCCACCTACCATGTGGTCGAAGTGGCCAAATCCCCAGGCCTGGTGCCGACCTTCCAGAAGGACCTTGAAAAAGCCTTTACTCTGGCCAGGGATGGCATGACCGATGCGGAAATGGACATCAGCACGCCCACGACGGTTGGAGCGATCCTTGAAGCTCTGGACGGTGTCCTGAAGGTCGCGGCTGCGCGGAAGAAGGAGACGGGGCGTCCCCTGGGCCTGTCGGTGGATACGGAAACGACGTCCCTCACGCCCCATGTGCGGGAGGACAGGGTCATCGCCGTGTCCATGTCCTGGGCCAGGAATACCGGCCTCGCGTATCCCTTCGAACACCGGGCCGTCCCGTTCACCGCGGACGAGTCCGCAGCGATCCGGAAGAAGACGGAGGAAGTGCTTTCCAGCCCCGACGTGGCGCTGATCTACGCCAATGCCAAGTTCGATATCCAGTGGCTCAAATACCACTATGGGCTGGATGTCGGCCCGCTCCGATACGACGTTATGCTCGCCGAGCATGTTCTCGATGAGGACAAGAAGGGGGAGTACAGCCTGAAGGACATCACCCGTGACCGCTTCCCGAGCATGGGCAAGTACGAGGAAGAGCTGAAGGCCCATCTTCAGGAAGTCTGGGGCGCCAAGGATGCCGGGGTGGACGAGCTGCTCGCGGAGCACAAACGGCGCTCCGACAAGGCGGTCGTCGACTGGTGGGTCGGCCTTGACCGGGAGCGGCGGCTTTCCCTGCTCAGCGACTGGGTGACGGAAGGGTATCTCGCTCTTGCCGACACCACAGGGCTGCATGAGGTGAAACGTCGCAAGTTCAGGGGGGAGATGGTCATCCCCAAAAAGTACCAGCAGGCCGTCGCGAAGCTGCTCGCGAACGTCCCGCAGGAGGAGTTGCCGGAAGAGGCCCGCATCCCGGCGCCGGAGATACCGGACGACTTGCGCGTGCACTCGTACGAGGATGCCGATATCGGTATCCTGCTGCGATATGCCGCCATCGACGCCCTGACGACGCGCATGATCTGCGAGGCACAGAATGGTGACTTCGTCCGGGACATCGTCCGCGTACGGAACATGGAGGCATCCCTGGGCCGCAAGGTACCGGCGCTGACATGCCGCCAGGCCATGGACAGGATCACCATCCCGCTGTGCGAGTGCATCGCCCACATGGAATACCACGGCGTACGGCTGGATCGTGAGAAGGCGAAGTCCTACCGGGACATCCTGGTGGAGAAGATAGCCGAAGCAAAGGACGTCATGTTCACGGAGGTCGGGCGGAAGTTCAACCCGAGTTCGAGTGCGCCTGATCTGGGGAAGATCCTCTTCAACGAAATGAAACTGCCCGTACTGAAAAGTACGGACTCCGGGGCGCCCAGCACGGACGCCGAGACCATCAAAGAACTGTCGGACCGGTTCGACCTGCCGTTTCTGGGCAGCCTGCTGGTTTACCGCAAGCTGGACAAATGCCTGCATACGTACATCAACAACTGGCTCGACATGAGCCGGTATGATGGACGCATCCATGCGAAGTTCAACCAGATAGGCACGGCGACGTATCGTCTGAGCAGTTCCAACCCTCTGCCCTGCTAGGGGTTGTAAAACGACGTGAATTCGGTGAAGGACCAGACCGGTTAACACCGAGCCAAGTTTGCTGGCAGTAACAAGCTGACGGCGAAAAGGTGTAACGACTATCTCGAAAGAGAGTACACTCAAGTGGGTGGAAGCGCGTCGCAAGGGTGCGGATAGAGAAACCCTTGATGATATAGTCTGCTCCGGGCAGGAATGTCCGGCAGCCTTGAAAAAGGCGGGTACGGAGTAACGACCCGTATCGAACACAAAGGAACCTGCAAAACGTCCCGTTCGCACTCAAGGAAGCGAACCTGAATCTCAAGGCATTGTTCATACCTGACAGTGATGATTATGAACTCTATGACCTTGATATCAGCAACGCTGAGATGCGTGTGCTGACGGGGTACAGTAAGGACGAAGCTCTCACGGGAGCTTTCAATCACGGGAAAGACCTACACTGTCTTACTGCTGCGGGTATTTCCGAATATACATATGATGATATCAAGGAGCACAAGGAAGACAAAACGACTGACCAGTATCGCAAGCGTCAGCTTGCGAAGAAAGTGAATTTCGGCACAATCTATTGTATGAGTCCTGACAGGCTCAAACAGCAATTATGGAGTGAGCTCCGTATTGATGAATCAATTGAGCAATGCCAGGAGTATCTGGACAAGTTCTTCGAGACGTATCCAGGCGTGCGTCAGTATATCGAAGAGACAAAAAGGATGATCCGCAGGTACGGATTCACCTGGACGTACACAGGCAGGCTCAGACGTTTCGCCATCGCGGCGTTCAGCCGGTCGCAGATGTCACGGTTCGAACGGCAGGGCGTCAATGCCCGTATCCAGACGACGTCTTCAGACCTCGTCATGTCGAACTTGATCGATTTGCAAAAATGGCTCCTTCCGCTTGGCGGACGTGTCCTGCTTACTGTCCACGACTCGCTTCCTTTCCAGCTTCCCAAGGGGAACGACGGGGTCAAGAAGGAGCTGGACAGGATCATCATGGAGAATACGGCACAGCGTGCTCCCTGGTTACCCGTGCAGTGGAAGTACGATGTCGGCAAGGGCCCCAATTACGGGGATACGCATGGCAACGTCGAATAGTCAAAAAATCGTCGTATCCATGTTATAAGAAGACGGAATGACAGGAAGCCTGCCGGTCATTCCACGTTCGTGGCATGGTGGACAAATGAGGTGAATGTGCGAGCACAAACATCAGAAGACACCTTTTCCCGTCTGGCTGAAAAGTTCGAGGGCAAAGAGGTGCGTGTCTACCTGGCGAATGGTGCGATCCTTTCCGGTCGCATCACTTTCAAGGACGGGTGGGTGGAAGTCACCGAGGTACGCGGCGGCAAAAGCTCGTTGTGCAACCTCAACCATGTGATCTCCATCTCCCGTATGTAATCCAATGTTTCGCAAGCCGTTCGGCCTGGACAGGAAACCTGTCCACACAAGGTCCCTGATCGCGGAGCGATCGGGAACTTCAGATCCTCCGACCTGGATGGAGCACAGGAAACATGGAATACATCAACGGCATTTCGCAAGTACGGATCCCTCGGGAACGTGCGGGCCGGGAAACCCGGTCAATGTTCAGTCCAGGCCGATTAAGCCGCTCCGAGTCCCTGCGGGACATCTGCGCGAGCTTATACGGCCGTGGTGCATGCGCACACAGGAAATGTCCGTGAACAGGCTTTCGGATCGTTGCTTTGGTACTGCCATACCATGGTCGCGGAAACCGCGACACCTGCCGGCCTTCGGATCACGACGGCGACCAGGCTCCGGCTTCACAGCCTTCGCCCTGGCGCCTCTGTGATCCCAAGAGGATACAGAACGGTCCGAAAATCAGAGGGGCCGGTACGACAATACTGTTGTACCGGCCCCAAATACGTCGAGGTCTTTTGTTTTTAGCCGGTCGTCAGACGGTGGCCGTGAATCCCATGCGACCGCTCAACACCCTGCATCCGAACCAGCCGAAGACCATGCTGTGGAGCGAGTCGTCAGGATTCGCCGGACCATGCCGCCAGACACGCTTGCTCACGCCGCGATCTTCCCCGATGACCTCCTGCCGTATATTCAGGATGTCCCTGGCGAACGGCTCGAACTCCTCCCAGCGGAACGTACGGACATAGCCCGCTTTCATGTCCATGAAGAAGGCGTCAATGATCGCCGTCCTGTTGACGGTATAGCGCATGGACCTCTCATCCCATTTGTAGGGGGCCGAGGCATCGGAATACATGATCGGGATAAGGCGCATGTGGGCCGGTATCTTGCCGGACAGGGCCGACATGGCGAAGTTGCCGCCGCCGTGGTCGCCACAGACCATGTGGACGCCGAACCGTACAAGCCACATGGCGATGTCGTCCACATGGTTGGCCGGCTCCCCCTCGCCGTAGATCTTTCCGAAGATCTTTTTGTAAAGGGGCTGCTCAGGGTAGCAGGCATAGATGCTGAGGACGGTGCGGCTCACGCCCAGGACGCCACCCCCACCCCAGTCGATGCCGGCGACGATGAACCTGGCGCCGCTCCCGTTCTCGGGGCACAACCTGTCCATAAGGGGCAGGGAGGGGATGCACATGGCCCGTACCATCTCCGGCGTGATGGGCGATGTGCCCTCGCCGTTGGGCAGGCCCATGACTTCGTTGTCGAACTTGACCTCCGAGTAGACCTCGCGCTTTTCCAGAAGGCGCTTCCACTTCTCTTCGGAGTTGCAGTGCATGGGCATGATGATCTGCGGTATCCAGTAGCCGTCGGCGAAAGGTTTCCTGTCCTCCGTGCCTGGATTGAACGGTATCCATACGCCTGAGAACGTGTCGAGCGCGTGGCCGCATTTCTTGCAGATGAGCCCCCTCAGGCCGATGTTCTCGTGCGAGGGCCTGTTCCATGTATTGCAGCCCTCGCACTTGATGCACCAGGTATTCTGCGTTGATTCCCCCCAGAGGAACTCCAGAGGCGTGTTCAGGCTCTTGCTCGTCCCGGCATAGGTGAAGCGCGGACTTGGGGCCGCCGACAGGCATTCCTCGGCGTCGATCATGGCGTCCCAGAGCATGTCCTGGACTTCGTCGAGGTACATGTCCTGCCCGGAACGTCCGCGGACACGGTCGGCCGATTCCGAGAAGTAGCTCATGATGATCTCGGCGTAGTTGGACAGGAACTTGTTGTAGACGTTGTCGATGATCCCCTTCCCCTTCAGCAGGTTGTGGTACACATAGGGGCTTTGCTGCAGCATGGGGTTCAGCTTCGATGTCGAGAACGAGGCCGTCTGTGCCGCGGACGAATTGCAGTAGATGACCTGCTTGTAGGGGGACGTCGTGACGCGCGTGATGATGTCGGAAGCGATCACTGTCGTTTTCGACACCTGGCGCCCGGAGCGCATGACGCGCCTGGGGTGTGGTGAATCGAATACCCGCACGAACATGGGATAGTTGCGCAGGGAATACGGCTCCCCCTGAAGGCGCAGCAGTTTCTGCGCCATCTCGGCGACCGTGTAATCAGTCTGTACCTGTCGCATTATCCGTCCGAGCGTAAGGCAGTGTAGGATCGTAGAGCAGGGCGCCGATCATGCGGCGTACGAGCAGCGTGGCTTCCGTGTCGGTCTCCAGCATCCTGATACTGTCGTCGGCAAGGAAACTCTCGGCGTCGGCCTTGTTCGTATTCTTCGCGAAATCGCTGATGACGTCGAGGATGTGTCCGTGCTCCTTCCGTAATCTGGAATCTTTCCGCAACCCTGTGAGCTCGTCGAGCATGTCCTGGGCGAAGGCCAGGTTTTTGGGCAGGATGGTCCAGTCGCGGAAGCGGGCGACGCTCGCCACATAGCCGGGCACCTCGCCCGTGAAACCGCAAGCCATGTCACCGTGGACGGCGTGGAAGATCTTCATGATCTGGTCGACGGCGTAACACATCTCTTCCACTTCCGGCGGCTGGATGACGTCCATCACGCAGATGTTGTTGGCGAAGGCGTTGACGGTCTTCTCGAAGGCGGCGGCTGACTCGAACACGGCCCCGCTGTTGGCGGCCACGGCCTGCACGGCAAGAAGCTTGTCGACGGCGGCGTCGGAAACATCGGAGCGCAGCTCAAGCAGCAGGGTCTCCGGCTCCCACGAGAGCCAGGCGTCACTCTCGAAGACGTGGTCGCATGCCAGGTAGATGTCGAAGGGATGCGCGGCCAGCAGGGGGTCGCGTTCCCGCATGAGGGCCGTGGTCTCACTGGGCATCGCCGTTCCTCTCCCGTTCCGTCTCTTCGGTCTCCGTCGGGCGCGCGCCGCCGAAGAGCTCGAGGAGTTCCGCAAGGCGCTCCGTATCTATCCGCCCATCCCCATCTTCAACCTCTTCCAGCACTCCGGGGCCGAAGCGGCCGATGATGTCGGATTTGTCCATGGCCCTGGCCACATCCTCGGCTTTGCGTCCGTCATCGGCGGCCATCTTCGCTTCAGACGCGAGTTCCCCGGCCGTCTTCAGGCGCATGACGCTGTGCCAGGCATCGGGGATGCTCCGGCTGAACCTTCCCCGCTCAAGACCGCATGCTTCGTCGGCCAGGCAGACAGCCCCGGCCAGTTTCATGAGGTCGTCCCTGGAAAACGCCGTCACATCACAGGAACGCAGTTCTGAGGCAAGGACGGCATAGCCGGAGCTGTCCTCACCCATCCTGTCCATGGCCACCTTTCGCAGCAGGATCTGTTCGGCCATGTCCTCACGCGGGACGACATGTACTCCGGTGTACAGCCTGACCTCGTCAGGAACGTCAGCTCCCATTTCGGACGCCACCTTCAGGAAATTTTTGGCGAACGCCACCCTGTCACGCCCGGAGAGCTGCCGGTATCCGGTGGAAAAATCCTTGCCGGCCTGAACCAGCTCGCTTTCACAGGCAACTTTGCACTGGGGCAGGAGTTCATGGATCACGGGGACGGCGGCGGCCTTCTTCTCCAGGGGGCGCATGGCGGCGTTGACGCTCACGTCGTGCAGGATCTCGAAGGTCCTGAGACGTTCATCGATCTTCCCGGCCAGGTCGGCTGCGATCTTCTCGCGTTGCCCCTCGAAATAGATGCGGCTCAGTATGGTGTCTTCAGGCGTGTCTGTCGGGAAGCTCGCCGTTTTGTCCAGCGGCTCCGGACGCTCCATGCTGAAAAGGGTGTTCATGGCGGCTTCGGCCAGATCCTGGTCGTCCAGACGTTTGGCGATCTTGACAAACGCCGCGCCTGACCGGTCCGTGCGCTGGTCAACGATGGGATGCTGTTTTGCTGCGGAATGCTGTTTTGCTGTGGACATGGCAACTCCCGGATTTTTGGAGATATTTGGGGAAAGATTGTCCGTCGGGAATCCGTCTTTTCAACGATTGCTTGTTATAAGCAAGTGATGGCAATGGGCTTGTACAACAAAATACTAAACGGAGGTGATCCCATGCTCCAGTCAATCGACATATGTCTTGATGAACAACAGCCTGAGACGAGGCTTGTAAGGTTCGAATCGTGCAGAAATATATTTTTGGGAACAACATCAAATGATGAAAGGAATGTGCTCTACACAAAAGTGACATTTAATGCAGACGATTTTGAAGGAAGGATAAATAGAAAGAAAATAACACTTACATTCATAGATGTTGATATGTATGAAAAAAAACAAGGACAGCGTTCTTGATTTTAGTCCTGTTTTTACCGTGGCGAAAGGTGTGACATGGAGATTTGTAAGGTCATTGAAAGATGAAGTCAGAGACAGATTCATAATTTTTTCTATGGACAAGTATCTTGTAATTCCGCTTAATTTCGACGGATACAGATTTAAACCATACGGAATTGAATTTGATGGTGTGACATACTCAAGGAGTAGAAAACCAAAAATATCAATACATGATCTTGAGATTATTGATCTCATCTATTTCGGCAAGATAATTCCTAAGATGGAGAATCAGAGAAGATTACATTCGGTACTCGGTAATCTGGATATCAAGATGCCGGATATCGAACGGGCTATCAGTGCGAACACTTCGGAAAAACATTCCATCCTATGAGGGAAAACGTCGTGGAAATAACGAGAACCCATATCACCGGTGGGGCGGCCAATCCCGTCAGCCACATTGAAAACTGGTACGATCTTGCCGCTGTGCTTGGTCTGAAAACGGGGACCTTGTCGTATGCCTTGCGGGAGAGGGACAAACTTCAGACGAAGATAAGGCTCGGTGACCGTACCGTGTACAAATCAGGAAGGGCATTGAAAGTCATCCAGAGCAGGCTGACCACGCTTGTGGAGCCGCTCTTCGATGCGCTTCCAGGCAACGAATGCGCCCTCGCATACCGCACCGGAGTCTCGGCGACGGACCGGATACGGGAGATCCCCCATGCGAGGATGCTCGTGACCTTTGACATCAGGAAGTATTACGACAACGTGACGCTCCGGCACATCGAGGAGTGCCTGCGTGGATGCGGGTTCCGCACGCTCGGAGCCAGGCTGGTCGGCAGATACTGTGTTGTCAGGAGGGAAGGGCGCTGTACGCTTCAGCAGGGAAGCCCCGTGAGCCCGGCGATCTCGAACATCGTCGGGCATTTTTATTTCGATACACCGATCAGGGCATGGCTTGGATCGGAGTTCCCGGATGTGCGTGCGACCTATGTCCGCTACTGTGACAATATCGCGCTTTTCCTGCATGACGGGGTTCCGGAAGGATTCACGGACAAATTCAAGTCATTCGTCAGGGAGACGTTCAGGAGCGGCGGGTTCCGTACGCACAAATGGAACTGCATCACGGACTCCAATCCGGTGAAGAACCAGAAGTTCCTCGGCGTCGTCCTCAATGCCGAAGCCCGCGTGGAATTGGTCGTCGTCGACAGGCTGCGGGCCATCCTGTTCAACTGGTGCCTGTTCGGGGGGCAGTGCACGGCCGACCGGTTCATGTCCGAGGAGGGTATCCAGCTCAGGGACTTCATGTTCGACGGCATGAAAGTAGGAAAGCTCCGGCAGATCATGCGCGGGCATATCAACTATGTGAAGCGCATCAACAGCAAACATGGCTTATGGCTCGACAAGCTCCTGGGCGCTGCGTTGTATCTTGACGAAAAAGGCATGCCTGCCTGCGCCAATGAGGAAATGTTCCGGCGCGTGAAAAAGTACAAGGACTGCAACGAGTCCTACGATGACTTCATGGCCGGCATCACCTCGATCACAGGTTAATATACTTATATTGTTGCAAAGCTCCTAAACAAGTAACGGATGGCGGACAATCTCTGTCTGACTTCGCCATACTTGTTTAGGAGCTTTGCATTGGTAGAGAAAACAGTTGCCGCACAATATGCAAATTCGTGCATAGAACAGTGCGAGACAGTGTGTAGGGATACATGCGAGCCTGGAGACACTTTAGCTGATGGAGAGGTGGAAAACCGTGAAAGGCTCGCAGGTGTCTTCCAGCGCATACACAGACGGCACACGGCGCGGAAGGTGCATGACCGCACGCCGTACACCGCATGCCGCAAGTGTGGTGCCATGGCCTGGGAACAGGCCTACGATGACTGGTACTGCTTCCGGTGCGGGAATCGCGGCTACTGGCACGGCGCCGGTGCGAAACGTGAGTTCGTACAGGGGGGCGCGCATGGAGCCTGATGCCAATCGGATATTTGTCGGCATCGACCCCTCGTCACGCAATACCGGCGTCGTCTGTCTGGACGGGGATGGGCGGCTGGTGGCCGCGGTCAACGGACGTGATTTTTTTAGCCCCGGGAAAGAGGCCTACGACATCTGGCGCCACGTTGCCCAGGCGTCCGGCATCCGCGATTTCCTGTCGGCGTTCTCCATAGCCGCCATAGCCTACGAGGACTACTCCTTCGGGAGCGTCCACCGTGCCTACACGCTTGCCGAGTTCAACGGCATCCTCAAGGCCGGCCTGCTCGATGTCTTTGGCGGTATCCCAATTTTTGTGGCCCCCACCGTGAACAAAAAATTCGGCACGGGAGACGGCAGGGCAGGGAAGGAAAGCGTCATGGAACGCGCTGGAAAAGAGTGCCCGGACTTGCTGAAGCTGCCTGAAAAACAGCTGACGTCAGACGTTTGTGACGCGTGGTCATTGGCGAAACTTGCCTGGTATGTCGCCAGGCCGGAAAAGGCCGCGAAAGCGGATTTCGGCAGTGATCTGCTCAGGACACGGCTGGAGATCGCGGCATCTATAAGAAATAATCGTAACTAGATGTTCTTATTTTAATAATTGTTTTCTAGATAGTGTCGTCAAATTCAAAAGTATGTTATAATCTCTTCACTTACAATGAGGAGAGACCATATGGCGGCACAT
>NZ_JABAFY010000048.1 GCF_012843875.1 Desulfovibrio piger | reverse complement strand
CGAACTCGGAAGTTAAGCTCTCCATCGCCGATGATACTGCATAACGTCATGTGGGAAAGTAGGCCGCTGCCAAAGATTGTTCGAGACCCCCTTGCAGCTCTCAGCGCGAGGGGGTCTTTTTTTGTCCCCGCTCCGCCGGGGATTTTTTTGTTTTGGGGACGGCAGGCAGGGGCCTGAAGATGTGAAGAGAGAAAAGCTTGCGGAGAGGGAAACCTTTTTGGAAAAAGGTTCTCCCTCCCCGCGCCCCTCCCTTCCAAAAACTTTTGTCGGTGGGCCTGCGGGGATGTCGGCGCTTGTGTCCGTGCAACAGGGGGAATCCCCTCCTGTCTTCCTCAGACAGCGCGCGATGCTCGTTTTCATTATCGCATCAGCAAACCATGCTTCCCAGCCTGTAAACGAACCGGCGTCCAATGAGGCCTCGGGCAGCAGGCACGTTTTCAGGTGGACCGATGCGGATCCCGGATCTTTTCCCGGATACGCTAGACTAAAAAAAGCTGTTGTCACAGCCGTAACCGCTGCGTCCGGAAGACTGACGCGGGATAGCTGCAAAAGCCGGCACGGCTGTGCTCTTGGCTTACGGCCTTTTGTGCCATGACGAGCTGATTTGTCATCCTACCGACTGCGGTCTGCGTTCTTTTCAGGGGGATCTTTGTTTTCTCCATGCGTTAGCCTGTACTACGCCGAGAGAAGTCAGAGTGCGGGCTAATCTCCTTCAACCTGTGCCCTCCATGCTGAAATGGGCTTGCACAAAGTGTTTCTTATGGATAGTATATAAGTATTGATTATTAAATTTATTAAGGAGGCTCCATGAAAAAAATCGTCCTGGGGACCACTCTGGTCCTGGTCGGTATCGCACTTTATACCAGTCTTGCGCTGGCGGCAGAAACGAGCCCGCTTGCCAATGCCATCGCCAAACAACTTGAAACGGCGCCGCAGTCCATCGACATGCAGGCGGCCCCCGGCTATCTGGGGATTCCCGGCGGGCCGCAGACCAACATGCTGCTGGCCTTCGGCTGGGCCCTGTGGGTGGGCTGGATCTTCTCCACGGTAGGAGCTTTTGGCGGCGTCATGGCCGGTGTGGGCCACATGAGTGTGCATGGCCTGGGCGCCTATGCCAAATCCTTTGGGCAGACGCCCCTCAACAAATCCATCACCGACTCTGTGCGGGCGTCCAACCAGATGCTGGCCGGGCTTTCCGCGGCCCTGAGCACCTTCAGCTACTATCGTCTGAAGCGTATCGTGCTGCCGCTGGGGATCGCTCTGGGTCTGGGGTCCATCGTGGGCGCTTTCATGGCAGTCAAGCTGACGGCCGGTAAACTGAATTTTTCCTCGTATCAGGGCTATTTTGGTCTCTTTGTCCTGCTGCTGGGCTGCTATCTGATGTGGGAGACCTCTCCCGCCGGGCAGCGTTCCAAGGCCAAGGCCAAAGAAGCTGCCAAAGCTTTCGAAGCGTCGGTGAAAAACAAGAATCCCGGTGAGGTCGTGGAGACCGGTGTCCGTCTGCGCAGCTTCAGCCTGGGGCGCTGCGTCTTCACCTTCTGCGGCGTGGAGTTCTCCTTCAATCCTGTGCTGCCGTTCGTGGGCGGTATCGTCATCTCTTCCATTGCCGCCTTCCTGGGTGTGGGTGGCGGTTTCCTGCTGGTACCTTTCCTGACCAGCATCACCCAGCTGCCTATGTATCTGGCCGCAGGAACGTCCGCTCTGGCCGTGCTGGTGAGCATGATCACCGGTATCACGACCCTGCTGCTGCATGGCGTGACCGTGGACTGGTCCCTGGTGGGGCTGGAACTGGTGGGCATCGCCGTGGGCTCGCTTATCGGGCCTTACACGTCCCGCTTTTTCTCGGACATCTGGCTGAAGCGCCTTTTCATCGTCCTTGCCCTGTATGTGGGTACGGATTACGTCTTGCGCGGCTTCTTCAATTACCGTATTTTCGGGTAACTACCGGAGGGCAGGGGCTTTCCCTGCCCTGTTTTTGCGCGGCATGAAAAGTTTTTTGTTGTGGATAGATCCCTGGTGCATCGCTCCGTACCGCTGGTTCCCGGAGCTGCCGGAATGGGGCTATATAGTGGGGACATGCGTACTGGCAGCCCAGGCCGTGGTGCTGGGCCTGCTGACCTTGCGGCTCGGGCAGCGCATGCATGCGGCCCGTCTCAAGGAACTGCGCACTGAGATGCGGCATTACCACAAGCTGAGTGAGCGAGCGTTGCGCGAGAGCGGCAAGGATGCTTACAAGGCAGTCAATCGCCAGGGGCATGAGGCCTTTGGCTATTATTTTTCCCTCAACGGAGCCCTGTGGGTAGCGTCGTTATGGCCTGTCCCTCTGTCTCTGGCCTGGATGCAGGCCCGTTTCGGTACGGTCAGCCCCTCCCTTCCATTTTCTTTGCCCCTGCTGGGGCCTGAGCCGGGCTTCGTCTTCTGGTTCGTGCTGGCCTACATCCCCTTGCGCCTGCTGCTGGGACGTCTGGTATGTCCCGTCGGGCAGGACGGACAAGGGGCGATCATCGACTAATACACGCCCGCCATGCGGGCAGGAGTCCATATATGGCGTCATCCATCGTCTACTCCTTGTGCGGCATGTGCAATACACGCTGCCCTGTGGAGATCCATTGTGAGAACGGCGTGCCGCGCTGGATATGCGGCAACAGCCACAGCGCTTCCGGGGCGGCCCTGTGCCCCCGGGGCGCCGCGTCCCTGGCTCTGTATGCTGATGATGAACGTCCGCAGGGGCCGTTGATCCGTGCCGGAGAGCGCGGCGCAGGACTGTGGCGTTCCGTGAGCTGGGACGAGGCCCTGGATTATGTGGCGGAACGATTGAAAACGATCATGACCACCTACGGGCCGCGCAGTGTGCTCTGGTCCGAGCGGCCCGGGCCGTTCTCCGACATGAGCAAGGCCCTGATGCGCGGTCTGGGCTCGCCCAATTACTGCACTCATGATGACGCCTGTGCCCATAACGTCAACCAGGCCTCCTATTCCCTGACCGGTCACGGGCGCGGCAAATGGATCTATGATTTCAAGAACTGCCGCCATATCGTCGTGCAGGGCCGGAATTTTCTGGAATCTCTCAAGGTCGGGGAGCTCAATCAGGTGCTGGACGCGCTGGACAAGGGCTGTCGCCTGACCTGTGTGGACGTTCGTCCCACGGTGACGGGGCTCAAGGCACAGCAGAACCTCTGCATCCGTCCCGGCACGGATCTGGCTCTCAACCTGGCAGTGCTGCATGTCCTGATCGAAGAAAAACTCTACGATGCCGCGTACGTGGAGCGTTATGTCCAGGATTTCGAAGCGCTGGCGGACTTTGTGCGTCCCTATTCGCCGCAATGGGCCGAAAGCCGGTGCGACATCCCGGCAGATGTCATCGCAGAGCTGGCGCGTTCCCTGGCCGCTGCGGCGCCGCAGGTCATCTGGCATGGCGGCTGGATGAGCACACGTTATCCCCAGTCGTTCATGGTCTGCCGTACGGCCTACCTCATCGACGCGTTGCTGGGCGCTTTCGGCAGTAAGGGCGGCCTGCTGCTGGCGGCGGGTCCCAAGGATGCCGGCCGCAAGGGCCTGCGCTCCTTCACCTCGCTGTATGCCGCCCCCAGGGAAAAGCGGGCGGACGGCGTCGGCTGGGCCGAACCGGCCTTTGCTCCCGGCGCCAGCCTGCTGCACAAGGCCTTCCGGGCCGTGGAAAGCGGGGATCCGTATCCCGTCAAGGCCTACTTCACCCTCAAGCACGACCCCCTGTCCGCCATGCCGGACCCTGAACGGCAGAAGGCCCAGCTGGCCGGTCTGGAGCTGATGGTCTCGCTGACCTTTTCCTGGTCGGATACGGCCTGGTTCAGCGATGTGGTGCTGCCCATGCCGTCCTTTGTGGAGCGGGGATCCCTGCTCCAGGTCAAGAGCGGCAGCAAGCCTGCCTTCATCATGCGCAGCCCGGCTGCGGATGTCCGTTTCGATACCCGGCCGGACTGGTGGATCCTGGGACAGCTGGCCCGCCGTCTGGGGCTGGAGGATCTGGCCTGCGAGACGCTGGAAGATGTCTGGCGCTTCCAGCTGGAAGGGACTGGTGTCTCCGTGGAGGATTTCCGGCACGGTTCCGTCTCTCTCGCAGATGCCCCCATCGATCTGGGCCCCCGTTTCGCGACGCCTTCCGGCAAGATAGAAGTCCTTTTCGGTCCCTGGCGGGAAGCCGGTCTGCCTTCGCTCATGCCCTGGCAGGACGTGCCCCGGCCGGGGAAGGGGCAGTTCCGCCTGATCGTGGGACGCAATGCGCGCCACACCCATTCGCACACCCAGAACAATCCCTTGCTGTACGACAGCCTGCCGGAAAACCGTGCCTGGATCGCCCCGGAACGGGCCCGCGAGCTGGGCGTGGAGGATGGAGATGCTGTCCGTATGGAAAGAGCTGACGGCAAGGGTGGCGAGATCCGGGTGCGTGCCATCCCCGGCATGCATCCCGATGCCGTGTTCATGCTGCATGGTTTCGGGCATCGCCTGCCGGTGGAGAGCAGGGCCCGCGGCAAGGGACTGGCAGACCAGGAGTTCATGCATGGCGGACTGGACAAGGAAGATGCCATGGTCCACGGCCTTGCCCTGCAGGAGCACTTTGTGACCCTGCGCCCCGTCCGCAATGATCATGCCCGGGAGGAAAACTGATGAGCAGTTCCACCTGCATCGTTTTTGACGAAAAACGCTGTGTCAATTGCAAGGCCTGCGAGATCCACTGCCGTCAGTGGCACGGGATCTCCCTGCCCCTGTGCCGGCAGCTGGGCGGCACGCCCGCTCTGAAAGAGGGCAAGGTCAGCCTGCCCATGGGCTTCGTGACCTGTGTGCACTGTGCGCGGCCCGCCTGTCTTCGAGCCTGTACGCATGATGCCATGTGGCTGGATGAGGAAAACATCGTCCATATCGATGCCGACCGTTGTACGGGCTGCGGTGCCTGCGTGACGGCCTGTCCCTACCATGTGCCCCATCTGGATGCCGTTACCGGCAAGGCCTGCAAGTGTGATCTGTGCCATGACCGGCGCAAGGCCGGGCTGGAGCCCGTCTGTGTGGCCGGTTGCCTGGCCCGGGCCCTGCATGTGAGCAATGATGAGGACATGCATCGAAAGATGAGCCGTCAGACCATCCGCTGGATCAAGGATCTGGCAGAAAGCCTGCCGGAATAGACCATACGGTCGTCCAGACCGGTCCGCAGGGGACCAAGACAGCAGGGAGGCTTTGCCGTACGGGCAGGCCTCCCTGCTGGCGTTTCGGGCCCTTCCGGGAGGGCTTTGCGTGCGGAGCGGTTGACAAGGAGAGGTGGGCGACATAAAGAAAAATTTAGTAACTAAACTATTTTTTAAATAAATAATTAAGAGGGCTCACATGGAATGGACGCAGATACCGGATCTTTCGGAGATCCTGCTCTCTTTGGGAAAACACCCCACCCAGGGGCCGGATATGCCGGAAGGCACACTGCCCACGGCACCGGGGCGGATCATCGAGGCCCTGGTGGCCTGTGCCCCCAGAGGGCTCATGGTCAAGGAGCTGGCCCAGTTGCTCTACCTTTCGCCGGGCTGCATCTCGCAGACGGTGCAGGGGCTGGTCTTGGAGGGGCTGGTGGTGCGGGAACCATCGGAAAAGGACCGGCGGGCGGTCTCCATCCGTATGACGGACAAAGGCATGGAGCGCTACCGCTATCATCACGACAAGATCAACGGCATCCTGGACCATCTGCTGCGTGATGTGTCGGCGGAAGACAGGGCGACCTTCGAGCGTGTCCTTGCCATCGCCCTGGAGGAAGGCAAAAAACTGCGGGCAGCGCAGGCGCAGGGAGCGGGCAAATGAGAAGATCCCTCCTGTTGTCCCTGCTGCTGTTCCTGTGTGCCGTCCCCTTTGTCCGGGCGGCCATGCCGGGGCCGGGCATGCCGGTACCGGCGCCTGTGGTGGAAGTGGGGGAAGTCCTTGCCGTACAGGACACCCAGAGCCGCCGCTATACCGGTCGGGTGGTCTCGCCTGCCACGGTATCGCTGGTGCCGCGAGTGGCGGGCGAGATCCTGGAAGTGGGTTTTCGCGATGGCGATACGGTCCAGGCCGGCCAGATGCTCTACCGCATCGATCCGGTGCGCTACGAGGCCGCGGTGAAGAATGCCCGGGGCAAGGTCGTGCAGTACAAGGCGGAGCACGCCTATGCCCGGGCCGACCTGGCCCGCAATCGCAGCCTGTTCAAAAAGCAGGCCGTCAAGCCGTGATGTGCTGGAAAGCGCCGAACGGACGGAGCAGGTGGCCTATGGTGAACTGCTGGCGGCGGAGGCCGACCTTGTGACGGCCCAGGATGACCTGTGCAACACCCGGATAGTGGCGCCCATGGCCGGGCGTATCGGGGTCACGGCCTTCACGGCCGGGAATTATGTGACCACCTCGTCCGGCACGCTGGTGACGCTGGTCAGGACGGATCCTGTGCGTGTGCGCTTTGGCCTGAGCGTACGCGACATGCAGGCTGTTTTCGGTTCCGAAGAGGAACTGCGCTCGCTGAGGCGGGTGCGGGTCCGGCTTGCCGACGGTACGGACTACGGGACCGAAGGCCGGGTGACCATCGTGGACAACACGGCGGAGGGCAGGACGGACACGATCCAGGTCTACGCCGAGCTGGCCAATCCCCAGAGCCGTCTCGTGCCTGAGAGCACGGTGGTGGTGACCCTGTACCGGCAGACGGACAGCCTTGTGCCTGCCGTGCCCCCGTCGGCCGTGCAGCATGACGCGCAGGGAGCGTTCGTCTATGTGGTGCAGGAGGACGACCGGGTGAGCCTGCGCCGCGTGACGCTGGGGAATCTGGTGGGCGAATCCCAGACGGTCCGCTCGGGGCTGACCGCCCATGAGCGGGTCGTCACGGACGGCACGCACAAGGTGGCTGACGGGATGAAGGTGGACTATGCCCGCAAGGGCGCGGATGCCGGAGTGCGGGACTAGCATGTTTTCGCGCATCTTCATCGAACGTCCCCGCCTTGCCGCTGTGGTGAGCCTGATCCTGCTGCTGGCCGGCGGCATCTCCCTGGCCAACCTGCCGGTGGCGGAATATCCCGAGATCGCGCCCCCCACGCTCTTCGTTTCGGCGACCTATTCCGGGGCCAGTGCCGACGTGGTGGCCCAGACCGTGGCCATGCCTTTGGAGAACGAGATCAACGGCGTGGAGGACCTGCTGTACTTTTCTTCCACCAGCAGCAATTCCGGCTCCTATTCCTGCTCCGTGACCTTCCGCTCCGGCACGGATTCCGACATCGCCCTCGTCAACCTGCAAAATGCCGTCAAACGGGCGGAGGCCCAGCTGCCCAGCGAGGTGACCAAGGTCGGCATCACGGTGGAGAAGCGCGGCAACGATATTCTGGCCATGCTGGCCTTCCAGACCGACGGCACCTCCCTGAGCCTGAACGAGCTGGTCAACTATGTGAACAACAACGTCAAGGATGCCCTGGCCCGTCTGGAGGGGGTCTCCTCGTCGGACATGATGTCGCAGCAGGAATACGCCATGCGCATCTGGATGGACCCCTTGCGCATGTCCGGGCTCGGCATCTCGTCCAGCGAGATCAGGAGCGCCGTGGAGGCGCAGAACGTGCAGGCGGCCGCGGGCACGCTGGGGGCCGAAGGCAGCAACCGTTACGTTTCCTACAAGCTCAATGTGCAGGGGCGCCTCAAGACGGCGGAAGAATTCGGCGAGATCGTGGTCCGCTCCGATGCCGACAGCGGCCGGATAGTACGCCTGCGGGACGTGGCCACTGTGGAGCTGGGCTCCAGCAGCTATTCAGGACGTTCCACCTTCAACGGCAAGGAAAGCGTGGGCCTGTCCCTGTACCGGAGCCCTGATGCCAATGCGCTGGCGACCATGAACCGCATCAAGGCCGAGCTGGCCACCTGGGAGCAGCGCTTCCCGCCCGGTGTGAGCTATTCCATCGCCTATGACCCGACCAAGTTCATCGTCGCCTCCATGCGGGAGATGGTCTCCACCCTGGTGGTGGCCCTGATCCTGGTCGTTCTGGTGACGTGGCTGTTCATCCAGGACTGGCGGGCCACGCTCATCCCGGCGGTGGCCATCCCCGTGTCGCTGGTGGGGACCTTCAGCGTCATGTACGCCCTGGGATACAGCATCAACACCCTGACCATGTTCGGCCTGATCCTCGTCATCGGTTCCCTGGTGGACGATGCCATCGTGGTGGTGGAGAACACGCAGGGCATCATGGAACGCGAAGGCCTGCCCGCCCGTGAGGCAGCCATAAAAAGCATGCGGCAGATCACCGGGGCCGTCATCGCCACGACCCTGGTCACGGTGGCCTGCTATGCTCCTCTGGCCTTTTACGGCGGCATGGTGGGGGCCATCTACCGCCAGTTCGTGGTGAGCATGTGCGTGGCCCTTTGCCTTTCCACCGTGGTGGCGCTGACGCTCAGCCCGGCTCTGTGCGCCCTGGTCCTGCGCAGGTCGGGCGGGCAGTGTGCCCCCATCTTCCTGCCCGTCAACAGGTTCCTGGACGCCCTGCGCGGCCGCTACCTGGGCATGACGGGGCGCCTTGTGCGGCGCGGCGGACTGACGCTGGGCATACTGGGCGGGAGCTTCCTCGGCGTATGGCTCTTGTGTGGGCATATCCCGCCGTCGTTCCTGCCCATGGAAGACAAGGGCGTCATCTTCTGCAATGTGGAATTGCCCGGCGATGCTGTCCAGGAACGTACCGATGCGGTGCTGGCCACGGTGCGCGAGCGTCTGGCGGCCATCCCCGGCATCCGTTCCGTCATGCAGGTCTCGGGCATGAGCATGCTCAGCGGCAGCGGGGAGAACGCGGCCATGTGCATCGTGGAGCTGGATCCCTGGGAGGAGCGCAGCACGCCGCAGACCCGCCTTTCGGCCATCATGGGACAGATCCAGGGACGGACGCATGACATCGCCGCCGCCAGCATCGTGGCCTTCACGCCGCCGGCCATCATGGGCCTGGGAGCCACGGGCGGTGCCTCGTTCGACATCTGCGGCATCGGGGACATCGATGCTTCCGCGCTGGCCACCGTCACGGACGCCTTTGTCGGTGATCTGTCGGCACGCCCCGAGACCATATTCGCCATGACGGCCTATGATGCGGCCACGCCGCAGCTCCGCCTGCGCCTGGACCGCGAAAAGGCCGAACTGCTGGGCGTACAGGCCGGGACCGTGTTTTCCACGCTCCAGGATATGCTGGCGTCCTACTATATCAACGACTTCACCCTGAGCGGCAACAATTTCGAGGTCAAGCTCCAGGCCGGGGCCGACTCCCGCTCGTCGCTGCACCATGTGGAAGAATTGCTCATCCCCAACAGCAACGGCGACATGGTGCCCCTGAGCGCTCTGGGCACGCTCCAGTATGAAGTGGGGCCGCGCCAGATCACGCGCTTCAACAAGATGGTCGCGGCGGAGATCAACGCCCAGAGCGCCCCCGGTGTCAGCTCCGGCGACCTGTATGCGGCCATCGAGGGCATCAAGCTGCCCGCGGGCTACCATATCGAATGGACGGGCCTCAGCTATCAGGAAAAGCAGAACACCGGGCAGGTCGTGTTCCTCATGGGGCTGGTCCTGCTGTTCGCCTATCTTTTCCTGGTGGCGCAGTACGAGAGCTGGACGATCCCCGTGCCGGTGATGCTGACCGTCAGCTTTGCCGTGCTGGGGGCCCTGCTGGGGCTGACCGTCTGCGGGGAATCCATGAGCATCTATGCCCAGCTGGGCCTGGTCATGCTCATCGGCCTTGCGGCCAAGAACGCCATCCTGATGGTGGAATTCTCCAAGCAGGAGCGCGAGGGCGGCAAAGGCATCGAGGAGGCGGCCCTTTCGGGGGCTAACCTGCGTTTCCGCGCCGTGATGATGACGGCCTGGAGCTTCCTCTTCGGCGTTCTGCCCCTGGTGTTCGCGGACGGTGCGGGTGCCGCCAGCCGTCAGGCCATCGGCATCACGACCTTTGCCGGCATGCTGGCGGCCACATGTGTGGGCATTGTGTTCACACCGGCCCTGTATGCCGTTTTCCAGCGCCTGCGCGAAAAGGCTTCGAGAAAGTTCCGCGGCGGTCGCGCGGCCCTGTGCCTGCTGCTGGCCGTGTGCCTGTCCGGTCTGGGCGGCTGCACCCTGGGGCCTGACTTCAAGCGGGCGGACGCGGACGTACCGGAAAACTTCCTGCCCGGCACGCTTGCCGGTACGGGTGCCCCCCTGCGCCCGTCCTGGTGGGAGGAGTTTCATGATCCGCTGCTGACGGCCCTGGTGCTCGAAGCCCAGGAGGGGAGCCTTTCCGTCCGGCAGGCCGTGCAGCGGGTGGCCCAGTCGCGGGCGGCACGCATGGAGGCCCGTGCGGAATTCCTGCCGGATACCACAGGGACGGGCGAGCTTGCCCGCTCCCGGAACTATGCGCCCGACGGGACAGCCACCAAACTGGACGCCTCCGTGCAGCTGGCCTTGGCCGTGGACGTGTTCGGCGGGCTGCGGCGCAGCCTGGAAGCTGCCGGGGCCGATCTGGAGGCCGCGGGCATAAGCCTTGCCGACGCACGCGCCTCCCTGGCGGTGGAAGTGGCCAATGGCTATGTGGATCTGCGGCTGGCACAGGAAAAACTCCGCATCGCACTGGAGAACGTGGCCGTGCAGCGGGATACGGTACGCGTCATCCAGGCCCGTGCCGATGCCGGTACCGTGGCCATGCTCGACCTGCATGCCGCCCGGGCCCAGATGGAGACCACGCAGGCGTCCGTGCCGTCGGCGGAAGCGGAGGTCGTGGCGGCCATCCGCGGTCTGGAGGCCCTTGCCGGCCGCAATCCCGGCATGTTCGATGCCCGGCTGTCCCCCGCCGGGCCCATACCGGAATTGCGCAGTCTGCCTTCGGCCGTGCCTTCCGATCTGCTGCGCCGCAGGCCGGACGTCCGCAAGGCCGAAGCCGAGCACCATGCGGCCACGGCACGCATCGGGGTGGCCCAGGCAGCGCTCTTTCCCAGCTTTTCCCTTGTGGGTAGCGGGGCCGTCACTTCCTCGGACTTCGTCTCCTGGAGCGACGCCATGAAGAGCCTGGGCGTGGGGCCCATGGCAAGTTGGAACATCTTCTCGTTCGGCCGGAACAAGGCCATGGTGGATCAGGCCCGGGCAGCCGCGGCAGAGGCCGCTCTTGTGTACCGGGAAACGGTCCTAGAGGCCCTGCATGACGTGGAGACGTCCTGGTCGGCCTATGAAAAGGAATCACGCCGGGAAGACGGCCTGCGTGCGGCCCGGGACCATCAGAGACAGGCCCTGCGGCTTTCCCGCGATCTATACGCGGGGGGCAAGGGCGACTATCTGGATGTCCTGACGGCCCAGGCATCCAGCCTGAGCGCCGAGACGGAATACGCCTCGCATCGGGCGGCCATGGCCAAGGATGCAGTTTCTCTCGTCAGGGCCCTTGGCGGCGGCTGGACAGGAGAAAACATGACGCAGCCTTGATGAAGAAGAGCCCTGCCGGATACCGGCAGGGCTCTTTCATATCGGTGGACCGGCCGCATCTCAGTTGGCCGTGACTTCCTTTTCTTCCACCACAGGCGCTTCATCCTCATCCAGCGTCACGACGAAATAGCGTCGCCCGCCGGTATCCTTGCCCAGGTGCTGCTGCAAAACGGGCAGCATGGCCTGCAGCAGGGTGCGGAAGTCATCATCCCGTCCCGTACAGCGGATCTCTGTCCGCCAGAGGTTCTTGCCGCGGCCGCCGTCCGGTGCCCGGGTGCAGCCTTCCAGCAGCAGCCCGGCATGGAAAAAGACCTTGGTCCGCGTCTCTTCCTCGCGCACCCAGCGGGTATGGCGAAAATGCCCCCGGCCCCAGGTGTAGGGCACATAGCTGACCGTGGTGTAGATGCGCACGTCGGGCTCGCTGATGCCGAAGCTGATGAAGACCAGGTTGTCGCTTTTGTCCTGCGGCTGTCCGTCCAGTTTCAGGGTGTAGCCCCGGGCCGTGAAGCAGGGCTCCAGCTGTGCGGCCACATCCCGGAACAGCAGGTCGTCCTCGGCCATGCCTTCCACGCCGGGGCGGGGCACATAGACGGTGCCGGCGCTGTCGGCCTGGGGGCCGCGCAGGGAATCCACGCTCACGCCGTACTGCGGGGCGCAGGCGCCCAGCCAGGGCAGGAGCAGCAAACAGAGCAGAATCAGGCAGCAAGGCCTGCCGGTATGACGGAAGCGGGGACGGATCATGCGACACCCCCCTTGGTGGTATGCCGAGGCTCAGGAACTGTCCGCCTGTGCCACGGGGCACCGGCAGGCAGGGCACTTTTTGCACCCGGATGTTTTTTGACGGGGCCTGTTTACAGGGTCGCGCCGAGGGCGGCGAGGCACGAGACCCCGGCCAGCAGGACGGCCAGCAGCAGGGTCAGCAGCTTGCCGCCGGTGGAGATACGGCGCGGGGCCACCTGCATCTTCAGGGCCACCATGCCCTGGAGGATGCGCTGCAGGGGCCAGAGCACGCTCAGCAGGAGACCGCCGGCACAAATCAGGATCATGCCTTTGACGCCCTGGACTTCCAGCAGCTGGACGAAGGCGTCCTTCCAGGGCATCTGCTGCCGGCTCATGGCGGTGCTGATCTCGTTGATGCGCTGCTGGGACTCCGCTCCGATCAGGGTCGAGCTGGCGGTGGCCATGCCGCCGATGAGCAGGAAGACCAGCAGGAGGAAGAGCCCGGCCGAGCCCATGATCCAGGAGGCGTGCTGGGCATCGTCCTCCAAGCCTTCCTTGCGGGCGCTGTTGCGGATCGTCAAGGCCAGCAGGGGGGCGATGATCCAGAGCAGGAAACTCAGGTTGGACAGGGGCGTGGCGAACATGGCCACAAGCAGCAGGAAGTACAATCCCCACAGCGGCAGGGGATTGCGGATGGCAGCAGACATGACGGATCCTTGCAAGGGGTTAGACGATCTGCCCGTCACGGACAGGGGTTCCTTCTTTCTGGATAGCATGATGCCTGCCGCCCTGCCAGCGGAAAAACACCGGCCCGCCGGACGTGGTGTTGACTGCGAGCCCCTCGTCTCAGGCCTGTCCCGCCGCATCCTCATGGGGGAAGATGCGGGCCAGCTCTTCCGGCGGGAAGGGGCCGCGGGCATGGCCGTCCTCAAAAAGCAGGAGTCGGGTCGCCAGACGGCGTGCCTGGGCGATCCCGTGCGAGACGAGGATGATGGCGTAACGTTCCGAAAGCTGCAGGAGCAGATCCTCGATGTGGCGGGTACTGGCCGGGTCGAGGGATGCCGTAGGCTCGTCCAGCAAGAGGATCTGCGGCTCCAGGGCCAGCGTGCGGGCCAGACAGAGGCGTTGCTGCTGGCCGCCGGAAAGGGAGCCGGCAGGGTCGCCCAGCCTGTCATGGACTTCCGGCCACAGGCCCACGTCTTCCAGACTGCGCCGGGCCCGTGAGCGGGCCTCGTCCATATCCAGCCCGGCAGCCAGTTGCAGGGGCAGCAGCAGGTTTTGTCCGATGCTGGCCGGCAGCACGTTGGGGGTCTGGAAGACCATGCCCACCTGACGGCGCAGACGGGAGAGGGCCTCCTCGCCCCGCAGGCGGCTGATGTCCCGCATCTCCCCGTCCAGTAAAAGTTCCACCTGCCCCTGCATGCGGCTGTCCTTGGTGCAGTCGTGCAGGCGGTTCAGGCAGCGCAGGAAACTGGTCTTGCCGGAACCGGAACGCCCCAGCAGAACGCTGATGCCGTGGCGCGGCAGTTCAAGATCCACATGGTGCAGGATGGCGCGGCCGTTGAGGTGCAGGCACAGATCATGGATGCGGACAAGAGGGGTCATTGCGGTCCTCCCGAAAACGTCAGGGGCGTCATGCCCGGCTGCCGTTCCCGGCGGAAACGTTCATGCAGCCACCAGGCCAGCAGGAGCAGGCCGCCGGAAAGGGCCAGCAGGGTCAGGGCGGCGCCGAAGCCCCGCTGCAGCTCTTCCGGTGTCTGGTATTGGGCAGCCGTGTAATAGATGAAAAAGGGCAGGGCTTCGAAACGCAGGCCCAGACCGGCGGGGAGCCCCGCGTTGGCCACTACGCCGGTAAGCAGGATGACGGCCGTATCCTCGGCGGAGCGGCCCAGGGCCAGCATGACGCCGCTCAGGATGCCGCGGCTGGCCTGCGGCAGCAGCAGGTGCCGCACGACCTGGCCGTGACGCAGGCCCAGGGCGGCCCCGCTCAGGCGCAGGGAGGCGGGCAGGCTCTCCAGGGCGGTGCGCGTGGTCACCACCAGCGCGGGCAGGACCAGCAGGGCCAGGCAGCCTCCGGCCAGCAGCAGGCCGGAGCTGGCCCCGGCAAAGCCCAGACGATGCAGGAACAGGATGAGGGTGAAGCCGAAGATGCCCATGACGATGGACGGGACGCCGGACAGGATGTCCATCAGGCTGTTGAGCAGGCGCTGCATACGGGGCGGGGCGTATTCCGCCAGGTAGATGCCGCAGCCGATGCCGGGCACGAGGACCAGGGTCATGGTGATGCCCAGCAGGCAGAGGGTCCCCAGACAGGCGGGCCAGATGCCGTCCCAGATGGGGAAGCGTCCCAGCAGGGCGGGCCAGAACGGCGCGTCACCCACCAGAAGCGCGGCATCAAGCACCGGCAGCCCCCGCCAGAGCAAAAAGCCCAGCAGCGCGAGGACACAGGCGCTGCACAAAAGACCGGCACCGCGCGCCAGCAGGTGCAGGCCCGCGGGAGCATGGCGGCGCCAGAGGGCGGGCACGGGCGGCAGGAGCACGTCCTGCTTTTTTTCCAGACGCCGCAACACCAGGCTGACGCCGGTACTGATGCAGAGCAAAAGCCCCCCGGCCACGAACAGGGAATTGTAGGCCGGGCCGCCCACGTCCGTGGCCGTGACCAGCCCCATGTGGGCGGTCAGGGTCCGCAGCCCGGCGAACAGGTTTTGCGGGACGTTGGGCGCATTGCCGCTGAGCATGAGCGGGATGAGGGTGTCCCCGATGGCCCGGCCGAAGCCCAGCAGGCCGGCGGTCAGCAGCCAGCGGCGAACGGCGGGCAGGGCAAGGCAGGCAAGGACGGTATGCCTGCTCATGCCCAGGGAAAGAGCGGGCAGGAGCAGGCGGCGCATCTGTTCGCGCAGGGCCACATCCATGACCAGCACCATGGTGGGGCTGATGAGCAGGGCCAGGACACAGGCGGCGGAGAGCCAGCACAGGCCGGAGCCCTGTCCGGCGGCTTCCCTGACCAGAGGCGTGAGCAGGAATACGGCGGCAAAGCCGTAGACCACCGTGGGGATGGCGGTCATGAAGCGGATGAGGCCCGTGAGCCATTTTTGCCAGAACGCCGGGCGGGGATCCTGCAGGGCGCAGGCCAGCCCCAGGGACAGGGGCCAGGCCAGCAGCAGGGCGGAAAAGGACAGGATGAGGGAGCCCGCCAGCATGGGCAGGATGCCGAAGTCCGCGGGGGGACGCCACGCCCAGGAGAAGATCAGGCTGCCCTGGGCGCTCCAGAGCACCGGCAGGGCAAAGCAGCCCACCAGGGCGAACAGGGCGCCCGTGGCAAGGATGACGAGCAGGCCGCACAGACGGGGCAGGGTCCCGCTGCGCCGCAGAAAAGGAAATGCCATGTTCAGGATCCCGGCGGGGCGGCATGGCCGCCCCGCATAGTGTGGTGACAGATTACTTGCGGCCGGTGGGGATGTAGCCGCTTTTTTCGATGATGGCGCTGCCTTCAGGCGAGTAGATATAGTCGATGAAGGCCTTGGTCAGGCCGGAGGGCGCACCCTTGGTGTTCATGTACAGCAGGCGGGTCAGGGTGTAGGCGCCGGAGGCGGCGTTTTCCTGCGAGGGGACCATCTTGTCGAAGGTCAGGGCAGCCACGCTCTTGTCCACATGGCCGATGCCCACATAACCGATGCCCAGCTTGTCCTGGCCGATGGCCGTCTTCATGGCGCCGTTGGAGTTCACCACATTGGCGGAAGCCACGATGGGGCCTTTTTTCAGGGCCTTTTCCACAAAGACTTCACGGGTGCCGCTGCCGTCTTCGCGGGTGTAGACCGTGATGGGGGCGTCAGCGCCGCCCAGGGCCTTCCAGTTGGTGATCTTGCCGGCAAAGATGTCCTGGGCCTGCTGGGCCGTGATGGCCCGCACCTTGTTGGCGGGGTTGACCACCAGGGCCACACCGTCGATGGCAAAGGGGAAGCTCTGCAGACCGTACTTGGCGATTTCCTTTTCCTTGAGGGCGCGGCCGGTATTGCCGATCTGCACCAGGCCTTCGCCCACCTGCTGCACCCCCACGCCGGAGCCGCCGCCGGCCACGGTGATGCGGATGTCGGGATTGGCGGTCATGATGTTTTTGGCGGCGCCTTTCATGACCGGGATGTGGGCCGTGCCGCCGGCGATATCAAGCGTGCCGGAAAGGCCCTTGAAGCTGTCCAGCGGGGCGGCGTGGGACGTCATGGCAAAGATCAGGCCCGCCATCAGGGCGGGCAGCAGGAAACGGCAGGTTTTCATGATGACCTCTCGTACGGAAAATGTGGGCTGTTGCGGGAACAGCGGGAAACGCGCCGGGCGCGTCGCCTCGAACCGGGAACACCGGCAGAGGACGGGCGCGTGTGCATGGTCCGGGACCACGGCAGCACGCCCCGAAAGCATATCGGGACACATTATCCAGGAAAGGTGTAGGAAAGCGGCGGGCGGGCGATGCTGGGCAGCATCCTACCTCGGAGGCATCGCCCGGAAAGGTCTTGCGCTGTCTGGGAGCCGCCAGGACCATCCGTTTCCGGCACACATGCCTGAACGCACAGATCTCCCCACGGGAGTCCGGCGCATGCGTCAACAGAAACGGATATGCATGGTGACCTCCAGCCATTGCCGCCCAAAGGCGGCGTGTTCACAATAATGTCCCAGTGTAAGAAGAAAGGAAGGCGGGGTCAATACGATGCCCCTGCATAGGATAACGCCTTCTTGCCTTGGAGCGGGGAGCATGACTATAGTCTGTCCCCGTTGCCGCAAGACGGGAGCGCGGCAGGATCACTGCGGAACATATCGGGGAGGTACACCATGGCGGCAGGTTGGGCGGGCGATAATGCCGTGCAGGATCAGATCCAGGATTCCATCGCTGACGAGGTGCGGCGGGCCCTGCCCGGTGTGCGGCTGTGCCTGGAATGCCAGCAGGAAGCCGACAAAGAGCAGCACGCCGTGCATCTGTACAACCGCAAAGGCAGCAAGGACAGCCAGCTGCGCTGATCCTGAGCAAGGACGAGGAAGATCGTATGTCGGGCTTGTTGGCGCGTCTGCGGGCGCGCATCCCCCTGGAGGAAGGTTCGCTGGTCCTGATCACCATGATCTGGGGCGCCACCTTCATCATCATCCGCAGTGCCCTGGAAGCCACGGGGCCCTTCTTTTTCGTGGGCGTGCGTTTCGCTTTTGCCGCCCTGGCCCTGATCCTGTTCTCCCTGCCGCTGCTCAAGGACTTCACCTGGCGGGAAGTCTGGGCTGGCATGAGCATAGGCCTGTGCATCTTTGGCGGTTATGCCCTGCAGACCTGTGGCCTTCAGACCATCACGGCCAGCAAGTCGGCCTTCATCACGGCCTTCTATGTGCCGCTGGTGCCCCTGCTGCAATGGCTGGTCATGAAGCGCCCGCCGCATTTGATGGCCTGGGTGGGCATCGCGCTGGCCTTTCCCGGCGTCCTGCTGCTGTCCGGGCCCGATGACAGCAGCGCGGGCTTTGGCTGGGGCGAGATGCTGACGGCCATCAGCGCGCTGGCCATCGCCATGGAGATCATCCTCATCGGTCTGGTGGCCCGCAGCGTCAATGCCCGGCGCGTCACCATCGTGCAGGTGCTCATGGCCTCTTTGCTCAGTTTTGCCACCATGCCCCTGGTGGGCGAAAGCGTGCCGCCGCCTTCCTGGCTGGTGCTGGGCAGCGCCTTTGCCCTGGGCGTTTCCACGGCGGGCATCCAGTACGCCATCAACTGGGCGCAGAAAAAGGTCTCGCCCACCCGTGCCACGCTCATCTATTCCTGTGAACCGGTCTGGGCGGGCATCTTCGGCCGCATGGCCGGGGAACGCCTGCCGGGGCTGGCGCTGCTGGGCGGGGCCATGATCCTGGCAGGGGTGCTGGTCAGCGAGCTGAAGCCGGGCGGCCGGAAAAAGGGGAAGGACGCGGCCCGTTCCTAGATAGTGTCGTCAAATTATGTTTGCCCACAAAGATATGCATCTGATTTGAACGGCGGCAAGAAAAGATGCACA
>NZ_JABAFY010000047.1 GCF_012843875.1 Desulfovibrio piger | reverse complement strand
TTGTCTCCACCCGCATAGCGGGTGGTTTTTTGTTTCGCGCCTGTCAGGCGCTCAACAGGCTAAAGCCCATAAAAAAAGACGGCGGGAACGTATGATGCGTTCCCGCCGTCTCCACATATCGTGCGACAACAGACGGGGCATGCCCTGCATGCCTCGCCTCATATCAGGTCCCGAAGGACGTTCCCGGGGACGCACGCCCAGACCTGCACGCCTGACGTGCAGCGGACATGACGGCCATGCCGTCCTGCGGTAACCGGGAAACAGCGCGGCAACGCCCGCCGCCAGCTTCAGTACCGGTCCGGCGTGCGTTCCGTGAAAGCGCTATTCGTCGTCGTCCCAGGAAGAAGTATCGTCCACCAGCGTATAGCCGCGGACCTGGATGTAGTTGACCTCGTCCACCTGCTCCAGCAGGCCGGTCACTTCCACCAGGGCGCTCACCTCGTCGGCCAGATCGGCACCGGCGCCACGAGGGATGATGCGATATTCCACATCGTCCTGCACCACAGCCACACTGGCCTGCCGCGCATCGGCGGCACGGGGCACAGAACAGACATAGCCTTTCACGGTAATGGGATTGCTCATGCCTAGGTAATCCTTTCTCACAAAGCTGGGAAATGTCCCTTCTCCCCTTGTATCCGCTTTCCCGGCCTGCCGCAAGCCTTTGCGCGCTTTTCAGGCAGCACCCTGCGGGCCTAGAAACCGTATTTTTTCAGCAGTTCGTACCAGTGCCCGCGGGAGACACCGGCCATGCGTGCGGCGGCCCGGGCATCGTCGCCGCACAGCGCCCGTACCCGGGCCACATAGTGCCGCTCCGCCTCATGCCGCCAGCTGCGCAACGAAGGAAAGGCCCGCCCCGTTTCCGGCATGGGAGGCAGATCGGGCACGCTACAGGCCCCGGCTTCGGCCAGCGGGGGACAGACCTCCCTGCCGCCGGGCACGTCGCCCGCCACGCGTCCCTGCCCGGCCCGGCTGCGGGCCACGGCCACGCGCAGGCCGGTGGCGAGGTGCGCGGGCAACAGCAGGGACGCATGTTCCGCCGCCAGACAGGCCCGCTCCAGCGCATGGAACAGCTCGCGCACATTGCCCGGCCAGTCGTATTCGGCCAGCATCTCCAGCAGCAGGGGGGAAAGCTCCTTCTCCTCCATGCCGTTGCGGCGGCAGCAGCGGATGACCGCCTGCCGTGCCAGCAGGGGGATCTCGTCCCGGCGCCGGCGCAGGGGCGGGATCACGATGGTCATGCCCTGCAGGCGGTAAAGCAGATCCTTGCGAAAGCGCCCGTCCTCACTCATGGCCTCCAGATCCTGATTGGTGGCCGCCACCAGGCGGAAATCGCTCTCCACCTCGCGCACCTCTCCCACAGGACGGAAGCGGCGCAGCTCCAGCGCCCGCAAAAAAGCCCTCTGTATGCCCTGCGGCAGATCGCCCACCTCGTCCAGGAAGAGCGTGCCCTGATGCGCCGCCCGCAACAGGCCCTCGCTGGCCCGCTCCGCGCCGGTGAAGGCCCCCCGGGCATGGCCGAACAGATGGCTCTCCACCAGCGTTTCCGGCAGGGAGGCGCAGTCCACGGCCACGAAAGGCCGCGAGGCCCGATGGCTGTTGCGGTACAGGGTGCGGGCGAACAGCTCCTTGCCCACGCCGGTCTCGCCCAGCAGCAGGACGTTGACGTCGCTGTGCGCCGCCTGTTCCAGCTGGGCCAGCGCCGCCTGCATGGCCGGGCCGCTCCCCGCCACCTGACCCGGCTCCAGTTCCAGGCCCCGGCGCGAGCGCCGCCTGTCCCGGGCCTCCAGCACATGGCTCAGGGTCTCTTCCACATCGCGCACCCGCACCGGCTTCATGAGAAAATCCCAGACACCGCCGCGCAGGGCTTTTTCCGCCGCATCGCCGTCGCCGTGGCCCGTGATGACCACGATGTCCGGCGCGTCGGGCAGGGCCGCCAGCTCCTGCTGCGCATCCAGACCGTTGCCGTCGGGCAGGAGCATGTCCAGAAGGATGACGTCCACGCCCGCGGCCGCCAGACGCCGTCCCTCGGCCAAGGTGGCCGCACACAGGGCCTCGTGCCCCAGACGGCGGCAGGCCACCTCCACCATGGTGCGCATCAGGTTCTCGTCATCCACTACCAGCACACGGGCCATCCTTGCCTCCCTGCCCGGGCCTGCGGTCCCGGAGCTTCCCCTGTGGCCATCCCCGGGCGCGGCGCAGGGGCGCGCCTGCTGCCCGGTATATCGTTCCCTTTTTCCTGCGCTCTCCGGCTGATGCCGGATACAAAAGCTTTTCGGCCTTCGTCGTCCTTCCTGCGGCGTTCCCGGCACCAGAGCCCCGTCGACCGGAAGGACGGCCGGGCAGCTATCCGCCTGCCACGGCTGCCGTCCATCCGCCCGCATACGGGCACGGCGGCATGGTCCGCCGCGAAGACGGGGCATCAGCCGTTGTCCCGCCGCAGGGCTTCTTCGGCACGCGCCAGAGCCCCGGCACAGGCCGCCGCCAAAGATCCCAGCCCCGCCGCGTTCTCCGGCGTGCCCGCCAGCACCTGCAGGGCCGCCTGCTCCAGAGCCGCCGCCCTGAGACGAAGCTCCTCAAAACAGAGCGTGGCCGCGGAATTCTTCAGGGCATGGGCCGCCCGGCGCAGGGCCTCCGCCGTCCGGGCCGCCGGGACCGCGGGATCGGCGGCCAGTTTTCGGCCGGCTTCCAGAGTTGCCTCCAGACGCGACAAATCGTCCCGCAAGGCCGTGACCAGGGTATGCAGCAGCTCCTCGTCCTGATCCGCGGCCGCCAGTGCGGCCGCCCTGTCCCAGATGACGGGGGCCTCAGCCTCCGCACCACAGGGCGTCGGCCCTGCCTGACCGTCGCCGGGACAGCCACGGGGCACGTCCCGCAATGCGGCCAGCAGCATGGCCGGGGGTACCGGCTTGTCCAGCAGGGCCCGTACGCCCAGCGCCCGGAAGCGCGCCTCCTCGCCGGGGGCCAGACCGGCGGAATGGACGATCACCGCCTGCTGCCGGGACGCGGCGCTCTGTCCGGTACGGATGCGCTCCAGCACGGTCAGGCCGTCCATGCGCGGCATACCGGCATCCAGCAGGATGACGTCCCACGGTGCGGCGGCCAGCATGTCCAGGACCTGTTCCCCGTCCGCGGCAAGGCCCACGGTGCAGCCCTGCTCCCGCAAGCGCACTTCGAGCAGATAACGGCCCGCGGCGTCATCCTCGGCCACCAGCACGCGCAGGCCCTGCAAGGGGCCCGCCGCAGGGGCCGGAGCCGCAATGCCCTCTTCCGCCGGACACGGGGTCCCGGACTTGGGGCCGGGACCGCCCTCCACGATCTCCAGACGCACTTCCAGCGTGAACGTGCAGCCCTGTCCGGGACAGGAACGCACCTGCACGTCCCCGCCCATGCGGCGGGCGATGGTGCGTACGATGTTCAGCCCCAGACCGGTGCCCGGCTTGCCGCCGGCGGCGCTGCCCCGGCAAAAACTTTCAAAGACCGTCCTTTCCTCGCCGGGCTCCAGCCCGGGCCCGCTGTCCCGGACGTCCAGCCGCAGCAGGAATACGCCGGAAGCCAGGCGTTCTCCGCCTGCCTCCACGTCTACGCGGCCCCGTTCCGTGAATTTGACGGCATTGCTCACCAGATTGCCCAGGGCCTGCCGCAGGCGGAACCCGTCGCCACGGACCTGCCGGGGCAGATGCGGCGCCAGATGCAGCAACAGCTCCAGCCCCTTGCCCTCCGCCGCCGGTCTGTACAGATCAGCACAGGCCCGCAGGCAGGCGGGCAGGTCGAAGGTCCGGCAGCGCAAACGCACGTCCCCCTGTTCCAGAGAAGCATGGTCGGTGATGTCGTCCACCATCTCCAGAAGGGCCCCGCAGGCCCGGCGCAGATAGGCCAGGGCCGTATGCCGCTGCTCCGTCCCGCAGTCCTGACGGTCGAGCAGATCGCTCATGCCCAGCATGGCCGCCAGCGGGGTACGCATGTCGTGACTGAGACGCCCCATGAAGGCGCTCTTGAGGCGGCTCTTCTCCTCGGCCTGCAGGCGCCGCAAGGTCAGGTTGCTGGTGATGCCGCCCACGGCCAGCACCCCGGTCAGGGCCAGCAGACCGTACAGCAGGCCCAGCTCCCGCTGCTTCCGTTCCAGATCCCGCACATAGGCGGCGGCATCCATGCTGATGCTGATACCGCCCAGCATGTCCCCTTCCTTGTGGCCCTGATGGCAGCGCAGACAGCTTTCCTGTGCGGCCAGCGTCCTGAGCAGGCGCAGACGGCCCTGCGGCAGGCAGTCCTCCCCGCTGAAGAAGATCTGCCCGCCCTGCGTGGCCGTGGCCAGTATCCGCCGTTCCCAGTCATCGGCCCGGTTGCCCGGCCGCAGGGGGGCCTGGCCCACGATGGCCAGACGGAAGCCGGGCTCGGTGAGGCGTTCGGCCATCTGGCGGCTCATGTAGGCGGGATTCATGAGCACCAGCGTCCGCCCGTCGGCGGTCTGCAATGTCCTGTCCTTTTCCGGCAGCCAGGGATTGGGCTCGCCGTAGGCGCTCAGGGGCACATAGACGCCCCCGTGGCCCGCGTTCCAGTCACGGGCATCCATGAGCTGGTGGGCCGTGGCCGCCAGGCGGGTATGGCAGAGCTCCAGCAGGTGGGCCTGCTCGCCCTGCACGGCATGGCGGTACAGGCAAAAGGTCAGGACCAGCCAGGCGGCACTGGCCAGCACGGGCAACAGCCAGCGCCGCCAGTGTCCAGGCCCGCCGGACGGCGGTACGCGCTCGGGGTCGGACATGGTTCCTCCGTCGGCCCGTTCGGACACGCCGGGCTGTCCCGACGGCGGAAGCAGGGCCGGAGTTGTCATATTTTTCTGAAAATCTGTCTTTTTTTCCTGAAAATCACAAGGCCCCGCCGAAAACAGAAACTCTTCGATCCAATAATAGGCTGATAAAACAAGGAAAAATGTGAACGTACTCACAGCGGCCAAACTGGCACGGCCCTTGCTCTTTTTGGAACAAACGCCGGAGGGGACCGGCGTCATGCTCAGATCGTCATCCCTGCCCCTTGGTGCGGGACAGGAGGCGATATCAACGAAGGAGGCTCTTTATGGGTACACCCCGCACAGGACCCTGGCTCAAAGTCTTTCTGGGTGGTCTGGCGGCGGGCGCGGCACTGCTGGCCGTGATGGCTTTTGCCATGGTCTCGACGGACCAGCGTCCGTTCTGCGCCAGCTGCCACATCATGCAGGAGGCCGCCGTGACGCACAAGCTGTCCACGCATGCCAAGCTCGCCTGCAACGAATGCCACGCCCCGCACAACCTGCTGGCCAAGCTGCCGTTCAAGGCACAGGAAGGGCTGCGCGACTTCATGGGCAACGTGTCCGGCAAGGACATCCCCCGCCCGCTCAGCGCGCGCACCCGCGACGTGGTCAACGAAAATTGCAAGGCCTGCCACTTTGCCACCAACAGCGAAGTGGCCAGCATGGATGCCAAGCCCTATTGCGTGGACTGCCACCGCAATATGGCCCACATGCGCCACAAGCCCATCAGCACAAGGACGGTTGCTTATGACTAATCGACTCTTCGGCCTCACCCTTGCGGCCGCGGCCCTGCTGGCGCTGCCCCTGCTGGGCGGCTGCCAGGACGTGGACACCGAACTGAAGGCCCCGGAATACAAGACCGGCCTGCCCGCGGGCGAGACCCGCATCTCGGCCTACAAGGAGGCCTTCCCGCATCAGTACGCCTCGTACCAGAAAAACAACGAGACGTCCGTCATGACCGAGTACAAGGGCTCGGTGCCGTTCCACAAGAACGACGACGTGAATCCCCTGCCCAAGGGCTACAAGCACGCCCAGCCCTACCTGAAGAACCTCTGGCTGGGCTATCCCTTCATGTACGAATACAACGAGGCCCGCGGCCACACCTATGCCGTCAAGGACTTCGTCAACATCGACCGCATCAACCGCTACGGGGAAAAGGGCGGTCTGCCCGCCACCTGCTGGAACTGCAAGACCCCCAAGATGATGGAATGGATCGGCAAGTACGGTGACGCCTTCTGGACCAAGGACGTGAACACCTTCCGCGGCAAGGACGCCATCAGCGAGATGGACGAGACCATCGGCTGCAGCAACTGCCACGATCCGGCCACCATGGAGCTGCGCCCCTACTCCGAACCGCTCAAGGACTGGCTGAAGCGTTCCGGCAAGGACTGGGACAAGCTCTCCCGCAACGAGAAGCGCACCCTGGTCTGTGCCCAGTGCCATGTGGAATACTACTTCACCCACAAGGATAACGGGCCCGCGGGCCGTCCCGTCTTCCCCTGGGACAAGGGCTTCGGCCCCGGCGACATGTATGAATACTACAAGAGCCACGGGCCCAAGCAGGCCGACGGCAGCAGCGGGCCCTTCACCGACTGGGTGCATGCGGCCTCCAAGGTGCCCATGATCAAGATGCAGCATCCCGAGTACGAGACCTTCATCGACGGCACCCACGGCGCCGCCGGCGTCTCCTGCGCGGACTGCCACATGCCCTACCAGCGCGTGGACGGCAAGAAGGTCTCCAGCCACTGGATGACCTCGCCGCTCAAGGACCCCGAGCTGCGCGCCTGCCGCCAGTGCCATGCCGACAAGACCGCCGACTACCTGCGCGGCCGCGTGCTCTACACCCAGGAGAAGACCTTCAGGCAGCTGCTCAAGGCCCAGGAAGAATCCGTGCGCGCCCACGAGGCCGTGCGCCTGGCCAACGCGGTGCCCGCCGAACAGCGCGCCGCCAATTATGACAGCCTGATGGCCGAGGCCCGCGAGATGGTCCGCAAGGGCCAGCTCTACTGGGACTATGTGTCCGCCGAGAACAGCGTGGGCTTCCATAACCCCGCCAAGGCCCTGGACACCCTCATGAGCTCCATGGAGTTCAGCCACAAGGCCGTGGCCCTGGCCGAACAGGCCACCGGCTACAGCATCAGCCCCGCCCTGGCCGGGGACATCAAGCAGATCGTGCCGCCCATCCTGAACATGAGCCGCAAGCTGCAGCAGGATGCCGATTTCCTGAAGCAGCATCCCTGGACGCAGCTCCTGCCCGTGCTGCCCAAGGCCGAACAGGTGTGGGACGGTCAGGAACTGAGCGCCCGCTAGGGCCTCGACAGCCCTGAAACGGGATCTGCGGCCCTGCCGGTCCCGCCTCGTCCTGAGGAAAACAGCAGCGCGGGCACGGCCCACGGGCCGTCACCGGGCCGCATCGGGGAGGGGATTCCCCTCCCCCTCCCCGACCTTTCCCGCAACGGCCCGGTCCCGCCCGGCCATGCCTCATCCTCCACCCCCGGGGCCCCGCAAGGGGCCCCCTTTTTTTAGGCCCCTGCCACAGCAGCCGCACGGCGGCTCCGGCGACGTGGAAACTTTGACGCCCGCCCGCTTTCATGCGAAAAGGATGACAGATTTTTGTCTGTTCCTATGAGCTGACATACTGTTCTTTTAAACGACATCTATCTGTTTTTCTTGATATTTATAAAAACACCCTAAGGTGAGTCTTTTTGGCCCGGTATTTGCTTTGCATCTGGAAAACAGTTTTTCCGACGGCATCTCCACGCCGTGACTTTCAAACTTTCAGGCAGAGCGGATCATGAGAACCTATCGCCGTCTTTTTCAGATATTTTTCCTGGCCCTGATCCTGGGCAGCGCATCGGGCTGTGCCATGTTCCAGCCGGACGATCCCGGCTACAACAATCCCCAGCGGGCCCAGAACATCGTACGCACGGCCTCCAGCCAGGAAGGCAAGCAATATCGCATGGGCGGAGCCTCTCCCTCCCGCGGTTTCGACTGCTCGGGCCTCATCTGGTGGGCCTACCGCCAGAACGGCCTCAAGGTCCCGCGTGTGACCGTGGATCAGGCTCGGGCCGGATATGCCGTGCCCAAGAGCTCGCCCCGGCCCGGCGACATCATGGTCTTCAGGACCAGCAGCGGCCCCCGCGGCCTGCATACCGGCATCTATGCCGGCAACAATACCTTCATCCACAGCCCCAGCCGCGGCAAGACCGTACGCCGGGAGAACATGCAGCCCTACTGGGGCAACAGGCTCATCGCGGTACGCCGCATCGTCATCTGATCCCTTTGCAGGAAAGAACGAAAAAAGCGCGGTCGCCCGCGCTTTTTTTGTGCCTTTTTTCCAGACATCCGGCCCGACAGGCCGCCCTTTCCCGCATACCGGCCTTTTTCCTCTGCGGGCGCAGGGGCTGGCATCTTGCCATCAGGAGTTTTTTGACGTAGCGTTGCAGTGAGATTTCCACTTTTTATTCCAGCTAATCTTGACGGGCGTTTCGCCACGCCCGGCCTTCACATAAAGGGCAGCCTCCGGGCTGTCCTTTGCCTTGTCCGCCCCCTCGCATCGGCGGTCTCTTCCTTTCCTGCCGGACCATCCCGCACACCTGACGGACGTCAGCGGCACGCGCTGTCCTTTTCAACAAGAACGGACCTTCGGACCGTCCCGATAGTCCCCCTGCTTTCCGGACGGATGCCCGCCCCCGGACAGCCCGGCCAAAAAACTCCACCGCGCAACGGGCACTGCCATCTTCCCCGCGCCTCCGTCTCGGCAGGCCCATCCCGTCTTCGGCCCGGCCCGAAGCCATAAAAAAAGACCGGCATACGGGGCATCCCGCAGCCGGTCTTCGTACGGTCACGATCAGATGTTAGCGTGCCGCTTCCAGAGCGATGTCCACGGCCGCTTCGAACAGGGGTTCGGACAGTGCGCCCCGCACCATCAGGCCGTTGACCAGGAAGCAGGGCGTGCCGTCGATCTTCAGCTTTTTGGCATCGTCCAGATCCTGGGCGATGATCCGGGCCGTCTTGTCGCTGGCGGCGTCCTTTTTCAGGCGGTCCTTGTCCAGGCCCAGCTTGTCGCAGACCTCGTCCACGAACTTCTGGCCTTCCAGCAGCAGGCGGTCGCGGTCGGCGTACATGGCGTCATAGAACTTCCAGGCCTTGCTCTCGCTCTGCGCGGCCACGGCCACGAAGTAGCGGGCGGCCAGCATGCCGGGGCCCTGCTCGTCCAGCGGCATGTGCTTGTAGACCAGGCTGACGTTCTTGCCGTATTTCTTCATGATCTCGTCCAGCACATGGGTGGCCTGCTGGCAATAGTGGCAGGTGAAGTCCGAAAAGGCCACGATGTGCACCGGCGCCGCCGCATTGCCCTTGACCGGGCGGCCCGACAGCGAGATCTGCTTTTGGGGCGTGTTCTTCACTTCTTTGTGCCACTGGGCTTCCAGGGCGGCCTTGCGGCGCGCATTGGCGCCCGCCTGGGCGATGTCCAGCACGTCTTCGCTGTGGGAGCGCAGCACGTCTAGGACGATCTCGGGATGTTCGCGCAGCAGATCCTCCAGCATCTGCTTCAGGTTGGCGTCGGTGACGGTGGCGGCACGGGCGGGAGTCGTATCCATGACGGGGGCCAGGCCCACCGCCAGCAAAAGGATACCGCCCAGCACCAGAGGACGGAACAGTTTCTTCATGCAAATATCCTATCGCGCCATGTCGCTTTCCGGCCCTTCAAGCCGGCTCTGCATGGCGGCATCTTCGATTTTGAACAGGAGTTCATCAAAATCGACAGGTTTCATCAGGTAGCCGAAAGCGCCTTCGCTCATGGCCTGCACGGCAAGCTGCATGTCCGCATGGCCGGAAAGCAGGATCACCTGGGCGGTGGGCCACTGCTCCACGATGATCTTGAGGGCGGCGATGCCGTCCATATTGGGCATCTTCACATCCATGACGACGATGGGAAAAGGCTGTTCGCGCATGGCTTCCACGGCCTGCAGGCCGTCCGCCGCCGTGTCACACTGGTAGCCGCGCCGTACAAGACGCTTGGCCAGCAGGGCCGTCACTTCCTTTTCGTCATCCACCAGAAGAATGCGCGTATCAGCCATGGAACCAACTCCTTGTTGCAATGCGGCGCTGATTTTAGCCAGAAACGGAATCCGGGGCAAGAACCCCTGCCCCGGGCGATGGCGGGGACCTCGATGCCGCCGGACATACCGGCATTTTTTTGTCACGGACGGTTCACGTCTTCCCATTTGCCGGGCTTTTCTTTATTTTGTTCCGCAGATGGCGGCCCCGGCAGAGGGGCCTCACTTTTTTGTTTGTTTCCCGTGAAACAGCTCCCCCTGTTTCCCGTGAAACACAGCCCGGAGGACAGCATGGCGCGCATCATTTCCATAGCCAACCAAAAAGGCGGCGTCGGCAAGACGACCACCGCCATCAACCTTTCCGCCGCACTGGCCGTCATGGAAAAGCGCGTGCTGCTGGTGGACTGTGACCCCCAGGCCAACAGCACCAGCGGTATCGGTATCGCCCAAGAAGACCTGCACCACGACCTCTACTCCACCTTCTATACGCCGGAGAACATCCACGAGAGCATCAGCAGCACCCGCACGCCCTTCCTCGACGTGCTGCCCGCCAGCACCAACCTGGTGGCCGTGGAACTGGAACTGGTGGACAAGATGGCCCGCGAGTTCTACCTGCGCGACTGCCTCGAACCGCTGGGCACGGAGTACGATTACATCATCATCGACTGCCCGCCGTCCCTGGGCCTGCTGACCCTCAACTCCCTCTGCGCCTCGCAGGAACTGCTCATCCCCCTGCAGTGCGAGTTTTTCGCCCTGGAAGGTATCGTCAAACTGCTGCAGACCTTCGAGCTGGTCAAAAAACGCCTCAATCCCAAACTGAACCTGCTGGGCGTGGTGCTGACCATGTACGATGCCCGCAACCGCCTGACCCGCGAAGTGCGCGACGAAGTGCAGCGCTGCTTCCCCGACCACCTCTTCGAGACGGTCATCCCGCGCAACGTGCGCCTTTCCGAAGCGCCCAGCCACGGCAAGTCCATCATCCATTACGACATCAAGTCCAAGGGCGCCGACGCCTACCTCAACCTTGCCAAGGAAGTGGCCCTGCGCGATCCCGCCCGCATGCCGCAGCCGCGCTAAAAAAACATATGACGGCCGGTCCTTCCTGAAAAGCCGGAAAGCCCCGCCGTCATGCCCGAGAGGCGGGCATAAAAAAAGCCGGGCAAAGCCCGGCAAAAAACAGCGGCAACGGGAAACACCGCCGGCAAAGCTAGTCAGGATTGTACGGCGTGCATTCCACGGCCATGTGGTCGCGGAAATGCTTCTGGCGCACCGTGGACTGGCAGCTCTTGCAACGGAAGACCAGCAGACCGCCCAGATTGGCCGTGGTCAGATGGAACGGATGCGCGGGGTCGTTGCGCCAGTCGGCGGTATGGGCGCCGCAATGCGGACAGGTGACCTCGGGGCTGTACGGATAACGGAAATCCCAGAACTGGAGCAGGCGCTCGAAATCAGCCACGGGCTCGTCGTTCAGGTGTTCCAGGGGGGGCTCCATGGCCTTCAGGGCCTTGACGACGGCCGCCTCGCAATGCGACCACAGGGCGGCAGAAAGCTGCACCCCTTCCAGATTTCCCTGACGGTCGGTCAGGTACAGAAGATGCTTGTTGGACATGGTTTCCTCTGGTCAAAAGTTTTGGGGCAATCACTGTCGTAAAAAGTGCCGCCAGCACGGCATGATGTCAAGGAGAGAGCATGAGTAGCAAAGGTCTCGGCCGCGGCCTGGACGCCCTGTTGCGCCGTACGGATATGGGCGCCGCCCGGCAGGAAAAGAACGATTCGCCGGAAAAAGAGACGGGCACGGAACACAGCCCCACCCTGCTGCCCCTGTCCCATCTGCATGCCAATCCCAGCCAGCCCCGCCAGACCTTCGACGCCGAATCCCTGGCCGAACTGGCGGCCTCCATCCGCGAACAGGGCATCATCCAGCCCCTGCTGGTGCGCCCCCTGGCCGACAGGCCCGGCCACTACCAGATCGTGGCCGGAGAACGCCGCTGGCGGGCCGCCCGTCAGGCGGGCCTCGGGCAGGTGCCCGTGCATGTGCGCGAGATGAGCGATGCCGAAGTCATGGCCGCCGCCCTTATCGAGAACCTGCAGCGCGAAGACCTCAATCCCATGGAAGAGGCCCAGGCACTGCAGCAGCTGCGCGAGACCCTCAAGCTGACGCAGGAGGCCCTGGCCACCCGCCTGGGCAAGAGCCGCCCGGCCATCGCCAATGCCCTGCGCCTGCTCCAGCTCTCGCCCGCCGCGCAGGCCGACCTCCATCACGGCCGCCTCAGCGCCGGTCATGCCCGCTGCCTGCTGGCCCTGGGCAATGACGAGCGCGCCCTGGCCGCCGCCGAAGTGCTGCGCAGCCATATCATCAGCGAGTCCCTGAGTGTGCGCCAGGCCGAAGAGGCCGTGGCCCTCTGGCGCGAGGAACAGCGCCTGCCCTGGACCGCCGCCAGTGAAGCCGCCCCGCAGCGGCCCGCCCCCTGCAAGCGCAAAAAGCTGCCCCAGATCGCCGCGCTGCAAAAAAGCCTCTGCGCCGCCCTGCCCTGCAAGGCCCGCGTCAGCGGCGATATGGAAAGCGGCCGCATCACCCTGCGCTACACCAGCTCCCAGGAGCTGGAAGCCCTGCTGAACCGCCTGCACTGCCACATCCCTGAAGACGAGCCCGCCGGGGAAGCCATCGCGGCCCCGGTGGATGCCAAGACCCCCCGGCAGTAGCCGGGAGGCAAAGAAATATAATGGCGAGAGGGGAAGGGGCGTTTTTTGTAAAAACTGCCCCTTCCCCTCTCGCGCTCTCCCCATCCCTGAAAAAACCTTTCTTCCGGTCTGGCCGGAGGGTCCCCGCCGTTGTCTGAAAGACGGTGATCCCCTCCCTATAAAAATGGTCAGGAACTCTTCCCACCAGAATGACAAAAAACAACAGGGGGCACGGTGTATCCGGTCAGGATACACCGTGCCCCCTCAAGCATCTTCTCCCCTACCCACGCCGCCGCAGGCGCGCGGCGAACATGCCTTCCAGCCAGGGGTGGTCGTGGGGCGTCTGCCATTGCACAAGGCGCTCCAGGCCGCTGTCTTCCGCCAGCAGCCAGTCCACAGCCTGCTCGTTCTCCAGCGGATGCAGGGTACAGGTGATGTAGGCCAGCTCGGCGCCGGGCTCCAGACGTGCGGCCAGAGCCTTGAGGATGGCCCGTTGCAGGTCGGCGTGCTCGGCAAGGGCCGTCCGGGGACGACGCCGCAGATCGGGACGGCGGGCCAGCACGCCCAGGCCGCTGCACGGCACATCGGCGATGATGCCGCCCTGCCAGCGGACGACGGGCGGCCGGGAAGCATCGGCCAGGGCCAGATGCGGCAACGCAAGGCCCAGACGGCGACAATGGCCCGGCACCTGCCGCAGACGGGAGAAGCTGCGGTCCGTGCACAGGCGCACGTCACCGCCCTGCTCCAGCAATTGCACGCTCTTGCCGCCGTAACCGGCACAGGCATCCCAGACGGGCCAGCCACGGCCCAGCCAGTCTTCCAGCCCCAGCGCGGCCATCACTTCCTGCGAGGCCGCCGCCTGCTGCGAAAGGGCCCCCTGCTCCAGCAGACGGGAAAGCGGCTCGTCCTGCACGGCGTCAGGCGTCTGCCCGGGCGCGAAGGCAACGCCCCAGCGCCCCACGGCCTGCGGCGCGGGGCCGTCCGCCGGGACACAGGCCAGCAAGGCCTGTTTCAGGGTCGCAGCCTGGGGACGCGAGGCATTGACGCGCAGCGCCTGCCAGGGGCGCGCCCCGGAACGGGCCAGCAGGGCCCGGCAAGCCTCGTCACCGTAGGCCTGTTGCCACAGGGCCACCAGCCAGCGCGGCACGGCATGGAAGCGGGCCAGCCGCAGCTCTGCTTCCGGCAGGGCAAGGCTGCGCAACTTGCGGGCCGCGGCCGCATCCTCGGCAAAAAACGTTTCTTCATCCGCAGGCCCGGCATAGAAATCCGGCGTCCGGACGGCATCGCCCAAACGCTGCACGGAACGCAGGCTGCCGTTGACTACCCTGGCCAGCCCCGGCCCGTAGAGCTGCCGGGCCAGATCCACGGCCGTATGCAGCACGGCATGGGCAGGCAGACGATCCAGGAACAGCAGCCCATAGGCCGCCACCGCCAGCAGGCGCCGCAACGGCAGGGGCAGCTTGAGCGGCTGCCGCAGCACCTTGCCCAGTACGAAGGCCAGACGGTTCTCCATGCGCAGGGTACCGTAAGCCAGCTCCGCCGCCAGATGCCGGTCACGCTCGGCCAGACCGCCTTCCTGCCGCCGGGCCGTGTCTTCCAGCACCTGCTGCAGGGCCGCCTGGATGGTGCAGCCCGCACTGAAGGCGCTGTCCAGCAGACACAGGGCCCGCAGGGCCAGGGCCGGGGCCGCGGGCGGGAGCTGCCGCAGACGGCGGCTTTCCGTAAAATGGCCGTTGCCTTCAGCGGCAAAGGCCTGACCGGCCGTGTCCCGGCCTGCTTTCCTTTTTGTTCCTATCATAGGTATCACTTTGAAATAAAATGATTATTTTTAGCGTTATCTCCGGTCTCCGCGCTGTCCTCAAGCCCGAGGAACAGGCGTACGGCCCCCTCCACGGCCGCAAGGGACACCAGCGTGTCCAGACAGGGGCCGCAGGGACGCTGGTTGAGGATGCCGAAGACCGGCAAGGGGTAGCTGTCCTGGATGCCGGAGGTGAGGTCCCGTTCGCAGGCCACGGCGATGATCATGCGGGGCCGCGTCTGGACCACGATGCGCCGGGCGATGGTCCCGCCGGTGGCCAGCGCCAGATGGAAACCGTAACGGTCCCGCAGCTGCAGCAGACCGCCCACGGGGCATTGTCCGCAACGGCGGCACAGGTCCACATTGTGGTTGAGCCGGTGCGGGCAGGCACTGCGCTGGATGCAGTGCGGCAGCAGCAGGAGCAGCCGCTCCGGCCGCACGCGCGGGCGGTCGGCCAGCACCAGTTCGTTGTTGACCTTGATGAAGGAATGTCGCACCCGCTTGCGCTCCATGCGCACCACCTTGGCCAGCAGCTCCATGAGCGGGAAGAACAGGCGGATGGTCACATGGCGCACGCTGCTCACCCCAGGGAGATAGCGCCCCGTGTAGACATGCCAGACCAGCGTGCCGCACATCCAGATCAGGGCCAGGATGCCTGCCCCGCCCACCAGCATGCACAGCAGCGGCAGCCAGGTGAGGGTCTGGCCATAGTCCGACCAGGGCAGGATGAGGAAGAAGGCCAGAGCCAGACAGGCCACGCAGCAGGAGGCCAGCATCAGGCCGATGAAGATGCGCTTGCGCCCGCCGCCGTACTGGCTGGCGGGCAGGGAATAGGGAGACTTTCGTAGCATAGGACTCCAGTGAAGGCCAAAAACGGCCACACGGTCGAAATGGCCCACAGATGCCCTGTACGGCATTTTTGGCTATCAGCCATGCCGGGCATCAAAAAAAGAAAAAAAAGCGCTCATATGGCCCGCCATGACAGGGGCCTTCAGGACACACCGGACGGACTTGCCGTCATGGTCACAGCGCTGCCATCCTACACCAAAGCCCGCCGGGACAACAGATGCCCCTTGCCTCCCCTCCCGGCAGGAAGACTGCCTGTGCCTGCCCCCTCCTTTTCACCACAGCCATCGTACCTGTCCCCCTGGAGCTGGAACTCTCCCCTTTGTGAGCAGGCACGACGGATGCGCCCTTTCCGGCTCATGCATGCAGAGGGGGCGGGACACTTCCCGGCCCGGTGTAGGACTCTCCACTGGCAAAGGCCACCCTGCTGCGCCCCCCTGCCCGTCCGCATGGACACGATGGCTTCGGGACGCGGACGGCAGGAAAGCGGCAGGCGGCCAGGCGCCGGAGCCTGGCCTGCCCCCTCCCCGTATCCGCCCTCCTCTTGACAGACGGCCCGCAATAATGTCCCCTGCCCTGAAAGGAGGACGTATGAGACAATGCATGGATGCGGAGAACCTGCACCGCCGGATGAAGAAGCTCATGGGCCAGTTGCAGGCCATCGACCAGATGATCGACAAGGACGTGCCCTGCGAGGACATCCTCATCCAGATCAACGCGGTCAAGGGCGCCCTGCACCGGGTGGGCCAGATCGTGCTGGAAGGCCATTTGCAGCACTGCGTGCGCGACGGCATCGAACACGGGGATGCCGACGCCACCATCGCGGCCTTTGCCAAGGCCGTGGAACATTTTTCCCGTCGCAGCTAGCCGGGCCTGCCCGGCTTTTTTTTGTCCCCTGCTTGACTACCTATACCCCTATAGGTATCTTGAGGGCCGATCCAATACATTTCCACCCCGCCTGTCCCCGCGCACATCCGCCGCAGAGTCTTCCGCACATGCCGGACCTGTGGATTGCCCATGACGCCCCGGACAGACAAGGAGGCCCCATGCTGGCAGACGTCAAGGAATGGCTCAGGGAAGAACCCCGGCAGGCACTGGCCCTGGGTATCTCGGCAGTGGCCCTGCTGCTGAGTTTTCTGGAAGTTGTCCCCGGTCCTGTGGATCCGGCCTGGCTGGCCGTGCTGCTGTGCGGCGTGCCCATCATCAAGGAAGGCGCCGAAGGCCTGTTCACGCGCTTCGACATCAAGGCCGACGTGCTGGTCTCACTGGCCCTGCTGGCGTCCGTCATCATCGGCGAGATCTTCGCCGCCGGTGAGGTGGCCTTCATCATGCAGCTGGGCGCCCTGCTGGAGGAACGCACCGTGGCCAAGGCCCGGGCGGGCATCGAGCGGCTGGTGCATCTGACCCCGCGCACGGCCCGGCGCCTGGACGGCACGGCCGAGAGCATCATCCCCGCCGAAGAGGTACGCGTGGACGACCTGCTGCGCGTGCTGCCCGGCGAGACCATCCCCGTGGACGGCATCATCGTCAGCGGCCAGACGGCCATCGACCAATCGGTCATGACCGGCGAGTCCCTGCCCGTGGACAAGGGCCCCGGCGATACGGTGTCCAGCGGCACGGTGAACCAGTTCGGGGCCTTCGACATGCGCGCCGTCAAGGTGGGCGAGGACAGCTCCCTGCAGCGCATGATCCGCCTGGTGCAGTCCGCCGACGCGGGCAAGGCCCGTATCGTGAGCCTGGCCGACCGCTGGGCCACCTGGATCGTGGTCACGGCCCTGACCGCCGCTGCGGGCACCTGGATCGTGACCGGCGAAGTGCTGCGCGCCGTGACCATCCTGGTGGTCTTCTGTCCCTGCGCCCTGGTGCTGGCCACGCCCACGGCCATCATGGCCGCCATCGGCAATGCCACCCGCCACGGCGTCCTGGTCAAGGAAGGGGACGCGCTGGAGCGTCTGGCCCGCGTCAGGGTCGTGGCCTTCGACAAGACCGGCACCCTTACCCGGGGCACTCCCGGCGTGGCCCATGTGCACAGCGCCCTGCCCGAACTCGCGCCGCAGCAGCTGCACCTCCTGACCGCCGCCGCGGAGCGGCGCTCCGAACACCCGCTGGGCAAGGCCATCGTGCGGGACGCGGGCGTGTCCACCATGCTGCTGACCGGCGACAACGAGGCCGCCGCCCGCAGCGTCAGCGCGGGCCTGGCCCTGGACGGCGTGCGCGCCAACTGCCTGCCCGCCGACAAGCTGGAATGGATCGCGGACAGCCAGCGTCAGGAGCGGCCCGTCTGCATGATCGGTGACGGCATCAATGACGCGCCCGCCCTGAAAAAGGCCTTCGTGGGCGTGGCCATGGGCGGCATCGGCAGCGACATCGCCGTGGACGCCGCCGACATGGCCCTGGTGCATGACGACATCAAGGAACTGCCGCACATCTTCGCCCTGTCCCGGCGCATGATGCGCACCATCACCCTCAATCTGTCCTTCTCCATGATCCTCAATTTCGCGGCCATCTTCCTGGCCATGGGCGGCCTGCTCTCGCCGGTGCTGGGCGCTCTCGTCCACAACGCCGGTTCGGTGCTGGTCATCATCAATTCGGCACTGCTCCTGAACTGGCGCCACAAGGAGGCCGGAAGGTAGGACCGGCACTGTTTTTCAGGGGGAAGGGGAACCCCTCATCTCTGCTGCCGATGCCCGTAAAGCTCCTTCGTCGCTGACGGGCACGGCCCTTTGGGCCGCCATTCGGTCGCTGCTAACGCGAGAGGGGTTCCCCTTCCCCCTGCCCCCCATCCCTTCCTCAGCGCGTTTTATTCAGAAAAATATGCTCCAGGGGATGCCGTATCTCGCACTGACGATCCACTCCCCAAATCCAGAGACTGCCAAAACCAACAGTCACCCGCAGAAAAAACAGAAAGGCCGCTCCGTCAGGAGCGGCCTTTCCTCTCTCTTTTCGGTCCATGTGCGCTGTCACGGCCCGCCGGTCAACGACGGGGACGGGTGACGTCACCTGGATAACGTTTTTTCGGGGTTGGGGGCGTGGGGGGGGGGGGGGGGG
>NZ_JABAFY010000046.1 GCF_012843875.1 Desulfovibrio piger | reverse complement strand
ATCTTTCGACTGTCGAGCAGCTGCGGGAAAAGGGTATCCTGCTTGCGGTGCAATTCATTTGACAATCTGCCACAAAAAACGTCCCTCCCCCCTCTCGTTCAAAACAGCGTTGCGGAAACTATTCGTCGTCGCCGGCGGTCTCGCCGTCGTCGTAGGGATTGGCGCCGCTCTCGGCAAGGCGGGCCTGACGGGCGGCTTCCTGCTTGCGCTGGCGGGTGCCCAGGGGGCGGCTGTATTCGAAGTCGGCGCTGCGCTCCTGATGGCGGCAGAAGATGAGGAATCCGGTATGGGCGTTCATGCGGTCTTCGGGGCGCAGGCGGTCAGCCACGGGCTTCCAGTTGCGCATGAGGATCTCGCAGACTTCGATGTCGGCGAAGGGGCCCTTTTCCAGACCCATGAGCAGCTTGCTGACCTGGTCCACAGTGGGCACGAGGAAGCCGAACATGGCGCCGGGCTTCACGGCTTTGACGGCGTGGTCGAGGTATTCCCAGGGGGTGCGCACGTCGAGGAAGAGGGCGTCGGCGTTGTCGATGCAGAAACCGTCGGCGATGTCGCGGTGGACAATCTCCACGTTGTCACCCACGCCGGCCCATTCGAGGTTGCGGCGGGCCAGCTTCATGAATTCTTCGCGGGCCTCGTGGCTGACGACGCGGCCGGTGGGGCCGCAGAACCAGGAAAGACCGGTGGTCAGGCCGCCGGAACCGCAACCGGCCTCGATGATGGTACGGCCGGGACCGGCGCCGAGGCGCAGGCAGATGTAGGCGATATCCTTGGGATAGATGATCTGGGTCTGGCGCTTCAGGCCCTTGAGACGGTCGTGCAGGGTGGCTTCCAGCACACGGATGGGGATATCCAGACTGGTGCGCACTTCGCTGCCGAAGTTGGCGGCGTGTACGGCTTCGGCGCTGAGGACGCCGTCGTTGCTGTGCCAGTCCTGACCTTCCTCAAGGCGCTTGATGTAGCGCCGGTCCTTGTTGGGGGTGACGTAGACCACCAGAGAGCCGTAGGGGATCATGTGTTTCCTTGTGGTTGGAGTGGGTCGGGGCAGGGCGCGGGCACTGCCCGGAAAGGGGCGCCGCAGGGCAGGGGCTGCCGGCGGCCGGGGCCTTTCGTTATGGTCCGGGCCTGCCTGTCCGCGAAGGGGCGGGGCAGGGCGATTTGTGCTATGTGGCAGCGCCGCAGCCCGTGCTGCGGAGGCTTCGGGTACATCAGGCGGGGCCTCCATCCGTCGGAAGGAGGCCCCGCAGTGTGCGTGTGTCTGTTTTTCAGAACTGTCCCCTGTGGGGACGGCCCTGTTTCAGGAGCTAGAACATCTGCCGCATGAGGTCTTCACCGCCACCGGAGGTATCGGGAGTCTCCGGGGTACTGCTGCCCGTGGCCGGGTCCTCGCTGGCGTTGTCGATGGCCGAGAGGCCGGGGCCGGGCACGCCCTGGAAGGCCAGACCGTCCTGCATGGTGATGCCGGGCGGCATGGTGAAGTCCTGGGGCTGGTCGTTGTACAGGTCTTCGATCTGGCTGCGGTAATAGCGGAAGATGGGGGCCGCGGTACGCCCGCCCTGTTCCTGCTTGCCCAGGGACTGGAGCTGGTCGAAGCCCACATAGACGCCCGTGACCAGCGAGGGCGAGAAGCCCACGAACCAGGCATCGTTCTCGTCGTTGCTGGTGCCGGTCTTGCCGGCGATGACGTGGCCGTCCACACGGGCGCGGCTGCCGGTGCCGGAGTTGACCACGTTTTTGAGCAGGGTGGCCATCTGGTAGGCGTTCTGCGGGGTGAGGGCCTGCCAGTGCTGGATGTCCTGCCGGTAGAGCTCGCGGCCGTTGTTGTCGGTGATGGAGGTGATGATGCGCGGGCGCACGCCCAGGCCCTGGTTGGCGAAGGCGGCGTAGGCCTGCGTCAGGTTGAGGGGCGAGACCGCCACGGCACCGAGACTGATGGACAGTTCCTGCGGGAAGTGGGGTTCGAGGCCCAGCATCTTGGCGCGCTGGATGACGTTGCTGATGCCCACCTTGTGGGCCAGGCGCACGGTGCAGGTGTTGCGGGAAAGGGTCAGGGCCTCATAGAGCGGCATGATGCCGCGGAAGTTCTTTTCGTAGTTGCCGGGACGCCAGACTTCGTTGGTGTAGGGGTTCACGTAGACGAAGGGGCCGTCCAGCACCGAGGACGTGGGCGTGAAGCCGAAGTCCAGGGCCGTGGAGTAGACCACGGGCTTGAAGCTGGAACCGGGCTGACGCCGGGCCTGGGTAGCGCGGTTGAAGTGGCTGTCGCCGAACTGGTAGCCGCCGATGAGGGCCACCACGTCGCCGCTCTGGGTCTCTACGGAAGCCAGAGCGCCCTGCACCAGCGGCTCCTGCTGGAGGAGCAGGGTGATGGGCTTTTGCGGCGAGGCCGTGGCGGGATCGAAGTCCACGGTCTTGGTGGCGGCCTTGCCCTTTTTGCCGCCTTCGGCCTGGACGGTCACGGGCGCGGCCGAGACCATGATCAGGTCGTTGACGTTCAGCACCTTGCGGGCGTCACGCACGGCGGGAGCCCCCCAGCCGGAGATCTTGCGGTTGGGGGTACGGGCCCAGGACATGTTGGCCACGGGGATATAGCCGGTGTAGCCCTTGCCCAGCAGGACGCGGGCGCCCTTGGCGTCCACGGCCGTGACCACGGCCTGCACCCAGGCCTTGCCCATGAGGTCGGCGGGGGCGAAGGTGCTTTTTTCGCGGAACTCGGTCACCTCCGCGGGGGAGAGCTTCTTGACCGGGCCGCGCCAGCCCTGGCGCTTGTCCAGTTCTTCCAGACCGCGGCGCAGGGCGGCGCCCGCGGCATCCTGCTGCACGGGGTCCATGGCGGTGCGCACGGTGAGGCCCGCGGTGTAGACGTATTCCTCGCCGCTCTTCAGGGTATCGATGCCCAGGGTGCGCAGGTTCTCTTCGGTGAAGAACTCCACCAGCAGGCGGCGGGCTTCTTCAAAATACCATTTGGAGGCCCCGCCGCGGTTCTCGGGCATGCTCCAGTAGACCAGGGGCTCGTTGATGGCCTGCTGGTACTGTTCCTCGGTGATCCACTTGAGGGTGCGCAGACGGCCAAGGACGTACATCTGGCGGGCCTTGGCGGCCTCGGGATGCCGGAAGGGATTGTAACGGCTGGGGGCCTGGGGCAGACCGGCGATGACGGCGCTCTCGGCCAGGGTGATGTCGGAAGCGTGCTTGCCGAAATAGGTACGGGCCGCGGCTTCCACGCCGTAGGAGTGCTGTCCCAGATAGATATAGTTGAGGTAGGTCTGGAGGATGTCGTCCTTGCTGACGGTGTGCTCCAGCCGGTAGGCCAGGATGGCTTCCTTCATCTTTCGGGTATAGCTGCGTTCCGAACTCAGCAGGAGCTGCTTGATGATCTGCTGGGTGATGGTGCTGCCGCCCTGCTGGCCGCCGCCGGAGGCCTTGTTGCGCAGGTTGTAGATGAAGGCACGCACGATGGCCACGGGATCGACGCCATGATGCTGGTAGAAGGAATCGTCTTCCGCAGCCAGGAAGGACATGGGCAGCCAGGGAGACATCTCCTTGAGGGTGATGCTGTAGCGTTTTTCCGTGGCAAGGGTGCCGATGGTGGAGCCGTCACGGGCCAGGATGACCGTGGCCTGCGGGGCTTCGTAACCGGTAAGGCGTTCCAGGTCGGGCAGGTCGCGTGAGGCCCAGTAGAACAGGCCGGCCACGGCGGCACAGCCGAGGATGCCCAGCGTGAACAGCAGACCGAAGGACCAGAGGAAGACTTTTTTTACGTTCATGGCAAGGCGGATACCGTTTTTTTGTCTGCGCGTAAAGGGAGGGCGCGGGGCGCCGCGGGCCGGGAAAGAAAAAGGCGTCCGCCTGCGAGAGGGGACGCCTGAAAGGGAAAAGGCGGGACGAAGCCCCGCCTTTCAAGCAATGCTGAGAACTACACGCAGCCGGTGGGCTTGGGCAGGCCAGCCATTTTGCAGGCGCCTTTGCCGGGGCCGGAGGGGAACAGTTCGTACACTTCTTTCAGCTTGTAGCCGGTGTTCTTGGACAGAATGCGGACCATGGGAGCGATACCGTTCTTCTTGTAGTAGTCCTGCAGGAAGTCCAGGATCTTCTGATGGTCAGCGGTGATTTCGGCGATACCTTCGGATTCCTTCACGAATTCCATCCATTCCGGGCACCAGTCGTCGAAACGGAGCAGGAAGCCGTCTTCATCAACTTCGAAGGTTTTGCCCTGAAAGCTAATTTCAGCCATGCGTGTCCTCCTTGGACGTTTGCTCTATTCGGGCCTTGCGGCCCGAGCCAGACAGCCGAAGCATATGGTGTTCGGCTCATTCCCCATTAATTGCGAAAGCTCTGCAATCGCAAATGCACACTTCTTTTGCCACAAAAAAATAATCTTGGCAAGCCCTGAAAAAACCGTCAAAACCTACGCATATACGAAGATTTGCGTCTGCTGTTTCCTTCAGGGAGGCGGTCAGCTACACGTCATAGGGAGCAGCCAGCAGCAGCGTGCCGGTCGCTTCCAGATCCTTGACGAGGGCTTCGACAGCCGATTCTTCCATGCTGCGGATACGGACGTAGATCTGGCGCTTGTTGTCTTCCATATAAGAGGACAGCACCGAAATGATGCGGGCATTGTGCTTGCGCATGGTATCGAAGATCACGCGCATGCTGCCGGGGGTATCGGGCAGTTCGAAGGCGAACTGCATGCCTTCCACGCGGGCACCGGTGATGTTGATCAGCAGCTTGAAGATGTCCTGGTCGGTGATGATGCCCACCAGCTTGTTGTCTTCGGAGACCACGGGCAGACCGCCGAACTTTTTGTCCATCATGATGATGGCCGCCTGCTCCACGCTGTCCCAGGGCTTGATAGTGACCGGCTTGGCGGTCATAATGTCCTTGGCCTTGAGTTCTGCCAGAAGGTATTGCATTTCATGCACTTCCAGCGCCGTGGCCTTGGAGGGCGACGCGCCCTTGACGTCTCTGTCGGAGATGATACCCACCACCCGGTTCTGGTCATCGACCACGGGCAGGCGGCGGATCTGGTGTTCCTTGAGCAGGTTGCGGCACTTCAGCAGGGACGTGTCGGGCTTGACGGCAATGACGTTGGTAGCCATCCAGTTTTCTACGAGCATGGATCCTCCTGTTGAACAGAGACCCTGCGGCATACCGCGGGCGGGAAGGTTCCCTTTTCTGTCCTGTCCTCTCACCATATACCAAGCTGCGCCCACAAACAAGCCTGTAAGCAAAAGTGGCAGCGCGGAGTTTCATAACGGAGTCATTATCAGATGCAGCATCTTTTCCTTGATTGCAGTCACGGCATGAGCGGGGACATGACCCTGGCCTCCCTTGCCCATCTTGGTGTGGACCTTTCCCCCCTGCCGGGCCTGCTGGCACAGGCGGGCGTGGCCTGCCGGCTGGAGGTCTGGCAGGAAGAGCGGGGCGGCGGTCCCGGCTGCCGGGTGGAGGTCAGCTGGGAGGCGGAGGGCCAGCCCCTGCGGCACCCGGCGGACATCGCCGCCATTTTTGCCGCCGTGCCTGTGGCCGACAGGGTGCGCCACAAGGCCCTGGCCGTGCTGGAGGCCCTGACCCTGGCCGAAGCCGAGGCCCACGGCATCGCCCCTGAAGAGGTGCATTTCCATGAAGTGGGCGCCGTGGACACCCTGGTGGACATCCTGGGCGCCTGCTGGGCGCTGGACCAGCTGGGCGTGGAGCGGGTGACGGCCTGTGCGCTGCCCTGGTTCGGGGGCAGCATCACCTGTGCCCATGGCGAGATCCCCCTGCCCGCGCCCGCCACGGCCAACCTCATGCGCGGGCTGCCCGTGTACCCCACCGACGCGAAGACGGAGCTGGTGACCCCCACCGGCGCGGCCCTGGCCCGTGTGCTGGTGGACGAATTCGTGGAAGGCCCGGAAGGCCGCCTGCTGGGCATGGGCACGGGCTACGGCGCGCGTCCGGCGCCCACCGGCCTGCGGGCCTGGCTCGTGGAGGCCCGGGAACCCCGGCAGGTCGATCACGGCCAGGGGGGCGAGGAAGACGTGATGCAGCTGGAGTGCCATCTCGACCATCTGACCGGCGAGGAGCTGGGCACGGCCCTGGAGCAGCTGGCCGCTGCCGCCGATGTGCTGGACGTGCTGTGGCTGCCGGGCACGGGCAAGAAGAATCGTCCCGCGGGCCTGCTGCGGGTGCTTTGCCGTCCTGCCGATACGGAAAATGTCGCCCGGGCCGTCCTGCGGCATACGCATACCCTGGGCCTGCGGCGCCAGCTGCTGCAACGTCTGGTGCTGCCCCGCAGGGCCACGACCTGTGCCTGCGGCGGGGCCAGCCAGCCGGCCAAGGAATATGAACTGGAAGGCAGGATGTATGTCCGGCCGGAGGCCGACGCCGTGGCCCGTCAGGCGACGGCCCTCGGACTGGGGGCCCCGGCGTTGCGCTTTGGGAGAAAATGAAAATTTTTTCCGCTACCTGTAAAAATATTTAGCCTTGCTCCGTTCCTGCGGGAATGCTATGCGGGAAATGTGGGGCAAATCTGCCCGCAACGGGCAGTCCCCGACTCGCAAGGAGTTTTGCCATGAGCGCAAAGAACTTTCGTCTGTTGCTGCCGGCCCTGGCCCTGGCCTGTATGGCTACGTTCGCTTTTGCGGATGAAGGACAGGCCGCGCAGCATGTCGCTGACGGGATGCCCGTGGTCGCGGATCATGTGGATCACATGGGCGTATTGCCCGGGACCCTGGTGGCCCGCAACGACAACGGCCGCCATGAAGGCTGGTACAAGGACAAGCCCCGTCCCAAGGGACACTACAAAAAGGGGCCCCCTCCCGGACCTCGCCCCGGGTACCATCGCCCCGGCGACCGTCCTGGCCCCCGTCCCGGCTATCACCGTCCCGGTGACCGCCCCGGTCCTCGTCCGGGTTACCACCGTCCCGGTCCTCGCCCCGACGGCCCGCGCCCGGGCTATCATCGCCCCGGTGACCGTCCCGGCCCGCGCCCCGGCATCCATGACGGTCGCGGCCCGCGCCATGATGGTCCCCGCCCCGGCCCGCGTCCCGGCGGCCCGCGGCCCGATCATCGGCCTGACGGTCCCCGTCCCCGCTAGGGCACTGTCTTTTTCCGGTTAAGGAATCCACAGGAGGTCTGCTTTGCAGACCTCCTTTTTTGTCGGGGAAAGCAGGCCATGCGGCACGGCACATTGCAAAAGCCTCTGGCCTGCGCTACGGTAGCCACGGTGTCTATGGTTTGCGTATCTTAACCCCCCGGAGGTGCAGGATGGCTGCTAAGGTCGGCGATTTTTCCCTTATTCTCAAACTGTTGGGCGGCATCATCATTGGCGCCCTGCTTGGTCTGTACATCGGCGAGAACGCCGAAGGCTCCCTGAAGCACGTCATGGACGTGGTGGTCTCCCTGCGCCATATCTTCGGCCAGATCATCTTCTTCCTGGTGCCCCTGGTCATCGTGGGCTTCATCACCCCCGCCATCGTGCGTCTGGGCCAGAACGCCAGCAAGATCCTGCTGGTGGCCGTGGCCCTGGCCTACGTCTCCTCGCTGGGCGCGGCCCTGTTCTCCATGATCTCCGGCTACTGCATCATCCCCAACCTCTCCATCGCCACCAGCACCGAGACCCTGCGCTCCCTGCCCGAGATGGTCTTCCGTCTGGACATCCCGCCGCTGTTCAGCGTCATGAGCGCCCTGGTGCTGGCCTTGACCATGGGCGTGGCCATCGTCTGGACCAAGTCCGAGACCCTGGGCAAGATCTTCTGCGAGATGGAACGCATCATGACCGCCCTGGTCAACCGCATCATGATCCCCATCCTGCCTTTCTTCGTGGGCCTGTCCTTCCTGGGCCTGGCCTATGAGGGCTCCCTCAGCCGCCACCTGCCCGTGTTCATCATGATGGTGCTCATCGTCATCGTGGGCCACTTCATCTGGCTGGCCGTGCTCTACGGCATCGGCGGCGCCCTGTCCGGCCGCAATCCCTCGCAGGTCTTCCGCCATTACGCGCCTGCCTATCTGACCGCCGTGGGCACCATGTCCAGCGCCGCCACCCTGCCCGTGGCCCTGGAATGCGCCCGCAAGTCCTCCGTCCTCAGCCGCACCATGGTGGAATTCATGGTGCCCCTGGGCGCCACCGTGCATCTGTGCGGTTCCGTGCTGACCGAGACCTTCTTTGTCATGACCATCAGCCTGATGCTGTACGGTTCCCTGCCTTCCGTGGGCACCATGCTGCTCTTCTGCGTGCTGCTGGGCATCTTTGCCGTGGGTGCCCCCGGCGTGCCCGGTGGTACCGTGGTGGCCTCGCTGGGCATCGTGACCGGCGTGCTGGGCTTCGACCCCAATGGTGTGGCCCTGCTCATCGCCATCTTTGCCCTGCAGGACAGCTTCGGTACGGCCTGCAACGTGACCGGCGACGGCGCCCTGACCCTGATGCTGGAAGGCCTGTTCAACCGCAATGGCGAGCTTGGACCGTTGCAGGACGTGGCCCCGGCGGAAAAGATCTAGCCGTTTCAGTTTCGATCGTTTGACGGGGAGGGGCCCGGCGGCAGGTACGCTCCGGCCCCTGTCTCCGGGCCTTTCCCGTCTTGTTGAGCCCTCTCCGGCAGTCCTTTCCCCTTCGTGGCTGCCCGTGCGTCCCCTGTCTTGCCGGGATCCCTGAACGGGTGTCCGCCGAAAGTGGCGCCCCGCTGTCCGCGTCGTGGCGTTGCCGAAAAGGGCATCCGCCCGCTATCCCCGGGAGCCTGTCTCCCGTTCCTTGCTCCAACCTTCTACATCGTGGGCCTCAGGCCCGGAGAATGCATGAGTCTGTCTCTTGCCGACAGGCAGGCCATCCTGGCCCTGCTGCATCAGGAAGTGGTGCCCGCCCTGGGCTGCACCGAACCCATCGCCGTGGCGCTGACCGCGGCCCGTGCCGCCGAGGCGCTGGGCCGGAAGCCGGAACGCCTGGACGTGGCCGTCAGCGCCAATCTGCTCAAGAACGGCATGGGCGTCATGGTCCCCGGCACGGGCGAGATGGGCCTGGCCATCGCCGCCGCTGCCGGTGCCCTGGGCGGGAAGAGCGCCCTTGGCCTGGAGTGCCTGGCCTCGCTCGATCCCGCGCAGGCCGAAGCCGCCCGGGCCATGGTGGCCGCCGACGCCGTGGAACTGCACCTGCCGGACAACGACCTGCTGCTGTACTGCCTGGTCACGGCCCATGCCGACGGGCACAGCGCCGCCGCCGAGCTGCGTGACAGCCATGACAACATCACCCGTGTCTGGCAGGACGGCGCCTTGGTGGAAGACCATATGCCTGCGGAAGCCAACGAAGCTACGCCCGCCGACTGGCCCCTGACCCTGGCCCGGGTCTACGAATTCGCCACCACCGCGCCGCTGGAAGAGATCAGCTTCATCCTTGAAGCCGCGCGCATGAACCGTCAGGTGGCCGAGGAAGGCCTTTCCAGCCAGTACGGTCTGGGCGTGGGCAAATCCATGGATGCCCGGGTGCGCAAGCACATCCTTTCCGATGACCTGCCCACCTTCGCCATCCGTCTGACCGCCGCCGCGGCCGACGCCCGCATGGCCGGGGTCATGATGCCCGTCATGAGCAATTCGGGCAGCGGCAATCAGGGCATCACCTGCACCATGCCCGTGGTGGCCTGCGCCATCCGGCAGGAAAGCAGCAACGAGGATCTGGCCCGCGCCCTGATGATGAGCCACCTCACCTCCATCCACATCAAGCATCATCTGGGTCGCCTGTCCGCCCATTGCGGCGCTATAGTGGCCGCCACGGCCGCCGGTTGCGGCATCGCCCTGCTGCTGGACGGCGATCTGGCGGTCATGGAACGCACCATCCGCAACATGGTGGGCAACGTGGCGGGCATGATCTGCGACGGCGCCAAGAGCAGCTGCGCCCTCAAGGTGGCCACCGCCGTGGGCGCGGGCATCCAGGCCGTCATGCTGGCCCTGGACGGCTCCGTGGTGCCCGGCAACGAAGGCATCACCGATGACGATATCGAAGTCTGCATCGCCAACCTGGGCCGTCTGGGCTCCACGGGCATGAAGGAGGCCGACAAGGTCATCCTGGATATCATGCTCAAGAAGTCCTAGGCAGGATGATTGAAGAAAACGTTTGCTGAGGGGAGAGGGAGGACCCTTTTGGAAAAGGGTCCTCCCTCTCCCCTCATGCTCCCCTCTCCCTTCCCAAAACTTTTGCTCTGGTCCCTGGCAGGTGGCGTAACGCCACAGGCGGAAAAAAAGATGGCCAGTCCCCTGGAGAACATGGAGGGAGATGGCACGCTTGGCCTTGCTCAGGCATAAAAAGCGCCCGGTCACAACGACCGGGCGCTTTTGCATTGGCAGGGTGGGGGACCGGGCAGGCCGTGTTTCCTCCACTGTGTACCATGGCATCCACTTGGGGCAGTCGGGGGCTGCGGCCCAAGGGGCAGGAGGAGGACTGCGGGACGCCTTCGCTCCCTGCAAAAAAAGTCCAGACGAGAGGAGCCCGGTCAGTTCCTGACCGGGCTCCTCTCGTCTGGCGGTCCTTCATCCGAAGACGGGGACCTGCATGCAGATCGGAAGAAAAGGTTTTGGAAGGGAGGGGGAAAGGCCGACCAGGGCCGTGCCCGTTACGACGAAGGAAGTTACGGGCATCGAGAGCTGGCTGGAGGGAGGACCTTTTCCCCGAAAAGGTGTCCCTCCCCCTCAGCTTTCCCTTTGAGTCTGACGTTACGACCTACAGCTGTGCCAGACCGATGCCGGGCAGGGCGGCTTCGAGACCGGCGCCCAGGCGGAAGAGGCCGGCTTCGTCAAAGGCCTTGCCGATGAGCTGCATGCCCACGGGCATCCTGCTTTCGGCGGCCATGCCCACGGGCAGGGACAGGCCGGGCAGACCGGCCAGGTTCAGGGACAGGGTGTAGGCGTCCATGAGGTACATCTGCAGCGGATCGGCGCTGTGGCAGCCCATTTCCCAGGCCGTGACGGGGGAGACGGGGGCCAGCAGGGCGTCGCACTGTTCGAGGGCGGCCAGATATTCGTCGCGGATGAGGCGGCGGACCTGGGCGGCCTTGCGGAAGTAGGCGTCGTAGTACCCGGAGGAGAGCACATAGGTGCCCAGCAGGATGCGGCGCTTGACTTCCTGGCCGAAGCCTTCGCTGCGCGAGCGCACATAGAGCTCGGCCAGCTGCTTGACGTCGGCGGCACGATGGCCGTAGCGCACGCCGTCGAAGCGGGCCAGGTTGGAGCTCGCTTCGGCCATGGCGATGATGTAGTAGGTGGCGATGGCCGCATTGGTATGCGGCAGGCTCACTTCCACGATCTCGGCACCTTCGGCGCGGGCCGTTTCGATGGCTTTTTCGCACACGGCGCGCACTTCAGGGGCCAGACCTTCGGCATAGAATTCCTTGGGCAGGCCCAGGCGGGCGCCCTTGAGAGAAGGCGCGGCGGCAGCGGCGTCATAGTCGTCCACGGGGCGGGGATCGCAGGTGGCGTCGCGCTGGTCATGACCGGCGATGACGCCCAGCACGCGGGCGCAGTCGGCCACGCTGCGGCCCAGGGGGCCGATCTGGTCCAGGGAGGAGCCGTAGGCGATGAGGCCGTAACGGGACACGCGGCCGTAGGTGGGCTTGATACCGGTGCAGCCGCAAAGGCTGGCGGGCTGGCGGATGGAGCCGCCGGTATCGGAGCCCAGGGAGGCGAAGCACTGGCAGGCGGCCACGGATGCGGCGGAACCGCCGCTGGAGCCGCCGGGCACGCGCTGGAGATCCCAGGGGTTGTGCGTGGTCTTGTAGGCGGAATTCTCCGTGGTGGAGCCCATGGCGAATTCATCGAGGTTGTTCTTGCCCAGGATCACGGCACCGGCCTCACGCAGGCGCTGCACGGCAAAGGCGTCGTACACGGGCATGTAGCCTTCGAGGATGCGGGAACCGGCAGTGGTGGGCATGCCCTGGGTGGACAGGGCGTCTTTGACGGTGACGGGCACGCCCCAGAGGGGTTGGGAGGCGTCGGGGCCCTGGGCGTCCAGCTGGCGGGCACGGGCCAGAGCGCCTTCGGCATCCACATGGAGCAGGGCGCCCACGCGTTCTTCAGTGGCGGCGATGCGGTCGAGGCAGGCGCGGGTGGCTTCTTCGGCACCGATCTCTTTCTTTTGCAGGGCATCGGCCAGCGCGGTCAGGTTCAGCGAGCAGATCTCGTTCATGATGCGTCTCCTTTAGACGATGCGCGGCACGATGAAATAGTCTTCATCATGTTCGGGAGCGTTGCCCAGCACGTCCTCACGGCGACGCTTGCGCTCGGGCTGGTCGTCGCGCATGGGGGTGGCATGGCTCACGGGGCTGTAGAGGGGTTCCACGGCGCTGGTGTCCACCTGGGCCAGCACATCCATATAGGCGAGGATGTCGCCGAACTGGCGGGCAAAGAGGGCCTTTTCCTCGTCACTGACGGCAAGGCGGGACAGTTGGGCCATGTGGGCCACGACGTCCTGGCTGATATTCTTGTTTTCGGACATGGGATCTACCTTGAGGTGCACCGTTATCGGGCGGTACGGGTTGTGCCGGTGGTGGCCGGCGAAAGGCGCAGTTTGTACGACGGCTGGGGCGTGGTGGACAGGGGCGCCACACCGGGCGTCGGGGACGTGGCCGCGGGCGTGTTGAGCACGGCAGGGCCGGCCGACATGCCGGGCAGGCCTGGGATGAGGGAGTTGCCCTGCTCGTCCACGGTGGGCAGCCCCTGCATGCGCAGGGCGGCACGCTGCAGGATGGCTTCACGCATGTTGCGGAAGCGGGTCAGATCCAGCGGCTCCATACCGTTGGCGCCGGGCTGGAACAGATGCAGTTTCTGGTGGGCGATGCCTTTTTCGTCCCAGGAAAGGGGAGCCATGGCCCACTGGATCTTCATGTTGGCAGCCTGGGCATTGACCGTGGCGGCCGGGGGGCGGCTGTCGAAGGCCATGCGCACGGCAAAGCGCACGAAGTCATAGCCCAGGGCCACCCAAAAATCGGTGCCGGGGGCCCGCAGGGCGGCGGGGGCCTGCGTGGCGTCCCAAGCGGCGGGGAAGACGGCCAGGGCATAGCGGTCGGGCTCGGCCACGGTCTTGCCGTCCAGGCCCTGCTCCCACAGGGTGGTGCCCAGCAGCACGAGGCGGTCCTCGCCGTTGTACATCAGGCTGGTGGTCAGCAGGTTCATGTTCTTCCAGGAGTCGGGCAGGAAGAGCGCCTCGAACTGCGTCTGGGGGATGGGCGCGGTGATGTTCTCCTGGGTGGTCGGATTGATGAGCGTGGCGGCCTGGCCGCTCCAGGTGCTGGACTGACCGGGCGTGTAGCTGGCCGAATGCAGGGTGATGCCCATGCCGGTGAGCTTCTGGTCCAGCAGGCCGGTCATGCGGGGGCCGTAGTTGTCCGTGGGATAGAAGGCGCCAAAGGTGCGCAGGCCCAGGTCTTCGGTGACGAAGCTCACCAGACGGTCGATCTGGTCCTGGGGGCTGTGGAAGAAGCGCCAGGCCCGCACGCCTTCGTCACCGGGCAGCAGGCTGGGCATGAAGGCGAAGAAGACGCGCTTTTCCAGCATGCCGGACGTCTGGAGCTGCTTGAAGACGGGGGCCTGCAGGGGGCCGCCCACCATGACGCAGTTGGGGGGCAGGGCGGCAAGCTGGGCGTTCCAGTCGGGCTTGCTGGTATCCACCATATGCAGCTGGGCCAGCAGACCGCCGGCCTGGAGTTCGCGCAGGGCGATCTCGGCGCCGTTGCGGATCTTGGCGCTTACGCCGGCATAGGGGCCGCTGCTGGGCAGGGCCAGGGCGATGTGAGGCCCCGTGGGCGTGGCGGGCTTGGGAGCCGGAGCCTTGCTGGGAGCGGAGGAAGAGAACTGGCAGGCGCTGAGCGCCAGAGCCAGGAGCAGCAGGATCGGGAGAAAAACGCGGGGCGAGCAGCTGTTTTTCATGGCAGTACAGGGCTGAAAGGATGCGTCGTTTCCGGACGCGGGACGGGCCGGGACCGGATGGCCGGTGATGGCATGCCTCAGGCAGGCGGCATGACGGACATGCTGCCGGGCACGGGACGGGCAGGAGCGGCGTTCCCGGGCAAGTCTGGAATCATAGCCCGCTCTGCGGCGTGGCGCAAGGGGCGGGAGAGAGGCAGGCGGGGAGGGGGAAGGGACAAAAAAACGCGACGCGCCCAAGGATTGGATTGGAGCGGAGCGCGTCGCGGCTGTGCCTGTGGGAGGCACAAATATGGAGGTCTTCCGGCGTGCCGGAAGGAGGGACCATCTGCAAATCCAGAAAATTATGCAGCAAAAAAAAATTTTTGTAAAGATGCGTCATGGCAGGAAATATCCTTGTCCCGACAAAGCGTTTCCCGGCAGTGGCCGGCGGTGTGCGCAGGGCCTGTTGCAGGCCGTGTGCGGGGCTGCGGCCATCCCCGTTCCATGCCCTGTGCGGGGCCGGAGACGAAAAATGCGGAAGCTCCCCGGAGCTTCCGCAAAGGGGATCAGCGGCGCGGGGGATGGTCCCGCCTGTCGTCGCGGCGGTCATGGACCGGGACGGGCTTGTTGTCCCCGTGGCGGGGGTCCGGGCGGGGAGACACATGGGGCGGCGGCGCAGGCTTGCTGGGCTGGGCCCTGTGCGGCGGTGGCGGCGGTTGCCGGTGATGGTGCGGCGGTGGCGGCGGTTGCCGGTGATGGCGCGGCGGTGGCGGGTCGTCATACCAGGGGTCATTGTCATGCACACAGCCTGTCCCCAGGACGAAGAGCCCGGAGAGCAGGATCAGGGCCAGGACATGCAGGAGCCTGACAAAAGCGGGATGCGTACGCATAGGCACTCCTTGGTTCCCTCCAGGATAGCACCCCCGGCCAAGGAACAAAAGAGGCCGCGGGCATAAAAAAAGGGACGGCCCCGAAGGGCCGTCCCTGAGATGCATAGGGTATGGGGATTATTTCTTCACTTCGGTGAAGTCGGCGTCCACCACGTCGTCGTTGTTGTTGCCCTGGGCGGCACCGGCGCCGGGGTTGGCGCCCGCACCGGGCTGCTGGGCGCCGCCGTTGGGGGCCTGCTGCTGGTAGAGCTGTTCGGCCAGCTTGTGGGAAGCCTTGGCCAGCTCTTCGGTGGCAGCCTTGATGGCGGCGGCGTCATCGCCTTCCATGGTCTTGCGCAGGGCGGCGATCTTGCCTTCCACGTCGCTCTTCACAGCGGCGTCCACCTTGTCGCCCAGATCGTTCAGGGACTTTTCGGTGCCGTAGATCAGGCTGTCGGCGTGGTTGCGGGCCTCGATGGTCTCCTGCTTCTTCTTGTCTTCGCTGGCGTGGGCTTCAGCTTCACGCACCAGGCGCTGGATGTCTTCTTCGGACAGACCGGAAGAGGACTGGATCTTGATGGACTGTTCCTTGCCGGTGCCCATATCCTTGGCGGACACGTTGACGATACCGTTGGCGTCGATATCGAAGGTCACTTCGATCTGCGGCACGCCACGGGGTGCCGGCGGGATGCCGGTCAGGTCGAAGCGGGCCATGGTCATGTTGTCGGCCGCCATGGGACGTTCGCCCTGCAGCACGTGGATGGACACGGAGGGCTGGTTGTCAGCGGCCGTGGTGAACACGTTGCTCTTGCGGGTGGGGATGGTGGTGTTGCGGTCGATCAGCTTGGTGAACACGCCGCCCATGGTCTCGATACCCAGGGACAGGGGCGTCACGTCCAGCAGCAGCACGTCCTTCACGTCACCGGCCAGGATGCCGCCCTGGATGGCGGCGCCCATGGCCACCACTTCGTCGGGGTTCACGGAACGGTTGGGATCCTTGCCGAAGAACTCGCCCACCTTCTTCTGCACCAGGGGCATACGGGTCATGCCGCCCACCAGGATGACTTCGTCGATCTGGTTGGGGGAAAGACCGGCGTCGGCCAGAGCCTTCTGGCAGGGAGCGATGGTGCGGTCCACCAGGTCGCTGACCAGGGCTTCCAGTTTGGCGCGGGAGAGCTTGACCACCAGGTGCTTGGGACCGGTCTGGTCGGCGGTGATGAAGGGCAGGTTCACTTCCGCTTCCATGGAGGTGGACAGGTCCTTCTTGGTCTTTTCAGCGGCTTCTTTCAGGCGCTGCAGGGCCATGCTGTCCTTGGACAGGTCGATGCCGTTTTCCTTCTTGAATTCTTCCACCAGGTAGTTGATGACGCGCTGGTCGAAGTCTTCGCCGCCCAGGAAGGTGTCACCGTTGGTGGCGAGCACTTCCACCACGTTGTCGCCCACTTCCAGGATGGAGATATCGAAGGTGCCGCCGCCCAGGTCGAACACGGCGATCTTTTCGTTGGCCTTCTTGTCGAAACCGTAGGCCAGGGAGGCGGCCGTGGGTTCGTTGATGATACGCTTCACTTCCAGACCGGCGATGCGGCCGGCGTCCTTGGTGGCCTGACGCTGGGCGTCGTTGAAGTAGGCGGGCACGGTGATGACGGCTTCGGTCACGGGTTCGCCCAGGTAAGCTTCGGCGTCGGCCTTCAGCTTGGCCAGGATCATGGCCGAAACTTCAGGAGCGGTGTAGGTGCGGCCGTCCACTTCCACACCGGCGTCGCTGTTGGCGGCGGAGGTGATGGTGTAGGGGGAATGCTCCTTCCAGCGGTCCACTTCAGGAGAAGCGTACTTGCGGCCCATCAGACGCTTGATGGCGAAGATGGTGCGCTTGGGGTTGGTCACGGCCTGACGTTTGGCGATCTCGCCCACCAGGCGTTCCTTATCGGTGAAAGCCACCACGGAGGGAGTGGTGCGGCCGCCCTCAGGATTGGTGATGCACTTGGGGTCCTTGCCTTCCATGACGTAGACACAGGAGTTGGTGGTCCCAAGGTCGATGCCGATGATTTTGGACATATGTGGATCCTCCTCGGAGAAATAAAAACTGTATCGGTGAACGCCTTGGCGGCGTCTCTTTCGCTTGCGTCCTCTAAGTAAGTCTTTCTGCGTGCTCGTCCAGTGGCAAATGAAAATTTTTTTCTGTGGGCCCGGCATACGGGCAGGGAGGAAAGGGGAAGCGCGGAGGATGGACAATCATGAAAGGACAGACGCCCGGCACTGGCGGCAGGCCCTGTCCCCAGGCCGGGAGGGGCGGGCGGGAGCGCCTCATGACGGCATGACCGGCAGGGGAGCGGGGCCGTTTGCCGAGGGGCGGGACACGACCGGAGCGGAGGAAAAGTACCCCTGTTCCATGCGATACGGCCTTGCTTTCCTCGCTGGAAAAATGTAGTGAAAAAAGTAACGACTAACATGAAGGGCGCAACGCGCCGAAGAAGGAGGATATATGGACAACAGCAGACGCAATTGCCTGTGTGGCCTCGGTGGTCTGGCCGTGGGCGGGGCCGTGGCGGCCCTGGTGGGTACCGGCGGCAGCATCGCCCAGGCGGCGGCTCCGGCCAAGCGCTTCGAGCAGGTCAACGGCGAATTCGGCTGGAAGCCCCACAAGCTGGATCCCAAGGAATGCGCCAAGGTGGCCTATGAAGGTTACTGGTACAAGGGCTACGCCTGTGGTTACGGTGCCTTCTACAGCATCATCGGTCTGCTGGGCGAAAAATACGGCGCCCCGTACAACCAGTTCCCCTTCAGCATGCTGGAAGCCAACAAGGGCGGCATCTCCGACTGGGGCACCATCTGCGGCGCCCTGTACGGTGCTGCTGCGGCCTATGCCCTGTTCTGGGGCCGCAAGGAACGCACCCCCATGGTCAACGAGCTGTACCGCTGGTACGAAGTGACCAAACTGCCCATCTACAACCCCGGCGACCTGGCCCAGGGCGTCAAGGGCGACCTGCCCAACAACGCTTCCGGCTCCGTGCTCTGCCACATCTCCGTGTCCAAATGGTGTGCCGCCAACAAGATCGAAGCCACCAGCAAGGCCCGCAGCGAACGTTGCGGCCGTCTGACCGCCGACGTGGCCTACAAGGCCGTGGAGATCTTCAACGCCAAGATCGAACAGGGCAAGAACTACAAGGGTACCTTCGCCGTGCAGCCCGCCGTGAGCGGCTGTGGCGAATGCCATCAGACCAAGGGCAACGATGCCAACTGGGCCAAGGGCGTCATGGACTGCACCCCCTGCCACAACGGCGCGGAACCCCTGCTGAACAAGTTCGAAAACCATCCCTAGGTCCGGAATCCCGCTGCCGGGCATACCTGCCTGAAAGCATAGGATAAAAAGAAGGGCGCGGCTCCAAGGAGCTGCGCCCTTTTCGTTTGGCTGGTTCCTGTCGGCCGTATGGCCGGACGCCCTGCCCGCCGGTCGACGGTGTGACGCCGGCGGCCTGCGGGCTTTCTCTTCGTTCTAGATAGTGTCGTCAAATTATGTTTGCCCACAAAGATATGCATCTGATTTGAACGGCGGCAAGAAAAGATGCACA
>NZ_JABAFY010000045.1 GCF_012843875.1 Desulfovibrio piger | reverse complement strand
GGGGGGCCCTTTTGTAAACGGGCCCCCCTTCCCCCTCGCGCTCCCCCATCCCCGCCGAAAACTTTTATTCAGGTCGGTATGGCACGTCCCCGCCGCTGGGCGCAAGGCCTGTCATCTCCCCAGACCGGGAAAGGAGCGGGTGAGGCAGGCGGAGAAAGAGCGCCGCCAGTGCGGCAGATGCCCGGCAGGCAACAGGGTACGGATGGCCGTGCAGGGGACCGGAGGGGGATACTCAAAGAAAAATGGAAGACTGGGAGAAGAGGGCTCTTGTCTGCCATGCCGAGTCACGCAAAAGCAGCGGTTGGGGAAACAGGCCGGAGGCGGGGCAGGCCGTACCCGTTACTGCGCAGGCAGCTACGGGCAAAGACAGGAGGCGGCAACCCGACAGACGCTGCGTACCGGCTGCTGTCCTCTTCATCGTAAAAAAACAGCTCGCCAAAAAGCCGGGAGACCGGCATCAGGGAGCAGGCCCGCGTGCCGGACAGGCCGTCAGGGACCTGATGAAAAGGTTTTGGAAAGGAGAGGGGGACCGACCGAAGGCGGCCGCAGGCCGTGCCCGTTACGACACGGCAGCTATGGCCAAGGATAGGAGGGGGCAACGAGACAGACGCTGCCTACTGCTGTTTTATCAATGATTTTAATGTGATAGCTGCCGCTGAGTTACGGGCATCGAGAGCAACGCTGCGAGGGGGAGAGGGAGAACCTTTTCGCCGAAAAGGTTTCCCTCTCCCCCTCGCTTAATCTTCAAACTTCAATGGCAGCCTAGAAGCTGACCTTGCGGGCGGCGTCCAGGGCCTTGTTGAAGTCGTCGTCGGTGTGGGCGAAGGAGACCATGCCGGTCTCGAAGCCCGAGGGCGCCAGGAAGATGCCCTGCTGGCGCATCTGTTTGTAGAAGGTGGTGAACAGCTGCTGGTCGCACTGTTTGGCGGTGGCGAAGTCTACCACTTCCTGCTCGCTGAAGTAGGGGCAGAACATGGAGGCGATGGTGGGCATCTGGATGGGCACGCCCTTGGCGCTGAGGATGGCGCGCAGTTCGCCGGCAAAGGCGGACACGCGGCGTTCGAGGGCATCGTAGTCCATCTGGCGCAGCTGGCGCAGGGTGGCCAGACCGGCGGCCATGGCCAGCGGATTGCCGGAAAGCGTACCGGCCTGATAGACGGCGCCGCGCGGAGCCACGTTTTCCATGTACTGGCGCTTGCCGCCGAAGGCACCCACGGGCAGGCCGCCGCCGATGATCTTGCCGAAGGTGGTCAGGTCGGGATCGATGCCGAAGCGGGCCTGGGCGCCGCCGAAGGAGGCGCGGAAGCCGGTGATGACTTCGTCGAAGATGAGCAGGGCGCCGTACTGGCGGGTGATCTCGCGCAGGCCTTCGAGGAAGCCGGGCTTGGGCAGGACGAGGCCCATGTTGGCGGCCACGGGTTCGACGATGATGGCGGCGATGCCTTCGCCATGCTGGCGGAAGATCTCGCGCACGGCCTCAAGGTCGTTGTAGGGGGCCAGCAGGGTGTCGGCCACCACGGCGGCGGGCACACCGGGGGTGCCAGGGATGGAGAAGGTGGCAAGGCCGGAACCGGCGGCGGCCAGGAAGGGGTCGGCATGGCCGTGGTAGCAGCCCACGAACTTGAGCACCTTGTCGCGGCCGGTGACGCCGCGGGCCAGGCGCAGGGCGCTCATGGTGGCTTCGGTGCCGGAGTTGACCATGCGCACCATTTCCAGGCTGGGCATGTCGGCCACCACTTCTTCGGCCAGGGTGACTTCGTCGGGGCAGGGAGCGCCGTAGCTGGTGCCGCGACCGGCGGCCTCACGCACGGCGGCGGTGACGGCGGGGTGATCATGGCCCAGGATCATGGGGCCCCAGGAGAGGATGAAGTCGATGTACTCGCGGCCGTCCACGTCGATGATGTGGCTGCCGTGGGCTTCGGCGATGAAGAGGGGCAGGCTGTCCACGTTGTGGCAGGCGCGCACGGGGCTGTTGACCCCGCCGGGGATGAGCTGGCAGGCTTTGTCAAAAAGCGCGCGGGATTTGTCGTCCATTAGCGTCAGGCTCCTAAAAATAGGTCATGGAGATTTTTTTGAGCTCTTTCAAGCTCTTGAGGATGGCGTACTCACGCAGGGGCGTGGTGGCGATCAGTTCCTGCGCCACGTCGAGGCATTCCTGTTCGCTGCGGCCGTGCACCATGGTGTACAGCTCGTAGGGCCAGTCGGGAGCGGCGCTGGGACGGTAGTAGACATGGGAGATGTGGCTGTGGCGGGCGGCGATGGTACCGCATTCTTCCACCAGCTCGGGGGCCACTTTCCAGCCTACCATGGCATTGTGGTTCCAGCCGGTCTTCTGGTGTTTGATGCTGGCCCCGAAGCGGCGGATGGCACCGCTTTGCTTGAGGCGGGAGAGCAGGTCGAGGACCTCCTCTTCCGTGCAGCCCACGGTGCGGGCGATGTCGGCATACGGGGTCAGGGAGTCGGGCAGGTCGGCCTGCACGATACGCAGGATGGCACGTTCTGTTTCGGTGAATTGCTGGGCCATGGATTCCTCACAGGACGCAAAACGCCGCGCCTGTGAAAGCGCGGCGGATGCGCCCGAAAAGGCCCGGCAGCCTGGGCTGCTCGCGGCTTAACGGTTGAAGGAGCGGGCGAAGAGGTCCTGGATGGCGTCGCGGCCGTTGTCTTCCAGGAAGCGGGTGCCCGTAGCGGCAAAGTGGGCATGCTCGATGACGGGCTTTTCCACCGGGGTCCAGACTTCTTTGTCCCAGGTGAACCAGCCGTTCTTGGGCTGGTCGAACACCAGCAGGGGCTTGTTGCAGATCTTGGCGAATTCGGCGCCCCAGCCGGTACCGCCCTTGACGGTGTTGTCGGGCTGGATGGCACCGATGACGATGACCTGGTTGCCGCTGCTGACCTGCCAGCAGATGGACTGCAGCACTTTGCGGAAGATGGGGGCACGGGTATACTCGCGGTTCATGAGCTTGGAGACGTAGGTCAGGCTCACGTCCTTGAGCGCCAGCTCTTCGGAGGTAAGCACGCGCACGCCGCGCTTGCGCTCGATCTGATGACCTTCAAAGCTGTAGTTGACTTCTTCGATGCCCCAGCCTTCGGCCAGAGCGCCGAAAAACTGTTCGGTCCCGGCAGCGCCGCCGCTGTAGAGAACACACTGTTTGGGATTGAGCATGCAAGCCTCCTCATTAAGATTGCTTCGTGCGGTACTCCCGGCACGTCTTTCACATCATGGCAGAATTTGCCGCGCTCGGCAAGGCGGGGGAGCCTGTCCCGTGCCCTGCGGGAGGGGAGGATGGGCTGTTTTTTCCGGTGTCCGTCATGGTCCTTTGCCAATAAAAAAAGCCCCGGAAGCGATGCACCCGGGGCGTTTCTTATGTCCGCGGGAATTCCCTAGTAGCGGGGAGGACGCGGGGCGCGGGGTTTGGCTTCGTTGACGCGAAGGGTGCGACCACCAAAGCTGTAGTTATCCAGAGCTTCAATGGCAGCCTGAGCTTCACCGTCTTCCATTTCCACGAAGCCGAAGCCACGGGCACGGCCGGTTTCCCTGTCGCTGACCAGTTTCACCGACAGAACTTTGCCGTATTCGGCAAAAAGATCCTGTACCTGTTCTTCAGTAGCGGCCCAGGGGAGGTTCCCAACATAGATGGACTTGGACATGAAAAAACACCCTCTCGAAAGTGACAGACACACCGCATGTGATCCCCAAAACAGCTTGAAGACCTGCGGCAATTGAGAAAACAGAAACATGCTTTGCTGGGCTTGTCAACGCAGACTGACGGAAAAAGTCCGTTATTTCTTGATTTTTTCGATTTTTTGGCCCTGTTTTCGGGGGGCTTTCGGGCGGCGAACAGGCTGATTTATCAGGCAAAGAAGGGGGGGATAGGCCAGTGTTCGCGTTTTTTTTCACAAAATCATTTTTCTTTGCACAAAGGTGCCGGGATGGCTGGAAAAATGCTGGTTGAGCGCACAATCTTCTGGCCTGGAAGGAGCGGGACGGACGCACCGCTGCGAAGGAGGTCCGGCAGGGGAAAAACAGGGGGAGGATCGCTTGCGACAGGGGGCGCAGGAAGACACCGGGAGCGATACTCCCGTGAGAGGGGGCAGGGCAGGAAGGATGCGTGTCTCCCCGGGCCGCTCCGCACGGTCCGCGCCGTCGGTGACAAAAGGAGCCCCGCGGGCATCGGCAAGGATGCGGGCGGGGCTCCTCGATCCGTGACTGGTTATTGCGGCGTTTCCGAGGGGGCCCAGTCGGGGGCCAGGTCTTCGAAGGCCGTATAGGGCGACATGTAGAGCAGCTCGGCCACGCCCACGGGACCGTTGCGCTGCTTGCCGATGATGATCTCGGCGATGCCCTGCACCGGCCGGTCGGCAGGCTTGGTGAACTTGTACACGTCGTCGCGGTAGACGAACATGATGACGTCGGCGTCCTGTTCGATGGCGCCCGATTCACGCAGGTCCGAGAGCATGGGGCGTTTGTCGCCGCGTTCTTCCACTTTTCGGTTGAGCTGCGAAAGGGCCACCACGGGCACGTTCATCTCCTTGGCCAGGCCCTTGAGGGAGCGGGAGATGTCCGAGATCTCCAGTTCGCGCGAGTCGGTGCGGCGGCTGGTGCGCATGAGCTGGAGGTAGTCCACGATGACCAGGCCCAGGCCCTTTTCGGCCTTGAGGCGGCGGGCACGGGCGCGCAGCTCCAGGGTGGTCAGGGCCGGGGTGTCGTCGATGTAGATGGGCGCGCGCGAGATGACGTCGGCCGCGGCGTAGAGGTTGCTCCAGTCGGCGTCGGTGAGCAGGGCCGGACGGCGCAGCTTGGACATGTCCACCTTGCCCCACACGGCCAGCATGCGCTGCATGAGCTGTTCCTTGCTCATTTCCAGCGAGAACACGGCCACGGGCACGCCTTGGCGGATGGCGGCATTGAGGCCCATGCAGAGCGAGAAGGCCGTCTTGCCCATACTGGGACGGGCGGCCACGATGATGAGGTCCGAGGGCTGGAGACCGGCGGTGAGCTTGTCCAGGCGCGTGTAGCCGGTGGTGACGCCGGTGATGACGTCGCGGGAGTCGGCCAGCTTGGACAGGTTCTCGAACACGCTGTCCACCAGTTCGCGGGCGCCGGTGAAGTCGCGGCCCGTGGTGCGCTGCGAGATGGCGAACACGGCCTGTTCGGACTCGTCCAGCAGGCTGCCCACCTCGCGCGAGGCATCGTAGCAGTTGCTGATGATGGACGAGCAGGCATTGATGAGGCCGCGTTGCAGGGATTTGTCGCGCACGATGGTGGCGTAATATTCGGCATTGGCGCCGGAGACCACGGCCTGGGCCAGATCGGCCAGATAGACGGCCCCGCCGGCCTCTTCGAGGGCGTTGTTGCTCTTGAGCTGCTCGGCGGTGGAGATGAGGTCGATGGGCGCGCTTTTGCGGTACAGGTCCAGGAAGGCCCGGAAGATGGTGGCATGGGCCGGCAGATAGAAGTCCGTGTCCGCGATGAGGTCCACGATGACGTGCATGAGCTGGGGCCGCATGAGGATGCCGCCCAGCACGGCCTGTTCGGCTTCGGGGCTGTGGGGCGGCACGCGCCGCAGCAGGTCGTTCTCCGCAGTGCGGGCGCGGTCGTTGCCCTCGCTGGTGCGGGGCGCGCCGGACTGGCGGGGGGACGGGGAAGAGGCGGAGCCGAAAGGTTCGTTGCTGGCCATGATGATCTCGCGGGTTCGGGATGAGTGATGTTGCCTGAAAGGCATACGGGTTGCGCTGGTGCCTGTCAATGCGGTGCTCGTGTCCAGGAAGGGCCGGGCTCCGCGTCTGTCCGCTCCGGCGTGCGGCGGGCGTGCCTGCATCTGTTGCGTAGCCGGACAGGGCCGTGCGGGCGACGGGCGCGCAGGGATGCCGGGGCCGTCGCCCGCCCTCATCCGGCGGAACGGGGCGCGGGAACGGCGCCATCGGGCAAACCTGGGGACAGGCTGCCCGCGGGCACACGGGTCTTGCCGCGGGACAGGGGGGACGGGCCGGAAGGTGATGCCCCATGCCGCGACGCGAGGGATGCGGACGACAGGCATGAAAAAAGCCCCGCTCGATGAGCGGGGCTTCGATCAGCATTGGCCGGAAGGCCGACGCCTGCCTTATTCGGCTTCGGCGGCGGGAGCTTCAGCTTCGGCTTCGGGCTGGGCTTCTTCTTCCACCACGGGATGGTCGGAAACGACCTTCACCGGCACGGTGGCCACGATGCTGGCGTGCAGGCGCACGCGCACGGGATGTTCACCCAGGGTACGGATGGGGGCGTCCATGAGGATGCGACGACGGTCCACATCCACGCCCAGAGCGGCCAGGGCATCGCCGATGATGCTGCTGGTCACGGAGCCGTACAGCTTGTCGTTGTCGCCCACGTGCATGGGGATGACGACTTCCAGAGCTTCCAGCTTGGCGCACAGGGCCTGGGCGTCAGCGCGCAGGGCATCCATGCGTTCCTGGAGCTTCTTGCGTTCCAGTTCAAAGGCCTTCATGTTGGCTTCGGAAGCCACCATGGCCAGGCCCTGGGGCAGCAGGAAGTTACGGCCGTAGCCGGGCTTCACGGTGACGACGTCGCCAAGGTTGCCGAGATTTTCCACGTCGGCGCGGAGTATCAGTTTCATGTGCGCCTCCTTAGATCATGCTCTTTTTCTTGACGGTGGAATCATGCGTGGCGGTGTAGATGAGCAGGGCCATCTGGCGGGCACGCTTGATTTCGCGGGTCAGCAGACGCTGATGGTGCGCGCAGGTACCGGTGATGCGGCGGGCGATGATCTTGCCGCGTTCGGTGATGAAGTCGCGCAGGATGTCAGGGCGCTTGTAGTTCAGGGGCAGATCCTTGTCCGCGCAGAAGCGGCAGAACTTGCGACGGGGGGCAAACTTCTTCTTGAAAGCCATTACGCGACCTCCACTTCTTCAGCCAGTTTGACGGTCACGAACTTGAAGATGCCGTCGGTGATGCGCACGTTGCGTTCCAGTTCGGCCACCAGTTCGGCGGGAGCCTGGTACACGAGGCGCACATAGTAGCCGCGCATCTGCTTGCGCACGGGGTAGGCCAGATCGCGCATGCCCCAGTGATCCACTTCTTCCATCACGCCGTTTTCGCGTTCCACCACGCCGGTCAGGGCGGTCAGGATGCCCTCACGGGTCTCAGCGGACAGCTCCGGCGAAAGGAGGAGCAGGGTTTCAAATTTCCGCATGATTATCTCCTTTTGGACTGACAGCCCGTACCCCTCTGGTACGAGCAAGGGAAGACGCTCTATAGCCGCAAGCGGCGCGTCTGTCAAGTTTTTGGCCGCAAAAGCGGCGGAAAAATCTTTTTTTGAGCGGCTCCGGGGCCGTTGCGCCGTCCCTCACGGGCAGGGGCAGGCTTGCCCGCATATCCGGGACGGATGCCGTATGCCGGGCGCTGCGCCACGGCTTACTTGTGGTACACGCGCGGGCTGCCCTGGCCCAGCAGGCAAAGCAGCTCGTACGAGAACCCTCCGCAGGCTTCGGCCAGTTCATCGATGCTGACGGGCGTCTCGCCCGGTGCGGCAGGGCCGCCCAGCAGCCAGGCCAGGTCACCGGCGCGGGCCGACAGACCCGTGACGTCGATCATGAACATGCCCATGCAGATGCGGCCCACCTGGGGCGCACGGCGGCCGTTGACCAGCACATGGATGCGGCCGGAGGCGCCGCGGGGATAGCCCGTGGCATAGCCCGCGCCCACCACGGCCACGCTCATCTCGCGCGGTGCGATGAAGGTCTGGCCGTAGGAGATGCCTTCGCCGGGCTTGAGGTGGCGCACCTGCAGCAGGGGGGCGCTCACTTCCATGACGGGTTCCAGACCCGCGCCGCGTTCCTCCCAGGCCGTGCCCCGGAAGGGATTGCCGCCGTAGAGCGAGAAGCCCGGGCGGCAGAGCTCGAAGCGGCTCTCGGGCCAGCCCATGGTCCCGGCCGAGTTGGCCAGGGAGCGCTTGAGGGCCGGGTAGGCCGCCCGCAGGCTGTCGGTCATGGCCGTGAACTTTTCCAGCTGGCGGCGGGTGAAATCTTCCTTTTCCGGCATGTCGGCACAGGGGAAGTGCGAGACGGCCAGGGTGGGCTTGAGGCCGGGACAGGCGCGCAGGCGTTCCAGCAGGGCCGGGATGTCTTCCGCGCTGAAGCCCAGGCGGCTCATGCCCGTATCCAGCTTGATGGCCACGCCCCAGGGATCGGCGGGGCTGCTCAGGGCGGCGGCCTTTTCCAGGGCCTCGAAACCGGTGATGAGGGGCGTCAGGCCGCAGGCGCTGGCCTGCTGCCAGTCTTCGTCGTTCTGGCAGCCCAGCAGGGGCAGGATGGTCTGGGCCAGGCCGTCCTGGCGCAGGCAGATGCCCTCTGCCACGGTGCCCACGGCAAAATGGCGGGCGCCGGCGGCGTCCAGGGCGTGGGCCACTTCGGTCATGCCGTGACCGTAGGCATCGGATTTGATGACAGGCATGAGTCTGTCGGGCCGGCCCATGCGGCTGAAGTTGCGGACAAGGGCTCCCAGGCGGATATGACAGCGGGAAGGGGTGAAAGTGCAGCTCATGACGGCTCCTCGGATGAAAAACAGGGAGGCAGCATAGCAACATTGCCCGGCAGGCACAAGGAAAGTCTGCCGTGATTCCGGCAACGGCCGGGTTTCACAGGCAAAAAATCCCGGCCCCGGACGGCTTGTCTTTCCGCGCCCATCCGGCTAGTCTGCCCGCCATGACACAATCCGTCTATACACTCGAACACAGCGACAATGCGGCCCGCGCCGGTCAGGTGCGCACGGCACACGGCGTCATCCCCACCCCCATCTTCATGCCCGTGGGCACCGTGGGCTCGGTCAAGGCCATCGCGCCGGACGACCTGGCCGCCATCGGCGCGCCCATCATCCTGGGCAATACCTACCACCTTTACCTGCGTCCCGGTGACGAGCTGGTGGCCCGGCACGGCGGCCTGCACGGCTTTGCCTCCTGGCCCGGCGCCATCCTCACCGACAGCGGCGGCTTCCAGGTCTTCAGCCTGAGTTCCCTGCGCAAGATCCGGGAGGAAGGCGTGGAGTTCCGTTCCCATCTGGACGGCTCCAGGCATCTGTTCACGCCCGAGAGCGTGGTGGGCATCCAGCGCAACCTCAATTCCGACATCATGATGGTGCTGGACGAGTGCGTGCCCTACGGCGCGGACTATGCCTATACGGAAAAGTCCCTGGCCCTGACCACGCGCTGGGCCCTGCGCGCCCGCGCGGCCTATCCGCAGGGTAGCGGCCAGAACCTGCTGTTCGCCATCACCCAGGGCGGTTTCTTCAAGGATCTGCGCAAGCGCTCCATCGAGGAGCTGTGCTGCCACGATTTCGACGGCTTCGCCATCGGCGGCCTTTCGGTGGGCGAGAGCAAGCACATGCTCTACGATTTCATGTACGAAGTGGCGCCCCAGCTGCCCAAGGACAAGCCCCGCTACCTCATGGGTGTGGGCACGCCCCTGGACATCGCCCACGGCATCAATGCCGGTATCGACATGTTCGACTGCGTGCTGCCCACCCGCAATGCGCGCAACGGCACGCTCTATACCTCGCTGGGCAAGGTCAACATCAAGCGCAAGGAATACGCCGAGGACGACAGCCCCCTGGATCCGGCCTGCAACTGCTACACCTGCCGGACGTTCTCCCGTGCCTATCTGCGGCATCTGTACGTCAGCAAGGAGCTGCTGGCCTTCCGCCTCAACTCCCTGCACAACCTGACCTACTTCCTCAATGTGGTCAGGCAGGCACGCCAGGCCATCCTGGAGGACCGCTATGCGTCCTTCCTGGCCCATATGGAAAGCCTCTATCCCGATGAGGCGGCCCAGGGCCGGGGCCTTTGATAACAGTCCGCCAGTACAGGGGAATATAGTAAAGTTGATTTTTAATATCACTTTTGGGTAGGATGGCGGTACTCTTCGCATTCGAACACAAGTGAGGGATCGTGTCCTTTCCTACTCACTCAACCCCCTGTTTTACCTGGCATCTGCCGACGGACAGCCTCGTCTTTTGCGCGCCGGCCCTGCTCCTGCTGGGCCTGACGCCGGAGACGGCGCCGCGGACCATGGCGGATTTTCTGGACCGGCTGCCGGAACCGCAGCGTCGCTTTTTGCAACGCCAGCGCCAGATGGCCCTGGCGGGGCAGGGGCCCGGCTGCCTGAGCTGTGCCTATACCTACAACGGGCGGCATGTTCGCGAAGACCTGAGCATCATCCAGTGCGATGCCGACGGCAGGGGAAGACGGTGGCTACTGGACCTATGTCCGCAAGGAAGGAGGCCTGCTGCTGGATGCCCGCTGTGCCGGTCTGCTGGGGCTGGGGGCCGGGTCCGGGCCGCTGGACAGGGCCGCCCTGCGCCGTCTGCGCCGCCTGTACCGGGCGGCGGGGTCGCTGGCCCGTTTGCGCCGCTGGCTGGACATCCCCCTGTGTTCGGGACGGCAGAGCCTGCTGCTGATGCCTTCCCGCTCCGAGGAGCTCCCCCTGCTGCTGACGGCCTCGGTCCTGCATCGTGACAGGGATGGGCGGGCCCTGGTGGTATCGGGCAGTCTGGCGCCTTTCCTGGCGGGCAAGGCCGCTCCCGTGGGCGGTGCCGACCGTCTGCTGCTGGCCATGGATGCCTGCAGCGACGGCCTTTGGGACTGGGACGCCACCACCGGCAAGGTCTATTACAGCCAGAACTACCTGTCCATGCTGGGGCATACGTCCGAGACCTATCCCGCCGAGCTGGACTCGTGGGTGCGCGCCGTGCACCCCGACGATTACGAGAAGACCGTGAACATGCAGATGCGGGTCGCGGCTTCCCCCGCGGAGGGGGATGCCTTCTCCTGTACCTACCGCATCCGGCGTGCCGACGGCACCTGGCTGTGGGTGCTGGGGCGCGGCTGCGTGACCAGCAGGGACAGCGAGGGCCGGGCCCTGCGCATCGTGGGCATGCACACGGACATCAGCTCCCTCCAGCACGACCGCAACGTGCTGGAAAAGAAGATCCGCCTCGACCCCCTGACCGGGGTGTACAACCGTTACCATCTGGACGGGCTGCTCCAGCAGGTACACAAGGACAGGGGGCCTCTGAGCGTCCTCATGGCCGATGTCAACGGCCTGAAGATGATCAACGACCATCTTGGACACCACGCCGGAGACGAACTGCTGCGTACCGCGGCACAGCAGCTTTTGAAGCATATCCGGCAGGAAGACTGCCTGGCCCGTCTGGGCGGGGACGAGTTCGTGATGGTGCTGTCCTGTCCCGGCAGTGTGGTGCGCGAGCGGCTGTCCACCATCCGCAAGGCCCTGGAGGCGTGGAATGCCGCCGGCGGCCTGCCGCTGGAGCTCTCCTTCGGGCTGGCAGGCTCCGATGACGGTTCCGTGGCGCCCGAGGTGCTGCTGCGTCAGGCCGATGCCCGCATGATGGAGGAGAAGAACCGGGTACGGGCTGCCTCCCATGCCCGCATCCGGGCCTGGCTGGAAGCCCGCACGGGCCGGAAGGTCCCTGTGGACGATCCCCGGCTCTAGCTCCTGCCGCAGCGCGCGGGGCCGGGATGTCCGGCCGTGCCTGTGTGGCGTGCGGCCTCTCCCTTGCGGCGGGGCTGTCTTTTCCTGTGCCGGTTCCCTGTCCGTCCTTTCCCTTGTGGCATGACGGGTCGCCGGGCCGTCTCCCTGCCCGGTCCCGGTGGCATCGCTCCCTTTTGCCGCTCCTTGCAGCTGCCCCGTCATGTGCTGTCCCGCCCTGCGGCGGGCTGTCCTCCTGATGGCCGGGCGGGCCTTCGCCGCGCTTGACCAGGCGCGCCGGATATGGGAGACAGGGCTCAGACACTCATTTTTCATCAAAAATTCCTTTGTGGTTTGAGACCTCCCCCTTCAGGGGGAAAAGAGGGATCGACAAGACGGCGAAGCCGATGAAATCCTTTTTCGTACCCCCTCCCTTCAGGGAGGGCCGATCCGCACGGCCCCTATCCGTCGGCCGCGGAGTCAGTCGGCGGATGGGGCGACTGTGGATTGAAACATTACATATATACGAGGAAAAATAATGAACGGTCAGAATTACCGTTGCGGCTGGGTGGCGCTCATGGGCCCGCCCAATGCCGGCAAATCGACGCTGCTGAACGGGCTCATGGGCCAGAAGGTGACCATCGTCACGCCCAAGCCCCAGACCACCCGCAACCAGATCGTGGGCATCCTGACGGACGACGATGCCCAGGCCATCTTCATGGATACGCCCGGCCTGTCGCAGGTGCGCGGCCGTCTGAGCAAGACCATGATCCAGGCCGTGTGGCAGAGCCTTGGCCAGGCCGACGTCATCATGCCCGTGCTGGACGCCCACCTGTACATCCGCCATCCCGAATATCTGGACCGCGACCTGGCTCCCGTGGCCGAGGCCCTGGCCAGTGACGAGCGCCCCATGGTGGTGGTGGCCAACAAGGTGGACCTGTTCGCCGACAAGAGCCGCATGCTGCCCCTGCTGACCCGTCTCAACGAGATGTGGCCCCGCGCCGAGATCTTCCCGGTGTCGGCCCTGAACAAGGACGGCCTGCCCGAGCTGGCCAAGCTCATCAAGAAGCAGCTGCCCAAGGGCATCGCCCAGTTCCCCGAAGACCAGATCTCCACCGCGCCGGTGCGCTTCATGGCCGCCGAGATCGTGCGCGAAAAGCTCTTCCTGCACCTGCGTCAGGAAGTGCCCTACGGCATCGCCGTGGAAGTGGAGAACTGGGACGAAGACCCCGGACGTGAGCAGACCATCATCCACGCCGTCATCTATGTGGCCCGTCCCATGCACAAGGGCATGGTCATCGGCCGCGGCGGCTCGGTGCTGAAGCAGGTGGGCATGGAGGCCCGTCAGGACATCCGCGAGCTCATCGGCGGCAAGGTGCACCTGGAACTGTGGGTCAAGGTCCGCGAGAACTGGACGGAAGATACGGCCTTCCTGCGCGAGCTGGGCATGGGGGCCGAATCCCTGTAGAGGAATGCATGATGGATGATTCCGCCTTGCGTGAGCGTTATCTTTCCGTGCTGGATCGGCTGGGCGAGGCTATTGCCCGTGCCGGTCGCAAGCCGGAAGAGGTGCGCCTGATCGCCGTTTCCAAACTGCATCCGGCCGAGGACGTGGCCTGTGTGGCCGCCGCCGGACAGGTGGATTTTGGCGAGAACTATGTGCAGGAGGCCCTGCAGAAACGGCAGGATCTGGTGGCGCAGCCCCAGTGCCGTGACATCCGCTGGCACATGATCGGTCATGTGCAGAGCCGCAAGGCCGCCCAGGTGGCCGGGGCCTTTGCCCTGGTGCACACCCTGGATTCCGTCAAGCTGGCCGACGCCCTGGAAAAGCGCGCCGCCGCGCTGGGCGTGGTCCAGCCCGTGCTGTGCGAGATCAATGTGGGCGAGGAGCCCCAGAAAGCCGGGATCATGGCCGATGCCCTGCCCGAGCTGGAGGAGCATGTGCTGGCCCGCTGCCCCCATCTGGAGATGCAGGGGCTCATGTGCCTGCCGCCCGTCTTCGACGCGGGCGAGGCCGCCCGGCCCTACTTTGCCCGCCTTTACCGTCTGCGTGAGGACATGCGGGCGCGTACCGGCCTGCCGCTGCCCCATCTTTCCATGGGCATGTCCGGCGACTTTGCCGCCGCCGTGGCCGAAGGGGCCACCCTGGTGCGCATCGGCACGGACATCTTCGGTCCCCGTCCGCCCAAGGTCCCCGCGTAACGGATCATCACGAGGATATGAAAGGAGCCTGTCACCGACAGTCTCCTTTTTATTTCATGGTGTTGGGCCGGAGCGGGGAGGTGGTGAGCTGCAGCCTTTTGCGGTGGAGAGGGCAGGGAGCAGGCTGTGGCTTCATACGTTGTCACCTTGCCGCCATGCCGCATCACCGGGCCGTAGGGCAGGCCTGTCCGCCGGGACGGGGCAGGCCCGGGCAAGATCAGGAGTGCCGGGCCTCCCATTCCAGCAGGCAGGCCCCCAGGGGCAGGGCCTGCTGCAGGAACTCTTTGCGGCTCGTCTGGCCGGGGTCATAGGTCAGCAGCGCGGAGCCGGTGGCGGCATTGAATGTGGCGTCCCGGATGCCGGTCCCCTCGCACAGCAGCGTGTGCAGGGCCCCGAACGTGCTGCTTTCCCGGAACAGGGGGTGACGCAGGCGGACACGTCCGTCGCTGAAATGGTGGATACTCCCCAGCAGGGCACGCATGGCGGCTTCCATATCCGTGTTGTCCACGGCCGTCGATGCTGCGGCGCCTGCGGGCAGGGCCTGCACGTCGATGGTCTCCGCTCCGGCCTCGTGCGGAGACGCGGCAGGCAGGAAGGTACGTACGGTCTCGCCCACGGTGGTCTGGCGTTGCAGGAGGCCGGTCAGCAGCTCATCAAGGGCCGGGGCGTCCGTTTGGCGGCAGCCCTTGCCGTCTTTGCCGCTGCGGCTCCCCTTCATGCCGCTGCCGTGCAGGGAGCCGCCTCTGCCGCATCCCATGCCTTTGCCGGAGCCGCCGCCTTTACCGCTGCCCAGCCCCTGGCTGAGGGTCTGCAAAAGGCCGCTGCCGGCCAGTCCCTTGCCTGCCATGCCCAGCAGGCCCATGCCGAGTTTCGTCCAGAGCATGTCTGTCGCTCCTTTGCGCCGCCCCTGAACGGCATCATGCCGCCTGCGCCGGTGTGCGTCGTCGGACCGGAAATCAGCGTGATGTCCGGCCTCTTCTGCCATGCCCGAAGCCGTGCCCGCCACGCGGACGGGCAGGAGGACACGGCTCCTCTGTCTGCTCTGCTGTCCCGGGCGTCCGCGTCGCCCCATCCGGCTGCTGCCCGTGTCCGCCGTGAGGGCCCTCTCCTCCGCTGTGGTGCTGGCAACGCAGCCGTACGGGACCGCCCTCCATGACCAGGGGCAGCCCCCGGGTCAGGGCCTGGGCCACACGCCGGCGGGCTTCGGCCAGCAGCCGGCAGAACGTGGGCGGAGAGATCTCCATCTGCCGGGCGGCCTCTTCTTGCGACAGCCCTTCGGCATCAGCCAGGCGCAGTGCCTCCAGCATGTCCAGGCCCAGCGTCATGGCGGGCGCGTCGTTCCCTGTGTCAGGGGAGAAGCGTCGGCACGCGGGCTTGGCAGCGATGAGGCGCAATTTTTGCGGTCGCATGGGACATCCTTGATTTGAAATATATTTCAAAATATCGCTGTCGGCAGGGAAGTCAAGGCATACGCGGACAGAGGGACTCTTCCGGCGGCAGCCCAAAAAACAAGGGAGCTCCCGGGGGAACTCCCTTGCCGGCCGCGCTGTCGGCGGCCTTTCCTGTTGACGCATGTTGGCGGCCAAGCTATTTTTCCCCCAGCATGCGGCGCAGGGGCTTGTTTTTGTTACCCCTGGCGGCGCATGGCGGCCAGACCCAGCAGGATGGCGCCTGCCTGGGCCACGTTGAGCGAATCGAATTTGCGCGCCAGCGGGATGCGCAGCATCCGGCCGCAGCGTTTGGCCACACCGGGGCGCAGGCCCTTGTCTTCATTGCCCAGCACCAGCACGGCGGGCAGCTGCATGGCGTGTTCGAACGCGTCGGCGGCGTCAGGGCCGCAGCCCGCGCCGTAGATGCTGAACCCCGCCTCTTCGGCTTCGTCCAGCGCATGGGCCAGGTTGGTCACCCGGGCCACGGGCAGGCGTTCCAGGGCCCCGGCAGCCGCACGATGGGCCGCAGGGCCCAGATAGGCGCTGTTGTGGCGGGGCAGGATCACGCCCGCGCCGCCCAGGGCATACAGGGTGCGGCACAGGGTGCCCACATTGCCCGGATCCTGGACCTGGTCCAGGGCCACCACCAGCGGCAGGGGCGCTTCGGCCGCGGCCTGCAGCACGTCCGCCAGATCACGGAAATCCGTGGCCGTCAGGCGCGCCACCACGCCCTGATGGTTGAGCGGCGCGGCATCGTTGCCGTTCTGCTGGGCGGCCTCGCGGCAGAGCCTGTCCAGGGCCGCCTGATCCACCAGACTGAAGCGCACGCCGCTCTGGCGGCACAGCTGCTGCACGTCCTGGGCATCCCGGGTACGCAGGCCTTTTTTGCAAAAGACGAGGTCGATGCGTTGCGGGTCGGTCCGCAAAAGTTCCAGCACGGGCTTCATGCCCGGCAGGAGCGGGGTCTCGGAAGTTTGATTCATGGCGTCTCCATGATTGGGGGCGTTGTTACTGGGAGGGACCGGGAAAAGGTCCCGATCCGTTTTTGTGTACGCAGCTTCCCGGCACATGGCAAGCCGGGGGCACGGGAGTAAGCATGTTCTTTCCTGATTGGTCCGGCAGGGGCCGCGCACGTCTGGGGGTGCTTTGTATTCTGGCCTTCTGTCTGTTGCTGGCAGGCGGCTGCGGCAGCAAACAGAAAAAAGGACAGCCCCTTTCCATGCCGTCCCTCATCATCCCCGGCGACGAGGGCGGCGAGCCTTTGACCCCCACGGAACTGGCCGCCTTCCAGAACACGGCCCGCATCGACCGCGACATCCACAAGGCCTCCATGCCGGACGTCGTCCTGCAATACAAGCACTTCCTGCGCAAGGGGCGCGGGACCATGAGCGTCTTTTCCCGCAATGCCGAGCCCTATCTGGGCTATGCCCGCAAGGTCTTCCGTTCGCGCGGCATGCCTGAGGAACTGGCCTATCTGGCCCTGGTGGAGAGCGGCTACCGTCCCGATGCGGAATCCCGCGTGGGGGCGCTGGGCGCCTGGCAGTTCATGCCCTATACCGGTATGAAATACGGCCTGACCCAGGACTGGTGGCTGGACGAACGCCTGGACCCCTACCGCGCCACCGAAGCCGCCGCCGACTATCTCCAGAAACTGTACGGGGACTTCCGCGACTGGCCCACGGCCATCGCCGCCTACAATGCCGGTGAGGGCAAGATGAGCCGGGCCAAGGAAGGTACGGGCGCCCGGAATTTTTACGAAGTGGTGGAACGCAACCACAAGCTGGACGAAAAAGCCCGCCTGCGGCCCGAGACCGTGCAGTATGTGCCGCGCTTCCTGGCCATGAGCAAGATCATGCGCAACCTGCCCCAGCTGGGCTTCACGCCCGTGGATCAGGACAAGCCCGCCCCGGTCCGTCGCCTGACGGCCCGCCCCGGTACCGACCTCATCGCCCTGAGTCGTGCCTGTGGTTTGAGCTGGGAAAGTTTCCAGAACTACAACCTGCACCACAAGCGGACCATCTCGTCCACCGAGCGCTCCACCTTCGTCTATGTGCCGGTCCAGAACGAGGCCCAGGCCCAGGCCTTCCTGCGTTCGTCGTCGGCTTCGGCCTTTGCCAACTGGCGTCCCACCAAAGTGCAGACCTCGTCCGACTCTCTGGCCAGGATCAGCAAGCGCAGCGGCGTGCCCCTGGAACGCATCCAGGCCGCCAACCCCGAAAAGAAGAAGATCTACGCCGGGGATACCCTGCTGTTGCCGCGTGGTGTGCCCATGTCGCCTTCGGCCGTGGCCGCGGCGGACGACAAGCCCTCGCGGAAAGAACGCTCGTCCGGTCGGGACAGGCAGGAGCGCAACAGGCCCGAACCTTCGGGCGGCGTCTACGTGCTGCGGCCCAACGATACCCTCTACGGCGTGGCCCGGCAGTTCGGCGTTTCGGTCAGCGATCTGCAGGCCTGTAACAATATCGACGACCCCAGCCAGTTGCAGGTGGGCCAGCGCCTGACCATCCCCGGCAAAGGCGGCGCCGCGGCGTCGCGTCCGGCTTCTTCCGAGCGGCAGGCTTCGCCGAAGGGCAAGGCCTCCCGTGCTTCCCGCACCAAGACCTATACCATCCAGGCCGGTGACAGCTTGTGGGGCATCGCCCGCAAGAACGATGTCTCGGTGGAGGATATCAAGCGCTGGAATGATGGGGTCGATGCCCAGAATTTGCGCGTGGGCAGCACTCTGATCGTGGGGGATTAGGAGCATCAGCCATGACAGGCCGGGAAGGGGAGACCTTTCCCGGCTTTTTTTATGGTCGAAGAGGGCAGCCGGATGCGGGCGTACGGGAGGTCCGCTCGTCGCAGGAAGAAGGCGATGGCCTGGGAGTGCCGTCATTGGGAGTTCCCGCCATCTATGGGCTGGAAGAGGTAGCTGCCAGGGAGGCTCCGCCGGCGTTTTGGTGGCGCTGTATCGGAGGTGTGGGAAAGGCAGGGGGGATGCATTGCGAGGGCCCCATTCCGGCATTGCCTGTAGCGGGACTTTTTTTGGGGGGGGCAGTATGTTGCTTGAAAAAAATGCAAACATTTTTCTGTGTCTTTTCGGTATGTTGATTGAATAATCAGTCAGTATGGGGCAAATCCGTAAAATTTTTTGCGGAAAAATGCTTGACGGTTGGGTCGAAAAGGCGCATAAAGCCGTTCGCGCCAACGAGCTGGCCACGTCCGAAAGGGCGACGGGAAAAGAAATTTTCCCGGA
>NZ_JABAFY010000044.1 GCF_012843875.1 Desulfovibrio piger | reverse complement strand
GGGCTACTTTACCTTGCTTTGGCCTGTATCCTTTGGAGAAAACTGGTATAGCAAGGTGTATGCCGGACATTCTCTAAATGAGCACTGCTTGTTCCATTGGTGTAAACTGCGTATTTGCATTATATTCTCGAATATTCTTAGAATCAATAAAATCGAGTATATGAAACATAAAACCTCCTGAAAAACTTTTCGAGTGCGTCAAATAAACACGTTCGATGCTTTTTTAGATAGCTATAAAGACATCAATACTATAAATAAGTTACGACTACCTCATATCCTTTATTTTCTCTTATGAATTAATCGTTTCCTATTATTTCTATTTTTATAATCTGACAAATCAACAACTTTTTCCTCAGGAGAATTTTTCTTTCTTTGTTTACAACCAATTGCGTTATGTGCAATTGCAATTTCAGGATTTACATATGTCTTACCAATATTTACAGCCTGCTTTGCAATGGCTCCAGCAACATTTTTAGCTTCTGCAACATCTCCAGAGATAATAGTTCTTGCCCCCATAAAATCAGATTTTATCATCGCTCCAAATTGATCGGCATACAATCTAATGAACTGCAAAGACAATCCAAGAATAGAACAGATGGCAAAAATTACACCAAATATCCCCATAGCTTTATCAGCATCAATCGCATTAGAAATCCCCACAAAGATTACGGCAATCCATATGAAACCAGCCAAGCTTCTCGCACCTACAAATGAAAACATAACTGCTGCTAACAGCAAATGCTTTCCAGTAATACCATGAATATCAGCAAAAGATAATACATCTGATTTACATGAATTAGTAAATATAGAGAAAAACATAGCAGTAACTAAAACAGATAACACCAATAGTATCCATTCCGAAATATAATAACCTACGGTTCTATTCTCTTTGCAAAATATAATTTCAGATTTTACACGAATAGTCATTGTCATTATATAAATAAAAGAAAAAAGAGTAGTTATAAGAGTAGGCTCAAGGGAAAGTTTTTTTTTCGATTTTAACAACGTAAAATATAGTATCAGTATAAGAATATTCTATATATCCAAGTACAGCTGATATCGTCAAAAAAAATATGGCTCCATATTTTTGTATCTCTGAAGATGAGAGTTTGCTGATTTTCCTTACAGCCAAAGATGATATCGGCTTATCAACATTTTCATCTTCGAAATTATTTATATCCGAGCAATGCCTACTCCCAATATCATCTGAATTATCATCCAGATTACGCGTGCTATATTTTTTCATCTTATCGACATTTTCATCTTCGAGTTTATTCATATCCGAACATTGCCTACCATCAATATCATCTGAATTATCATCTAGATTACTCGTACCATTTTGGTAAAAAACACAATTTTTAACAGAAATACCAACAGTCTTAGCTCCAATTCCATTCAATACATCTGTATCATTAAAAAGAAATCCTTTGCGTATCAATCCTTTTGTATAATAAATATTATAAGAAATACTTACCATAACCTGAATAACTATAAATATCAAATAAAATGATTGAAATCCACAAGACTGAATAGCCAAACAACCTAACTGAACAGCAATTAACTCAAGACCACTCCTGATATCACCGCGCGCAAACATAGGAATCCATGCCAAAAACAAAATCGGCCAACTAAAGCCAATAAATCCATTTTTTGATTTACCTGTTTTTGGATTATACATCTTAATACGCTTTTCCATACTTGTCCTCCCGGGCACGCCAGAAAACAGCCCAAAAATTTTGCATGTAATTGTTTAGCATACCAACACTGCACATAATGCAATCCATCCTGATAGTAAGGCTGGATGGAAGATTATCCCAAACTTACCGAGGCCGTAGCCAACGTGCTGACTCGTCTACGGGAAGATGCAGGCCTGAGCAAGCGCAAGCTGGCGCTCCTCACGACAATCGACCGCGTTTATTTGTTGCAGATCGAACAAAAAAAGTATCGACCAACACTGAACGCAATTTTTTTGCTCGCGCAAGCTTTTGGTATTTCGCCCGGCTACATGGTCACGCTGATTGACAGGGAATGTCAACGCCTTGTTAACGCTCCCTCTGCCTCTGAAGAATGACCTTGGCCTCGCGCAGATATGTGTCGCATATACGGACGGGTAAACGCTTAAAAAGCCTGAACACGACACAAGCGCTCGTCAACTCTCTGTTTTTGCAAAGATTTTTCAATAAAAAAAGGCCACTACGCCCACAAAGATACTGTGCGAATGGAGGAAGGTCTTCACATACGAGCTCACACCACGGCACAAGCACGCTTTGTGGAGAATTTTCAAACAGCCGCACCAGATATGCGACGGCCTGTGCCCGCTGAGTGCGAAAAGGCCCACAATCATCTTCAAGACGGCAAAGATCATGGTAGTATCCAAGGGCTTGCCGTTGCTCCTTCCTCTGAAGGCCCATAAAAACAGCATACTCCAAAGCCTGGGCTTTCAGCTTATGAAAGCCGTCGCAAGACAGAATCTCGTGCAGCACCTTCTCCAGCTCATTCCACTCCCGTCTATTGCCAAGCTCGTAAAGATATTCCACGACCGCTTTCGTTTGAGAGGACTCTGGCAGCGATGCGAAAATCGGGATCATCGTATTCCTCCTGGGGATGATCCTCCAGCTTATTCCGGGTTTGCTGTTTTGAGTCAAGAGCTAACCTATTTCTATATGAAAATCGTAATATCTTTGTATCCATGTAAATTTACTGTATAAAAAATTTTTAAATAAATATATCGGGACGCCTGTCGGGCATAGTGCAAGATGCATCAAAATCATACTATAAGAGTATGATTTTAACAGCCCTCATACTTTGATTCTAAGCCTTCAAACGGCATACTGATGACCATTGAACCATCTTCCTTGCGGAAACTCGCTTAGAATCAATATTTTATCCAGCTTATCCCCTGAAACACGGCTTTCATCCAACAAAAAATGTCGGTGCTGGGGGCGGTAATGCTTCAAGCTTTCAGGCATGGGCGCAAATAAGGCCATGAACACCAGTTCGCCAAAGAGGTCCGAGCGCAGCAGGGCTTTTTCCTGAAACGCCCGGACGGAACAGAATTTTGTCTTGATGAGGATGTCCCGGTCGAACGCGGCGTAGAAATCGTCGGCAGTCCGGGTCACGGTGAGGGGATGCTGCCCGGCCGGGCAGGCAACAGCGGTCAGAAGCAGGAAGATCAGGGCCAAAAAGGTCCGTGTCATATCGTCTCCAGTAAGATGTTCCGGCGCCGCGGCATCTTCCCGCCCTCTTCCGGGACCTTCCCCACGCCGCCGGGGAACGGGGCAACGCCCGCTGTCCACCGGAAAAACGGACACGAAGGAAAAATGCATCAGAAGCATGGCGGGGCCGCCCCACAGGCAGCGCCTTTCCTGCGCTGAGTACGGGAAGCGCGGCGCAATGTCCAGCGCCCGGCGCAGGCCCTGCCCACTGCCTGCCGGAGAGCCCGCCCCATATCCGACCAGGCATCCCGGTACCCTCCCGCATCACTGCCGGTCACAGGAAGGGCGGCCGTCGCCATCCGGCTTTCCGCAAGCCCGTCCTCTTGCCGCAGCTCCTCGCATCCCGGGACGGGGACGCCGCCCCCAGATGCAAAAGCCTGCCGCCCTTCTCTTCCGGCTTTGCTGAAAACATCCTCCTGCGCCGCGCCTCCCGCACCAGAGCGACCTGCCTCCGGGGATGACCGCCACACACCGCCTGCGGACGCTCCTCCGGCTCGACCTTTGCGAGCCCCCGCGCTATACTGGCAGGGTGTCCGCGCAGTCTGCGGACGTTCCCTTCCTTTTCCGACCCGGGAGGTCTTTCATGGACGCCCTGCAATGCATCCTCACCCGCCGTTCCTGCCGCTCCTATGAGGACCGGCCCATCCCCAAAAAAGAGATCCTGGAGCTGCTGACCGTCGGCACCAAGGCCGCCACCGGCTCCGGCATGCAGCCCTGGGGTTTCGTGACCCTGGAGGGACGGGAAAAGATCGCCGCCCTTTCCGACGAGATCAAAGCCTGGCTCAAAGAGAACTTTGCGGACTTTCCCTGGCTGGCCCAGTACAGGGAATGGCTGGACAACCCCAATTACAACATCTTCTATGACGCCAACAACGTCATCTGCGTCTACGGGGACACGACCTCACACTGGTACGTGTATGACGGCACCCTGTGCACGGCCAACATCATGCTGGCCGCCCACGCCAAGGGCATCGGCTCCTGCTGGATCGGCTTTGCCCAGGACTTCATGGACCGTCCGGAGATCAAGGCCCGCTACAAGGTGCCGGAGCAGTGCCGCTTCGTCAGCGCCCTGAGCCTAGGGTACGCCAAGGGGCACCTGCCCGAAGCCCAGCGCAAGGAGCCGGTCATCTTCAACGGCTAGATCCCCGGGACGGGCAGCCGCCGGAGCAGACCGTCCGCAGGATGGCCTCCGCGCCGTGACGGCGGCAACGCCGAAGCATCACCATGCCACGAGTCACCATCCTGCCGGGCGGCCCCGGCACGACCGGCAGACATCAGAACGTGAAAAGGCGGATCCACGGATCCGCCTTTTTTATCGTGTACCGGGGCAGGAGCGCAGCTCTTCAAAGGCAGCTCCGCCCCCGCCAGCCTATTGAGAGAAAGACCGGTCTAGGCCTTTTCCGCCGCAGGGCGCCCCTTGCGGCGCAGGGCCTGCCAACCTTCGTGCACCAGCACCAGCGACAACGCCAGCAGCAGCACGGCGATGACCAGTTGCAGGGCCGCCACGGCCCCGCCCGTCCCGGCCAGCAGGGCACGGCCCTGGGCCACGATGCCCAGCACCAGGGCGGAGAGCGTCACCAGCAGCATGAAGAGCATGGGCAGCAGGAACATGCCGTTGCGGCGGGCAAGGTTCTGGAGCCAGCAGGCCACGGCCAGCAGGGCCAGCGCGGCCAGCAGCTGGTTGGCCGCACCGAACAGGGGCCAGATCTTGGCATAACCGCCAAAGCCCAGGCTCATGCCCAGGCCCACGGTCACCAGCGTGGCCACATATTTGTTGACCAGCACGGCCCGCCAGCCGCGCACGTCCTTCACGCTCTGGCCCGGGGCCAGCCACAGTTCCTGGAACATATAGCGCCCCAGACGGGTGGCCGTATCCAGCGAGGTCAGGCAGAAGGTGGACACGGCCAGGATGATGAGGCCGTAAGTGACGCCGCGGGCGCTCTCGCTGCCCAGGCCCACACAGGCCAGCATCTGCGACAGGCCGTCGGCCAGCACCTGGGTGGGCGTCTGGCTGGTGAAGGCATGGCCGTTCTGGGTGAAGATATAGCCCACGGCGATGAGCGAGGCGATGCCCAGCGCGCTTTCGATGAGCATGGAGCCAAAGCCCACCAGGCGGGCGTCACGCTCGCTGCTCAACTGTTTGGACGTGGTACCCGAAGCCACCAGCGAATGGAAGCCCGAGATGGCCCCGCAGGCCACGGTCACGAACAGGGCCGGGAAGAGATACTGGCCGTTGACCTCGAAGGAGGTGAAGGCGGGCAGTTCGATGACCGGATGCGCGGCCACGATGCCCACCACGGCGGCCAGCATCATGGCATAGAGCAGGAAGGAGCTGAGGTAATCGCGGGGCTGGAGCAGGATCCAGACGGGCGTCACCGAGGCCACGAGGATGTACAGGCCCAGCAGCCACATCCAGGTGTCGTAGCCCACATAGACGGGAAAATGCAGCCCCAGGGCAATGACGCCCACGATGCCCGCCACGCCCAGCAGGGTGGCCCTGCGCAAGGGCATCTCGAAACGGTAGACCAGCAGGCCGAAGATCACGGCCAGCACAATGAACAGCAGGGAGATGGTGGCCGTGGAGCCGTTGACGTGGTTGTGGACCAGCGCGCCCGAGGCATCGGTCATGAAGCCGTTGAAGGTGCCCGCCACGATGGAGGCGAAGGCCCCCACCACCAGCACCAGGGTCAGGAAGGAAAAGATGACGAACAGGCGCTTGGCCCGCAGGCCGATGCTGCCGGCGATGACCTCGCCGATGGAGCGGCCCTTGTTGCGCAGGGAGGCAAACAGGGAGCCAAAGTCATGCACGCCGCCGAAGAAGATGCCGCCGACGACCACCCAGATGAAACAGGGCAGCCAGCCGAAGACGGCGGCCTGGATGGGGCCGTTGATGGGCCCGGCCCCGGCGATGGACGAAAAATGGTGTCCCAGCACAACCGGAGCTTTGGAGGGCATGTAGTCCACGCCGTCGCGGAACTGGTGGGCCGGCGTAGGCCGGGAGGGATCGACGCCCCAGACTTTTTCCAGCCAGGCGCCGTAGACGAAATAGCCCAGTCCCAACAGGGCCAGGCCGCCAAGGAGCAGATACAGGGAATTCATGATACACGCTCTTGAGGAAAAAGGGACGGGAACGCCCTGCGCGCCAGAGGCAGCAGGGTGGCCCGGGCTGCCTTGTTGCAGACGCAGGCGGCATCGGGGGGGACGGTGTCGCGCCACGGCGCGGAAGGCAGGATAAGGGCCAGCGCGCGCAGACGCATCCAGCCGCGCAGGCCCAGCCAGAAACTCTTGCAGACACGGCAGCGCTCCACAGCGGCCGCCGCATCCTGTTGCCATGACCGGCAAAGGATGATGACGCTCACATACGAGGCCATGTGCTCGTCGTGGGGCCGGATGCGCTCCTGCCCCCAGGCCAGGGCCCCGTCACAGATATGCTCCCAGGCGGCCATGTCCAGCCGGGGCAGACAGTGGACCTGCACATATTCGTGCGTCTCCGCCGCCCAGAGCGTAGCCTTGCGGTGCAGCACATAGGCCTCGTCACGACGGTGGAAGGCACAGGTGGCGCGCAGGCTGCCGGGCACCTCCTGCCGCTCCACATCGAAGCTGGCGGCGGCCAGGGTCGCCAGCAGGGCATCCAGCTGCCCGTCCGGGGTGCTGTCCTCCCCGGCGGTGCAGGACTGGTCCGTGCGGGCTTCCGCTCCTGAAGGATCGTCCTTTTCCATGACAAACACTCCCGTCTCCCGGCCAACCGCCCTGTGCCGGACAGGCAAAGTACCGGGGACGCCGGGGATGGCCGCCCTGCCGGGCACTTCCCCGCCAACAGTATCAGGCCCTGTCAGGGGCCAGGGTTCCACTGAAAATTCCAGACTCTCGGCCATCTCGCCCAGGGCCCGGCGCAGGGCATCTTCCCGGTGGGGCGAAAAGACCAGCTTGAGCAGGGCCGTACGCGGCTCCAGCACGGTGAAATAGGCCGTGTTGTCATAGCCTTCCAGCAAAAAGCGGAACAGAGCCGTATCCTCCGCGGCCAGCCGCACCAGCAGCCGGGCGCTGCGGGCCGGGGGCGGCAGGGGCGGCGCGGGCTTGCGCGGTTTGCGCAGGGCCGGGGGCAGATGGGCCTCCCGCAGGTGGAAGGGACAGTGCGTCCGGGACTCGTGTTCCATCAGTACCACCCCAGGTAGCGCATCAGGGCCACAAAGCCCATGGAAAAGGCGATGGTGCCGAAAAAGCTCTTGCTCCACCAGGCCACCAGCAGGGCCGGGATGCCCGTCATCAGGAAGAGGTTGTGATGCGTGGGCATGAACTCTCCCTGATAGATGAAGACGTCCGGGCCCAGCAGGGCCGCCATGACCGCCACGGGCACGAAGGAGAGCCAGTGGCGCAGCAGGTCGGGCAGGCTCTCGGCATGCAGATACATGACCGGCCCCACACGGGGGATGACCGTCACCAGCATGCAACCCACCAGGCAAAAAAGCAGTTCCGCGTGCTGCTGTATCCAGATCATGCCGCGTCCTCCTCTTTCTTTTCCGGCAGGGCGCTCTTGTTGCGGTGCAACAGGATCACGCCCAGCGTGGCGCCCAGCACCGTGGCCACCACCACGTTCCACTGGCCCATGCCGGCCAGCTTCAGGCTCAGGGAAAGGATGGCCGTCACGATGGCCACCAGCACATGCAGGCGGCTGACGCACTGCGGCACCAGCAGGGCCAGGAACATGGCCGTGAGGGCATAGTCCAGGCCCAGGGGCTTCACGTCATGGACGAGGCCGCCGCAGAACACGCCGATGACCGTCCCCAGCACCCACGAGGCGTGGGCCGTGAGGTTGCAGGTAAAGAGCGTGGCCGTGCACAGCTTCCAGCCGCGCTGGAAGGCCGTGATATGCACGCCGAAGGTCTCGTCCGTCATCTCGCAGCCGAACAGAAAGCGTTGCCAGCGCTTGAGCGGCGCCAGCGGCTCGGCCATGGCGGCGGACATGAGCAGATGGCGCAGGTTGACCACGAAGACCGCCACGATGACGGACATGGCCCCCACACCGGCCCCCCACAACCCCGCGCAGACGAACTGCCCGGAACCGGCGAAATGGAACACCGACATGGCCACCACCAGAGCGGGCGGGATGTTGCTCTTGACGGCCAGCACACCAAAGGCGAACGCCACCGGCACATAGCCCAGCACGATGGGCAGGGCCCGGCGCACGCCATCCATATAGGGAGATGCCACAGCAACCTCCTCTCCTGAAAATGTTTCAATCCACAGTCGCCCCGTCCGCCGACTGAGCTTTAACCGTTGCGACGCAGAAAGCTACGGATAAAGACAGCGATGTGGTACACGGCAAGACAGCCCATGAAAGCACTGTCGCTGCTTCAGCCGTTGCGACGAAGGAAGCTACGGATGAAGACAGCAATATGTTACGCGGCAAAACAGCCTGCGAAAACGCTGTCGCCATTCGTAAGGCTCACATGTTCGCCAACGACTGGCGCATCCGTAAGCCCGCTGGTGCGGGCAACGGCTACCGCCTCCGCGACCGACGGATGGGGGTCGCGCGGATTGCCCCTCCCTGAAGGAAGGAATTGCGGAAAAGGCTTTCATCGGCTTCGCCGTCTTGTCAAGCCACTCTGTTCTCCCTGAAGGGGAAGGTCTCAAACCACAAAGAAATTTTTGATGAAAAGCGATCTGTTATCCCTTTTCCTCCCCCTTTGGCAAGGGTCCCCGGCATGAAAGAATGCCCCCTCCGGCCAGTGCGCCGGCACACGGACCGGCCGGAGACCCGGGCAACGCGTCCCCCGGCCCGTCACCGCCGCTCTCCTTTTTGCGGACGGTTCCCGTCATGCCATCCTGCACCCCCTGGAGGACAGCTAGGCCCGCGGCCCTCCCGGCGATGCATGTCGAGAGGAAAAGACAATGACACCTTTGCAGCAAACATGTTACTCCCCACATGTTGCTACAGGCCGCAGGCGATGCTATACAGCCATCCTTCACAAGCGGTTGCGCGGAACACATCATGCATGACAAGGAGGTCACACCATGAAAAAAGCTCTTGGTCCCGTCACCCTGGCCTACCCCATGCCGGCCTTTCTGGTGGCCGCCTATGATGAAGAAGGCAAAGCCAATATCATGACCGCGGCCTGGGGCGGCATCTGCTGCTCCAACCCGCCCTGCATCGCCGTCTCCGTGCGGCCCGAACGCTGGACGCACAAGGCCATCGTGGCGCGCAAGGCGTTCACGGTCTGCGTGCCCTCGGCGGCCCAGGCCGCCATGGTGGACTTTGCGGGCATGGTCTCCGGTGCCAAGGAGGACAAATTCTCCGCCACCGGCCTGACCGCCGTGCGCAGCAAGGTGGTGGATGCCCCCTATGTGGACGAATGCCCGCTGGTGCTGGAATGCGAACTGCAGGCCACGCTGGAACTGGGCAGCCATACCCAGTTCGTGGGCCGCATCCTCAACGTGGGCATCGAGAGCGACTGCCTCAACGAAAGCGGCCAGCCCGACATGTACCGCATCGATCCCCTGCTCTACGACGGCGGTCAGAAACAGTACTGCCGCGTGGGCGAGCCGCTGGGCAAGGCTTTTTCCCTGGGCCGCCAGTACGGCCTGTAACATCCGAACGTCCGCGCCGTCCTCCGGGACGGCGCTCAACACCTCTACGCTGGAGAACATACGACAATGAGCGCTTCCAAAGTCTATTTCACCGACATGCGCTGCCCCGTGGGCACCGGCCTGCTGGACAAGCTGAAAAAACTGATCGAAAAGGCCGGCATCGACAGCATCGACATGGACAGCAAGTTCGTGGCCATCAAGATCCATTTCGGTGAGCCGGGCAACCTGTCCTTCCTGCGTCCCAACTTTGCCAAGGTGGTGGCCGACAAGGTGACCTCCCTGGGCGGGCGCCCCTTCCTGACCGACTGCAACACCCTGTATGTGGGCCGCCGCAAGCACGCCCTGGAACACCTGGCCGCCGCGCAGGAAAACGGCTTCTCGCCCCTGAGCACCGGCTGCCAGATGATCATCGCCGACGGCCTCAAGGGCACCGACGAGATGGAAGTGCCCCTGGAAGGCTGTGACCACTTCCAGAGCGCCTTCATCGGCCGCGCCATCATGGACGCCGACATCTTCATCAGCCTGACCCACTTCAAGGGCCACGAGCTGACCGGCTTCGGCGGCGCCATCAAGAACATCGGCATGGGCTGCGGCAGCCGTGCGGGCAAGATGGCCATGCACAGCATCGGCAAGCCCGGCATCGACGCCGAAAAGTGCCGCGGCTGCAAGACCTGTACGCACTACTGCGCCCAGTCGGCCATCAGCATCGGCGAGGACCACAAGGCCCGCATCGACCATGACCTGTGCGCCGGCTGCGGCCGCTGCATCGGCGTGTGCAACTTCGACGCCATCAGCAACGCCTTCGACGCCGAGAGCACCATCCTCAACGAGCGCATGGCCGAATACACCAAGGCCGTCATCCAGAACCGCCCGCACTTCCATGTGAGCATCGTCAACCAGGTCTCGCCCTACTGCGACTGCCACGCCGAGAACGACGCCGCCGTGGTGCCCGACATCGGCATGTTCGCCAGCTTCGACCCCGTGGCCCTGGACCACGCCTGTATCGACGCGGTCAACGCCGCGCCCGCCATCAGCACCAGCGTGCTGGGCCAGTGCGCCCACGAGCACAACGACCACTTCACCGACATCCATCCCAAGACCAACTGGCGCAGCCAGATCGAGCATGCCCGGAAGATCGGCATCGGCAACGTGGATTACGAGCTGGTGACCGTGAAGTAAGGACGGCCCCCTGCCCCGCCGCAGCCCGGGGACAGCTCATGCACGACAAAAAACGGCGTCTTTCGACGCCGTTTTTTTATGGCCTTCCGTCCGGCCGCCGTCCGTCCCCGCAAGGGACGTCTCAGCGGTAGAGCAGTTTTTTCCAGAAGAATTTGATGTTGCCGTCGGCACTGGGAGCGGGCTCCCAGCGCAGGATGGTGTCCGCCATCTTTTCCAGCCCCCGGCAGACCGGGCTTTCCGGCAGGCAGCGGCAGAAGGGCTGCTGGCGCACCACGGCCTCGTGCACGCCGGGGTCGCGGGGCAGCACACCGGCCAGATCCAGCGAGACCCCGCCCAGGAAGTGGTCGCAGACGTCCGTGAGCCGCACGAACATCTCGCGGGCGCTCTTCATGTCCTGCGCCATGTTCACGCAGACCTGGAAGCGGTCCACGCCGTGCTGCGTCTTCAGCACCTTGATCAGGGCATAGGCGTCCGTCAGGGAGGTGGGTTCCGGGGTCAGGACGAGGAGACGTTCCTGCGCCGCCACATTGAAATAGAGCACGCTGTCGTTGATGCCCGCGCCCGTGTCCACGATGAGGAAATCCAGATCGTCCTCCAGCTCGTCCATGGCATCCAGCAGCTCCAGCTTCTGCCCCGAATTGAGCGCCAGCATCTCGCTGACACCCGACGAGGCGGGCAGGATGGAGAAGCCGTATTCCGTGGGCAGCAGGATGTCCCGCAGGGACGCCCCCTCATGGAACAGGTGGAAGATGTTCTTTTCGGGATGCAGGCCCAGCAGCACGTCCACATTAGCCAGCCCCAGGTCCGCGTCCAGAAGCAGCACGCGCTTGCCGTGCGCCGCCAGGGTCAGGGCCAGATTGACCGAGATATTGGTCTTGCCCACGCCCCCCTTGCCCGAGGTGACGGAAAATACCAGAGGATAACTGCTGTTCATGCGCGCTCCAGATGTCAGGTCTTGCCCTGACAGAGTACGATATCTGCCTGTCCCGTCAAGAGCATGGGGCAGGCCCTGTCCGTGAGCAGGCCTGCAGGAAAGCGGGCATGCCCCCAGACCCGGTACCGGAAAAGATCCGCACTACCGGCAAAGGACATCAGGGAAGTCACGGATCGCCGCCGACCAGGAACACGCTTATCCGCCCTCCGGATGCCCCGGATCCCGGGACATCCCGCATACGACTCTGTAACGGACAGAAAAGATACCGGAAGAAAAGCGATATGGATGCCGTCCCTGTTATCCCTGCAGCAACGGCCGCATGACAGAAGGATCTTCTGCCTAGGTCCTGTCCGTCTTGCAGCTTTCCTGCAGACGGTTGCAGCGCACTCCGTGGCGGGAAACAGTCAGGGCTGCCGTCGTGTCTTCTCCCGATGCACGGGCGTTCACGCGGGCCATCTCCTGTGACTGTTCCAGGCGGGCAAGCCGTTCGCCAAGATCGGCATTTTTTTGCCATAACAGCCTGTTTTCCCTGTTCAGATCCCGGCGCTCCGCTTCCAGCTGGTCCAGGCGCTCCTGCAACCAGCGGCAATGGGCACGCAAGGCGTTGTTCTCTGCCTTGCAATCCTGGCCGGGCGCCATCTGGCAGGACAATTCTCCGGCCGTCTGGCTTCCGTCTTCCAGGGGGGCAGGTCTGTTTTCCGGCCGCTCATCCTCATCAATGTTGTCCGGGGCATGCATGGCCCCGGCTCCCGACATCAGCCAGGAGACATTGATTTTACATTTATTACAAATAGTTAAGATAACATCAGCATTGGGACAATTTTCCCCACGTTCATAACCGCCGAGAGCGCCCTTGCTGATGCCCAACAGGCCGGCAAAAGCCTCCTGGGACATTCTGCCCCGTACATGACGAATGCGTTCTCCAAGTTTCTGCATATATTTTCATCCTTGACCCACCTCCAAAAAGGACAATAATCAGTAATTACAAAAAAATAGATAAAATGTACACTTTTTTGTTTACTTGGTCTGAAAACTGTTCTAACAAAAGAGTGTGGGCGATATTTTGTTCCACTCTCCATCATCATTGCAAGAGCATCATATCCGCCCACATTTGCGAACGCAATGCTGTTATGGGCAAGCCATCTGCAATGTATTGTATTCATTATCATTACTTGCAGTATTTCTCTGTCTCGCGCCCTGACAGCCTGTCTGTACACCTGACGCCCGTTGTTGGCTGGACGTCGCAAATTCAGGAGATGCTGTTATGCAACTGACCAAGGGAGCCATCGGGAACCTCATCAACCGGTACAAGGCGGTGCTCAAAAAGTGCCACCTGATGAACACTTTCGGCAGCCTGGCTGTGGCCGGTATGCTGATCATGGGCGGCGCCGGTGTGGCGACCGCCGCAGACGATAAGCCTTTGGGTGGTGGCAGTCAGGAATGGAGTGGAGATGCCGATCATCTCATGGGCGGCAACCTGTACAAAGGGAATGTCACGGTTCCTGGAGAGACCACTCCGGGCGACATCTCCCTCTCCATCAAGGGCGGCACCATCGAGGAAATCATCGGCGGCAGCTATGTGAGCGGCAATAATGATCAGGTCGGGAATGTCACGCTCGGCAATATCAGCACTACCATCCAGGACGGTTCTTCCACCGAATTCGTGGTGGGTGGCAGCAAAATCTCCAATGACGCGGACGCCACCCTGGCCACCGGCAAGACGAGCCTGACTATCAATGGCGGCACCTTCGGTACTGAAGGCAAAACCAATGCCTACGAGCTGGTCATGGGAGGCAACTATATCAAGACCGGCACGGATACCAAGAATAAGGCTAGCGCAGAGGGGTCTAGAGTCACCGTCAATGATGGTACCTTCCACGCCTCCGTGGTGGGCGGTAGTGTCGCCCACAGATACAATGGCAATAACTCGATTATGGTCGAGGATAATGGCTCCACTTCCGTTGTCATCAATGGCGGAACCTTCAGCCCTTCCCAAAGCAACATTGCTGACAGCAATGGCGGCATCAATCTGACGGCGGCCGTCATCGGCGGCGGCCTGGCCTATGGTGGCGGCAGCTCCGTGCTGGGTTCCGATACCCAGGATGTGACCAGCAGCGTGACCATCAATGGCGGCACGTTCGGGGATAACGGTCACTACGCCAAAATCGTGGCCGGCAGCGTCGTCGCTAATAACGGTGGCACCGCTATTGTCCATGGCAATACCACGTTGTCCATGGCTGGTGGTAAGGCTCATGACGACCTCATCGGTGGCGGCATGGTGGAGAATGCGGCTACATTGCCCAAGGAAAGCACCTCCAAATACAACCTCAATATCACGGGTGATTCTTCCGTGAAGGTCACTGGTGGTGAAGCCCTGGGCGAAGTCATCGGCGGCAACTATGTGAAGACTTCCAAGTTGGAAAATTCTGCCAAATTGGCCAATTCTGCCAAAGTGGCCAATTCTTCCGTGACCATCACTGGCGGCAAATTTGCCGGCGTCGACGTCTCCAAGGATAAAGCCCAGTATATCATCGGCGGCAGCAAGACCAATGCTTCCGAGGGTGGGAACGCGACTACGCTTGTCGAAGGTAACAGCTCAGTCCTGATCGATGGTGCCGTGACCATCGAGGACGGCGCTTTGATTGGCGGCAGCCAGGCTAAGGCAGGAAACGGCGTGGGGTCTAAGGCTACTGCTACTGTCAAGGGCAACAGCTCCGTTACCGTGAACAAGGGCACTCTGGCCGGTGTGATCGGTGGCGGTATCGCTGAGACCTATTGGTCTTCCAATGGCGAAGCCTCCTCGACTGTGACCGGCACCTCTTCCGTGACCATCAACGGCGGCAATGTTACTGGGAATTCGATCGAGACCGGTGCTGTGGCAGGTAACACCGGCAAGCTGTCTGCTGCCGTTGTGGGCGGCGGTCTGGCCAATACCACGGACTCCACTGCCACTGTGGGCAGCACGAGCGTGACCATCGCTGATGGCACCATCAACGGCAAGGTCGTTGCCGGTGGCGTGGCGGTCAACGGTGGCAGCTCCACCGTCACGGGCGATACCCGCCTGACCATGACCGGCGGCAAAGTCGACGGCGACCTTATCGGCGGCGGCTTTGTCGACATGAACAACGCCACGGACAATAAGGCCAATGTCGAAGGCTCTACCCACATCACCGTCAGCGGCGGTTCCCTCGTTGACGCCGAGATCATCGGCGGCGGCTCTGTGCGTAATGCCACTGGCGAGGCCAATGTTAATAAAGATACCCACGTCACGGTGACGAAGTACGACAACTCGCAGGACAAGCAGACGTGGGTGCAGTACGTCTTCGGCGGCGGCAAGGCCATGACCAATGGTGAGCAGACTGCCACGGCCGATGTCACCGGCAGCACCAATGTCACCATTGGTGAGCAGGGTGCCGCAGGCGAGGCCCTCAAGATCGAGTTCGGTACCGTGGCCGGCGGCGGCCTGGCCCGTGCGCAGGAAGGAGGGGGTTCTGCCACCGCCACTGTGAAGAACGCCAATGTCATCGTCCACAGCGGCATCCTGTCCGGCGTGGCCGGCGGCGGCATTGCTGAATATTACGGTGCTGGCTCTGCTGAGGCCACTGTGACCAACGCCAACCTGACCATCAATGGCGGCACCATCAAGGGCGTGAAGTACCAGGGTGTCGACACGAACAAGGTCAAGGTCAAAGTCGCCGTGCTGGGTGGCGGTATCGCTAAGGGTGCCGGGGCCATTGCCAATGCCACCACCACCAACACCGTCATCAACGGCGGCACCATCGAGGGCCATGTCGTGGCCGGTGGCCTGGCTGACGGCGGCACCGCCACTGTGGGCACCGCCAACCTGACCATCAAGGGTGGCGAGATCAACGGCAGCGTCTATGCCGGCGGCGCCAAGCTCAAAAGTGGTACTGCCTCTGTTGATAACTTCAAGGTCCTCATCACGGGCGGCACCATCACAGGCGATGTCGTGGCCGGCGATTACACCGTCGAAACTACGGAGACCGAGGCTGCCCTGTTGACTCTTAGCTCGAGGAGCACCGCCAGCAAGGGCACCATCACCATCGGTGGCGATGCCAAGATCGACGGCAAGGTGGATGCCTCGGCTGAAGGCGTCGAGACCAACGTTGTTATCGACGGCGCTGATAAGGTCACCGGTGTCTACGAAGGCAACAAAGACAGCACTCTGACCTTCAACAACTACAACGACAAGTTTAACAACACCGCTACCGGTTTTGGCAACCTCAACGTTGCTGAAGGCTCCAACGTGGAGATGGACAACCTGTCCACCGGCGCCAAGGGTGACACCGAAGCGGACAAGGGAAAAACCGGCTTCTTTGGTGGTGGTACTGGTGTTGATGTCGTCACTGTCAACGGCAAAGGCACTGTGAAGGCTGAGAACGTCACGGCTACTGACGGTAAGACCATCACCGTGGCTGACGGCAGCACGCTGGATGCCCAAAAGCTGATCACGAAGCAAGAGGGGTCTACTACTGGTGGTTCCGTCAAGACGGCCGGCCTGGGCTCCACGCTGATCATCGGCAACGAGAATCTGAACGATATCGATGATCACAGCCTCAACAGCACCGCCGGTAACGAAATCAAGTTCACGGGCCTTAGTGATGAGGTCAACGCCGGCGTCATCTCGGCCAAGCTGGGTACCAACGAAGGCATCGTCAATGTGGGCGATACCAAGGTTGCCGGCCTCAGCGAACGGGTTGTGAACGGCGAGGTCAGCTATACCGACTGGACGGGCAGCAGCACCGACGGCATCACCAACAACGAGCTGAAGAAGACCACGCTGACGGGCGTCGACTCGCCCGTTACCAAGACCGGCAGCTTCGGCAGCGCCGAGCTGGATGAGAGCATTGATACGCTCACCGTCGGTAACAGCCTGACCCTTACCGGTCTTGACGGCAGCAACAACTTCGTCAGCAAGGCCGACAAGGCCGCCAATGCCACGATCGCCAACGATGCCAAGCTGACCCTGGGTGACAATACCTATGCCGGCGATAAGGGCATCGGCAAGATCGAGATCGGCAATAATGCCACGCTGAACGTGCTGGGCCAGAGTGCTGCTGCCGCTACGGTGAACAGCGGCGCCATCACGGCGACGACGGCTGCTACGGGAACAAAGGTCAACGCCAAAAACGTGACCCTCAATGTGGCTGGCGACATCGGTGCTGAGACTCAGGCCATCGGCACCATCACCGCTGACGCCGCCAATATCAAGGCCACCGGCGATGTGACGGCTGGTGATATCGACCTGGTCAAGGGCGGTAGCGTGACCTCTGATAAGGACATCAAGGTCAACGGTCCTATCGAGGATGCCGACGGTACGCTGCAGGCTGGTGGTAACATCACCGCCGAGGGCCAGAACCTCACGCAGGCTAACAACGGCAAGCTGACCGTCGTGGCCGGTGGCACCATCAAAGCTGCTAACATCTCCGCCACCAACGTGGCTGCCAAGAAGCTGACGGCTGGTGCCGTGGCTGTCGACGGCGGTACCCTGGATCTGACGGGTACGGGTACGGATGTCAGCAAGGTCGCTAGCCTGAAGCTGACCAACGGCACGCAGGCCAAGGTTGCTGACCTGGAGCTGACCGGGGCCGGCACCATCACCGTGGGTACCGGTGACGATGCGGTCGGCGGCACCACCCTGTCCGCCAAGCACATCAACCTCAAAGAAGGCATGCTGCTGGTCGACCCGGACTGGGGCCTGCCTTCCAGCAACGTGGCTGTGGCAAGTCTGAGCGAGACCGCGAGTGAGACTGACGTCACCGTCAACGGCAGCGTAGGCGTGGGCCGGAACTCCTACCTGGCTCTGGGTACCGACAATACCGGCTGGCTGCGTGGTGTGGTAGGCAACTACACCAAGGGCGTGGGCCTGTCCAAGGATGGCATCACCGCCGCTCTGGGTGTCTTTGACAGCATCAAAATTGCTGACACCAAGGGCCTGGTCGTGGACGGCAGCCTGACGAATCCTGGCCTGAGTGCTGCCATCGTCTCCAACACCGCCAAGTTCGGCGCCAACAGTCTGCTGGTGGTCAACGGTGCGAACATCTACGGCGACAAGGCTGCCATCACGTTCGCTCATACTGGCGGTGGCAACAAGCTCACCGTCGACAATACGTCCAGGCTGGTCGTGACCGATGCCGTGGCTGGTCAGGACTACACCATCGTGGGCAATGTTGAGAATGTTGAGACGGTGCAGGACGGTACGAGTACTCCTACTCCTATCGCAAACGGTGGGACTGTCTGGAAGACCGAAGGCCTGTCCACCACCACGGACATGATCTCGCTGGGCGATGCCGTGTTCACCCAGGGCAGCGCGGGTACCCCCGACAAGGTCACCACCGCCGCCACGCGCAATGACGCCCATACCGTGTTCCCCAACCTGAGCGACGGCATGGCCAACGCGGTGAACGACCTGTACACCAGTCATGCCGGTGCCGCTGGCAAACCTCGCTGGGACTACGCCGACGTCAATTCCGCCGACATGGGCGTGCGCTTCCTGAGCCGCGCCACGGACAACCGCTTCCTGGGCATGGACAAGGAAGCCGCCGCTGCCACCATTGAAAGCGCTGCCCGCATCGCCTTTGCCGGTGCCGTGCCGCAGATGACCAAGATGGCTTCCGACGCGGGCACCAATGCCGTGGTCAACCGTCTGGGCTTCGCCGATCCCGCTGACGGCGCCCAGGCCATGGACGCCGACGGCAAGATCGTGGACCGCAACACCACCGGCTTCGCCCTCTGGATCGCGCCCCTGTGGCAGAGCCAGCACGGCTGGGGCATGGATGCCGACACCATGGACTATGGCTTCAACGGCAATCTGGGCGGCGTGTCGCTGGGTGCCGACTACACCTTCGAGAACGCCATCCGCG
>NZ_JABAFY010000043.1 GCF_012843875.1 Desulfovibrio piger | reverse complement strand
TGGGACTACTTTACCTTGCTTTGGCCTGTATCCTTTGGAGAAAACTGGTATAGCAAGGTGTATGCCGGACATTCTCTAAATGGGATGCATCCTTTCGAAAACGAAGGGGAAAATGATGCCGACAAAGGACATCAGGGCATAAAAAAAGGGAACGCACAGCGTTCCCTTTTTTCGCATATAAGGAAAAGGTTCACATGAAACAGGCCATCATGCCTGGATGTCCTGCTCCAGCGCATCCCGCAACAATTCCGCCTGGACCTCCGGTCGAAGCGGCCCCGGAAGGGCCGCATAGCCCTCGAAAGGCATCATCTGGGCATAGAATTTTTCTTTGTCGTTACGTGCGGCCAGCAGCTGCAGGGCATCCTGCATGCAGATATTGAGGTGCCAGTGCTTCTGCCGGCTCCAGGTCCTGACAAAAGCCGCCATCCTGGCGCAGCCGTCCTTACCAGCCACCGCACGCGGCGGCATAGGGATCTCCAGCATGCGGGCGGCACGGGCCAGGCCCTGCTCATATTTGCAGGCAGCCACGGAATGCAGGATCGCCGTAAAGCCGTTGCGGGCGCAGCCCGCCCCAGGCGAGATCCCTGCGGAAAGCGCATCGCCGGCCCGGCGCCCGTCAGGCGTGGCGCCCGTGACGCCCCCCATGGCCCGGTGACTGGTCACAGGCACGTAGAAGATCTCGGGGGTACCGCCGTAATAATTGAGATGACGGCCACAGAACTCGACCATGAAACGGTCGAGCCTGGCAGCGATGTCATCGACCCTGTCATCCTGATTGCCGAACTTGGGAGCGGCCAGACAGTACTGGCGCTCCAGCTCGAAACCTTCGAAGTTGTTCCTGAGTGCTTCCAGAAGGCGGGCCATGTCCAGAACGCGCCGCTCATAGACCAGCCAGCGGATGGCCGCCAGCGAATCCACCACTGTCGCGAAGCCGGTAGGGCCGATCTGCCCGCCCAGGATCAGGGCGCCTTCCAGTCTGCCCACGTTGATGTCCCTGCCCTGCTCCATACACAGGTCATGCAGGCTGGAAAGCAACGGTGCGGCCACATGGGCGGGGCGCAGGGTATCCGCCACATATTGCTGGATGAGGACCTGCTCCAGAATGAAAGAAAGCTGGGCGAAAAAGGCTTCCTCAAAGGCAGCGTATGTGCTGAAAGCACACGGATCGCCTGTCTCCAGCCCCAGTCGGCCGCTTCCCTCCATGCTGCAATGCCCATCATACAGCACCATCTCGAGCACGGCCGCAAGGTTGAACCAGGTCGTGCCGGTCAGATAGGTCGTCCGGTTGATCAGACGCACCTCGCTGTACCCGGAGCCGCTGTAGTCACGCGCCTCCTCAAGGCCGGCCCCTTTCCTCACGAGCAGATCGATGATCTCGGCATCGTTCATGAATTTCGGGCCGCGCCCCTCCCGGATGGCGGCACAGGCCGCCTGCAGCAGATCTTCCGGCGTCTTTTCGTGGATTCGCAGGCTGAGTTCGGGATAATCCAGCGGGAACTCGCGCCGGGAACGCAGCAGCAGCCAGGAAAGCTCGTTGGTGGCATCACTGCCGTCCGCCAGCTGGCCCCCGATGCAGGTGTGTTCCCAGTGGGCATTGCCTTCATAGATCTGGATCCCGGCCGCCGTCGGCTGGACACGCACGAACTGCGCCATGTTCAGCCACAGGCAGTCCAGCAGCTCCAGGGCCTGATCTTCGTCCAGGCGGCCCTCCTCCCGGTCCTTCTTGTAAAAAGGATACAGGTACTGATCCATGCGGCCGTTGCTGATGATGCCGCCGTGCAGCTGTTCCAGGCGCGACACCAGCTGGGTGAACCATTGGGCCTGCAAGGCCTCGTGGAACGTACGGGCGGACTGCCAGGGCACATGCTCGCAAATGGCCGCGATGCGCTCCAGCTCTTCACGGCGCACGGCATCGCCACAGGCCGCCGCCTGCTGCCGGGCAAGCGCGGCATAGCGGCAGGCAAAACTCCGTATGCCTTCGCAAAGGATCATCACCGCCCGGTAAAAAGGTGCCTTGTCCCAGTTGTTGGACGGGTCGTTGATGTCCAGGGCATCCAGACGCCGGGCGGCCTCCTGATAGATGCCGCAAAAACCCCGTTGCAGGACCTTTCCGTAATCCAGCACCCACTGCAGGGAATGGCGGACCGTGGCTGTCTCGTGGATGATGAAGGACGGTACGTAGATGTCCCCGTCCTTGTAGAGGAGCCTGCGCAGATGCAGGGGCACCGCATCGGCCAGACTTTCCCGGAAGGTCCTGCCGGCCCAGAAGGGCAGCAGCTCGTCGCGTATGACGGCGATGTCCTGCTCGGAAAAATGGTGCGGCATATCTTCCGCCGACTCCAGCAGGCTGCCGGCGGTGGCAAAATAGGCTCCTTCCAGTTCGGGATAAAGGATGCCGTAGCGTCCTTCAGGCCCGCCCCTGCCCACGATGAGCTCGTCCGGCAGGATCCGCACGTCTATGTTCTCCATGACGTGCGCCAGGGCCTTGGCCCAGCGCACCACCAGCGGCAGATGCTCGGTAGTGCGGAACGAACGGGTGAAATAACGTGCCCTGTCCACCGACAGGCGAGGCACCTGGCCCGCGAAGCGGGACAATATACGGGCCGTACGTGCCCGCGGACTCGTCATGACAGTCTTCATCACGCCTCCCCTTCTGCCCGTCCGTGCCGCGCCTCACGACGGCAGGCCGCCACCACGGCCCGCAGCTCCTGCAACTGGGCGCTGTCGGGACCAACGCTGGCCAGCTGGGAACGGACCATCCCGAGCTGGGCATATTTTTCTTCCCCCACCGGCAGGCACGGCAAAAGCTCGTGGCGCGTCACCGTGGGCAACTGGGCCACATGCCGTGCCATATCCCGGATATCCGCCTCATTGTCATTGAAGCCCCGGACGACCGGGGTCCTGACCCAAAGGGGCAAGGCCGGGAACTCACGCACGATCCTGTCCAGATTTTCCAGTATCCGGCTGTTGTCCATATGGGTGAACGCCCGGTGCTGGCGGCTGTCCAGATGCTTGAGGTCGAAGATCAGCAAATCGCAATGCCGCAGGGCCGTCCTGTTTTCCGGAGCATCCAGATCGAACCAGCCGCAGGTCTCGATAGCGGTATGCAGTCCCTTTTGATGGGCCAGCGTCATGACCGCGGCGGCCAGGGTCGGCCGGACCAGCGGCTCGCCGCCGCTCAGGGTCAGCCCTCCGCCGGAGGTGCAGTAAAAATCCCTGTCTTTTTCCGCTTCCTGCACGATGTCCGCGGCCGTCATGGCCCGCCCTACCAGCGAGAGCGCCCCCGAGGGACAGACCTGCGTGCACTCTCCGCAGACACGGCAAAGCTGCCGCCGCACCACGGGCCTGCCGTCCGTATCCGGTCCCGGCGGGACGATGCCTCCGGACCGGCATACCTCCAGACACCTGCCGCAGGCCGCCGCACCGATGCAGAATTGCGGTACATAGCGCAATTCCTGCTGAAAATGCAGGCTCTCGGCATTGTAGCACCACGGGCAGCGCAAGGGGCAGCCCTTGAGATAGACCGTCGTCCGCCAGCCGGGCCCGTCCTGGACGGCCCCCCGCTGGATATGGGAGACCAGGACCATCTCTCTGGAAAGATTCTCCACTGCTTCCCCGTATGCCATCACGCCTTACCTTCCTGTCCCATGTTGTGCTGCGCGAGCTTGCGCCACAGGGTGGTGGGATGCATGCCCAGCATCTGGGCCGCCTCATGCATGGTCGCGCAGCGTTGCAGCGCCTGCCGCAGGCATTCCTCCTCCACGGCAAAAAGGATGTCCTTCAGGGGCTTGCCGTGCTGGTAGACCAGGCTCCGGCATCCCCCTCCTGTTCGGCCGGGACTGCCGCCTGCGCCGCCCCTCCCTGCCGCATGGCAAGGGGCAGGTCTTCGGGCCGCAGGACATTGCCTTCGGACATGACCAGCATCCACTCCATGATATTGCCCAGCTCCCGGGCATTGCCCGGAAAGGAGTGAGAAAGCAGCAGGTCGATGACCTCGGGAGAAAGGCGCTTCCGGCAGCCGTGCCGGACGTTATGCCTGTCCAGCATGTCCAGAGCCAGCGCATAGATATCTTCCTTGCGTTCCCGCAATGGCGGGATCAGGATCGGGATGACGTTGAGCCGGTAAAAAAGGTCCTTGCGGAACCTGCCCTGCTCCACATCCTCGGCCAGGTTCCTGTTGGTGGCCGCCACGATGCGGACATCCACGGAGACCGGCTTCGTCCCCCCCACCCGCAGGAAGGCGTGCTTGTCCAGTGCTTCCAGCAGCTTGACCTGCATGGGCAGGGGAAGTTCGCCGATCTCGTCAAAAAAGACCGTACCGCCGTGGGCCGCTTCCAGCAAGCCTGTCTTGCCCTTGGGATTGGCGCCGCTGAAGGCCCCGCGTTCGTAGCCGAAAAGCTCGCTCTCCATGAGTTGTTCGGGGATGGCACCGCAGTTGATGGAAACGAACGGCCCGTTCTCCCGGGGCGAAAGACGATGGACGATGGCCGCCAGCATGCTCTTGCCCACTCCCGATTCTCCCTGCAGGAGGACGGAGCTGTCCGTCTGGCTGACCTTGATAGCCCTGTCGACCACGCGACGTATGGCCGCGCTGCGGACGACCATGCCCACTTCCTGGGTCACCTGGCTGAAGATGTCGCCCCCGTGTGCCACGGCTTCCGCCTCTTCGGCACTCCGGCGACTGTCTTCCAGCTGCTGGCGCACATAATCGAAACGCTCCAGATCCATCAGCGAGACCACGACGAAGCGGGGCTTTTTGTGATTGTCCAGAGAAGGGACCGACCACAGCAGCAGGGGCCGTCCCTGGCAGCGGGCGATGCTCTGGGCAGGCAGGGCCCGCTGGAGGCAGTGCGCGACCTCCACGGCCAGCTCGGGAAAATCTTTTTCCAGCTCGCGCACGTTGCGCCCCTGCAAGCTGTCGCGCTCCATGGCGCACAAGCGACAGCAGGGAGCATTGACCCGCAGGATGCGCCCTTCCGCATCCGTCACCAGTACGGCCTGCGGCAAGGCCTCCAGCAATCCTTTCAGCTGGCTGTCCAGCTCCCGATACGCCCCCAGCTGGCGCACCACGGCATCCAGCGATGAGATCTCCTGCATGGCGCAGACCACGCCCGCCACCTTGCCGTTTTGCAGGATAGGCAACCGGTTGGCCACCACCGTGGCCGCAGGCAGGTGCATGGTCTGCCCCAGCAGCGGTTTTCCCGATGTCAGGACCCGCTTGGCTTCCACCCAGTCAGCGGCATTGAAATCCGCCAGCGGATACCCGGGAAAAGGCGTCTCGCCCCCCTGGTAAAAGCGCCTCATGCTTTTATTGACCAATGATGCTGCCGCTGGCATCCACCACAAGGACACCATCGCTCATGGCATCCAGGATGGGTATGAGGGGGACAAGCTGCTGCGGCAAAAGTTGAATACCCATAGAACTCATGGCACGCCCTGAAAAGATTGGAGATATGTCACGGTACAGACCGGCAGGCCGGAGCGGCCCCGGCTGTTTTTGCGATGATACTGCATTTATGCAAATTGTGAAGACTTTCCTTTGCTACAGGGATCATCATGCATTTGCGCAATGCGAATATGCAATACCCTCCTTCTATACTCCTCCCCTGTCTGCGAGGGGCAGGCCATCCATAAAAAACTATTTAATAAATATTATAAACTAGTTATACGTAAAAACATAGTAAATTCCCCATAACGGCACCCTTTTTGCTTTGCCCCTCCGCAACGGGGAGATCCTGCCAGCCTCCCCAAAACCATGCGGAGGAAGCAGTCCCCATGTCCATGCGTTCACCGGCCCCCAGCCTGGGCAAGGTGGAATTCCTTGTCCTGCTCTGGACGACCTTTGCGGCCTTTGCCGCTCTTTATGGTCCCCAGCCGTTGCTGCCGGTCATCCAGCAACATTTCGGGGTCGGCAGCCAGTCTGCCAGTCTGCTCATGACGCTGGCAATCCTGCCGCTGGGGCTGGCGCCGGTCTGCTATGGCTATATCCTCAACATGTGCAGTACCCGCCGCCTTTTGCAGCTGACCACAGCTCTGTGCGCTCTTGTCCTGCTGGCAGCCTCGTTTACGACGGCCTTCTGGCAGCTGCTGGCCCTGCGCACCCTGACCGGGCTGCTGGTCCCTGCCATCCTGCTGGCCCTGATGACGCACATCTCCCTGCACAGCCGGCAGGAGTCCCTGCAACGGGCCATGGCCATCTATACCACGACCACCATGTTCGGGGCCTTCCTGGGCAGGATAGGTTCCGGTTTCATCACCAGCTGGCTTGGGTGGCAGGCCGCCTTCCTGACATATGCCCTTCTGCTGGGGTCTGCACTGCCCTGCCTCCTGCTTTTGCAGCGGACCAGGAGCACACAGCATGACGTTTTCTCCCCGGCCCACCTGTTAGGGGTGCTGCGCCAGCCGGGCCTGCTGCTGCTCATGCTCATCGGCCCCCTGTGCATCTTCGCGCATGCCTCTGTCCTGAACCTGGCGCCCTTCCGTATGCGGGAACTCCTGCCTGATGCCGGCAGCTGGGCTACAGGCCTGCTCTATGTCCCTGCCTTCATCTGCTCCCTGCTGGGGATCTTTTCCAAAAAGATCATGCGGCTGCTGCACGGTGAGATGCGCACGATCCGTTGCGGCGTCCTGCTCTTCCTCGCCTCTGTCCCGAGCCTGCTCCCTTCGAGCCCGCTCTCCCTGCTCCTGGCCATATTCGGTATGACGACGGGCTTCGTACTGGTCTACACCACGCTGCCCGGCGTGGTGAACCGCATGAGCCTGGCCGAAAAGAACATGACCAATGGCGTCTATCTTTCCGTTTACTACACCTTCAGCGCCCTGGGGACCTGGCTGCCTGTCATGGTCTACAGCCACTTCGGCATCGTTTCCTATGTCCTCTGCCTCACGGGCGTCTTCGCTCTGGCCCTTTCCCTCGTCCGCAAGAACCTCACCATCAGCCTGTAAGAGAACATCATGAAGATCATCGACTTCCGCTATCGTCCCAGCACCCGTGCCTCTCTCGACAGTGTCATCAAAAACCCCGTGTACTGCGAATACATCAAAAAGACGGATTTCTGCTCCCGCCCCGAGAAGAGCCTGCCGGAGTGCATCGGCGAACTGCGCGGCCTCGACATCGCCAAGGCTGTGGTCTCCGGGCGCGACATCGAATCCACCTATGCCATCCAAAGCACCAATGACGACGTGCTGCAATGCATGGCGGCCGCGCCCGACCTGTTCATCGGCTTCTGGGCCTATGATCCCCACAAGGGCATGACGGCGGTGCGCCGCTTCCGCAAGGTCGTTCTCGAAGACGGCATCCGCGGTGCCGCCATCGACGCCGCCATGGCCCACTGTGCCGTGGACGATGCCAAATTCTATCCGCTGTACGCCATGTGCTGCGAATTCGACATCCCCGTCATCATGACCGCCGGTCTTTCGCCCTTCATGCCCAAGGTCGTCCTGGATTCCACCGATCCCCGTCACATCGACCGCGTGGCCACCGACTTCCCCGAATTGAAGATCCTGCTCAGCCACGGCGGCTATCCCTGGGTGCTGGAAGCCATCGCCCTGGTCCTGCGCCACAGCAATGTCTACATGGACTTCTCCACCTGCGAATCCAAGCTGATGGGACAGAACTACATCCAGGCCGCCAACGAATACATCACGGACAAAGTCGTCTTTGCCAGCGCCAATCCCTTCGTGGAAGTCCACAAGGCCGTCGAAAAATATCAGCGTCTCGATCTTACTGAAGAATGCCGCCGCAAGCTCTTTTATGAGAACGGCATGAAGCTGCTGGGCCTCAGCAGCCTGTAGGCAGGCGTACCGGAACCATCAACATCAAAGAGAACACCATGGACATCACGACGTTCAAGATCTGTCGCCGTATCGTCAACGGATGCGGCAGCTTTTACGGAAATATCGCCGAAGAGGCCGCCTCGCTGAACGGCCACAGGATCTTTCTGGTCTGCGATCCCATCCTGGCCAAGCTGGGCCTGACGGAGAAGACCGCGGCCCTGCTGCGTGAAAAGGGCTTTGAGGTGGCGATCCATGCCGACGTGGAACCCGAACCCCGGGTGGAGAGCGTCCTGGCCGCCGCCGAACAGGCCCGTGCCTTTGGGGCCGACTGTGTCATCGGCATCGGCGGCGGCTCCTCGCTGGATACCGCCAAGACCTGCTCCGTGCTGCTGGGCAACCAGCAGGACATCCGCGAACTGTACGGCATCGAAAAGGTGTCCAAGCCGGGAGCGCCCCTGATCCTCGTCCCCACGTCTGCCGGTACGGGGAGCGAAGTCACGGACATCGCCATCCTCTCCGACGAAGCCGCCCAGCTGAAGATGGGCATCGTCAGCCGCCATATGCTGCCCGCCAGCGTGATCCTGGATCCCGAACTGACCCTGAGCCTTCCCAAGGGCCCCACTGCGGCCAGCGGCATGGATGCCCTCATCCACGCCATGGAAGCCTACACCTCGATCCATGCCACGCCCCTTACCGACATGTGGGCGGAACATGCCATCGCCCTCATCGCTCCCAACCTGCGCAAGGCCTGGGCCCGCGGTGAGGACATCCAGGCCCGGCAGGCCATGCTGACCGGCAGCTTCTACGCCGGTGTGGCCTTCTGCAATGCGGGCGTCACGGCCGTGCATGCCTTTGCCTATCCCATCGGCGCGCGCTACCACATCCCGCACGGCCTGGCCAATACCCTGATGCTCCTGCCCGTCTTCCGCTTCAACATGGTGGGCAATATGGAACGCTTTGCCCGACTGGCCGCCATGCTGGGAGAAAACACCACCGGTTTGAGCCACGAAAAGGCCGCCGGTCGCTGCCTTGATGCTCTGGAAAGCCTGGCCCGCGACCTGCAGGTGCCCCGTCATCTTGCCGATTACGGCGTCACGCCCGACGATGTACCCGTACTGGCCGAATCCGTACTGCAAGTGACCCGCCTGCTGGGCAACAATCCGCGCAGCGTCTCGTTGCAGGATGCCATCAACATCTACCGGGAAGCGCTCTAACGCCTCTCCCCGGCCTGTCTGACCGGCAGGCTGCCAGCCATACACACCATTGCCCCGATCCGGCAACATGTCCAACGGCACTTGCAGTCATGCAGGTGCCGTTTTTCTGTTCCCGGGGGCCTCAGCCAAAAGCAAAACAGAGGCGCACCCGCCACCCCGGATATGCCCTTCCCTTTCACGGCCTCCCCGTATAACAATCGTCGGGCGAGGAACGGGTTGCCTATCCCGTCCGTGCATACCGTCCGGCTGCGGCCATCCTGCCCCAAGGAAGGCACAGGCACGCTGCCTGCGCATGACCAGCCTCACCATGCGATCCTGCAACGGATGCCTCCATGCATAAGCCTGGCAGGCATTGGGGCCCTCACCATCGTGCTGGCTCGGCTCTCCCGCACATCAGGCAAACAGAAAGGATATATCCATGCATCACCTGCTACGGAAACGAATGCGGCTCCTGCCGTTAACGGCGCTCCTCTGTGCTCTTTTCCTCCTCATGGTTGCCTGCGCTCCTGCGCACCGCAAGACAACCCCGGATGCAGGTCTGGAGCTGCGCCTCCTGCACGTGAATGATACCCATGCCTTTCTTGCCGGTATCGATGAGCACATGAACGCCTGTTTCGAGGCCGCGGACTGCCGCGGCGGTCTGGCTCGCATCAGCGCAGCCATCCAGACTGCCCGGCAGGAGCAGGACAACGTCATCGCCCTGGACGCGGGCGACCAGTTCCAGGGCACCCTGTTCTACAGCGTCAACAAGTGGCCCGTGATCGCCGCTGCGGACGCGCTGCTGCCCTACGACGCCATGACCTTGGGCAATCATGAGTTCGACGAAGGATGCCGCGAACTGGCCCGTTTCCTGGAGGCCCAGCCCCTGCCGGTGCTGGCCGCCAATCTGACGCCGCAGCAGGGCTGCCCGCTGGCCGGGAGCCGCATACGCCCCTACCTTGTCCGGACGGTACGCGGGACCAGGGTGGGCATCATCGGGCTGGCCAATGACGAAGTCACCGGACTGGCGGCCGCCTGCCCCCGGATCACGTTCCGGGATGCACGGACAACACTGCAGCAGTACGTCGCCGAGCTGGAGGCTCAGGGCATCCGGCATATCATCGTCGTGACCCATCTGGGGCTGGAACGGGACAGGGAGCTGGCCCGCAGCGTCAACGGCGTGGATGTCATCGTGGGCGGCCATACCCACACCTATCTCGGCCCCGGCTCCAAGGATGGCCCCTACCCCATCGTGGAACACGCGCCGGACGGCGCTCCTGTCCTCGTGGTGACAGCCGCCCGTGCGACCCGCTATCTGGGGGATCTGAGCATCACCTTCGATGCGGCGGGCACCCCTGTGTCCTGGACGGGCGGTCCCCGGGAACTCCTCCCGGCCCTGCCGCAGGACGAAGCCATGACCCGTCTGGTGGCCGGCTACGCGAAGAGCCTGGAGCGCTATCGTACGGAGATCGTAGGCCGCCACAGCGTGCGGATGCCGGACGGCATGGAAGCCTGCCGCAAGGGCGACTGTTTCAGCGGCCTGCTGACGGCAGACGCTTTTCTGGAATACGGAAGGAAACAGGGGGCCCGCCTGGCTCTGGTTAACGGCGGCGCCATCCGGGCCTCCCTGCCCGCAGGCGACATTTCCCGGGGAGATCTGCTGGCCCTGCATCCTTTTGACGGTCAGGTGTATGTCCGCGAATATTCAGGCAAACAGATCATAGACGCCCTGGAGCACGCCGTGTCCGGGCCCGACGGGGAAGGGCCGCAGCTGCTGCAGGTGGCGGGCCTGGCCTATGAGGCGGACACCAGCCGCCCTGCAGGCCGGCGTCTGCAGGCCGTCCATATCGTGGACGAACGCGGTCGGCGGCATGTGCTCGATCCTCAGGGCCGTTATGGTGTGGTCCTGAGCGATTTTCTGGCGTCAGGCGGCGACGGTTTCGGGATGTTGCGGCAAGGCCGCCTGCTGGCCACCAGCCCATTGTCCGTCAGGGAGCTGACGGGCGACTACATCCGGCGTCATTCCCCGCTGACGGCACCGCGAGGGGAACGTATCATCCTTGACCGGGCGAACGGCCAGAGCTCGCAGTAAGCCGGGAGAGGACGCCAGACAGGCCCCCCGAATAACCGATATGGACAGGATACGCCCGGGAAATCCCGGATGCCCGACAGGCAGCTTAGCCTCCAGCCATGGTAAACAGGGAACAAAAGGGAACGGAGAAAGCAGAGGGAAAAGAGAGGATAGACAGGGAAAGGGCACCGGCTCAGGGCTGGAAGGGCTCAGCCGAGGCACCAGGGAGGCGAGGCTTGTGGCGGCCCCGCGTCAGCATAAAGGCTGGCAGAGGAGATGAGAGACGGCAGCAAGGGCTCCCGCCCCGCCTGTTCTTAAGAATGCGTCGGCTGGTCCGCAGGAATGTTCCGGTTCCAGTAGACCAGGACGCGCCGGACGAATTCCTGCGTTTCAGGAAAAGGCGGGATGCCGCCGTACTGCTCCACGCTGCCGGGCCCGGCATTGTAGGCCGCCAGGGCCAGCTCCACGGAGCCGAAGCGCTGCAGCTGGTGCATCAAATACTGGGAACCGGCATAGACATTGGCCCGGGGATCGAAGGGGTCGATGAGTCCCAGCTCCTCCTGTGTATGGGGCATGATCTGCATGGCCCCCTGGGCCCCTACGGGTGAGACCGCGGTGTGGTCAAAGGAGGATTCGGCCTGGATGACCGCCAGCACAAGCCCCGCGTCAAGGCCGAAGATCTCCTCGGCCTCACGGGCCAGACGGCGCCATTCCTCCGGTGCGGGGGGCACGATGTCGTCATGGATCACCGGTGCGGACGGCGGGCGAAAAGACGTACGCCGTGCCGGTGCGGCAGCAAAAGCCTGCCGCTCGTCCCGGTCAGCCGTTGATACGGCGGCCACGGTCATGGTCTGGGGGGCAGGAGCCGTCATGGCCGCTGCGGCCTGCCGGGCATCGCCCGGGGCTTTTTTCTGCGGCAGGGAAGCGACCCGTACCATGCGCGGCAGGACCTTCTGCTCCTGATATTCATGGGAAAGGATGCCCGTACCGGGCTGCAGGGGCACCGGCGGCAATGCCGCTTCCGGCGGAGGCGTCACATGCCCGGACGTCCGGGAGCCACAGCCCCCGGCCGGCAAAAGGCACAGCAGCAGGCAAAAAAAACAGAAAATATGAAGGCAGCGGCTATCCTTCACGGCTCAATTTTCGTCGTGGGCAAGCTGGAAATAGAGTTCGATGGTATTGGTGCCGTCATCACCGCTGTAGCAGTGGTGCGCGGAAACGTTCTTGACCAGGTGGACGCCCAGGCCGCCGATGGGGCGATCCTCTGCGGCCAGCGACGTGTCCGGCGTGGCGGTCTCCATGAACGGATCAAAAGACGTGCCCCAGTCCCGTATCCAGACGCAGAGGAAGGGCGCGCTGTCCATGCTCACCCGCTTGAAGCCCAGTTCCATCTGCCCCCAGTGGGCGCTCCTGTCGCCTTCCTGCGGGCAGGTGCCGGCATAGGCATAGGTGGCCACATTGACCAGCAGTTCTTCTACTGCCAGTTCCACGAAACCAAGGATGTCGGCGTAGTCGGCGGCCAGGTGTTCACGCAGGAATTCCATGGCCGGCGCGCAGCTGTCAACACGGGCGGGAAGCATGATTCTGGCCACAGCCTACCTCCTTGCCCTCTCAGCCGGCCAGAGCCGCAAGGGCTTCCTGCCGACTGTCCCGGACAGTCAGCATGGCGTTGAACCCGGAGATGCGGAACACTTCCGCCGTCATGGGCTGCAGGGAACAGAAGGCCAGCTTGCCGGCACAGGCCTTGAGCGCCTTGACGAGCCCCAGGATGCCCCGCAGTCCGGCGGAGCTGATGTATTCCAGCCGGGACATGTCGATGAGCAAACGCTGCTTGCCCGCTTCCAGCAGGGCGCGGGTCGCGTTTTCGAATTCCGGTGTCGTCGTGGCGTCCATGCGGCCTGCAAGCTCCACGATGGCGATACCGTCCTGTTCCGTTACGATGACTTCCATAGAACCTCCGAATCTGGCTACTGATAGCTGAGCAGCAGGCCCTGACTGATCTTCAGCCAGCCGTCCAGCGTCACGAACAGCAGCAGCTTGAACGGCAGGGAAATGGTCATGGGCGAAACCATCATCATGCCCATGGCCAGCAGGACATTGGAAATGATAAGGTCTATGGCAACGAAAGGCAAATAGAGCAAAAAGCCGATCTGGAACGCCTTGGTCAGTTCCGTGATGGTAAAGGCCGGCACCAGGATGAACATGTTGTCATGCGTGATGCTCTGCCGCTGATGCTCCGGCCATATGCGCTGGGCCGTACCCATGAATTCCTGCAGGATGGCGGGGCTGGTGTTCTTTTCCAGGAATTGCCGCAACGGCGGCGAGACGGCCTGCAGGGTCTCCAGCATCTCCGAAGGCTTCGGGTTCGCGCTGAACCGCTGTTCCTCCAGCAGGGCCTTGGTATCCATGGCCACCGGCGCCATGATGAAGACCGTCAGGATGATGGCCAGGCCGTTCATGACCATGGCTGGCGGCACCTGCTGCACGCCCAGCGCGTTGCGGACAAGGCTCGTGACCACCACGATCTTCACGTAGGACGTGACCATCATGAGCAGGAAGGGCGCCAGCCCTAAGAGCGCCAGGCCCGCGATGAGATAGAGGGGATTAATCCCGGCCAGTTCCATCCCCGGCCCCCTGCGGCGTACCGCCGTCCTGTCCGGCAGCATGCATGCGGGTGATCTGCACGCCCGGCATGCCGCCCACATCCACCAGACGTCCCTGCGCCAGCAGCTGCCCCGCCACACGGATGTCCACGACGGGCGACGGCGTCTCGCCGCCCAGGGCCAGCGTATGCCCGGGGACAAGCGCCGCCAGTTCGTCCAGACGAAGATGCAGCCTGCCGATCTCAAAGACCACAGGCAGTTCCAGTGCCCCGACGGGTGCGGGAGCCACCGTGGGGGCTTCTGTGGCGGGCCCATCGCCCTGGACGGCCCCGGCAGGGGCCAGCTGTTCCTCATTCATGCCGTCCTCGCTTTCTTTCTCTGCAGACTCCCGGCCGGGATCACCCATATCCGGCCCCAGCACGGACAAGATCCCTTCCCCAAGCCGGCAGGCCAGTGCCCTGCCCTGCGGCAGGCGCAGACGCGGCGTCTCAGGGGCCCAGCTCTCCGGCAAAAGGACATCCCCCGGGGCCAGCGTTGCCGCCTCGTCTGCGGACAGACGCATGCGCCCCGCTTCCAGCGGACAGGCCAATGTCCCCGTGAAACAGCCCCCGGCCTCCATGCGCATGGGGAGCTGTTCCAGCCGCTCCAGCACATAGCGTGCGGCATTTTCCTTCGCCCAGGACAGACGCAGGAAGACAGCCTCACCACCGGGCAGATCCAGCCGCAGGGGCAACGAACCGCCCCAGGCGATCCCGGCCTGCGGCGCTCCGGTAAAACGCAGTTCACAGCCCAGGAAGGGTTCCAGGCGTTGCAACGCAGGCTGCAGCAAACGCTCCAGAACAGCCAGACACAATTCGCCGGGCAGGCGGGCAAAGGTCTGCTCCCCTGCGGGCAGGGCGCTGCGCCAGGCGGCAAGATCCGGCCTCAGGGCCAGTGCCTCCAGAGATGACCATTCCAAGCGCCACAGATCCTCGCCACTGCTCAGATACAGCACGGCCGCCGGAACAAAGGGAGCTTCCTGCTCCGCGGTGGCCGCCGCGACATTGAACGACAACGTACAGGGAACAGGCTGCTCCGCACCGGCATCCAGCGCTACGGTCAGCGGCAGGGCCCGGCAGACGAGGGCATTGACCAGCCGCGCCTGCAACGGCGGCAGCGCTGGCGGGATGAAAGGCCGGGAAGGGATCACCTGGGACATGACTCACCTTTTCCGAAATCAGCGGGATCTGTCCGCTCCCCTTCGGAGGGGGAAAATATCGTGGCGCGCCGTGTGGCGGCCGTAGCTACTCCACGTCAGGGACGTAATCCTGGCGGCCCCGGGACTGCTGCCGGGCATCGCCTTCATTGCCGCCGTCCGCCCGGCTCTGGACGATCTCCACGCGAACGTTCTCGCCACTGCGCTCCAAAGCGCTGCGCAAGGCATCCTGTGCCCCCACCGCCGTCTGGAAGGACGCCGGATCGGCGCAGGCGAGCCGGATGAACAGCTGGCCGTCCTGCGCCCGGGCCAGACACAGCTCCGCGCCCGAAAGCGGGCCCTGCCCCAGGGTGATGCGGACTTCCGGAGAGCCCTTGCCCGGCTCGGAGACCAGGATACGGTCCACCAGTTCGTTCACGAGGGCGTCCACATCCCCGGGAGCCGGAGCTGCCTGTGCGGCGCTCGTCTGCATGCTCTGCATGCGGCTGCCGAAAAGGCTGTCCAGCAGCGCCTGGGGCGACAGGGCATCCTGCCGGGAACCGCCCCGACCATTTTCCTGACCGCCCTGCCCGTCTCGTTCCCGGGATTCCTGCATGGCCCGGTCAAAACGTTCCTTGTCCCTGTCGTCCACGGGACGATCCGCGCCTTCACGCTCCGCCTGCATGCGGGAATCCGCTTCCTGCAAGCGTCGGGAACTGATCTCCATGCCCATGGGCACCTCCAGCATAAGCCGCCATGCGGATCCGGCCGAACACCCTGCGGGGGGCCTCAGGCATCGTCACTGGCGCGGGAAGGGGTGGCGAACTCCTCCAGCTCCAGATCTTCCAGATGCTCCTGCTCCCGTTTGGCGTTCTCCTGCCAGATGTCACGATGTTTCTCGATCTTCGCCGCTTCCCGGCGGGCCAGGGCCACGGCCCTTTGCGCACCGGTCACGGCCTGTTCCTGCTGCCGCACCTGCTCCTCCGCCTGGCGCACGGCTTGGAAGCGTTCCTGCTCTCCGGTGGCCAGCATGCCCAGAGAGGCCCGGAAATCCGCCACCTCTTCCAGAGAAAGGCTGGCCCCCAGGATGGCGGCATAACGCCGCTCCTCTTCTTCCTGCCGCCAGACGCGGTAGCGTTCCAGCTCGGCCTGCCGCCGCCCCACTTCCTCACGCGCCTGTACCAGCCGGCGTTCCTCCAGCCGCAAGGCGTTGCGGGCGGCGTCCTCCCGATAGTGGCGAACGGACAGCAGGGCCTGCAAGGGATAGAGTCGTTGCGCCATGATGCACCTTTGCCATATGCAGAGGCCGGGCCCCGCTTACAGCACGACCTTTTTCAGGGCCGCCAGGGTCTCCTCGAACGAACTTTTTTCCTCCAGCCCCTGGCGCAGGAAGGCATTGACCGCCTGGATATGCCCCAGGGCGAAATCCGCCTCGGCATCGGCCCCTTTCTTGTATTCGCCGATCTGCACCAGCAGCTCCACTTCCGCATACTTGGCCAGTATCTTGCGCAGGGCCTGGGCCGCGGCCTTGTGCTCCTTGTCCACCACGGCGTTCATGACGCGGCTGACGCTGGCCTGGACGTCGATGGCGGGATAATGGTTGGCAGCGGCCAGCTTACGCGAAAGCACGATATGCCCGTCAAGGATGGACCGGGTCTCGTCGGCGATGGGTTCGGTCATGTCATCACCTTCCACCAGCACCGTATACAGGGCGGTGATGGAGCCCTTGTCCGAATTGCCCGCCCGTTCCATGAGCTTGGGCAGTTCCGAGAAGACCGACGGCGGGAAGCCCCGGCGGGTCGGCGGTTCTCCGGCCGCCAGACCGATCTCGCGCTGGGCGCGTCCGAAACGGGTCACGGAATCCATCATCAGCAGCACGCTCTTGCCCTGATCGCGAAAATATTCGGCAATGGCCGTGGCCGTATAGGCGGCCTTGAGCCGCTCCATGGAGGAACGGTCCGACGTGGAGACCACGAGCACGGCCTTTTTGCGCCCTTCCGGACCGATGTCGCGTTCGATGAATTCCCGCACTTCGCGGCCGCGTTCCCCGATGAGCGCCAGCACGCAGACATCGGCCGTGCAGCCTTTGAGGATACTGGACAACAGCGTGGACTTGCCGCCGCCGGCTGCGGCGAAAATGCCCATGCGCTGCCCTTCCCCGCAGGTCAGCACGCCGTCGATGACGCGCAGGCCCAGGGAGATGGGCTTGCTGATGACCTTGCGGGTCATGGGATTGGGCGCTTCGGCCACCAGCGGATAGTGGGTGCGCGTCCTGATGGCCGGACCGCCGTCCATGGCCTGCCCCAGACCATCCACCACGCGGCCCAGCAGCTCATAGCCCACGGGGACGGAGAGTATCTCGCCCGTGGGGATGACTTCCGTGGCCGGGGAGATGCCCTGCATATTGCCCAGGGGCGACAGCAGGGCCACGTTCCTGACAAAGCCGACCACCTCGGCCTTGAGGCTCCAGTTTTCCCAGGGATTGCGCAGCAGGCAGAGTTCCCCCACCTTCACACCGGGAACCACGGCACGGATGATGGTGCCCACCACCTGCTCTACGCGTCCCCGCGTCTCCAGGGGATTGACGTCGCGGACGGCCTCTTCCAGCAGGTCGCCGATGTATTCGAAGGCCATCTACGACTCCCTGATCTTGCCCAGCAAGGCGTGCTCGATAGCCTTGAGCTGGGTCTCCAGGCTGGCGTCCACGACCCCCAGCTCGCATTCCAGGATGCAGTCCCCGGGCTTCATGCGGGGATCGGCCGTCACGTCCAGAAACGTGGCGCCGTTGGGAGCGGACGAGATCATGGCCGCCAGCGAGGTCCGCACCGCGTCCTTGTCGTCGGGAGAGACACGGATGAGCACACGCTGCTGGCTGCGCACGGCGTTCAGAGCATTGCGCACCACGCGCACCGTGCATTCCCGGTCGTCCAGCTCGCCGATGATCTTGCGTACGGCGGAGGTCACCACGCCCACGAGCTTGGCTTCCACGCCTTCGATGTATTCCACGGCCTGCATGGCCGTTTCCATCATCTTTTCGGCCTGCTCCATACGGCCTTCCATGAGGCCGTCCTCATAACCTGCCTGCCTGCGCTCCTCGTAGGCTTTTTCCGCCTCGGCAGCCATGGCGGCAGCCCGTTCCCGGGCAGCGGCCAGCACATCGTTGGCTTCCACAAGACGCGCATAATCGGCCGCGCGCAGCACCCGCACCCCAGGGGCGGGCATCACGGTATTGCCCGTCAGTCGAAACACGGCGCCCATGACGGAGCCACCTCCTTGAGCAGCAGTTTTTTCACCCCGCGCCACAGTTCGTGGCGTTCATCTTCCGTCAGGGACGGCAGCACGGCCGCCTCCGGCAGCGCGGGCAGACGATCGCAGACGCGCAGGGCCACGTCTTCCGGCCAAAGCCCGGCCACCAGACGCAGCGCCATATTGCCGTGCAAGGCACAGCGTTCCGCCAGGGGCAGATCCGTATCCCGCCACTGGAAGAAGCGCCGCACGCCCCCCAGCTGGTAGCGGCCCCGCTGCAGGGCGTACCGATACGTCTCCTCTCCCAGGGATTCCCGCAAGGGCAGGACCTCATCCCGCAGCAGCACCGTCGCGATGGCCGGAGCATGCAGGACAACGCCCGTCACCCGGCACAGTTCCAGCAGCGCCGGAACATCCAGAAGAGCCAGGCGGCGCGACTCCTCGGCGTAATCCCAAAAGGAGGCCTGCACGACAGGCCCGCTTTCAGCAGCGTCCGGCCCGTGCGTCAACGGGCGCTGCTGCAGCCAGGCCCAGAGGCTGTCCGCAGCTCCGCCCAGCTGTTCACGGCAGTCATCCGGCAGCCGCGGCCCGCCTTCCGGCAGATTGGCCTGCAGCAGGCGCTGCCACAAGGCCGGACGACGCGCGAGGACGTCTGCAAAAAACTGTTTGTGCATCAGGCCTCACCCTGCTTGCCGTTGTCATCCCCTTCCCCGGCCTCAAGGGCTTCACGGGCAGAGCGGCGACGGGCCAGCAGACGGCGACCATAGACCCAGCCGCCCACGCCCAGGGCCAGAAGCACGGCCGCCATGGCCAGCATCTGCAACAGCAGGGCGGGCGTATGGGCCCCCGGCGAGAGCAGCGGGGACGGGAGCTTCGTATCCGGTACCGTCACGCTTTCCCGCACCGGGACCAGCATCACGCTCACATTGTCGTATTTGAGCGAGGCCACGGCGCCCGCCACCAGTTCCCTGATCTCGGGCACAAGGTTGACTACGGGCGAATCCAGGGTATGGCGCAGGAAGACCGCCGCTGAGGGCGCGATGGTGATGTTGTTCACCTTGTCGTTGACGCCGAGCACCACGTGGACGCGGGCCGTCAGCACACCGTCGATGCGCGAGAGCGTGTCCGCCAGCTCCTGCGAAAGGGCGTAGGACATGCGGGCCTGGACCTCGGAGGTGGACGAGATCATGCCGTCACCGGCAAACACTTCCCCCAGGTTCTTGAAGGCTTCGCGCGGCAGGCTGTTCTCCTTGAGGACCTGCAGGGCGCGCACCAGCTGGTCGTCATCCACCAGCAGCGTATAGCCGTTTTTGCCTGCGGCCTGCTTTTCCGCCTCGATCCCCCGTCGCAGCAGGGTGGAAAGCATCTGGTTGGCCTGATCCTCGGACAGGCCGGAGTACATCTCCACCTTACAGCCGGAAAGGAGCAGAAGCAGGAAAAGCAGCAAAAAAAGCATGGGACGCAGCATGAAAAAACCTCTTAGATAGTGTCGTCAAATTATGTTTGCCCACAAAGATATGCATCTGATTTGAACGGCGGCAAGAAAAGATGCACAT
>NZ_JABAFY010000042.1 GCF_012843875.1 Desulfovibrio piger | reverse complement strand
GTTGTTACCTCGTCAATTTTATGGGACTACTTTACCTTGCTTTGGCCTGTATCCTTTGGAGAAAACTGGTATAGCAATATGTATGCCGGACATTCTCTTAGCAAAACGGATAACAAAAAAGCGGTCTATTCTTCAGAATGAACCGCTTTGTGCGCTTTTCATGGCGGAGAGGGAGGGATTTGAACCCTCGATACAGGTTTAAGCCCGTATACTCGCTTAGCAGTCGATTGATTTTGTTTTTAACTATCTAGAATGTATGGTGTTTATTTTTCGATTTCAACACGTTCTGCGCGTTATGGCGCTGCGCTACGCCATACGTACCATAAAACTTGAAAAAATACGTCAGACAATCAGCCCACAAAAGCAAGCGCCAACACATCCAGGCTAGCACTTTGCGGGTTCTTTTCAGCGTCGATTATTATACTGCCATTACATTCAAGCATGTTTGCCGGGAACTTGAAAGCGTTCTCTACCTCTTTAAATGATACATCATCGCCAACGGAAAGCATAAGACTGAGCTCTTGCAGTTTTTCGCGGTAGCTTGGTTCTAGTCTTTCGATAGCTTGAACGCATGACTTTATGCCGCTGAGATAGCCTTTTGCGCTACCATAGCTGAGGATTCCGAAAATATGCTCTTCTTCGGTATCGCGAAGGCTGTTCAGAATATGGCTGATGGCTAAGTAAGTTACCTTGAAGATGTTGAAAGATTTATCTCTAACCTGTGAAAGTATGGTGATATTGGCATGTTCGGAGATGTTTGTTGTGTTATTTTTGTCTAGGATAGCATTTGGCTTGATTATGAGTATTGTCTGCTTATCTTTTGATAGCTCACATATATTTGCTGTCTCTTTAGCTACTTCATCAGTACTCATATCAGAGAATATGAAAACATTGTCTACTTTTGATATTCTTTCTATAGCGTCATTAATAAAGGCATCTTTGTTTGACTTCGTATCAGCCGACAGTAATACTTCACCAAACTTTGAGTATTGGTCATCGGAATCTGTGATGATGCTGAAAGGCTGCTGGAGGCTGAGTTCCCTAAGATAGCCTATTTCTTCGTTGAAACTATCATTGCCAATGAAAATGAAGTAAGAATTATCTATAACGAGTTCGTAAATATCATCATTTTGCAGCTCTAGCATAAAGGTACTCCTTTTTGAGTGGTATACCAGTAAGCTGCATTTATATTGATTCTCTCGGCCTAAAAAGCTAAGATGTCCCCCGTTACGTGGCTTTCTTCCCATGCGTTCGGTACGGCGCTAACTCCCGCTTGCCGGGTAAGGGAGGTTAGCCGCATGAGACGCCTTGTGCTCTTGGCGCTGCTGACGCTCCTTTGTCTGATGCTCCGGGCCTCGTCCCGGCTGTAAGCTAAAACAAAGGCCCCCGTCCGGCGGGCACCGGGCGAGGGCTGAAACAAGCAGTTAACCACGTAACATCAAAGGGACGCTCATGCGTCGTACCTGCCGGGGGAGTGTTGGTAGCATTCTCCCGGCACCTTTTTTATAAGCATTCTTTCAGGAGATTGCAAGCGAGCCTTCAGCTCCAGATCAGTGCTTGCAGGTACCCCCGTTAAAAAGCTAAGATGTCCCCCGTTACGTGGCTTTCTTCCCATGCGTTCGGTACGGCGCAAACTCCCGCTTGCCGGGTAAGGGAGGTTAGCCGCATGAGACGCCTTGTGCTCTTGGCGCTGCTGACGCTCCTTTGTCTGATGCTCCGGGCTTCGTCCCGGCTGTAAGCTAAAACAAAGGCCCCGTCCGGCTGGCACCGGGCGAGGGCTTAAAACATGTAGCATAGCCACGTAACACTATAAGGGGACGCTAGAGCGTCGTACCTGCCGGGGGAGTGTTGGCGCATTCTCCCGGCACCTTTTTTATAAGCATTCTTTCAGGAGATTGCAAGCCGCCCCCATAGATGCCTTTCCCGGTTTGGCTTTTAGAGATATCCCTCAATTTCCGGTAGGAGAGAGCAACAATGAGCGCCTATGATCGTGAGGTCAGTAAGAACGGCTCCCTGTCAGCCAGGATTTATGAGGTTTGTGCCGAGAGGGACGGCTTGAAAGGGCAAGTCAGGGACTATGAGCGGGTCAGACGGGCCATTGGCCCGGAACAGGCGGACAGGATACTGGAGGCAGCTTACCAGCAGGAACAGGTCGAAAAGGAGCAGAAATGGGGTGCAAGGTCAAAAATAAGGGTAGGCGCACGATAATCACAAAAAATGGAGGTAATTTCATGGAAAAGTACATCTTTGACGAGGGCAACGGTCTGTGGTATGAGTTGCAGAGGGACTAACAATATTCGGGCGTGTGCGGCGGAAATCGTGGACACAGAAATTATTTGCGCATGAGGCCCCAAATCGGAGGGTGTCCCGGTGAATGCCCTCCTGATTTATTTGGGACAGCGGGTAAAAACTTCTTGCATTTTAGAGTGTGCTATGCTATGACTGCTGTCATCCTGATTTGAGGAGTCTATTCAACATGCGGCAAGGTATTCTTAAATAAAATTTGATAATGGGCACAAAAATAATTGCCCCTTGCAGGGGCTTGGTTTTTGTACCCAATTTTAAGAATACTTTTGCCTTTTTAGTAAATATCGTGACGGACCGCGGCTTATGTAAGTCGTGTATGTTTCTGTGTGTCCGAAGTCATGATCCCCAGCGGTAAAAGTATTAGCCGCTGGGGATTTTTGCGCCCATTCGGGCCTTGTATGGAGGATAGACATGAACATTATCAATATCGGGATTCTTGCCCATGTAGACGCTGGAAAGACGACCTTGACGGAGAGTCTGCTATATGCCAGTGGAGCCATTTCAGAACCAGGGAGCGTCGAAAAAGGGACAACGAGGACGGACACCTTGTTTTTGGAGCGGCAGCGTGGGATTACCATTCAAGCGGCAGTCACTTCCTTCCAGTGGCACAGATGTAAAGTTAACATTGTGGATACGCCCGGCCACATGGATTTTTTGGCGGAGGTGTACCGCTCTTTGGCTGTTTTAGATGGGGCCATCTTGGTGATCTCCGCGAAAGATGGCGTGCAGGCCCAGACCCGTATTCTGTTCCATGCCCTGCGGAAAATGAACATTCCCACCGTTATCTTTATCAACAAGATCGACCAGGCTGGCGTTGATTTGCAGAGCGTGGTTCAGTCTGTTCGGGATAAGCTCTCCGCCGATATTATCATCAAGCAGACGGTGTCGCTGTCCCCGGAAATAGTCCTGGAGGAAAATACCGACATAGAAGCATGGGATGCGGTCATCGAAAATAACGATGCATTATTGGAAAAGTATATCGCAGGAGAACCAATCAGCCAGGAAAAACTTGCGCGGGAGGAACAGCGGCGGGTTCAAGAAGCCTCCCTGTTTCCGGTCTATCATGGCAGCGCCAAAAAGGGCCTTGGCATTCAACCGTTGATGGATGCGGTGACAGGACTGTTCCAACCGATTGGGGAACAGGGGAGCGCCACCCTATGCGGCAGCGTTTTCAAGGTTGAGTACACCGATTGCGGCCAGCGGCGTGTCTATCTGCGGCTATACAGCGGAACGCTGCGCCTGCGGGATACGGTGGCCCTGGCCGGGAGAGAAAAGCTGAAAATCACAGAGATGCGTATTCCATCCAAAGGGGAAATTGTTCGGACAGACACCGCTTATCCGGGCGAAATTGTTATCCTTCCCAGCGACAGCGTGAGGTTAAACGATGTATTAGGGGATCAAACCCGGCTCCCTCGTAAAAGGTGGCGCGAGGCCCCCCTCCCCATGCTGCGGACGACGATTGCGCCGAAAACGGCAGCGCAAAGAGAACGGCTGCTGGACGCTCTTACGCAACTTGCGGATACTGACCCGCTTTTGCGCTGCGAAGTGGATTCCATCACCCATGAGATCATTCTTTCTTTTTTGGGCCGGGTGCAGTTGGAGGTCGTTTCCGCTTTGCTGTCGGAAAAATACAAGATTGAAACAGTGGTAAAGGAACCCACCGTCATTTATATGGAGCGGCCGCTCAAAGCAGCCAGCCACACCATCCATATCGAGGTGCCGCCCAACCCGTTTTGGGCATCTATCGGACTGTCTGTTACACCACTCCCGCTTGGCTCCGGCGTACAATACGAGAGCCGGGTTTCGCTGGGATACTTGAACCAGAGTTTTCAAAACGCTGTCAGGGATGGTATCCGTTACGGGCTGGAGCAGGGCTTGTTCGGCTGGAACGTAACGGACTGTAAGATTTGCTTTGAATACGGGCTTTATTACAGTCCAGTCAGCACGCCGGCGGACTTCCGCTCATTGGCCCCGATTGTATTGGAACAGGCATTGAAGGAATCGGGGACGCAGCTGCTGGAACCTTATCTCTCCTTCACCCTCTATGCGCCCCAGGAATACCTTTCCAGGGCTTATCATGATGCACCGAAATACTGTGCCACCATCGAAACGGCCCAGGTAAAAAAGGATGAAGTTGTCTTTACTGGCGAGATTCCCGCCCGCTGTATACAGGCATACCGTACTGATCTGGCCTTTTACACCAACGGGCAGAGCGTATGCCTGACGGAACTGAAAGGGTATCAGGCCACTGTCGGCGAGCCAATCATCCAGCCCCGTCGTCCAAACAGCCGTTTGGATAAGGTGCGCCATATGTTCAGTAAGATTCCTTGATACGCCACAGCAAGGATGGTTATTGCATTTCCCTGCCTTTCGTGGTAAAATGTAGTTGTAAACCACCAGAGAAAACAACAACCCTGCTACCCCCCGTTATCACCACCGATAACAATTTGATAACAGCCCATCGTATAGGGCTGGATAATATGGACACATCAAATAATCAAAAAAATGAGGTATCAAATTTATGAAGCAAAATCCGTTAAATATGATGCCCAACAACGAGCGCATTAAAGCTTTCTTCGAGAAATATATTGGACTTATATAGGATATTTTTATCATACTACGCTATGATTTAAAAAATAACGGACAAAATAAGAGTAATACTAATTCCATATTGACTTTTTTATAAAATATGATATAATAATATAAAGCCGAAAAATGGCTTTCGGCTAAAGCCCTCTGCATTCATGCAGGGGGCTTTTCGTTTATTATAAGATAGGAGTTATTTATGTCTTACACGAAAGAAATGTGTCTGTACCTTCTCGACAACCCTGACAACATTGAAGCCGAATCGCTTACCGAGAGCGTTGAGCGGCAAGTCTTCCAAGCCATGAATAAGGCCATATCCATGCGTGTTGGCGACAGAACGCCGTGGCGCGGCCAGTACGCGCTTGTGACCGGTGACGACGAGGAGCACGAAGAAACGTGGTTTGCCTGCGCTCACTGGCCGTACAAAGCCAATGGTGATCCCCTCGTGTGCTTTCGCTTGTGGGAGAACGAGGGAGACAACGGCTATTGGCTGTCCCAGGCGCTTGGTGTGAACGGCGGTTCCATGTGCTTCGAGTTCAGGATGGTCGGCAAGACCGGTGGGCCTTCCTTATATAAGGTAAAGAAGGCCATGAAGGAGTTCTACGAGCAAAACGCCCGGCTCAAGGAGGCTGGTTTCAAGCTGCACCAGCGAGGCTCCATTTTCATGCCGTTCACGCTGGTCCCCGGTGAAGTCAAAAAGGAGTTCCCCGACCTCAAAATGTCGTTGGCTCCCATGAAAGCCGTGCTTGAGAAGCTGTTCGAGCTGAAACCGGAGTTTGACAAGCTCGTGAAGGCCGTTTACCCGCCGAAGCAGTAGTAGAGGAAAAAGGGGGCGTGTCGTTTGGTACGCCCCCTTTTGTGTTTTCATCGCATGGTAAACGCTTCTGGCAATGTTTTCAGTAAGGCGATGTTTTAGACATCGTTAAGACGGTGTAGATGCTCACGGCATCGTTGGCACACCGTACATCCATCAAAGCAGTGCACGAACACCGTTACATCTACTCGTGCTGTGTATATTCACCGCAACATTGAAAATACACCTTTTAAAGAGATGCATATTTGTAAAAAAGATACTATTTAAAGCAATTTTTCCATTAATATGCGATTAAGTTTCATCGTGTTTGTTGTTAAAATAAGCCATCTTGACTTTTACTGCGTTTTTTCGTATAGTAAATACATGCTCGAAATAGTGCGAGCAGCCATTTTGCCCTCTGCATACGCGGAGGGCTTCGCTTTTTTAGAAGGAGTATTGGAAGATGAAACATCATCTTACAGACATCAAAAGAAGAAGGGCGTACCCCGAAGGATACGCCCCAAATCACTTGGCCGTGCTTTCCCCGTCCTTCTTAAGCCATCCTTTTTTGACAGCCCAAAAAGCGAGTGCCCAGAGATATTTTTCCGGGGGGACGGTGCAGAGGTTGTATTTTTTAGCAAGGGCTGAGCAAAGCGCAAAGGGGGGCTTTCTTGACAGCTCGGCTACATCCTCAGCCGTTATTTCGTTGCAGAGCTCCGAAAGATTTTGCCTGAAAGATTTTCCATCAAGAAGAGCCAAGGCAAGCGCTGCAACCACTTCTTTGGGAACCCTGTTTTGGGGCTTGATAAAGCACTTTAACTTACGCGTGGAAAATGCCTCTCCCAGTTCTTCCCCAAACCGTGCCATCCCATATTCGACAATGGCATCGCTGATGAACTGGTTTTTCGTGCCCTTGCCTTGTTTCTTCCACTCTTCAAGCACCGCACAAGCCGCTTGGGAGTAATAGACGGTCATTTGGTGTCCGTCTTTTTTGGAAGCAAGGAAAAAGTTCTCGGGAACATCATCTTTCTTGGTGTCGAGCTTGGATTTTTCACTCATGGCAGCCTCCTTATGAAAGAAGGTACTGCGATGATAGCGCATCGTCAATGCGATTAAAAAAGAAAGGAATCTTCAAATGAAAGGTTTTCTTCGTGGGCATCCACCGTAAAAGCATCGTAATTCGGCCCGGTGCCATAGTATACGTATAATTATTCACAAATATTTAAGTACTGTTGAGGAGATATAAAACTATGAGGAACTACTATGAGGTTCATTACGATACAAGGCATGCAATTCTGGGTTTCAACGAAAAAGCACCGTTACGTTCATCGTAAAAGACGGCACAAGCACCAATCCTTACGGAGGTCATGGAAGCAGAGGAATAAAGGTTTACGCCGTGCCCTTTGCTCGTTAGCTACCTCGCCTTATCTGTTCATCTCCCTGATGATCCCCGGTGCATGCTGCGATACGCAGCGGTTTGCTAACTGCCAGGACGTGTTCACCAAGTTCGTGAGGAAGCTGGTCTACCGGTTCCCGGGCTGCTGGTTCGTGTACAAGCGCGAATGGACGCGAAAGACAGGATTCCACTTCCATTTGATAGGGAACCTTTTTGAGTCGAAAAAGCTGAACTTGAAAGCTTCAAACCGTAGAAAAGTTTCCAAACTATGGAATGCCTCGATAACGGCAGTTCATGGGACGGTGCCTCCAGCTGGCGTGAAGCCATGCCTTGTCAAAGAGTGTAGCTTTGCCATGCATACTGGCTACCTTCTTAAGGATGGCAAGAAAGGGCAGGATATGGCCTTTATCAAGAAGTCTGGCGGTGCGCAGACGTGGAACTACATCAATAAGAAAAACATCCCGTTTGCGCCGAAAATACCGGCAAAGATTACTGAAAAGGCCTATTTCTTGTTCCTCGATATGCTGAAAGAGGAACTGGACGGTACCGGCTTCAATACCGAATACATTATGCGTATCAGGCCCAAGGCATGTGCCTCGTTGAGCCACATTGATAATGACATCCTGTTGAGGGTTCTCAAAGAAGCTTGCAAGGAGGCACACGATGGGGCAGCAGTGCATGACATATAAGCAGATAGCCGAGATCTTACAGATAGCACCAAATACGTTTAGGAAGACGTGGCGCCAGTATCCCCACTTCTTTGTGACCCCGCCCAGCACAAGGCCGCAAGGGGGAAACCTCAAAAGTGCCCGTTTCGACCCTGTGGAAGTCTTGAACTACGCAAAACAAGGAAGGTACAGCTATTATGGCTATCAACAAGATAGAGATGAAGACGTGCAGTCGGTACGAGGCAAGCGTCAAAGTAGGTGGTGTAATACGCAAGAAGCGCTTTCTGACGCTCCAAGAAGCAAAGATATGGGAGTTGGCGATGAGGCAAGCCCCAGCAATGGTAGCACAGCCCCGTTTGATGTATTCGCTGGCCTGTAGCCAGTACATAGCTGACTGCGAGCTGCGCATAGCTTCCAACACCCTTAGGGAGAAGAAGAAGCACCTGCGGGAGTTCGCCAGCTATATCAGGAAAGACTGCCGCTTGCAGGACTGCGCTATGGATGACGTTACTTTGAGCATGGCACGTGCCTTTAGCAACGGCGTCATGGCCCGTAGCGGTGCCAAAACGGCCAACAGGCGTATACGTACGCTCAAGGCCCTTTGGAACTGGCACAAATCAGAGCTTACCGGCAATCCTTGGCAGGCGGTCAAGCCCTTCCCGGAAGAGGAGTTCGTCAAGTACGTCCCTTCAAAGGATGACGTTGAGAAAGTCTTCGCCGCTGCTACGCAGCAGGAAAGAGATATATTAACGGTCATCAGCTACACGGGGGCACGCCTCAGTGAAGTGCTTAACCTGAAGTGGGAAGACGTTTCAGACGGCTCCATCAGGCTGTGGACGCATAAAAGCCGGAATGGCTCCAAGACGTCCCGTCTGGTTCCTGTCGGCCATACGCTGCGTGACGTGTTGACGCGGCTTCACCCTCTATCAGAGGGCAGCCCGTATGTTTTCGTCAATCCCGCTACGCATGGGCCGTACAGACGGAATCAGCCCTCCATATGCCACATGCTGAAACGGCTGTGTCGTGAAGCTGGCGTCAGGGAGTTCGGTTTTCATGCGCTGCGGCACTACTTCGCCTCCATGCTCGTAAGCACGAACAAGGTGACGCTGTGCGACATTCAGCACATGCTGGGCCACCAGCGCGCCACGACCACGGACACCTACTTGCACAGCTTGTGTCCCCCGGTAGATCACTTGGCGGGGGTGATTGAAGAAATGAACCAACCCTTAAAGGCCAGCTAACAACCAGACAACCGAAAGGCCGGGGAGACGATCTCCGGCCTTTTTTGTCGGCTTCGCACACCGTACCACCAGCCGAAGCGTTTCCCACGCTCAAAAAGGCCGCCACAGGCAAGGCTGGGCAATCTGTTTATGTGCCCCCTGGAAACGGCTGTTTCGGCACGCCGGTATACTCCTTGGTATACATCTTTGCCGGGGAGGCTATTTTTCAGGCACGAAAAAAGCCGGTAAGCTACTTGCTGTAACCTACCGGCTTTGCTGCCTTAGTGGCGGAGAGGGAGGGATTTGAACCCTCGATACAGGTTTAAGCCCGTATACTCGCTTAGCAGGCGAGCTCCTTCGGCCGACTCGGACACCTCTCCGCTCAGGGAAGACATCGTCATTCCCGCGTGAGGCTGTACATTAGTCGGGAAGGGCCTACTTGTCAAGGGAAAATCCGGTAAAGGCACAAAAAAATCTTCGTCTTTGCCGGGAAGGCCCGGCGGGCGGCGTTGACCCCCGTACCGGCTTGGCGTATCCTGCTGCGTTCAATATCTTACGGAGGAACAACGCCATGAGCGAAAACAAGGCCGAGACCGTGGCCGCTGCCGCGGAAAGCAACGACAATCCCAAAGCCGGTGTGGACTTCATCCGCGCCCGCATCATGGACGACAACGCGTCGGGTCGTTTCGGGGGTCAGGTGCACACGCGCTTTCCTCCGGAACCCAACGGCTACCTGCATCTGGGCCATGCCAAGTCCATCTGCCTGAACTTCGGCGTGGCGCGCGAGTTCGGCGGCATGTGCAACCTGCGCTTCGACGACACCAACCCCGTCAAGGAAGACACCGAATACGTGGATTCCATCCGCGAGGACGTGAAGTGGCTGGGCGGTGAATGGGACGACCGCGAATTCTATGCGTCCAACTATTTCGACAAGCTCTACGAATACGCCGAGCAGCTCATCCTCAAGGGCAAGGCCTATGTGGACGACCTGAGCGCCGACGAGATCCGCGAGTACCGCGGCACCCTGACCCGTCCCGGCAAGGAGAGCCCCTGCCGCAACCGCAGCGTGGAAGAGAACCTGGACCTGTTCCGCCGCATGCGCGCCGGGGAATTCGCCGACGGCGAGCATGTGCTGCGCGCCAAGATCGACATGGCCTCGCCCAATCTGGTCATGCGCGACCCCACCCTGTACCGCATCCGCCATGCCGAACATCACCGCACGGGCAACAAGTGGTGCATCTATCCCATGTACGACTTCACCCACTGCCTGTCGGACTCGCTGGAAGGCATCACCCACTCCATCTGCACGCTGGAGTTCGAGAACAACCGCGAGCTCTATGACTGGGTGCTGGACGCCCTGGAAGTGTACCATCCCCAGCAGATCGAGTTCGCGCGCCTCAACCTCACCCACACGGTGCTGTCCAAGCGCAAGCTCATCCAGCTGGTGAAGGAAGGCTACGTCAAGGGCTGGGACGACCCGCGCATGCCCACCCTGAGCGGCCTGCGCCGCCGCGGCGTGCCGCCGGAGGCCCTGCGCGAGTTCTGCAGCCGCATCGGCATCGCCCGCTCCGACTCCATGGTGGATTACGCCGTGCTGGAATTCTGCATCCGCGAATACCTCAACGCCCACACCCCGCGCGCCATGGCCGTGCTGGATCCCGTGAAGGTGGTCATCGAGAACTACCCCGAAGACCAGGTGGAAGAATTCGAGATGCCCTGGCATCCCGAAGATGCCGCCTACGGCAGCCGCACCGTGCCCTTCTCGCGTGAACTGTGGATCGAACGCGACGACTTCCGTCAGGATCCGCCCAAGAAGTATCACCGCCTGGCGCCCGGCGCGGAAGTGCGTCTGCGTTACGCCTATTTCATCACCTGCCGCGAAGCCGTGTACGACGATGCCGGCAATCTGGTGGAACTGCGCTGCACCTACGATCCCGAGAGCCGCGGCGGCCAGAGCCCCGACGGCCGCAAGGTCAAGGGCACCATCCACTGGGTCTCCGCGCGCCATGCCGTGCCCGCCACCGTGCGCCTGTACGAGCATCTGTTCTCGGCCGAGAACCCCAATGCCATGCCCGAAGGCCAGACCTTCCTGGATGCCATCAATCCCGACTCCCTGCGCGAAGTGACCGCCATGCTGGAACCGGCTCTGGCTGTCAAGGAAGTGGGCGCCAAGGTGCAGTTCGAGCGCGTGGGCTACTTCTGCAAGGACAAGGACAGCACCGACGAGCGCCCGGTCTTCAACCGCACCGTGGGCCTGCGCGATTCCTGGGCCAAGCAGGAAAAGAAGAACGCCTAGTCCCGGCGAAAGACGTTAGGGTGTCCGGCCGTGGCGGTGCCCCGCGCGATGAGGGGGGACAAGGCCATGCCGTTGTGGCATGGAACGGCCGGAAAAACGGATTTGTGGAAAATAATCCTTGACTTCATGTGGGGATTTGTATATCTGAAACGTCTCAACGGGTCGTTAACTCAGTAGGTAGAGTATCTGCCTTTTAAGCAGAGAGTCGCAGGTTCGAACCCCGCACGACCCACCATTGCATGCAAGCCCCTGATGCGAGAGCGTCAGGGGCTTTTTGCGTCTGTGGGGCCGCTGTGCCCCGCGGATAACGAAACGGGCCGTTCCGAAAGGGGCGGCCCGTTGGTGTTTCGGAGCCAGGCGGCCGGTACGGAGGCCGGTAAAAAGAACAAGGGCCCGGGAGGACACGGAGAACATCCTTCCCGGACCCTTGGGAGCTGTCGTCTGCAGCCGACAGTCTCCGGGATCTTGTCTGCCTATCAGTGCTGGGGGGCACCTTCCCCGCTCAGGGGCCGGGAGGAGGCATGTTCCTCCGTCGGGGGCGTGTTCTCCGTTTTCTTGCCCAGGGCCAGCAGGGCCACACCGCCGAAAAGCAGTCCCATGCCTGCCAGCTCCTGCCCGCCGACAGGCTCATGCAGCAAAAAGATGCCCCAGCAGGCGGCGCCCAGCGGCTCCACCAGGGCCAGCGTGGCGGCCATGGCCGTGGGGGTGCGGCGCAGCCCGGCCAGGGTAAGGCTGAAGGCCAGGGCGGCGGTCACGACGCCCAGATACAGGGCCATCCCCATCCCCTGGGGTTGCAGCAGCCAGAGCGGCGGCGTGCAGAAATGGACGGGCAGCAGCAGGAGCCCGCTGCCCGCGCAGAGCAGGAGCATGATGTGCTCCGGCGCGTGGATCCGGCCCAGAGGCTTGCTGAAGACGAAGTAGGCGCCGTAGCAGGCCCCCGCCAGCAGGGGCAGGAGCAGGGCGGCCGTGCTGGTGTTCTGGCTGCTGCCCAGATTGAGCCGCACGAGCCCGGCCAGGGCCAGGCCCGTGGCCGGGTACCAGATGCGGGCAGGGCGTTCGCCCAGGATGATGCGGGCCAGGATGGCGGCCATGACGGGAGAGAAGCCGATGGCCGTCACCGTGCCCACGGCGACGCCCGCCTGCTGGACGCCCCAGAAGAAAAAGACCTGGAAGCCCAGCAGGCCCAGCGTGGCGGGGATGAGCCAGCGCAACTGCCAGTGCCGCAGCCCCGCGGGCAGGGAATGCCGGCAGGCGCACCAGGCCCAGAGGGCCAGCGCCCCGATCTGCATGCGCAGGGCCCCGATGCCCAGAGGATGGTTGCCATCCGGGGCCAGGGCCTGCACGGTGCCGGTGGTGCTGAAGCACAGGGCGCCGAGGATGATGCACAAAGGGCCGCCGGCCAGCAGGGAAGAGCCGCAGGAGAGCCGCCCGGGGCTCGCTGAGATGCTCATGGTACGTCAACTCCATCTGTAAGGACGTTCGCCAGTCCGCATGAGCAGGCCGGTGATGTGGGTCACAAGGCTGTGCCGTCAGGCACAAGCTAGCCTGAGGGCAGCAATTTCCATGCCGCATCAGGGTGATTTGGACGATCTTCAATTATATTGGCTGCGTAAGGTTATTTTGCCTTTATCTGCGGGCCGGGAGCCCTTGGCTCAGGGCATTCATGGCCGGTGACCGATGCCGCTGTCGCGGGTCTGTCTGCAGAGATGGGCTGCATAAGGCAGATAAATCAAGGTGCTGGAGGGGGTGCCCGGCTGAAGGGGCCTCAGGAGGGTGTGGTTAGCCAAATAATCACAAGCGGGTCTTTTTTTACAGAATGTAATATAAATTTTGATATAAAAATCAAAATTTTTTATTTTACTTATCATTTTTTAAATTTAAATAATGGTTATTATTCCTTTTTTCGTGAGAAAACGGGATATTGTCCGACATAGGGAAGTTTTTCACATATGGCACGCTTATTGCTGTGCAGGGAGGGACTATAGTTTTCGCCCGGGAGTTCGCCAAAGGGTGCAACGACCAGGCTTCATGTGCATGTATGGCAGCCATAACAAGCAATCCGCAGCGGTATCAAATTCATAACGGAGAAAATGGTATGTCGGAACAGGTCAAGTTGGAAAAGTCCCTCTCGCCGTTGCAGGTGTGCGCACTGGCTTTGGGCTCCATTGTCGGTTGGGGTTGCTTTGTGCTGCCCGGTGATATGTTCCTTCCCCAGGCCGGTCCTGTGGGTACCCTGCTTGGTTTCTTTGTAGGTGCCTGCCTGATCAGCTTCGTTGCTGTATGCCTCAGCTACATGGTCAAATACGCCCCTGTTGCTGGCGGTGCTTTTGCTTATGCGTATATCGGTTTTGGCCCCCGCGCCGCTTTTGTTTGCGGCTGGGCGCTGGTGATCGGCTATCTTGCCATTGTTGCTATCGACATCGCAGCCCTTTCGGTCATTTTCCGCTTCCTCTTCCCCGGTGTGTTTGAGTTCGGAGAGCTCTATTCCATCGCCGGCTGGACCGTGTATTCCGGTGAAGTCATATTGATGACGGCCGGTACCCTCTTCTTCGGTTACATCAACTACCGCGGTATCGGCTTTGCCGGCGCCCTGCAGCTGATCCTGGCCTTCATGCTGACCTTCGGCATCCTGGCCCTGTTCGGCGGCGTGCTGACCCTGGATACCGCCAGCGTGGCCAACCTGAGCCCCGCCTTCTCCGACAAGCGCAGCATGATCGCCTGCGTGCTGCTGGTCTTCGCCATCTCTCCCTTCCTGTTCGTGGGCTTCGATACCGTGCCCCAGGCTGCTGAAGAATTCGCCTTCGATCCTTCCCGTGCCCGCAACATCATGGTCGTCGCCATCTTCTGCGGCGTGCTCCTGTACGCCATGGTGATGCTCTCCGTGGGCATGGCCGTGCCGTATCCTGAACTGCTGGCCAAGCTCGACGCCCAGCGCGCCACCGGCGGCGCCTGGGGCACCGGTGAAGTGGCCACCATGGCCTTCGGCAAGTTCGGCTCCATCGTGCTGGCCGTGGCCGTGTTCGGCGCCGTGTGCACCGGTACCAACGGCTTCTTCATCGCCACCAGCCGCCTGCTGCTCAGCATGTCCCGCAGCGGCATCCTGCCCGCCTGGTTCGGTGAGATCCATCCCAAGTACCGCACCCCCTACAAGGCCATCCTGTTCACCATCATCGTCGTGCTGCTGACTCCCTTCGCCGGCCGCTCCGCCGTGGCCTGGACCGTGGACATGAGCTCCGTGGGTACCGGTATCGGCTACCTGTTCACCTGCCTGGCCGCCCGCCGCGTGATCATGGGCAGCGAAGGCGTGGACAAGAAGGGCCTCAAGCTGTTCTGCTGCGCCGTGGGTACCATCACCGCCGTCATGTGCATCCTGCTCCTGCTGGTGCCCGGTTCCCCCGCCCGCATCGGTACCGCCCCCTTCATCTGCCTGGCCGTGTGGGTCGTGCTGGGCTTCATCTTCTACTTCTCCAACAAGAAGCACTGGATCTCCCTGCCTGAAGAAAAGGTCCGTGAGAACGTGCTGGGCCGCAAGGACATCGCGGTCTTCTTCAAGAAGTAACCTCCGGCGGCTCCCCGAAGGGGAGCCGGACACTGGCTGTCCGTTCGCCGGACCGCCTTTCATGGAAGCCGCCCTGCCCCCCGGGGCGGCTTTTTTATCGGGCTCCCGGCGCCCCTTGCCAAAACGGCATGGGGCCCCTATGCAGGAGCAGCAATCCAGATCATACGGGACGCCGCGGCCCCGGGAAGACCGGCGGCGGGGCAGCGTCCACAGGAGGGAAGGTTATGCCCGAAGCTACGGACCTTTTTGTTTTCTTCGCCTGGATCCTGGGCGGTTTCGTGTCCGGCGTCAGCGGCATCGGCGGCGCCATGGTGGCCTTCCCCTTTCTGGCCATGCTCCTGCCGGTGCACGAGGCCATCGCCCTGACCTGCATCGTCAACATGGTCATGGACATCTGTCTGGCCAGCCTGCATTTCCGTTTCTGCCGCGTCAGCGCCCTGTGGCCCATGCTGCTGGCCTCGGTGCCCGGGTCCTTTGCCGGGCTCTACATCCTCCAGATCTGTTCCGGCCCCGTGCTGCAAGGTGCCGTGGGCCTGCTCCTGCTCTATTACGTCTACTGGCAGAAGACCTTCCGCGCCCGCGGTACCATCGCCCATCCCCGGGCGCTGGGCGCTGTGGCCGGTTTCGGCTCCGGCCTGCTGGGCACGGCCATCGCCTTCGACGGCCCGCCCGTGGGGGCCTACGGCCTGTGCATGGGCTGGGAACCGCGCGTGCTGCTGGGCACGCTGGGCGTCTTCTTCGTGCTGCGCGCCACCGTGACCCTGGTGCTGCAGGGCATGGCCGGTTTCTACACGCCCACGGTGCTTACTTGCGCCATGTACGGCGCGCCCGGCGTCATCTTGGGCACCTGCATCGCCTTCCCCGTGGTCAAGCATATCTCGCAGCAGGCCTTCCGCAAGGTGCTGCTCTGCGTCATCGCCGTGGCGGGCCTGGTCTGCCTGGTGCGGGCGCTGGGGTAGGCGCGCCTGACGGACAGGGCTGCCTTCCTTTGGGGCCGTTCGGCTGGCGGCTGCTGCCCGGCATCACGGGCTGGTTGCCTGCGCGGCGATGCGGCAAGGGGCCGGGGCTTGCGCAGCCCCAGGCCCCCTGCACCCCGCATTGCGGCCCGCCGTCAAAGCGGCTATCCTGCGAAAAGATGCGAAGAGCATCCTTTCCGCACTCCAGCAGTGAGGCCGCGTCATGAATCCCGTCACCGACATCCTTGCCCGTGCCGTGGTCCCCGAGCATTCCGCGCCCTTCATGCAGGCCGTTTCCGGGGGCCGGGTGCTGACGGTGGATAACTTCGTCTTTTACGCCGCCGAAGACTGGCTCATGGCCATCGCCTACCCCTTGCGGGATGGCGGCGAGTACAGCCACCAGCGTTTCGAGGCCGCCTTGGCCGGGGCCCTGCGCGAGACCGGGGCCACGGCCTGCTTTGCCGTGGGCCCCGACCTGCCGCCGCGTCTGGCGGACAACGTGCTGGAGCGGGACGAGTTCTACACGCTTCCGGCCGATGCGCCCGTGCCGCCGCGTCTGCGTTCGCCCGTGCGCAAGGCCCGGGAACGCCTGCGCATCGACGAGACGCGCGAGTTCGGTCCGCAGCACCGCCGCCTGTGGGCCGAGTTCATGGGCCGGGCCGTGCTGCGGGCCAACGTGCGCGAGCTCTTTGCCCGCACGCCGCAGATGCTGGCCGCCGAAGGCGCCGATGTGCGCCTGCTCAACGCCTGGGACGGCGACCGGCTGGTGGCCTGTCTGGTGCTGGATTACAGCACGCCCGCCTTCGTCAGCTATATCGTGGGCGCCCGCTCGCGCAGCCATCCCGTGCCCCACGCCGGGGACGCGCTCTTTGCCGTCATGCTGGAAAAGGCCCGTGCGGCGGGCTGTGATTTCGTCCAGCTGGGCCTAGGCGTCAACGAGGGCATCACCCGCTTCAAGCGCAAGTGGGGCGGAGCGCCGCAGCTTTCCTACGTCATGGCCCAGTGGCAGGAGCGACCGCGTGCGGACGTGCATAAAGTGGTGCTGGACGAGCTCATGCAGGCCCTGGTGGAGCGCAGCGACGAGGGTCTTTCCAAGCGCCAGATACTGGACAGGCTGCCCGACCAGCGCCCCTTTGCCATGCTCTGGGAGCTGGAGAAGCAGGGCCGCCGCTCCTGGATCTGCGGCACGGCGCATTTTTTCTGCTATTCCTTTGCCGACTCGTTCCGCCGCCTGTTCCGCAAGGTGGATACCGTCATCTTTGAAGGCCCGCTGGATGCCGAGAGCCTGGCGCAGGTGGAGGCCTGCGGCAAATCCCCCGATCCCGGGGCCGTGCCGCTGGACGGCCTGATGACCGAGGCCGAGATCCGGCGGCTGGAGCGCGTGGTCTGCGGCGTGCGCGGGCCGGTGGCGCGTTTTCTGAACATGGAGTGGGAGGACGCGCCGGACGTGCGGGAACGCCTGCACACCACCCGGCACTGGTACGCCTTCTTCTCCCTCTGGACGGCCTTTCTGGAGCGGCAGGGCTGGCGCGATTCCGTGGATCTGGAGGCCTGGCATCTGGCCCGCGACATGGGCAAGACCGTGCTGGGCATGGAGACCATGGAAGAGCAGCTCCATTCGCTGGAAGTGGTGCCCATGCCGCGCGTGCTGGATTTCTTCCGCCACTGCGGCCAGTGGCGCTCCTACATGAAGCGCAATATCTACCACTACTTGCGTGGCGAGCTGGAACCCATGATGGGCACCAGCACGGAATTCCCCACGCGCACGCAGCAGGTCATCGACTTCCGTGACCAGCGCTTCCGCGAGCGCATGCGGCCCTTCATCGAAAAGGGCGGGGTCGCGGTCTTCGTGGGCGCGGCCCACATGCTGCGCCTGCGCCGCATGCTCACCGAGGACGGCTTCACCGTGCGGCAGGTGCGGCCCACCTGGATCCACAGGATGCGCGCCCGCCTGCGCGGCGAGGACGATCTTTACCGCATCCCCGCTGACGGGGATCGCTGACAGCCGGGGGCGTCCCGCCGGTCCGTATCCCGTTGGGGACAGGCGTGGCCCGGGCGCTCCGCCACAAGGAGACCATCATGTTTTCACAGGGATTGCAGCATTTCACGGCCGAGGCCGTGGTCCCGGAACAGCTGCTGCACTATGTGACGGCCGTGGCCGGTTCCCGGCCGCTGGCCTGCGCCGGTTTTCCCGCCTATCTGCTGGAAGGGCATCTGGTACTGGTGGCCTACGACGCGGCCATGCTGGAGACCTTTTCCGGAGGGCCGGATCTGGAAGCGGCCGCCGCCAGAGTGAAGGAGGCCACGGATGCCTCCGCCCGTCTGGAGGCCGTGAGCGTGCGCCAGAGCGCCGAGGCCGCCACGGCGGAGGGCGTGCAGCTGCGTGTGGATGCCGCTGTGGATGCGGCCCTTGCCCTGCCGGAGGTGCGCCAGATCACCGTCCTGGCCCCGGTGCGCCCCACGCGTGCCCCGCAGGATGCCGGCACGGGCACGCCGGATGCCTACTGGGATCTTGAGCTGCCCCTGCTGCGCGAGGACGGCTCCCTGCCGTGGCAGAAGTTGCGCAACATGGAGCGCCGCGCCCTGCGCGAGGTGGAGGTGGTGCGCGAGGCCTGGCAGCCGGATCACGCCGCGCTGGTGCAGGACTTTTTGCGCCGCAAGCCTTTCGATCCCGGCACGGTGCACATCTTCAGCCATCTGGAAAGCTATGTGGGCTCCCATCCCGACGTGCAGCTCTGGGCCGCCCGCCACCGGGAGGACAACAGCCTTCAGGCCTTTGCCGTGGGTGATTACGCCTCCCTGACCACGGCTTTCTACATGTTCGCCTTCCGGCGGCAGGGGGCCGTGCCCGGCTGCGCCGACGCCCTGCTGGCCGGGCTGGTCAGCGAGGCCGAGGCCCGCGGGCATATGCGTTTCTGTCTGGGGCTGGGCATCGATCCCGGCATCCGTTTCTTCAAGCGCAAGTGGCATGCCCGTCCGGCGCTGCCCTGTCTGGAGACCGGCTGGAGCACCCGCGCCACCACCTCGGGCGGCGGCTGGTTTGCCCGCCTGCGCCGCCTGCTGGGCGGAGAGGAGGCCGCATGAGCACGCCCGATCCCCTGAGCCCCAAGGCCCTGCCCGGGCCGGGACTGCGCCAGTGGCTGCGCGAGGCCTTCACCGGGCGGCCCACGCCCTTGCTCTGCATGCAGGTGGAGGTCTCGTCCGTTTGCGCCTGCCGCTGCACCTACTGCCCGCATACCACCAAAAAAGACGTTTGGCAGTCGCGCCTCATGAGCGCCGAGACCTTCGCCGCCCTCTGGCCGCTCATGCGCCAGTGCGGCCGCGTCCATCTGCAGGGCTGGGGCGAGCCCTTCCTGCATCCCCGCTTCATGGATTTCGTCAGCGTGGCCCGGCGGGCGGGCTGTGCCGTGTCCACCACCACCTGCGGCCAGCACATGGACGAGTCCCTGGCCGCCGCCATCGTGGACAGCGGCATGGACGTGGTGGCCTTTTCCCTGGCCGGTACCGACGAGGCCAGCAACGCCAGCCGCCAGGGCATCCCTTTCAGCCGGGTCTGCGAGGCCATCCGCTGCCTGCAGGAGGTGCGCCGCAAAAAGCAGGGCGTCCATCTGGAAGTGCATCTGGCCTATCTGCTCCTGCCTTCGCAGCTGGAAGCCGTGAAGCGTCTGCCCGAACTCATGGAAGAGCTGGACGTGCACTGTGCGGTGGTCAGCACCATGGATTACATCGCTTCGCCGGAGCTGGCCGTGGAGACCTACAGCCCCGAAGAGGCGGACAAGGTGGCCGCAGCGGCCGCCGTGCTGGCGCCTGTGGCGGCCCGGGTGCGCCAGAGCGGCCGGGAGCTGTGGTACGCCCTGCCTGACCCCGAGGCCGTGGGCCGCGTGCGCAACGGCTGCCGGGAAAACGTGGACCGCACCATCTATGTGGACACGCAGGGAAATCTTTCGCCCTGTGTGTACGTCAACCTGCCCACCAGCGAGGATGACCCCAAGCGGCGGATCTTCGCCCGCGCCGAATACGGCCGCCCCGCCGGGGAGCTGGCCGAGCTGTGGCGCACCAGGGGCTTCAGGGATTTCCGCGCCGCTCTGGCAGGCCCCTGGCCCGACCTGCCCTGTGCGGGCTGCTCCAAGCGTTTCGAGAAGATCTGGTAGGGCTGGTGGAAGTTTTGGGATGAGGGGGGAAGGGAAACCTTTTTGGGGCAGATTGTAAATTGAAACGCAACACGGGGCTTGCGTAAAACAGGAAGACCCACAACAGTCAAGGTTGGAAAAAAA
>NZ_JABAFY010000041.1 GCF_012843875.1 Desulfovibrio piger | reverse complement strand
TGCCGCCATATGGTCTCTCCTCATTGTAAGTGAAGAGATTATAACATACTTTTGAATTTGACGACACTATCTAGGGGATCAGGCGTCCTGGGGCTGCCGGGCCTGCATGCGGCAGGCCGTGAGCATGCCCTGGCCGTCCGGGGTGACGGTATAGGTGAAGTCCGCATCCAGCGGCGACTGGGGCGGCGTGTGGTGACGCATGGTCACATCGCCGTTGGCCTCGCGGCGGATGTCGATGTCCAGGGGCGAGTGCTCGTCCTGCAGCACGCCGGTCAGGTGGCTGAGGGTGCGTACCAGGAAGGCGCCGGACTGGCCCATGCTGAGGAGGACCTGCCGTGCCTGCGCGTCATTGTCGCCGCAGAGCAGCTGGGCCCGGATGGCCAGATTGTGCGACATGGTGGACGGCCGGCCATGCTCGAAATCGTTCTTGTCCTCGTCGGTCATGTAGGCGATGTCCTGGATATGGACGGTGGCCTCTGCCTCCGCCGGGATGCCCACACCGCCGAAGCTGATGGTGGGCCGGTAACCGGGAAGGGCATTATGCGTGCCGCGCCGGTTCAGGTCCATGGCCATCCCCTCTTCCACCTTGGCCATGTCGCCCAGGCGCTCCAGCGGTGTCAGGCTGGGCGGGAAGGCGAAGTCCTTGAGGTCGAAGCCGGCGGCATCGCTGACGGCTTCCAGGGCCTTTTCCAGGCGTACACCGGCACCGAGCAGGAGCATGCCGGTGAAGGGGGCCGCGGGATCTTCCGTGCGGGCCCGGAACATGCCCAGGAGCTTTTCATACATGGCGCTGTTGAAATCACGCTGGCTCTTGGCGGCCAGATCCTGCGGCATAGGCTCCTGGAAGCAGCCCTGCCACAGGGTCTCGCGGCTGAGGGGGCCCTGGGGCTGCCGGGTGCGTATCTCGGGCAGGCGCTGCATGGCCACCATGATGAGGGCGATACCGCCGCCCACGTTCAGCTGGGGGGCCAGAGTGGCCATATCGCCCATATGCCGGTGGGGGGTAAGGCTCATGACGTCACGAAGCGCGGCGTCCCCCAGGCCCGGCTTGCCGCAGGCAAAGGCAAAGCATTGCAGGGAGGTCTGGTTGGCCGTGGAAAGATCGCGGAAAAAGTCCGCGGGCGTACCCTGACGCCCCGCCGCGCTTTCTTCCACCAGCACGCGGTCCATGAGCTGCCCCAGCTGGGCCTTGAGTTCGCCGTCCACACCAAGATGGGTGGCGCAGGCATCCAGGGCGGCGTCGCGGGTCAGCTGCGGATCGATGCCGCAGAGCATGTAGTCCGCGGGCCGGGACTGGAGGGTCTGCATGGTCACGGCATCGGCCATGTCCTGATAGGAAAGCAGCTTCTGGCTGTTGGCCGCCATATCGTTGATGATCCGCTCAAAGGCCTGGCGCAGGGCCGGGGAGGGCTGGAGGTTGTTCTTTGCGTAGAAGTCCTGCAGCGCATGGTCCAGATTGCGGGTATCGCCCGCGCCGTTGTTGCCCAGCAGGAAGCGGCGGGCCATCTCGGTGTTGGCCGGGCCCAGGGCCTGCGACATGTTCGATGCCTGGGCCAGGATGTCGCGGGCAACGCGGGCCTTGAGCGGCTTGCCCTGCTGGCGCATGGCGCTGAGCTGCGGGGCCAGGGCATCGGCGATGCCGTCACCGTACTTGTTGCGGATGGCGCCGAGGAAAGCTTCGGCAGTGGCGCGGTGGGTGGCCTTGGCGGTGAAGAAGGCGCTGACCCTGCCGGAAGTCTGGATGCCGCCTTCCGCGGTGGCGACAAGACGGTCATGGGTGCCGGCTATGTCGGCCAGTCGGGTCAGAGTGGCAACGTTGACGCGATCGATCTGGGGCATGGGATCCCTCCCGGGAAATGGTCGATAGGTGCGGTACGGGATGTACGGGCAAATGCTGTCCTGCATGAAGCAAGCTTCATGCCAGTTCCTTCCAGCCTACAGGGGAAAGCCGGAAGTGTCCATTTTTCTTCGTCCAAAGGCGATCGGGCCCGGCAGGAGCAGGCGACGACACCCCCGGACTGGCAACGATGTTGCCAGCATGGAGAACAGGACGCGCCGCCATGGGACAAAAAGTGTCACGGCAGCCCCGAAGGACTGCCGCGGCAGGTGCGGGAAGATCCCCTGTCGAGACTTTTTGGGTGTTCCGGGAAAGAGCGCGGCGATCAGCCTTCGTAGACCTTGTGGCTGTCCAGCCACAGCCAGCCCAGCAGGCAGGCCAGACCCACCAGGATGGCCATGAGGGCCTGGGCCGCCACGGGGCCGGGCCAGACGGGCAGGGCGCAGAGCAGCATGGACAGGCTGCCGAACAGCAGGCCGCCGCTGTTGATGAGGGCCGTCAGGCTGCCGGTATCGTTGCGCATCTGGTTGAGCATGAGCACCGTGGCCGGGGGGCGCAGGGCGCTGCCGCAAAAACTGATGGGCGCGCAGAGCAGGGCGAAGATGAAGGGCCCCCGATCCCCCACCAGCAGCAGGCCCAGCCCGGCCACCACGACGATGCCCAGATAGGCCGAGAAGAAGAGGCGCCGGGGCGCGGTGCGGAAAAAGCGCTCATGCGCCAGCGGGCCCAGCATGCTCATGCCCGCATTGAAGGCGAAGAACAGGCTGTAGGCCTGGGGCGAGAGCCCGAACAGGCCCTGGAAGATATAGGAGGAAAGGGCCAGATAGGCCATGAAGGGCATGCTGGTGGCGGAAAAAAGCAGCAGCAGGCAGCGGAATCCCCGGTGGCGCAGCACCACCAGCAGACGGCCCAGCGTGCGGAAGGCATTGCCCTGTACCGGATGGTGCATGGTCTCGCGCAGCAGCAGTGTCCCGGCACCGGCCAGCAGGCCGCAGAGCAGCAGGCAGGCGAAGATGCCGCGCCAGTCGGTGACGGCCAGCAGGGCCCCGCCGATGACCGGGGCCAGCATGGGCGCCAGGATGGTGATGGTCTGGATCCAGGTGATGACTTTTTCCATGGCCCGGCCGCGCAGCATGTCCTTGACGATGGCCAGGGCCATGGCGCTGATGCCGCCGCTGCCGATGGCCTGCACGGCGCGCCAGAACAGCAGGGGCCAGATGGACTGGGCCAGGGCCAGGAACAGGCTGGAGACCACATAGAGCAGGGCGCCCGTGTAAAGCACGGGCTTGCGGCCGTATTTGTCGCTGAGCGGGCCCCAGAAGAGCATGGAGGCCCCGAAGAGCAGCAAAAAGCAGGAGATGCTCAGGCTGGAGAGGGCGTCCGTGGTCTGCAGGGCCTGCGTCATGTGCGGCAGGGCCGGCAGGTACATGTCGGTGGAAAGGGGCGCGAAGGCGCTCAGGAAGGCGAGGTAGGCAACCAGCCAGCGGTTGCCGGGGGCAAAAACTTTTTTGGGCATACGGGAACTCCATGCCCTCGTGTGAACGAAGGCGTGGTTCCGTGCTAACCAAGTTCCGCCCGATGTGCAATGAAATCCGTTTTCGTCCACCGGCGGGGCGCGGGCTTTTTTCGCACAGGGCCGGCAGACGGCTTCGGGGAGGGCCTGCCGTCTGCCCACGTCACGGAGGCGGCGGGCGCGCTGCGGCTCAACCGTATACGCGGCACAGCCCGCACCGCGGCATCGCGCGGGGCCGTGTGGTGGCAGGGCCCGCTTTTCGTCCGGCAACGGGCAACAAAAAAGGACGGGCCCGTGCGGACCCGTCCTTGCAAAATGCGGTGAGAGCGTGCCTAGCGCAGGGCGGACACGATGTCCGAGGCTGAAGGCGAGGCCAGCACCTTGCCGTCGGCGATGACGGCCGGGATGCGCTTCACGCCGTAATAGCGGGAGATCTGCACGGCCTGGTACATGTTCACGTTGCCGGCATTGTAGCAGTAGCGGGCCACGTCCAGTTCCTGGCTGGAAGGCACGGCCGGACGCAGCTTGCCCATATAGGCGTAGTGGATGGGCAGGTCGCTGGGCTTGACGGTGGCATCGTACTCGTTGGTGAAGGGCACGCTGCGCCCCTGCTTCTTCTGGGCGGCCTTGATGCGGTTCCATTCGCTGAGGGCGTGGCTCATGTAGTCCATGGCCTGGCCCTTGCGCTCATAGCTGATCCAGATACCCATGCCCATGATGTCGGTACCGTAGTTTTCCGAATTTTTGGCAAAAACGGCGATCTTGGCGTCAGCGGGAGAAAGCTTGGCCGAGGCATCGCGCACGGCCTGCCAGACGCGGGCGCTGTCGGGCGAGGCAAAGTCCAGCAGCACGATGATCTCGTGCGGGGCCGTCTTGTTGCCGAAGAACACGGGGTAGATCTCTTCGCGCCAGTGGGGGCGGTAGGCGGCCTCGTCCTCGATGCTCTGGCGGTCGGCGCCCATGGCCTGCACCATGGCCATGCCTTCAGCGGAAAGGGTACGGGTGTTGGGCAGGCTCTTGTTCATCCAGGGGTTGAAGGCATTGGCTTTGGCAGCGGGGGCTGCCTGTGCCACAGGCGTCAGGTCGGCGCTGCCGTTGCCCCCCATCAGACCACAGGCAGAGATCAGGCCGCAGACCAGCAGGGCCAGCGGCAGGCGCAGGACATTCTTCACTTTTCCTCATCCTTTTTGACAGTTGGCAAGGCAGCCACGGCATCTTCCAGATGCCGCAGCCAGATATCGGCAAAAGCGCGGTATTCGGCCGTGCCCCGCACCACGGGCGCGCAGGTGTGGCCGGCGGCCTCGATGCGGGAACGCCAGGAATCCGGCGCGTCCCCGGCCATGTCTTCCAGAGTATGGCGCCCCACCACGGAGAGCAGGGGCATGAGCCAGACACGGCGGGACGTGAGGCGCGGCAGCAGGGCCTCCAGCTCCAGGGCACCGCTCATGGTGCCCACATGCACGCGGGCGTCCAGGGCCTGCACGGCCCCGGCAAGGGCCGCATACGCGGTCACGGCCTGCTTGCGGCTGCCGTGGCCCATGAGCACCACGTCCTCGTCGGCCCGGCGTTCTTCGGGCAGGTGGGCCAGCACGGCCTGCGCGGCGGCCCGGATGTCCTCGTCACAGGCCAGCAGGGGCGTCCCTATGCTCACATGCAGGCCGTCCAGACGTCCGGCCTCGTCCGCATCGGCGCGCACGTCGGTATGTTCGCTGCCGGGGATGATCTGCAAGGGCTGCACGGCCACATGAGTGAAATTTTCCAGGCACAGGCGGCGCAGGGCCTTGAGCACGGAATCGTTTTTTTGCCGGGCACGCGTCAGACGGGTGCGCAGCAGCTCCGAAGAAAGGGCCCAGCGCACGCAAATGCCGGGAAAACGTTCGCGCACCCAGGCGTCGAACTGGCGCAGCGAGCCACGCCCCTGGGGGCTGCTCGTACCGTAGGCGACCAACAGGATAGCGGTTTTCATCTCTGCTGGTGTACGACACTTGACGCACGCTGGCAAGACGGCGGGCCTCACGGTTGACCGTGGGCAGAGGGGAGGCTACAGTGCGCTATACTTTGGAGGATTGTTCGTGAAAGCATTGGTTCTGGAGGGCTGCACCGGATTGCTGGGGCAGGCCCTGCGCCATGTCCTGCTGGGGCGCGGCTGGTCGGTGGAATCGCTGGAACGCTCGGACGGTGACATCCTGGATGCGGACTTCCTGCAGGCCCGTCTGGACAGTTGCGCGCCGGACGTGGTGTTCAGCTCCCTTGGCTGGAACACGGTGGACGATGCCGAGGACCATCCCGACGAAGCCCTGCTCTACAACCGCACCCTGCCGCATACTCTGGCCTGCCTGCTCAAGACCCGCGGGGAAGGCCATCTGGTGCACTTCAGTTCCGGGCTGGTCTTTTCGGGCCAGCACGGCAGCCCCTGGCGCGAAGAAGACGCCACGGCGCCCCTCAATGTCTACGGCAAGACCCGTCTGGCCGGGGAGCAGGCCGTCTTGCAGACCCTGCCCGAGCGGGCCTGCGTGGTGCGCACGGGCTGGCTGTTCGGCCCCGGCAAGCGCAATTTCGTGGACGACATCCTCAATGCCTGCCACCGGCGCGACAGCATCACCATCGTGGACGACCGCACGGGCTCGCCCACCTATTCGCTGGATCTGGCCCTGTGGAGCATCATGCTGGCCGAACGTCAGGCCACCGGCCTGTGGCATGCCGTCAACAGCGGTCAGGCCACGTGGTGCGAGCTGGCCTGCGAAGCCGTGGGCCTGGCCGGCAACGAATGCCGCGTGGAGCCCATCCCCTCGTCGCAATGGCCGCAAAAAGCGCCGCGTCCGCCCTATACGGTACTGGGCTGCGGCAAGCTTTCCGAGTATCTGGGGATGCATCCGCGCCCCTGGACACAGGCCCTGCGGGAGCATTTTTTCTGCGACCCGTTCGATGCCTAAGGGTATCCGGCACGGGGACCGGTCGTTCACCGACAGGTTCCCGGGCACGGAGGCGCGGAGAAGAGCTCCGGGCGAGAGACGCTCCTGCGGGCCGTCGATGGCAGTGGGGCATAGATCTTGAGAGGCTCACGGCATGCGGGAGCACGACCTTCCTGTGCCGGATCAGGGACGCAAAGCCCTCCATAGCGAGAGGGATGATATATTTCCGGACTTGCATGGTTTGGACCTGAAAGGCCGCCTTCGGGCGGCCTTTCTCACAGACAGGGGGCTCGGCTCCCTGTTTTTTTGTTGATGGGCCAACGAGAGGCGCGCATCAAGACCGCCAGCCGGAGATGGCCGGGCGATGAGCCTGCATGGCAGGGCAGGAGGAGCGACAGAGCTGTTCCGGCAGATGGAGGCGGCGGAGATCGTGTCCGGCTTCCTTTACTGCGGGTATCGGCGGTGACGTCCGGCTTTCCGCCAAGGAGGAGAGGAACGTCGGTCTTTCGGTGGGGGACTTGTTCCACCTAAAAAGTATCAGGGAGGCGGACGGGCGCCACCCGTATCAGGGCGGCGGCCCCGGCCAGCAGGGTGCGGCGCTGTGCCGCGGCCAGCCCGGCATCACGCAGGCACCCTTCCAGCCCGCCACGCCGCAGCCAGATACGGGCGGGCGTCGCGGGCCCCCAGGGCAGGAAACCGGGCAGGAGGCGTCGCAGCAGGGCCGCAGGCAGGCCCAGGTTGCGTTCGGCCAGGATGAAGTCCGCCAGCCAGAGCTGCCGTGCCGCCAGGGCACAGGCCCGCAGCAGGCTCACGGCATCGGGCCAGGGCAGGGAGAACAGCACATAGCCCAGGCGCAGCCCTTCCAGCGAGCCCGCAGGCAGATCCGGCAGGGACGCAAAGGGCGCCTGCGCCGTCGTTCCGGGGAGGTCGGGCAGGGCATTGCAGGGCAGGGCACGGCTCACGTCCGGCCAGGGCACCCGGCGGCACAGGGCGGCGTACAGGCCGGGAACCGGCGGGGCCGGGCGCAAGGTGTGCAGGCGGGTCACGTCGGCATCGGACAGAAGGTCGCGCAGCAGGGGGACGCTGCCGGTCGCCTCCGGGGAGAAGCAGGGAGCGCTAGGACAGGCAGGCATCAGGGGCCTCCGTGGTCGGGACGGCATCCAGACAGCGCAGCAGGTGGTCACGGGCCGCCGCATAGGCCGGTGTGGCGGGCAGATCCGTCAGCAGACGGCGCGCGTGGCCCTCAGCCACGAAGCGGGCCCGGCTGGCCGGGAAGTGCATGTCGTAGAACCATGTCCCCAGCAGCACCCGGAAATCGTTGACGCTCTTCAGGTCGGCATAGGCCGCCACCCGCCCGGCCAGGGCATCGTCCAGCACTTTGTCGCTGTGGAGGGCCGGATCATCGGGCAGGCTCAGGACAACGGTGGGGCAGTAGGGCCGCGGGCCGGAAAGATGCTCGTCCATGACACGTAGGATGTCCAGCTTGTCGGCATCACGCACGGCATGGCAGATGCGGGCCATCCCTTCCGGCAGGCCCGCGGGCAGGGCAAAGCGGTTGTGCAGGCCCACGGCGGCGAGCACCAGCTTGCGGACGGCGGGCATTTCGTCCTTCAGGCGCTGTTCGCGTTTGAGGATGCGCACGCCCCACTGGCCGTGGTTGCAGGACTCCCGGTCGCGGAAGGTATGCCAGCGCAGGTACTGCTCGAAGCGGGCGACGTCATGGTACAGGGCCGCCAGCAGACAGGCGCGGTCCAGCGGCGGTGCGAAGCGGCCGCCCGCGACGATGGCACGGGCATGGGCCAGCACCTGCATGGTGTGGTGCAGTTTGAGATCCATGGGCGAAGGATCGCCGCCGTCGCGATGATATTCCTTTTCGCGCTCACGGGCCGCGTAGGCGGCGAACCAGGCTTCATGACAGCTGATGTCCGGCAGGACGGGGGATGCGGTGTTCATGTCTGTGGGTGTACGCCCCGGCCGGGAGGGAGGCAAGGGGCGTCGGTGCTGGGGCAGCGTCGCCCCTTGTTTTTCCTCAGCGCCGGAACTGTCCGCTGGTCTGGCGCCAGGCGGCCGCCTGTTCCGCGGCATCGGCCACGCGGGCGTCCACGATGGTCTTGCCGATGGGGCACAGGGCCAGGGCAGCCAGCTTGACGTGCTGCCAGGCGAAGGGGATGCCGATGATGGTCACGGCGCAGGCCAGGGCCGAGAGCAGATGCCCGCAGGCGATCCAGATACCGCAGAGCAGCAGCCAGACGATATTGCCCACGGTGCCCAGCGGGCCGGTGCCGATGTCGCCTTCGCCGGTAAGGACGTCACGGGAGACCGGCATGCGGCCGAAGGGCATGAAGGCGAAACCGGCCATGACGAAGCAGGCCCGGCCCCAGGGGATGCCGATGATGCTGATGAAGCAGAACACGCCCGCGATGCACCAGAGCAGGCCGGTACCCAGACCGAAGGGGAAGAACCAGAGGACATTGCCGAGACAGCCCAGAGCTTGCATGGGAAACTCCTGAAAAAACGTGGATGGAGCATCCATGCTACACGGGGGCGGGATGCCTGTCCATGTGCCGGGGGAGGGATGGGCGAAGCGTGCGGGGAAGATGCCGCATGGTGCGGTCACCTCCCTCTCTCCATCGAGGAGGAAGGCCCTCACGCAGGATAGTCGTCGGACAGGAGGCCAGGCAGGATCAGGCAATGATCCCGGCCGTCCCCGTCATGGAGGGAGAGCGGGCCGGAAAAGGCGAAAGGCTACAGTTCCGGCAGGAAAAAATGGAAGGAGGCCAGCATGGCGGCCAGCAGACAGAGCTGGATCAGGACCACCAGCCAGCAGGTCTTGCGGAAGGCGGCAAGACGGCCGCGGGCACGCCCGCACACGGCGCGGGCCTCGTCCCGCACCTGACGGAGGGCCGTGCGTTCCTGTTCCGGAAGAGCGACGGACGCGGCGTCGAGGGCCGTCCCCAGCGCATCGAGCCGGGCCCGGAGCGCGGCCTGTTCCCGCTCCAGTTCCCGCAGCGGTGATGACGGACGGCGGGAGGCCTTGCGCGTGGCCTTTGCGGGGCCCGGGGCCTTGCGGGGCAGGAGCCGCCCCAGCCATGCTTTGCCGTTCATGGAAGTCCTTTGCCAAGAAAAAAGGGGGAAGGCGCAGGCCTTCCCCCTTGAGGATCGGATGCAGGACGAGGCTAGGCCTTGTCGAAGTTGACGACCACCTGTTCGCCGTCGCCGTTGCGGCGGGCGATGGTACCGATGGACCAGGCGGACATGCCGAAGGCCTGGATGCGGTTGATGGTCTCTTCCACCTGCTCTTCGGGCAGCACCAGCACGTAACCGATACCGCCGTTGAAGATCTGCAGGATCTCGGGCCAGGAAAGTTCGCCCACTTCGTGCAGCCACTTGAAGACCGGGGGCATTTCCCAGCTGCCGAAGTCGATGTGGGCTTCCACCTGATTGGGCAGCACGCGCGGGATGTTGTCGTAGAAGCCGCCGCCGGTGATGTGGGCCATGCCGCGCACGTCCAGGTCGCGCAGCAGGGAGCGGACCACTTCCACATAGATCTGGGTGGGGGCCAGCAGCACGTCACGCACGGTGGCGCCGTCGGCACCCGGGAAGGGATCGTCCGGGCCCAGGCCGCTCTTGTCCAGGATCTTGCGGGCCAGCGAGAAGCCGTTGGAGTGCAGGCCGGTAGAGGCCAGACCCACGATCTTGTCGCCCACGCGGATGCCGGAACCGTCCACCAGCTTGGCGTTGTCCACGATGCCCACGCAGAAGCCGGCCAGGTCGTATTCGCCATCGCCGTACATGTCGGGCATCTCGGCGGTCTCGCCGCCCAGCAGGGCACAGGCGGACTGGCGACAGCCTTCGGCCACGCCGCTGATGACCGTGTGGGCGGTATCCACATCCAGCTTGCCGGTGGCGAAGTAGTCAAGGAAGAACAGGGGGGTGGCCCCCTGGACCAGGATGTCGTTGACGCTCATGGCCACGAGGTCGATGCCCACGGTATCGTGCTTGTTGAAGGCAAAGGCCAGTTTGAGCTTGGTGCCCACGCCGTCGGTGGACGAAACAAGCACGGGGTCGCTCATGTTGCCGATTTCAGGTCTGAACAGGCCCCCGAATCCCCCGATGTCGGAGATGACCCCCTTGGTATGCGTGCGCTGCACCAGATGCTTGATGCGCGCCACGAGATCATTGCCGGCCTGGATATCGACGCCGGCTTCGGTATATGCTTTTGCGCGATCTGTGGACATGAGTATCCTCCTTGGTGGGAGACACCCTAGCAAAAAATTTGCCGAATCCCAAGCAGCTTTTTGGGGGAAATCCCGGCAGGGGGAGATTTTCGGTCCCCTTTTTTCTCGTGGCAGCCGAGATTTTCCCCTGATATACCGGAGTGGCGGGCTTCCTGTTTTCTTCGGGCGGCAGGGCCGGGCCCGTACATGGAGGATGACGGTCCGGTGCAGGTGATGCGGACAGGCCGAGAGGGACAGTGCCACCGGCCGTCAGACCGGCACAGGCCGCCAGGGAGGACAGTTATGGAAAGCATGTTGTGGACACGGCTGACGGATGGCAGGCTGCGCTGCGGGCTCTGCGCCCATGCCTGCGTGCTCTCGCCGGGGCAGCGGGGACGCTGCGGTGTGCGCTGCAACCACGAGGGGCATCCGCTCTCGCTGGTGGACGGGCTGGTGACGGGCGTACAGGCCGACCCGGTGGAAAAGAAGCCCCTGTATCATTTCCTGCCCGGCAGCCGGACCTTTTCCGTGGGCAGTGCCGGATGCAATTTTTCCTGCCGCTTCTGCCAGAACCATCATATTTCCCGTGACCCGCTGGAGCAGGAGCGCATCCGCGGGCACGAAGCCACGCCGGAGATGCTGGTGGAGGCGGCCCTGCGCACTGCCTGCCGCAGCCTGGCCTTCACCTACAACGAGCCCACGGTCTTCGTGGAACTGCTGGCGGCCACGGCCGCGCTGGGGCAGGAGCGGGGCCTGCCGTCCATCCTGGTGAGCAACGGGTTCATGAGCCCCGGCTGTCTGGAGCTGCTGGGCCCCTTGGTGCGGGCGGCCAATATCGACCTGAAGGCCTTCAGCGAGGACTTCTATCATCACTATTGCGGTGCCCGCCTGCGGCCCGTGCTGGACAATCTGGTGCGGATGCGCGCGCTGGGCTGGTGGCTGGAGGTGACGACCCTCATCCTGGAAGGTCTCAATGACGGGGAGGCGGAGCTGCGGGCGCTGGCACGCTTCATCCGCGACGAGCTGGGCGCGGACACGCCCTGGCATGTGACGGCTTTCCATCCCGCCTACCGCATGACGGATCATCCGGCCACAATGGCGGAGACCTTGCGGCGCTGCCGGGACATCGGTCTGGAAGAGGGACTGCGCTTCGTGTATACGGGCAATGTCTTTTGCGCGGGCGGCGGCGACACGCTCTGCCCGCAGTGTGGCGCCCCCTGCCTGGAGCGGCAGGGATGGCAGGTTATCATGAGGACGGACACAGGCGTCTGTCCGCGATGCGGCAGCAAGCTGCCGGGAGTATGGAAATTATGATCATCGTCTATACGGGCAACGGAAAGGGCAAGACCAGCGCCTGCATCGGGCAGGCCATGCGGGCCCTGGGCCGGGATTTTGCCGTGGGTTTCGGCCAGTTCATGAAGCAGCCGGGCTGTGCCGGGGAACAGACCGTCCTCGCGCGCCTGCTGGGAGATGATTTTCTGGCCGGCGGCAAGGGCTTTTTGCGGCGCGAGGAAGACCGCCCCGCCCACAGGGAAGCGGCCCTGGCCACACTGGACTGGGCCCGGCAGCGTCTGGAACGCCTGGATCTGCTGGTGCTGGATGAGACGCTCTACGCTCTGAAAGCGGGCATCCTGGAACGGAGCGAAGTGGAAGAGCTCATGGACGCGGCGCGCCGTGCCCGGTGCCATCTGGTGCTTTCCGGCCGGGATGCGCCGGACTGGCTGGTGGAGGCCGCCGATCTGGTCACGGAGATGGGCGAGATCAAACATCCCTGGCGGGCGGGCATCAAGGCCGCGCCGGGCATCGAATTCTAGGGCGGGACGTTTTGTCGGCATCGGCCGCCCCCTGTCGTGCACCTTAAAAAAGGAAAGGGCCCGTTCCATCACTGGAGCGGGCCCTTCGTATGAAGGAAGATCGTTCATGACGGGGCGTGGCCCCGAAGATCCTGGGGAGTTTGGGTTAGACGGCCCCGGCGGCCTCGTCGCCCACCGGCGGCGGAGGCGGTGCCGTGGGCGGGGTCAGCTTGTGCGAGGAGTTGGCCGGCGGCATGGTGGGCACGTTCTGGGCCGCGGGCTGGGCGGCAGGTTCCGTGGACGGGGCCGCGGCGGGCGTGGCCGCCGGTTGTGTGCCCTGGCCCGCGCCGGGCACCACCTGGCCCTTGGGCACGGGTATGTCGGCCTGCTTCTGGGGCAGCATCAGATAGCTGATGACCTGCTTGACGCCTTCCACCTGGCGCGCAGCACGGATGGCCAGCTTGCGCTCGGCCTCATCCTTGACCACGCCCAGCAGGACCACGCGCCCGGCGTTGACTTCCGTATCGATGCGGGTGGAGCTCAGGCCCGAGGTGCCGATGAGTTCCGTGCGCAGCTTGGTGGCCAGGACAAAGTCGCCGGTATCGCTCTTGGCCGGCGTGAACCAGTGCGAGGTGACGGAGCGCACGCCCTTGTGGCGGCGCGCAATGCGGATGGCCTGGGAGCGCATCTTCTCGGGGGCCTCGCCCACCAGGAAAACGTGGCCGTAATAGCAGTAGACCTTGATGCCCCAGCCCTGGGAAAGATTGGCGTCCATGAGGTCGGACTTGACCCCCAGGGAGATTTCCTTGTCATCGCTGATGGTACCGCCCAGGCGCTGGTCGTCGTACACGCCGTAGAGCGAGGCACAACCGCTGCTGAGCATAAGGCAGCAGAGAAGCAGCAGGGGGACGATGTAACGCATGTATCCTCCTTGCGCCGGAGCGCTATTCCTTTTCACGCCGGATGCGGGCACCCACGGCGTTGAGTTTGTTCTCGATGCGTTCATAGCCGCGGTCCAGATGGTAGATGCGCTGGACATGGGTCGTGCCGCGGGCGGCCAGACCGGCCAGCACCAGCGAGGCGCTGGCACGCAGGTCCGAGGCCATGACCGGGGCGCCGGTCAGACGGCTGACGCCGCGCACCATGGCCGTATGGCCGGAGATCTTGATGTCCGCGCCCATGCGCACCAGTTCCAGCACATGCATGAAGCGGTTTTCGAAGATGCTCTCCTCCACCATGCTGGAGCCTTCGGCCAGGCACATCAGGGCCATGATCTGGGCCTGCATGTCGGTGGGGAAGCCGGGGTAGGGGCGGGTCTTCACGTCCGCGCCGCGCAGCACGCCCTGGTAGCGGGCCAGCACGCCTTCGGGACGCTGCTCGATGGCCAGTCCCATGCTTTCCAGCTTGGCGATGACGGATTCCAGTTCGGTGAAGGGGCAGTTTTTGAGCAGCAGCTCGCCGCCGGTGATGCCCGCCGCCACCAAAAAGGTGCCGGCCTCGATGCGGTCGGCCATGATGGCATATTCCGTCCCGCGCAGGCTGCTGACGCCCTTGATGCGGATGGTGCTGCTGCCGTGGCCTTTGATCTGCGCGCCGCAGGAGATGAGGAAGTTGGCCAGATCCACCACTTCGGGCTCGCGGGCCGCGTTTTCCAGCGTGGTCTCGCCGTCGGCCAGCACGGCGGCCATGAGCAGGTTTTCCGTGCCGCCCACGGTGGGCATGTCAAAGGTGATGTGGGCGCCGCGCAGCTTGTCGCAATGGCCCATGATGTAGCCTTCTTCCAGCTCGAAGGTGGCGCCCATGAGCTCCAGGCCCTTCAGGTGCTGGTCCACGGGGCGGGCGCCGATGGCGCAGCCGCCGGGCAGGGCCACGCGGGCCTGGCCGATACGGGCCAGCAGCGGCCCCAGGCAGAGCACCGAGGCGCGCATGGTGCGCACCAGATCATACGGAGCCTCGGGCAGCAGGCTGCCGGGCTTCAGCTCCACGCGATGATCGTCATAGCTGCAGGAGCAGCCCAGCACGTTCAGGAGCTTGATGGTGGTATGGATGTCGCGCAGGTCGGGCACATTGGTGTAGACCATGGGCGCGTCCAGCAGGATGCCGGCAAAAAGAATGGGCAGGGCGGCATTCTTGGAGCCGCTGATATCTATGGTCCCTTTGAGCGGCGTACCGCCTTCGATAATGAGCTTGTCCATCAGGATCCTCGTGCGGCCTGCAGGCTCCGGCCTGCGGCGCATGCTGGGGGTTGCGGCAGCGGTCCCGTCCCCGTGCGGGGGCTGGTCCGTGCTCCGGCAAAACACGGTGTTTGGAGCCGGTATCGGATGCTAGTTTTTTTTCTATAAAAAATCCAGAAAGAGAAATGTAAATTTTTGCTTGCATATTTTTCGGGATGTGCGTATACACGTCTTCGTTACGGCGGAAGTAGCTCAGTTGGTAGAGCACCTGGTTGTGGCCCAGGTGGCCGTGGGTTCAAGTCCCATCTTTCGCCCCATAAGGAAATCCCCCCGCTTTCGAGCGGGGTTTTTCTTTTTCTGCCGCTGGTTACGGCCTGACAGCCCCTCAGCGGCGCTGTGCCGGGAGCCCGGGCCGGGAGTCCGAAAGGACAAATCCCGGCTTTATTCTCGTGTGCACGGAAGGGGATATGCCTCGTTCGCAGGAAAGGGCCTCCGGGAGATCCTTTTCCGGCGGGGAGGGAAGAGACTGGCCCGTCCCGCGTGTTCCCTCTCGTCCTTATCTATAGATGGAGCCCTGTCCGCGGTCGTCATCTGCCTGGCGAGTGAGAGAGGTCCGCGGTCCTGTCCCGCAGGAGGCGGCTTTTCCCTCAGGGCAGGCAACGCCCTTGGCCTCCAGACGGGCCGCCCTTGCCAAAGCAGGGCCTTTTGCGTACAAAACATCCCATCACGGAGCGTGGCGCAGCATGGTAGCGCACCTGCTTTGGGAGCAGGGGGTCGCTGGTTCGAATCCAGTCGCTCCGACCATCATAAAAACAAGCGGTCAGCTGTAACAGGCTGGCCGCTTTTTTGTTTTTTCTGCTGCGAAGATCTGTTTGAGGGAACAGGAACAGACCTGCTCCGCATCGGTACAGGCAGGACAGTGCCGCATCTGCCCGGCGGCTGCCGCTGGGGAAGGGCGGGGGGACGCCTGTATCCGCCGGAAGGCGTTTGGGGGGAAGTCCCGCAGGGATGCAGCGTCAGTACGCTGGTGCGCCTTCAGGCAAAAAGAAAGGGCAGCCGGCTTTGCAGCAGGCTGCCCCGGCTCTTAGGCTCCGGCAGGGACTTTGGCAATGGCGCTGCAGTCTTCTTTATCGAATGCTGCCGCAAGCTTGAAAAGGCGAAAGGCTTCTTCCGACAAGGGAAGGGAAAGCCCCTGGCTTTGGGCGCTGGCAAGAGCGATGGACATGTCTTTCCGAAGCAGGGCAAGAGCAAAGGTCGGACGGTAGTCGTCTGCGACCATTTTGTTGAAGTTCCTTTCGAATTGCGTCGAACCACCGGCGCTGACGGCCACGACCTGCTGCAGGGTCTCCATGTCGAGCCCGGCCGACTGGGCAAAGCGGTAGAACTCTCCCACAGCGGCAAGATTGATGGCTCCCAGCAGGTTGGTCATGGCCTTGATGAGCTTGCCGTTGCCGATCTCTCCCAGCTGGAAGACACGCTCGCTGATGGCGGAGAACACGCTCTCAGCTGCGGCAAAGGCGGCGGGATCCCCCGCGCCCATGATGGTCAGGGTGCCGTCGATGGCCTTGGGAAGGGCCCCCGTGATGGGCGCGTCGATAAGGCGGACCTGTTTTTCGGCAAAGAAGCGGGCCACTTCACGGACGATCTCGGGCGAGCAGGACGTCATCTCGATGATGATGGTCCCGGGCCTGATGGCCCCGAGCATGGCCTGATTCAGATAAAGATCCCTGACGGCGGCATCGTCAGGGACGACACTGATGATGAACTCTGCATCCCCCACGGTCTCTTGCAGCGTCTCATGGATGCAGGCCCCGTATTTCTGGACGGCCAGCGGACCGTCCATGTGGCCGTTATGGGGCAGGACATGGAGATGATGCCCGGCCTTGCGCAGATTGATGGCCATGGGGACGCCCATGGTGCCCAGTCCAAAGAAGGCGATTTCAGCCATAGTCGTATCCTTTTGTCACCGGCGGACATGCCTGAGCAGGAAATCCCGTGCCGTGCGATAGATGGTGAGCCTGTCGGGGATCGTCGGTGTCTCGGCCGTCGCAGGGGCAAAATTGTGTTCCCCGTTGATGACGGGCAGCTCTTCCCAGTCCAGGCCCAGCGATCTGGCGTAGCGGAAAAAGTCGGCAGCGTGATCGGGCGTGACCAGGGAATCTGCCGTACCGTAGACGAGCAGGGCCGGGGCCGATCCGGCATGGAGATAGCTACGGGGGCTGCTTTCTTTCCAGAGCTCCCTGTCATGGAGGCGCTGGGGAGAAAGCAGGCACTGCATGCAGTAGCGTATGCGGCCGTCTCCGGTCTCATCGACTTTGCGGTCCCCGGACTCCACGATCCAGGCGGTGTCCAGGACACCGGAAAACGATACGGCGGCCGCAAGATCGACATGCAGCGAGGCCAGCTCGGGCGCATCCTTCCAGCGTTCTGTCTCGCTGGCCATCATGATGGCCGCATAGCCGCCCGCAGAAGAGCCCGCCGCGAAGATGTTCCGGGGATCGACATGATACTGGTCCGCATGTTTGATGAAAAAGCGTGCGGCGTCGCAGCAGTCCGTGAGCTGGTCCGGGAACACGGCATGTTCCCGCAGCATGCGGTACTCCACGGCAGCGATCTGCCAGCCATGACCGTTGATAAGGTCGGCCCCGACCGTATTGAGGAAACGGGGGACGATCTCCGTTTTTTTGCTCTGCCTGAACCATCCGCCCCCGTGCAGCAGCAGGAGCAAAGGCCCCGGCAGACCGGAGGGCCTGGCGGGGCCGTACAGGTCCAGGAGCAGACGGTGCCCTCCGCTCGTCTTGTAGACGATGTCTTCCGTGCATCGGACGGAATCAAGGAATTCTCTGCTGATCATGTGACCTCCTTTCCGGTCGGGAGGGCTTGCGGGAAGGCGCCTGCCCTCCCGCAAGGAACGGACTAGTCCTCGATGTGCAGCAGGCGGGCCGCATTGCCGTAAGCGACTTTGTACAGGCTTTCGGGCTTGTCCCGCAGGGCGATCTCCACCTGGGCATAGGCATCGGCGATGGTGGTGAAGGGATAGTCCGTACCAAAGAGGATCTTGTCGTCGCCCATGACCTCGACGGCATCGGCGATCTTGGCGGCGGAACAGAAGGTCGTATCCGTATAGATCCTGTTCAGGCCGGCAGTCTTTTCCGCCAGTTCCCGGACGTAGTTGTTGACGCAGTGGGCGGCGATCAGGTCATAGTCCGGGAACATGTGGGCCACGGTGATGAAATCGTCCAGGCCGCCGTATTCCGGGGTCTCCTTGTAGGGCTGGCCAAAGGTGTAATAGTGGCTGACCCCCACATGGAAGAGCACGGGCAGGCCCGCATTGCCGAAGAGCTCGATGCAGGCCAGCGTGCGGGGATCGGTCATGGGCAGGTTGGAAAGCACACTGTGGATCTTCAGGCCGCGTGCGCCGTTGGCGATGTCCTGACGGAGCTTTTCCAGGGTCTCGTCCTGGGGCAGGGAATAATCGGGGCAGGAGAAGGGCAGGATGCGCGGATCCAGGCGGGAGGCCGCAAGGTATTCGTCGAAGCTCGTATAGGGAAGGATGGGCAGGGCCACGCTGTATGCGGCCTGGACGTCATCCATGCTCTTGCCGAGGTTTTCGCAGGTGGCGTGGGCCAGGCGGTTCTGGCCTTCGCGCATGCGGTCCTGGAGCTGTTCCGCCGTCCTGCCTTCCGCCTTGAAGACGAAGCCGTCGCGTGCGTTCTGGGCGAAGCTGTCGTCGATATGGTCGGGGCGCTGCAGGCGGGTCCGGAAGGTGATGTTCTGTCCGCAGAAAATGTCGCCGAGGTGGGCGTGGATGTCGATGATCTTGTTCATGATAGGCTCGTTGTCGAAAGGTGGTTTCACTGGACGGGCAGGCGGGCCTCCGGGCCCGCCTGCCGGAATGTACGGTTAAGAGACGGATTCCAGGGACGCGTTACCGGTACGCCAGCCCAGCAGCAGGGTGGCCAGGCCTCCGAAGATACACAGGGCCACGATATAGCCGCACACACCGGAGAAGGACCAGGCGGCGAAGAGGTAGGGGACGATCTGCTGGGAAATGGCCACGGAGCAGCGGCCGCCGGCGATGACGACGCCCGTGCCGGTATTGTGGATCTCGGTGGAATAGGACTCCGACATGTACAGGTTGAGGCACATGGCGCAGCACATGGAGACGAACTGGAAGAGGAAGTAGAGGATCATGAGCATGGTCACGTTGGTACCCACGTTCATGTAGGCCGAGATCAGGGCGCCCACCAGCAGGATCTGGACACCGATGGAGATCTTGCGGCCACCCAGGGGGCCGACGTAACCGGAAGCGATGACGCCCAGCGGGATGCCCAGGGCGCCCACCGTGGAGATGAGCAGGGAGTCGGCCTGGGAGATGCCGATCTGCTGCAGCAGCGTGGTGTTCCAGCCCAGGAAGACGAAGGAGGGGATGTTCTGGCCGGCGGCCACGCAGAACAGCACGAGCGTGCGGTACAGATACTTCTTGTCGTCGAAGATCTTCTTGAAGGTCTGGGCAACGGTCAGCTTCTGGGCAACGGTCTTGCGGTACTGTTCGGCGACCGCGGTCAGATCGACAGGCACACCGGTGTAGGCTTCCACGACGGCCTCAGCTTCGGCCTGGCGACCATTGGCGATGAGCCAGCGGGGGGATTCCTTCATGAAGAAGTAGGCAAGCACCAGCGGGATGTAGCCGATGACGCCCTGGTAGAAGAGCCAGCGCCAGGCTTCCGGCCCCATGGGGACGACTTCCATGGCGATGAAGCCGATAAAGGGGATGGAGATATGGCCGACGCCCACGACGATGCCTGACCACTTGGAACGGTCCTGCGAGGAAATGGTCTCGGCCAGATAGGTGAAGGAGATGGCACCGGTACCAAGGACGGCAAAGCCCGTGATCACCCGCCACAGGGTGAAGGTATAGATGTTGTCCGTCATGCCGGTCAGGATCGTGGCGGTGGAGAAGGTGAAACACCCCAGCATGAAGGCCTTGCGGCGACCGAACTTGTCGGAGATGACGCCGGCAACGATGCCACCAAGCATCATGCCAAAGAAGTACAGTGACTGCGCAGGGGCAAATTCCTGCATGCCGATGCCAAAGGAACGCATGACGGAAGGCGCCACATAGCCAAGTACCATATTGTCCATCTGGTCAAAGATATAGGCCAGAACAATGATCATGAAGACTTTTATCTGTCTGTGGGACGTGGGGATGTCGTCAAAATAGTTGTTGGGACGCTTCTCTGCCATTTTCTGTTTTCCTTTCTGTCTAGGAACTATCCTCTTGAAAATTTGCAGACCAAAATAGCTGACGTGTACGCGTCTTTTTTGTCTGTCAGGACCTTGCCGAAAGAACGTCGTGCGTATGACCGCTGGGGGAGAGCGGAGTGCGCCATTGGCAAGAGAAGCAGCAAAGATTGTGCCAAAAATATTTATAAATTATTTCAATATATTATTAAATAGTATTATACAAGTGTCCTTTTTGAATACATGAAATGTACATAATGTGTACATGTCGAGGACATGTTGCTTTTGTGGATGCCGGTCTGCAGGGTCCCCAAAGAGCCTAGATAGTGTCGTCAAATTCAAAAGTATGTTATAATCTCTTCACTTACAATGAGGAGAGACCATATGGCGGCACA
>NZ_JABAFY010000040.1 GCF_012843875.1 Desulfovibrio piger | reverse complement strand
CCCCCCCCCCCCCCCCCCCCCCCCCCCCCCCCCCCCCCCCCCCCCCCCCCCCCCCCCCCCCCCCCCCCCCCCCCCCCTACTCCACGGCTCCCACAACACCCATCCCCCAAAAACAACGGCGGCCCCGAAAGGCCGCCGTGACGAAGGCATGACACGCGGAAGGCCTCGCCCTCACAGAGGGCACGGCCGTCCTGCCTGTTATTCCATATCTTCCGTAAGGATCATGTGGCGCGCGGCCGCGGTCTCGTCCAGACGGCGGACGGGCATCTTCACCGGAGCATCCAGCAACTGCTGGGGATCGGACTTGCCCAGGGCCACGATCTCGCGCAGGGCCTCGATATAGGCATCCAGGGTCTGCTTGCTCTCGGTCTCCGTGGGCTCGGCCATGAGGCATTCATGGACGATGAGCGGGAAGTAAACCGTGGGCGCATGGAAACCGCGATCCAGCAGGGCCTTGGCGATGTCCAGGGCGCGCAGGCCTTCGGGCGCGGAGGCCACGAACTCGTGGGCGCAGATACGGTCGAAGGGCACATCGAGCACGCCTTCCAGCTTCTTGCGCAGATAGTTGGCATTGAGGCTGGCGAACTCGGCCGCGCGGGTCAGGCCCTCGGCGCCCAGACGCATCATGTAGGCCAGGGCCTTCAGCACCACGGCGAAACTGCCGTAGAAGGGACCGATGTGGCCGATGCTCTGCGGCAGGTCGTAGTCCAGGGCGTAGCTGCCGTCTTCGGCCTTGCGCACACGCGGCGCGGGCAGGAAGGGCAGCAGGCGCTCGCCCACACCCACGGGACCGCAGCCGGGGCCACCACCGCCGTGGGGCGTTCCCAGGGTCTTGTGGACGTTGAGGTGCACCACGTCGAAGCCCACGTCGCCCACACGCATCTTGCCCAGGATGGCGTTCATGTTGGCGCCGTCGTAGTACAGCAGGGCATCTTCGCGGCGCAGCACTTCCACGATGCGCGGCAGATGCAGCTCCAGCAGGCCCAGGGTGTTGGGGTTGGTCATCATCAGACCGGCCACCTGGTCGGGATATTTGGCCATGGCTTCTTCAAGGGCGGCGGGGTCCACCATGCCGTCACGCGAAGGCACGTTGACGATCTCGAAGCCCGCCAGCACGGCCGAGGCGGGGTTGGTGCCGTGGGCCGAGTCGGGAATGAGCATCTTGGTGCGGTTGCGGCCCTTGGCCTTGTGGTAGGCGGCGATGAGCTTGACGCCGGTATATTCGCCGTTGGCCCCGGCCATGGGCTGGAAGGTGAAGGCCTTCATGCCCGTGACCTCGCACAGCCACTGTTCGGCGTCATACAGGCATTGCAGGGCGCCCTGGGCCAGTTCGCCGGAAAGCTGGGCCAGCAGGGGATGCATGCGGGCAAAGCCCGGCAAGGCGGCCACGTATTCCGTGAACTTGGGGTTGTACTTCATGGTGCAGGAGCCAAGGGGATAGAAATTGGCATCCACGCTATAGTTGAGCTTGGACAGATTGGTGAAGTGGCGCACCACGTCCAGTTCGGAGCATTGGGGCAGGCGCGGCGAGCTCTTGCGCAGCAGGGCTTCGGGCAGCATCTGCGCGGCGCGGGGCGCGTCGTCGTCCACAGGCAGGGCCAGACCGGGAGCGCGGCGGCCTTCTACGGATTCGGCAAAGATGGTTTTCACAGCAGACCTCCCAGCTTTTCGACCATGGCATCCACCTGCGCACGCGTGTTGCATTCGGTGCAGGCCAGCAAGAGCACATCATCCATGCCCGCATAGGCACGGCCCACAGGATAACCGGCGGCCACGCCCTGACGCAGCAGGGCCTGCACCACCTCCTCGGCGGGACGCGGCAGACGCAGGGCCACTTCGTTGCCGAAGGGCGCGTCATTGAGCAGCGAGACACCGGGCAGGGCCGTGAGCTTTTCCACCGCGTAGCGGGCCAGGGCCATGCCGTGCTCGGCCACGCGGGCCAAGCCGTCCGGGCCCACCAGCGAAAGGTACATGAGCGCGCGCAGAGCGCACAGGGACTGGTTGGAGCAGATGTTGGACGTGGCCTTGGCGCGGCGGATGTGCTGCTCGCGGGCCTGCAGGGTGAGCACATAGCCGGTGCGGCCTTCCAGATCCGTGGTGCGGCCCACGATACGGCCGGGGAACTGGCGGATATGCTCCTTGCGGCAGGTCATGATGCCCAGATAGGGGCCGCCGAAGCTCAGGGGCTGGCCCAGGCTCTGGCCTTCGGCCACGGCGATGTCGGCGCCCATCTCGCCAGGGGTCTTGAGCACGGACTGCATGACCGGATAGACGGAGATGACGCCCAGGGCCTTGCAGGCGCGGGCATGGGCGAAAAGCTCGCTGAAGTCGGCCACGGCGCCGAAGAAGTTGGGGTTCTGCACCAGCACGGCGGCGCAGGTGGCGTCCACGGCGGCCTTGAGACCTTCCATGTCGCTCAGGCCGTCCTTGTGGGGCACGGTCACCAGGGTGATGTCCAGGCTGGAGGAGTAGGTCCCCAGCATGGCCCGCCAGATGGGATTGATGCACTGGTCCACCACCAGCTTTTTACGGCGGGTGGCGCGCACGGCCATCATGCAGGCCTCGAACAGGGCCGTGCCGCCGTCATAGACGGAGGCATTGGCGCAATCCATGTCCAGCAGGCGGCTCACCGCGGTCTGGTATTCGAAGATGGCCTGCAGGGTGCCCTGCGAGCATTCGGCCTGATAGGGCGTGTAGGAGGTATAGAACTCGCTGCGACCGGAAAGGGCGTCCACGGCGCGGGGCACGTAATGGGCATAGAAGCCCGCGCCCAGGAAGGAGACAGCGGGCGAGACGTTGGCGGCGGCCAGGTCCTCGAAGTAGCGGCACACGGCAAATTCGCTCTGCCCCTTGGGCAAATCGAAATGTTTGGGGCGCATTTCAGGCGGAATGTCCGCAAAAAGGTCATCAAGGTTGCGCACACCCACGACGGAGAGCATTTCCTGCACTTCGTCCGGCGTATGGGGAATGAATGGCATAGGGGAGCTCCTTGCAGCGAAGGCTGCCGTGCTGGTGGAAAAAAGGCGGCAGGGCCAGGGCCCTGCCGCTCCACGGACTAGTGCTGCTCGTTCTTGCAGTGTTCTTCGTAGGCCGCGGCGTCCATCAGGCCTTCGGGCTGGGCGGATAGCTTCACGCGCACGATCCAGCCGGCGCCGTAGGGATCGCTGTTCATGACTTCGGGAGCGTTCTCCAGCTCGGTGTTCACGGCCACCACCGTGCCGCTGACGGGCGAGATCAGGTCGCTGGCCGCCTTCACGGATTCCACGGCGCCGAACTCGCTGCCGGCGGTCAGTTCGTCACCTTCGGCGGGCATGTCCACATAGGTGATGTCACCCAGGGATTCCTGGGCGAAATGGGTGATGCCGAGGACAGCTTCTTCACCGTTGACTTTGGCCCATTCGTGGGACGCACTGTACAGGAGGTCTTCGGGATTGCTCATGGTCTTCTCCTTGGTCCGGGGCGATGTGCTGTCCCGGAAGTTGATGTCAGCATCTGTGGCGGGGCGAGGGGCCCCGGCAGTCCGCCATCCGCATGGTGCTGCCGGGCCTCCCCTGCCCTGCCGGGATCTTTCCTGAAATATGGCTGGAGTACCGTCTTTCTTCGTCCGGCCGCGCCGGACAAGGGACGGCGGACAGGCTCCGTACCGGCCCGCAAAAGCCGGGACGTCCCGTGCCTAGGCCAGCTTCTGGCGGGCCGTGCCTTCCTTGTAGAAGGGCGCTTCGGTGACCGTGGCCTTGAGCTGGCTGCGCGAGGCCTGCACCAGATAGGTGGCGGCATCGGCCTTGTCGGCGTCGGCCCAGGCAAAGGCCACCACATGGCCCAGCGAAGGCGCGAACGAACCGCTGGTGACCACGCCCGCCGGGGTGCCGTCTTCCAGCAGGAGCACATCGCCGTTGCGGGCGGCGCGGCGGCCTTCGATGCTTAGGGCCAGCAGTTTCTGGCGCACTTCCTGCGCGCCTTCACGGCCCACATACGGGGCGGTGCTGGTCAGCATGCGGCCCATGCCCGCCTCGGCCGGGGTGTGGTTCTCGTCCAGCTCGTGGCCATAGAGGGGCAGACCGGCTTCCAGACGCAGGGTATCGCGCGCGCCAAGGCCCACAGGCTTGACCCGCTCATCGGCCAGCAGGGCTTCCCACAGGGCCTGGGTCTGTCCGGCAGGCACGTAGAGTTCGAAACCCAGCTCACCGGTGTAGCCGGTGCGGCTCACCAGCAGCTCGCAGCCCTGCCAGGCCTCGCTGCGGAAGCCGAAATAGGGCATGTCGCGCAGGCTGCGGCCCAGCAGGGTCTCCAGTACGTCCACGGCTTCTGGGCCCTGCAGGTCGATCTTGCCGGTCTGCTCCGAGATGTCGGTCAGGGCCACGCCTTCGGGCAGGCGGGCACGCAGGGTGGCAAAGTCCCCGGCGGCGCAGGCGGCATTGACCACCACCATGAAGTCGTCCGGGCCGAAACGGTAGACGATGCAGTCATCCAGCACCGTCCCCTTTTCCGTCAGCAGGAAGCCGTAGCGGCAACGGCCAGGGGCGAGCGTGGCCAGGTTGTGGCTCACGGCGGCGGCCAGCGCCGCATCGGCACCGGCGCCCCGGATGCGGAACTCGCCCATATGGCAGATATCGAACAGACCGGCATGCTGACGGGTATGCTGGTGCTCCACGAGGATGCCCTCATACTGGATGGGCATCAGCCAGCCCGCGAAAGGCGCCATCTTGGCGCCGTGGGCCACATGCCAGTCCGTGAGCGGGGTCTTGAGTTCGGCCACGGTTCCTTCCTCCTTTCCGGCGCGGCTCCGGCCGGATGACGGATGGCACGGTCAGGACAGGGCCCGACCGGCCTGATGTTAGCGCAGAGAGGTCGCTCCTCCCCGAAGCGTGCGGGACCTGTCCCGGAACGCCCGGAGGGATGGCCTACAACGTCGTGAAAAACTGCTCCATGCGCTGCGGATCGCAATGGGAAAAATATTCCTGCCAGGCCACCCCGTTCAGGGCCCCGGCCAGCGCGTCGCTCCGGCAGCGCACCCCGCGCAGGCGCTCTTCCAGCCCGGCGATGTCCGCGGCGGCGAAAAAATCCCCGCAGATGCGGCAGTCCCGGACCATGCCGTCCCGCACGTCCAGGCGCCAGTCCACCAGCCCCCAGGGGAAACGTTCGCGCCGCTGCAGGGTGAAGGCCGGCGAGGCGCCGTAATTCCAGTCCCAGCTGCGGTATTTGCGTTCCGCCAGTTCTTCCGCCGCCCGCAGCACCTCCGGCTCCAGGCTCCCCTCCCCGTCGGCGCAGTGGCGCAGCAGCGCGGCCCGCAGGTCTTCCATGCCGCTGCCCGGCGTCCAGAACTCGGAGATGTTGGCCACCCGTGAGCGTACCGAGGCGATGCCCTTGGAGCGGATCTTGTCCGGGTCCACATGCAGGGCCTGCACCAGCTCGCCAAAATCCAGCGATACCAGCAGGGTGCCGTGATGCAGGATGCGTCCCTGCCGCAGGGATTGCGCGCTGCCCGAGATCTTGCGGCCCCCGGCTTCCAGATCGTTGCGTCCGGTAAGGGAGGCCTGCACGCCGAGCTCGGCCAGCGCCGCGCAGACAGGACGCAGGTAGCGCGCGAAGTCCACGGTCTTGCGCCCGTGCGCATTCTCCATGAAGGAAAAATTGAGGTTGCCCAGATCATGATAGACCGCGCCGCCGCCGGTCATGCGGCGCACCACGGGCAGGCCGCGCCGGCGGACGAAGTCAGCGTCGATCTCGTCCAGCGTGACCTGATGGCGTCCCACGATGACGCTGGGGGCGTTCTGCCAGAGCAAAAACAGGCCCGGATGATCCGCGGGCAGCCATTGCAGCAGGCATTCTTCAAGAGCGAGATTGAGAGCAGGATCGGTGGAAGAAAGGGAAAGAAACTGCATGGGACGCTCCTGAAAAGACAGCCGACCGGTGCCGGGTCCGGCATAAAAATAGCATAGCTGCAGGGGCCCAACAAGAAATATTTCAGAAAATACTTTGTGAAATATGGCGTGAGGTCGAGCCCATGCCCGTCTGACGGCAAGGGCGGCACAGGCCGCCTCCTGCCATCCCGAGACAGTGCAGGAGCATAACCTGCTGTAAGAAAAAAGGGAACGCCACCTTCCGGCACGCCCGGAAATATACGCCCATTCCAAAAGGCCGCACACGGGACCGGGCGCAAGGCTGACGCCGCTGTGCCATGTTTGGATGCAGAGGTGAAAGGGAATCATCCTTCTCAGGAAAACGATGTTCGCCAACGCAGTCTCACGCATACTATCCGCATACTGCGTCGATTTTTCCTGTTTATTTTTTGCAATACCAATGCAGGAATAAAGAGAGAACAGGAAAAAAACATCACTCTATCAGAAGACAGACTGTCATAAAAAATAATTTATGCAATCATGTGAAATGATTTTCTTATAAAATTTTTTTTAAATATCTTATAAATTTCATCTATCGATTACAAACATTCATCTGTGATGGCGGGTACATCTTCGCGCCATCAGCCCCGTTTGCCCCTGCGGCCCGGCCATGGCAGGGCCCGATCCGCTCCTTCCGCAGCCGGGGATGGAGCAAGGGCACAAAAAAAGCGGGGAAGAGGCACAAGTCCTCTTCCCCGCCATGCGGACGCTTCGTCCTGCGGCCTAGTGGCAGCGGATGCCCGTCAGCAGATGGGCCATCTTTTCCTTCTTGGTGCGCAGGTAGGATTCGTTTTCGGGGCAGGCTTCGATCTCGATGGGCACGCGTTCCACGATCTCCATGCCGTAACCGGACAGACCCACGATCTTCTTGGGGTTGTTGGTCAGCAGGCGGATCTTGGTGATGCCGAGGTCCACGAGGATCTGGGCGCCGGTGCCGTAGTCGCGCAGGTCATCGGGGAAGCCCAGCTTGCGGTTGGCTTCCACGGTGTCGTAGCCCTCGTCCTGCAGGGCATAGGCGCGGATCTTGTTGGCCAGGCCGATGCCGCGGCCTTCCTGACGCATGTAGAGCAGCACGCCGCGGCCTTCCTTTTCGATCTGGCGCAGGGCGGCGGCCAGCTGGCCACGGCAGTCGCAGCGCAGGGAGCCCAGGGCGTCGCCGGTGAGGCACTGGCTGTGCACGCGCACCAGCACGGGTTCGGGCGTGGTGATGTCGCCCTTGACCAGGGCCAGATGGGTGCCGGGCTCGCGGTCGCTCTCGTAGGCGTAGACCGTGAAGTCACCGTACAGGCTGGGCAGGTGGGCCTTGGCATCGCATTTGACGGACACCTGGCCGCGACGTATGCGGTAGCAGATGAGGTCGCGCACGGAGGCGATCTTCAGGCCGTGCTCGGCGGCAAAGACTTCCAGGTCGGGCATGCGGGCCATGGTGCCGTCGTCCTTCATGATCTCGCAGATGACGGCGGCGGGCTTGAGACCGGCCAGACGGGCCAGGTCCACGCTGCCTTCGGTCTGGCCGGCGCGGGCCAGCACGCCGTCGGGACGGGCGCGCAGGGGGAAGACGTGACCGGGGGTCACCAGGTCGTCGGGACGGGCGCCGTCGGCCACGGCGGTCTTGATGGTGGTGGCGCGGTCGGCGGCGGAGATGCCGGTGGTGATGCCTTCGCGGGCCTCGATGGACACCGTGAAGTTGGTGCCGAAACGCGAGCCGTTATGTTTGGCCATCAGGGGCAGTTGCAGCTTGTCGGCCATTTCGCCGGACATGGGCAGGCAGATGAGACCACGGCCGAACTTGGCCATGAAATTGATGGCTTCAGGGGTCACGAATTCGGCGGCCATGGTCAGGTCGCCTTCGTTTTCCCTGTCCTCATCGTCCACAAGAATGATCATTTTGCCCTGCCGGATCTCGGCAATGGCTTCTTCAGTGCTGCACAGAGGCATGTCAATTCCTTGGCTTGTGCCGTACGGGACGGCGTTATCTTCGTTTGTGCCTAAAGGTAGGGCCGCTCTGCCGTCCTGTCAACGGGGGACGCGCTTTGGGGCCGGGCCGTGGCCGGGCATGCCCTCCGCAGGGAGCCCGAAGGCGGGCAGGGGCATCCGGCGGCCCGGAGCCGCGGCTAGCCCTCGTTGCGGGGCAGATCGCGCAGGGGCTGCCCCAGCAAAAAGGGCAGTTCGGCTGCCGTCAGCGCGCCGCGCTCCACACAGAGCTGGCGGAAGGCGGCGTCGTACCGCTCCATGGCCGCGGCGGCCTCACGGTCGCCCATGTCCAGCAGGACGAAGTACTGGCGCACGTCGCAGGCTTCCTCATGGGCCTGCACCAGCTCCTCCCACAAACGGCGCTGCGCGTCGGGCAGGGGCAGCAGGGCGATGGCCGCCCGGCGGTCCAGGGCCGGGACGTCCCGCAGCAGGGCCTCCAGCGGCCGGGTATCCTCGCAAAACAGCACGCCGCACTGCACGGGACGCCGCTCATAGATGGTACAGCCCGTGCCGGGCGCATAGGCCAGGCACTGCCACGGATGCGGGGCCTTGCCCGTACCGGCCAGTTTGATCATCTCGTTCTCCAGCTGGGCCAGGCCGCCGCCCATGCCGTCCTGCCGGGCCCACTGGCCGCGACGCAGGCAGACGAGCATCTCCGGCTTCAGGGCGCCCGAGGACAGCAGCGGGGCATCGTCCCGCAGCAGGCCGGGCCCGCCCAGTTCACAGCAACGGCCGCAACGGCGGCACACAGGCGCGTTATCCGGCATGGCTGCCTTCCTCCTTCTCATGCTCGGCGCGGGCGGCACGGTTGGCCTCGAAACGCTGTCCGAAGCGGCGGGTGAGCCAGCGCGAGAAGTCTTCCATATAAGCGTAATACACGGGCGTGATGTACAGGGTCACCAGCTGGGAGAAGCACAGGCCGCCCACCACCGCCAGGCCCAGGGGACGGCGGGCCTCGGCGCCGGCACCCATACCGATGGCGATGGGCAGCGCGCCCATGAGGGCCGCCATAGTGGTCATCATGATGGGACGGAAACGCACATGACAGCCTTCGGTGATGGCGTCCAGCGGCGTGTGCGAGGGGTCATGACGCTGGGCTTCCAGAGCGAAGTCCAGCATCATGATGGCGTTCTTCTTCACGATGCCCAGCAGCATGATGACGCCCACGAAGCCGTAGAGGTCCAGCGGCTGGCCGAAGATCCAGAGGGTGAACAGGGCCCCGAAGCCCGCCGACGGCAGGCCGGAAAGGATGGTCAGCGGGTGGATGAAGCTCTCGTAGAGGATGCCCAGCACCAGATAGATGACCACGATGGCCAGCAGGAGCAGCCAGCCCATGCCCTTGAGCGAATCCTGGAAGGCCTGGGCTGTGCCCTGGGACTTGGCGCTCACCGAGTCGGGCAACAGCGGCAGGCTGACGCGTTCCACGGCGGCCACGCCTTCGCTCAGGGCCACGCCGGGACGCAGGTTGTACGAGATGGTCACGGCCGGGAACTGGCCGTCATGGTTCACGGCGATGGGGCCCACGCCGGGGCTCATCCTGGCCACGGTGGACAGAGGCACCAGCTCGCCGCTGGAAGAGCGCACATACAGGCGCGTCAGGGCGTCGGGGTTGCGCTGGAAGTCTTTGCGCACCTCCACGAAGACCGTGTAGTCGTTGGTGGGCGCGTAGATGGTGGAGACTTCGCGCGAGCCGTAGGCCGTCTGCAGGGCCAGCTCGATCTGCCCGGCGCTGATGCCCAGGGCCGAGGCGCGGTTACGGTCGATGGTCACCCGGATCTCGGGGTTCTTGAGCTGGAGGTCGCTGTTGACGTCCTGGATCTCCGGCACCTGGCGCAGGGCGGCCTCCACCTTCTGGGCACATTCGAAGAGCTCCTGCATATTGGTACCGGTGAGGGTGTACTGGTACAGGGCCTTGGTGGAACGCCCGCCGATGTTGATGGCCGGCGGCACGCGCAGGAAGACCTGCATGGCCGGCGAGGTGTTGAGCTCGCGGCGCAGGCGCTGCACCACGGTCTGGATGTCCGGACGCTCGCCGTGGGGCTTGAGGTGGATCATGAGCGTGCCGTTGCTCATGCTCTGGCTGCTGCCCACGATACCCACCACGGAATTGAAACGGTCCACGTGCGGGTTGTTGCGCAGCACCTCGTCCAGCTTGTGCTGGGCCTTGACCATGCCTTCAAAGGAGATGCCCTGCTCCGCCTCGGTGGTGGCCACCACAAAGCCCATGTCTTCGCTGGGCAGGAAGCCCTTGGGCACGATGACGCCCAGCCAGCCGGTGGCCAGCAGCAAGAGGAGCGAGAAGATCAGCGTGGTGCGGCGATGCCGCAGCACCACATCCAGGGAGCGGGCGTACTTGTCGGCCAGCCATTCGAAGGCGCGCTCCAGCTTGCCGTAGATGCCCTCATAGCCCACGCGGTGCTTGCTGCCCGAATGGCGCAGGAAGTAGGCGCAGAGCATGGGGGTCAGGGTCAGGGAGACCACGCCCGAGAACAGGATGGCCGTGATGATGACCACGGCGAACTCGTAGAACAGACGGCCCACGATGCCGCCCATGAACAGTACCGGGATGAACACCGCCGCCAGGGAGACGGTCATGGAAAGGATGGTGAAGCCGATCTCGCCCGAGCCGTCATAGGCCGCCGTGAGCGGGTCCTTGCCCATCTCCTGGTGGCGGACGATGTTCTCCAGCATGACGATGGCGTCGTCCACCACAAAGCCCACGGCCAGGGTAAGGGCCATGAGCGACAGGTTGTCCAGGCTGAATCCCATGGCCAGCATCACCGCAAAGGTGGAGATGACCGACATGGGCAGGGCCAGGCTGGGGATGATGGTAGCCGGCAGGTTGCGCAGGAACAGGAAGATGACCAGCACCACCAGGAAGACCGTCAGCACCAGGGTGAACTTCACCTCGGCCACGGACTCGCGGATGGATTCCGAACGGTCATAGAAGATCTCCAGCTTGACCGAGGGCGGCAGCTGGCGGGTCAGGCCGGGCAGCAGGGTCTTGATGTCGTCCACCACCTGCACGGTGTTGGCGCCGGGCTGGCGTTCCACGGCCAGCATGATACAGGGCTTGCCGTCATCCGCCCAGGAGAGCTGCTTGTCCTGCTCCACGCTGTCCACCACTTCGCCGATGTCCGAAAGGCGCACGGGCGCGCCGTTGCGGTAGGCCGCCACCACATCGCGGAAGGCTTCGGCGTCCTCCAGCTGGCCCGAGGCCTTGATGGCGCTGGCACGCCGCTCCCCTTCCAGCGACCCCGTGGGCAGCTTGCTGTTGGCACTGCTCACGGCGTCGGCCACTTCGTCGATGCCCAGCCCGCGGCTGGCCAGGGCGTCGGGGTCCACCCGCACGCGCACGGCGTATTTCTTCTGCCCGTAGATGACCACCTGGGCCACGCCGCTGACCATGGAAAGACGCTGCCCCACCAGGGTATCGGCATATTCGTTGAGCTCATACAACGGCAGGGTCGGCGAGCTCACGCGCAGGTAGAGGATGGGGAAGTCCGCCGGGTTGACCTTGCGGAAGCTGGGGTCATTGGTCATGTTGGTGGGCAGACGGCGCTGGGCCAGACCGATGGCGGCCTGCACGTCCAGGGCCGCGGCATCGATATTACGGTCCAGGGCGAACTGGATGGTGATGCGTGTTCGGCCCGTGGCATTGACGGACGAGATGGAGTCGATGCCCGCGATGGTGAAAAATTCCTTTTCCAGAGGCGTGGCCACGGAGGCGGCCATGGTCTCCGGGTCGGCGCCGGAAAGGTCGGCGCGCACCTGGATGGTGGGGAAGTCCACGTTGGGCAACTGGTTGACCGGCAGGTTCACATAACTGGCAGCCCCGAAGAAGAGCATGCCCAGCATGATGAGTGCCGTGGCCACGGGTCGACGGATGAAAAGGGCAGCGATATTCATACGCTGCAGCATACCTGCCCGTCACGCAGGACACAAGCGGGCGAGCCTGTGGCCCGCCCGCACAAATGTTGCGTCTGCAACGGTATTTTATTTGAGATTCAAGGGGATTATCCCCACAAAACGGCCCGGGATTTTTTTCTGCTAAAAACAGCCCGCCTGGCGCAGGAAAAGAAAGGCCCCCAGACCGATGCACAGGGCGCCGATGACCTTGCGCAAAAACGGTGCCGACACGCGCTGGGCCATGGCGATGCCGCCCAGCAGGCCCACCACCTGCACGGCGCACAGGGCGGGCAGCAGCATCCAGTCCACATGGCCGCCCATCATGTTGCCCACGCTGCCGGAAAACGAGGTGGCGATCTGATAGGGCATGGACAGGGCCACGGCATGGATGGGGGAATAGCCCACCAGCACCATCCAGGGGATGGAGGCCACAGGGCCGCCCGCGCCGGTAAGCCCGGCCATGAAGCCCGTGGCGCCGCCGATGACCGCCCTGCCCTTCCAGCCCAGCCAGAAGGGGCTGCCCTTGCGGCCCGGTTTGGGCGGACGCAGGGTGCAGGCACCGGCAAAGACGATGATGACCGCCAGGATCATGACCAGCGGTCCGGCATCGATGCGGGCATTGACCAGCGCACCGGGCGCAGCACAGACGAAGCTGCCCAGGGCAAAGGGCACGGCCTCGATGAAACGGTAGTGCCCGTTCTTGTGATAGAGCCATGTCCCCACGAAGCCCGTGCCGATGAAGGAGGCCAGCGCCGTCCCCATGGCCGTGTGCGGCTCCAGACCGCTCATGAGGATGAGCACCGGCGGCACCAGGATGCCGCCCACCCCGGCCAGCCCCACAAGAAAGCCCACCAGCAGGCATACCAGCAAAACAACGATCATCACGACCCCCGGATGTGCAAAAATCGATGCGGCACGCTGGCCGCACCTTCTATGCCTTATTCTCCTTTTTGGCCCTGCTGGCAAGATACGGCGCGAATGTTGCGCGGATGCGTCCCCAGCCTTCCCCGAGGCTCAAAATACGTTGCATCCGTGCATCATAAAAAGGCAATAGATTCTTTTTACTGATAGGTTCCGCATACCCCCGACAGCGCGCCCGCCCTGCAGGAGAGCACGGCAGGCGCGCCGTCCCGGCAAAAGGCATGAAAAAAGGCAGGGATCATACCCTGCCCGTATGGCTTTAGGAAAGACCGCCCCCTGCCCCGCGGGGCTATGGCGCGCAAAGCCGGATCACTGCCATTCCGGGCCCTCCATGAGCCCGCAGGAACTCATGGCCGTGAACAGCACGATGCCCGCAGCCGTGGAAAGGTTGATGCTGCGCACGCTGTCCTTGAGCATGGGGATGCGTACCTTGTACGGGGAGCGCTTCAGGATCTCCGGCGGCAGGCCGCGCGTCTCGGGCCCGAAGACCAGGCAGTCGTCCGGCGCGAAGGCGAAGTGCTGCAAAGGCTCCCCGCCCCGGGCCGAGGTCAGCACACAGCGCGGCGGCGTACCGCCGTTCTCCGCCGTGGCCGCGGCCAGCCAGCTGTCCCAGTCCGGCCAGACATCCATGCGCACATGCGGCCAGTAATCCAGCCCGGCACGCTTGAGGTAGCGGTCTTCCAGCTTGAAGCCCAGCGGCTCGATGAGGTTGAGGTGGATGCCCGTGGAGGCGCACAGGCGCGCGATGTTGCCGGTATTGGGCGGGATCTCCGGCTCGAACAAGACGATCTTCATAGGATGGCGTCCCTTGTTGATGACGACGGTAACTAAAGTGTGGCGGGAAGAGGGCTTTTGAAGGGGACCACTTCCTCGCGGCAGCGGTCTGCTGACGCTCCTCCCTGCCCGCCGGCCACGCGGAGGCGTCACGGGCATGGACAGAGAGGCGGAGGCTCCCCCAAAACGAAGGGCCGTATCCGCTGGCGCCGGCCTTGCTGGCATGGGCAACGGGCAGGGGACTCCTCTCCCCCAAAAACGATACGTACCGGCCGGGAGAAGCGTCCCGCCTACCCGGCGGTCCCCACCTGTCCGGTGATGCCCGGCACGGCCTGACAGCGCACGCGCATGTCGCGCGAGGCCCGGCCGCTGTCGTCCAGCACGGCAAAGAGGTCGGCTTCCACCACCTCCACCCGGGCACCGGCCGCGTCATGGGCGGCCAGCCGTTCTTCCAGCAGGGCCACGGCGCGTTCCTTCACGGTCTCCAGGGTGGCCGCACGCGGCAATTTTTCTTCCAGTTCCAGCGAGGGCACGCGCAGCAGGGCACGGCCGCTGTCGGCATAGACTTCCAGACCGGCGGTGGGCAGGGTCAGGGCCGCGCCCACGGCATTGGCCACCGGCGCATGGGGCGGACAGTCCACGGGCAGGGCCAGCCGTCCGGCCAGACGCTCGCGCAGACGCTCCGCCGGACCGCCCACCAGCCAGACCCGCTCCGGCGCGATGTCGCGCAGGCCGCGCAGGGCCGCCAGCGTGTAGACGGGGCGGGCATTGACGCCGTCCACCAGCTCGCGCACGGCCGCCGCCACCTGATCGAGGGCATCGGCCACGGCCCGGGCCGCCAGCTCTTCGGGCTCCATGCCGTGTTCCCCGGCCAGGGCCGCCACACCGCGCAGGGAGGCCGCCGCATCCCCGGAAAGATTGCCGGGCCGCTCCCGGTCACAGACGTTGAGGGCATCCAGCAGCGTGGGACGCGTGCCGCCGAACGCCATGGCCGGGCCTTCGCGCAGGGGACCGGTATGCACGCGGGCCTCCGCGCCCTGCCCTTCCACGCCCAGCAGGGAATCGCCGCCCACGCCGATGGACAAGGAGGCCAGCGAACGCACCAGCGTCCGGCGGCCGCGCACGCTCATGCCGTCACGGTCCACCACCGGCGAGCCCTGGGCGAACAGGGCCACGTCCGTGGTGGTGCCGCCCACGTCCAGCAATACGGAGCAGGCATCTTCCGCCACGGCGGGACACAGGGCCAGTATGCCCATGACGCTGGCCGCCGGGCCGGACAGGACGGACTGCACGGGTTCCTGCCGGGCCAGGGCCGCCGGGACGGCCCCGCCGTCGGCCTTGAGCAGACGCAGGGGGGCCCGGATGCCCGCTGCCTGCAGGCTCTGCTCCACGGCGGTCAAAAAGCCGTCCACGATGCGGGCCACGGCGGCATTGTAATAGGCCGTGGCGATGCGGCGCGGGAAATTGAGTTCGCCGGACAGGCTGTGCCCGCACACGGGCGCGAGTCCGGCAGCGCGCACCACGTCGGCCATGGCCAGCTCATGCGCGGCATTGCGGGGCGAGAACTTGCCCACGCAGGCCACGGCCCGCACGCCCTTCTTTTTCCAGGCGGCGCAGGCGTCGGCCAGGGGGCGGGTATCCAGCGGCGTCACTTCCACGCCGCGATGGTCCAGACCGCCGGGCAGGATGCAGACGTCGTCCCCGATGGCGAAACGGGCGGGCGCCAGACCAGGCCCGGCGCTCAGCGCCAGGGCCACGCGGTCGGCCCGGCCCTGCACCAGGGCGTTGACGGCCAGGGTGGTGCCCACGGTCACCCGGTCCGCGGCACGCAGGCGCGCCGGGCCCTCGGGGCCGAATCTTTCTTCCAGAGCCTTTTCCAGAGCGGCCAGTGCCGCACGCACCGAAGAGGGCAGATCTTCGTGGCAGGTGGGCGCCTTGGCCCCGGCCAGGATGCCTTCCGGCCCGCAAAGCACGGCATCGGTATGCGTGCCGCCCGCATCGATCCCCAGAAACGTCTGCGCTGTCATGCTGCCTCCACAGGCATCGCTGCCTGAAATGTTTGTCTGCTGGGTTGTAAACTTTCGTCCCGCCACTGACAAGCAAGGCCCGTCCACTGCCCTGACGGGGGGAATCCCCGGCCCGGCATACGGGGAGGGGCCGGAAAGACCGCCGGAGGATGCCCAACTGCCGCCGGGATGCAGGAAAGCGGCCCGGGATGCCCCGCCGGAAGGATGCCGGAGCTCCCCTCGCTGCGGCACGGCAGCCCGCGCCCGGTAGCGGGTTCCCGCCTCTTCCCGTTGCGGGCAGCGCATCTTCCTGCCCGCGGACGCTTGCCATACGCGGCGCTTTCCAGTAAATTTTTACCCTTCGGACAGGCCCCGCCGCGCGCGGAAGATCCGGCCTGGCCAATATCGCGGAATATATTGAGGAATGTATCATGCAAACGACCGATTTCATCTGGTTTGACGGCAAAATGGTCCCCTGGGCCGACGCCCAGGTTCACGTTCTCACCCATGCCCTGCATTACGGCAGCGCCGTTTTCGAAGGCATCCGCGCCTATGCCTGTGCTGACGGCACTTCCGCCGTTTTCCGCCTGAAGGAACACAGCCAGCGCCTACTCAATTCCGCGAAGATCCTGCGTCTGAACATTCCCTACACCGTCGACGAGATCAGCCAGGGCATCCTGGACACCCTGAAGGCCAACAAGATGAAGGAAGGCTACATCCGTCCCCTGTCCTTCGTGGGTGATGGCGAAATGGGCGTCTACCCCGGCAACAACAAGGTCCACACCATCATCGCCGTGTGGCCCTGGGGCGCCTACCTCGGCCCCGAAGCCCTGGAAATGGGCATCCGCGCCAAGACCAGCTCCTTCGCCCGCATGCACGTCAACACCCTGATGAGCAAGGCCAAGGCCGCCGGCAACTACGTGAACTCCATCCTGGCCAAGATCGAAGCCAAGGAAGACGGCTACGACGAAGCCGTGATGCTGGACACCAACGGTTTCGTTTCCGAAGCCACCGGTGAAAACATCTTCATCGTGCGTGACGGCATCATCAAGACCACGCCCTGGACCTCCATCCTGGGCGGCATCACCCGTGACTCCGTCATGAAGGTGGCCCGCGACCTGGGCTACACCGTGGAAGAACAGCAGTTCACCCGCGACGAGCTGTACATCGCCGACGAAGCCTTCTTCACCGGTACCGCCGCCGAGATCACGCCCATCCGCGAAGTGGACAACCGCACCATCGGCGCCGGCCATGCCGGTCCTGTGACCAAGCACCTGCAGAAAGAATACTTCGGCGTGGTCAAGGGCCAGAACGCCAAGTACGCCGACTGGCTGAGCCACTACACGTTCTAGCACTCTCTTCCGGCGCGCCTGTAACCTTCAGGGGGACAGGCGCGCCCTGCCGTTTTTTTCATGAAGCACCTCTCCCTCGCCGCAAAATACCGCCCCCAGACCTTTGCCCAGGTCGCCGGACAGGACATGGTCAAGGCCGTGCTCTCCCGTGCCGCCGCCGAAGACCGGGTCGCCGCCGCCTATCTGCTCAGCGGCACGCGCGGCGTGGGCAAGACCACCATCGCCCGCATCTTCGCCAAGGCCCTCAACTGCCGCCATGCGCCGGGCCCCGAGCCCTGCAACCAGTGCGACCAGTGCCGCAAGATCACCCAGGGCAGCCATGTGGACGTCACCGAGATCGACGGCGCCTCCAACAACAGTGTGGAAGACGCCCGCGCCCTGCGCGAGAACATCGGCTACGCCCCCATGGAGGGCCGCTACAAGGTCTTCATCATCGACGAAGCCCACATGCTCTCGCGCAGCGCCTTCAATGCCCTGCTCAAGACGCTGGAGGAGCCGCCCGCGCGCGTGGTCTTCATCTTCGCCACCACCGAGGCGCACAAGTTCCCCATCACCATCGTCAGCCGCTGCCAGCATTTCGTCTTCCGCCATCTGGGCGAGGACGCCCTCGTGCAGCACCTTTCCCAGGTCCTGAACAAGGAGAACGTCCCCTTCGAGGAAGGCGCCGTGCGCCTCATCGCGCGCCGGGCCGCGGGCAGCGTGCGCGACAGCATGTCCCTTTTGGACCAGACCCTGGCCCTGGGCGGCGACAACCTCACCAGCGCCGTGACCCGCGAAGTGCTGGGCCTGGCCGGACAGGAACTGTTCGCCGACCTCTTCGACGCCCTCCATGCCCGGGACTGCGCCGCCGTCTCCCAGCTGTGCGCCAGCCTGTTCCGCCAGGGGGTGGACATCGGATTTTTCGTGCGCGAGCTGGCCGGACATCTGCGAGACCTGTTCCTGCTGCGGCAGGGCGGCGAGGCCGTGGCGCCCACTTTGGGCCTGCCCGGCGAGGAGATCCTTTTCTGGCAGGGCCTGGCCCCGCGTTTCTCCGCCGGTCACCTGCACGCGGCCTGGCAGATGGTACTGGACGCCCAGCGCGGCATCGTGCAGAATCCCGAGCCGGCCGCAGCCCTGGAGCTGTTGCTGCTCAACCTGGCCCTGCTGCCGCAGCTGCTGCCTTTGGAGCGCATGGACAGCGTCCCGGCACCGTCCGCGCCCGTACAGGGGCATCCCGCTCACGACAGGCAGGAAGGCAGCCCCCTCCCGCCCCGGGACATGGGCCATGCCGCACCTGTCCGGGCCCCGGCGACCCGCGCCCGTGAACACGGGACCCCGGCGGAAAAGAGCGCCGCTGCCGGCAGCAGCGAACCCGCTCCCGAGCCTGCGCCCTCCCGGCAGCCCGGAAGTTGCGCCCGGCCCCAGCGGGAAATGCCCGCGGGACAGACAGCCCGTCCCGCGCGGGTGACGGAAACCTCGGCCCCGAAAACCGCCCAGCCCCGACCCGAGGCCCCGGAACATCCGGAGCATGTGGGGCCCAGCGAAGCGGGCATGATCGAAGCTGACGACATCCCGGCCGCCGCGCCGGTGGAACCTGCCCGGCCCGCAGCTCCGGCCGCCCCTGTGGCACCGGCCGCGACGACGGCCCCCGTGCCTCCGGCAGCACCTGCCGTGGAGGCGCGTCCGGCAGCCCCTGCGGCTGCGGAAGGCTTCCGTCCCGACTGGCAGGCCTTTTGTGATTTCTGCGCCCAGCGTCTGGAAAAGGGCGAGGCCGCGCCGCAGCTCCATCTGCTGCGCCAGTTGCGCGCCAGCTGGGAAGCGGACTGCCTGCGCCTGACTCCGCGGGCCGAGACCCTGCTGCATCAGACCGAGAAGCAGCGGCCCCAGCTGGAACAGGCCCTGGCGGCCTGGGGCACCGGGCATCTGCGCCTGGAGTTCGTGGCCCCGCGTCAGGCCCGTACCGAGGCGGAACTGATAGAAGAATTTCGGAACAGGCCCGAGATGCAGGCCTGCCTCCGTCTGCTCAACGCCAATATCGAACATTGTACCGAATCCAACCAAGGAGATACCCATGCGTAACATGAACGATATCCTGCGCCAGGCGCAGGTCATGCAGAACAAGCTGGCCAAGCTGCAGAACGAACTCAACGAACGCACCTACGAAGCCAGCAGCGGCGGCGGCATGGTCAAGGCCGTGGTCTCCGGCAAGCAGGAACTGCGCGGCCTCACCATCGACCCCAAGGCCCTGGAAGGCGGCGACGTGGAAATGCTGCAGGACCTCATCATGGCTGCCGTCAATGAAGCCGGCCGCATCGCCCGCGAGACCCTGGACCGCGAGATGAGCGCCATCTCCGGCGGCATCCGCCTTCCCGGCGTGTTCTAGGCCATGCACAGCCAGATTCCCGAACCGCTGCGCGCCCTGGTGGAACAGCTGGCGCGCCTGCCCGGGCTTGGCCCCAAGTCGGCCATGCGCGTGGCCATGACCCTGCTCAAGTGGCCCGAGGCCGAGACCCGGCGCCTGGGCAAGGGCATCCACGACCTGCGGGACAATCTGCACCTGTGTTCGCGCTGCGGCGGCCTTTCGGCCACCGATCCCTGTGACATCTGCAAGGACGAGAACCGCTCCCGGGACACGCTCTGCCTGGTCAACGAGTGGGACAGCATGCTGACCCTGGACGAAGGCGGCTTCTATCACGGCCAGTACATGATCCTCGGCGGCCTGCTGGCCCCGCTGGCCAACATGGACAGCGACAGCCTCGACCTCGACCGCCTCATCTCCCGGCTGGAGGAAGGCGAGATCCACGAGCTCATCCTGGCCCTGGGGGCCACCATCGATGCGGAGAACACGGCGTCGTTCATCAGGAACCTCGTCCGCAAGCGTTTTCCGCACATCAGGGTATCGCGTCTTGCCCAGGGCATCCCCCTGGGCGCGGAGGTCAAATACATGGACCGGGAGACATTGCGCCAGTCCCTGCAATACCGGCAGGATATCTAGCGCGTCCCGGCAATTTCCAGACGGGAAAGGGAGCCTTGCCCAAGGCGCCCTTTCTTTTTTTCATGCCCGGGAACGGCGGCGGCCCGTCCGCCCCTGTCCCGGAACGGGGATCTTCCCGCAGGGACGGCCAGCGCCGTCCCCTCCTTCCCGCACATACCGGGAAGGCGTCTTCATCACGCCGTCATGTACGCATGTCCGGTGGCTGCCGTTCCGGGGGGCGCGGCAGGCCGCAGGGATGCCGTTTTGCGGTGTGTTCCGTGGACCTTTCGCCTTACAGCCCCCCGCCGGTCATACCGACGGCCCCGGATGCCACGCCCGGCCTTTTGCCGAGAGTCTTGGCCAACGGGCACGGCCTGCGGCCCCATCCGGTCGCGCGTTGCTGTCGATGCCCGTAGTGGCCTCGCGGCCAACGGGCACGGCCTGCGGCCGCCTTCCGGTCGCGCGTTGCTGTCGATGCCCGTAATGGCCTCGCGGCCAACGGGCACGGCCTTACGGCCGCCTTCGGTCGCGCGTTGCTGTCGATGCCCGTAATGGCCTCGCGGCCAACGGGCACGGCCTTACGGCCGCCATCCGGTCGCGCGTTGCTGCAACAGCGCGTGACACATCGGGCCCGGTCTGACCAACCAGAAGGAGAATGTTCCATGGAAGCACTTTTTGGTCATCCCATCCTGCAGTCCCTGCTTGCCGGTATCCTTTCCTGGATCTCGGTCAGTCTGGGGGCCAGTGCCATCTTCCTGCGCCGCGAGTTTTCCCGTCTGGCCATGGACTGCATGCTGGGGGCCGCCGGCGGCATGATGCTGGGCGCGGCCTTCCTGGGCCTGCTGCAGCCCGCGGCCGAGATGGCCTCCCATATGGGCCGCCTGCATTTCATCCCCATCGTCTGCGGCCTCATGGCCGGTGCCGCCTTCCTCATGGGCCTTGACCATCTCCTGCCCCATCTGCACATCCGCCAGAAGCAGCAGGAGGGCCTTTCCACCAGCTGGCGCCGCAGCGTCCTGCTGGTCACGGCCATGGCCCTGCACCACATCCCCGAAGGCCTGACCATGGGCGTGGGGTACGGCGCCGTGGCCGCAGGCAGCACCCTGCCCTCGGGCGTGGCCCTGGAGATGAGCTCCGCTTTCATGGTCACCGGTACCACCCTGCTCCAGAACCTGCCCGAAGGCCTGGTGGTGGCCACGGCCCTGAGGGCCGAAGGTTTCTCGGCCAAACGGTCCTGGCTGTGCGGCGTCTTTTCCGGCTGTACGGCCCCCATCGGCGCCATCCTCGGTGCCGTCGCCTCCCAGGTGGCGGGCAGCCTGCTGCCCTTTGCCCTGGCTGCGGCGGCAGGCGCCATGGTCTATGTGGTCATCGAAGAGGTCATCCCCGAAGCCAATGCCTCCGGCAACGGCAACGCCGCCACGGTGGCCTGCATCGGCGGTCTCTGCCTGGTCATGAGCTTCTCCAGCCTGGTGGGCTAGATAGTGTCGTCAAATTCAAAAGTATGTTATAATCTCTTCACTTACAATGAGGAGAGACCATATGGCGGCACA
>NZ_JABAFY010000004.1 GCF_012843875.1 Desulfovibrio piger | reverse complement strand
ACGAAAATCTGTTTGTTTCATGGGACGAGATTACCACACCTTTTAAAATCAAAAAACATGCCGGACATCCTCTTAGCGCTTATAGTGTTGCCGATGAGTTCATCGATGTTGCAGGGTCCCTGTTGATACGCTGTTTTCCCAATAATTTGCTCAATAAAAGAATGGAGCAAGGTGTGTTCGGCAATAACTAGCTTCAGCTGGCAGGGCCTTTACCCCCAAGCCATCCCAATCCATTGGGATGGCTTTCTTTTTTTTGGCGATCCAGCTGTCCACGAAAGACTTTCCAAGACCCCCATTCCGAACACCATCATGCGACTTTGAAAAGCTGGTAATCTCCCCGGAATGCCCCGACCGCGGCGTTACAGCCCGCACTCCTTCATCCGGCGCCACAAGGTCGTTCGTGAGATGCCCAGAGCCTCGGCAGCCTGGGTCTTGTTGTATCTGTATTTTTGCAGCACGGCTTCCAGGCGGGTGCACGACGCCGTCTCACCCCTGCCTGCGGAAGGCGTTTCCTGTTCTTCCTCATCCAGGATATCCGCATCGAAGAGGATGTCCGAGGCCTGGATCACAGGCTGCCGGGCCAGAGCGATGGCCCTGTCCACCACATGGAGCAGCTCCCGGACATTGCCGGGCCAGTCATGCTGTTCCAGCTTTTCGATGGCCTCGTCCGAGATCGAGAGTTTTTTGTAGCCTTCCCCGCGCAGCCTGCGCAGATAGGCAAGGACGATGGGACCGATATCTTCCCTGCGGGCTTCGAGCGACGGGATCTTGAGCAGCAGGGTATTGATCCTGTAGAACAGGTCCTGCCGGAACTGCCCCTGCCTGGCCATGGCAAAAAGGTTCCTGTTCGTCGCACAGATGATGCGCACGTTCACCTGCACGAAACGGGTGCTCCCCAGACGGGTCACGACCTTGTTCTGCAGGACCCGCAACAGGCGGGCCTGCAAGCGCAAGGGCATCTCCCCTATCTCGTCAAGGAACAGGGTCCCCCCATGCGCCAGCTCCACCAGCCCCGTCTTGCCCCCGCGTCTGGCCCCGGTAAAAGCGCCTTCCTCATAGCCAAAGAGTTCGCTTTCCAGCAGGCTTTCGGGCACGGCCGCACAGTTGACGGAAACAAAGGCCGCCTCCTGCCGCCGGCTGTGCGCATGGATGGCCTGGGCGAACATCTCCTTGCCTGTGCCCGTGTCTCCGATCAGCAGCACGGGCCCGTCGCTGTCCGCAAAACGCTGCCCTATGAACTTCGCCTGACTGATGGCGGCACTGTCGCCGATAATGTCGTTGAACATGAAGTAACGGCGCTTCCCTTTCTGGTAGATGTTTTGCCGCACCTGCCGTTCATTCTTCTGGATATCGACGGTATTGTTCAGGCTTAGGACATAGCCGTCAAAATTCCCCTTGAGCTTGATATCGACGATGGTGAAGAGGAACTCACGCTTTATCATGTCTTTCAGGATAAAGGAGTCCGATGCACCTTTCCTTTCTCCCATGATGCGCGAGAAATCCGTCCTGGGGAATATCCTGCCCAGATCCATGCCGATGATCTGCTCCGATATGACGCCAAAGACCCCCTGGGCTTTGTCATTCGCGTAGCGTATCGTATAGTTTTTATCTACGACTATGATGATATTCGGATTGATATTCAAAACAGTATTTATGAAATCTCGTCTCTGTATATTCAGAGCATCCATTTCTATGATGTGTTTTGCCTCCAAAAACACCTTGTAGACAGCTTCCTGATTTTCAGAAAGCAGGGGAATGGCGTGGAAACCTTCCTCCCTTGCCTTGCTTATCAGGCCAAATCCCCCCACAAGCAGAGATATGTTTTCCTCCCGGACCTTCTTCAGGGCCGCTTCGATATTGTTCCTGTCCTCGACTTCCAGCCTGTAGCCCCGCAGACCGAGCAGCTGTGCTATCCGCATGAATTTGAGCCCCTGGCCGGGAAAGCAGAGATGGCCCACACGCATGTTGCTGTTCTGAAAAGGCAGGAGGGTCTCGAAAAAATTCTCGGCCGAGTATTCGATGGAAAGGATGGGGATGGAGGTGGAATTCCTGAGGATGTGGAGCGCATGCCCGCGTGTGGCCAGCAGCTTGATCTTTTCCGTATTGAGGATGTGCAGGGCGACCTCTACGTCATTGTCGAACTTCGATACCGCGATGCAGGTCCGCATGTTGAGCTGATGGGCCGTCTCCTCGGCATACTTGGCCAGCGTCTTGAACGGAGTGACGACACAAAAATCCGCAGGCTGCTCACCTACATGGATGATGGACTCACAAAATCCGGGGTGCATGGAGACTCCTTTTGTGAAAGGACGGCGGATCCCGCCTGCCCATCCGGCAGGATGGACACTGCGTTTCAAATGTTTCAAAAATAATATAAAATAATTTCAATAGATTGTCTAAGATTATCTGCAACATTATGTTTATTTTGTTATTTCTGTTTTAATAACATACTGATTTTAATAATCTTTTTAAAATGGCACGTTTATTGATGTTAGTGAAAAAAAGAGCGTTCTACCGAAAGAAAAAATAAAACCAATCTTGTCGGTATATTATAATGGAGGTCATCATGGTCCAAGGTAACTGGTGGAAGTGGGCTCTCAGCCTGGGCTTGCCCCTGATCGTATTCTTTACCGTCCCGGAAATGGAGATCGCCAGCCCGAAGACGCCGCTTTTCCTGGCGATCACCCTGTGGGCCGTCATCGCCTGGGCCGTGGAGATCCTGCCCTCCGCGATCGTCGCGGCCATCCTCACGTTCCTGTATGCGCTTTTTGTCACCAAGCCTGCCGTCGCCTTCTCCAGCTGGTGCACCTTCCTGCCGTGGATGTGCTTCTCCGCCCTCATCATCGCCCAGGTGCTCAACCGTACGGGCCTCGGCAAGCGCATCGCCCTGCACAGCATGATCCTGATGGGCTCCTCCTTCACCAAGACCATGATAGGTCTCATGGGGGCCGGCATCATCCTGACCCTGCTTGTCCCCTCCGGTCTGGCCCGCACGGTCATCTTCGTCGCCATCGCCCAGGGCCTGATCCAGGCCCTCAACGTGGACACCCGCTCCCGCATGTCCTCGGCCCTGATCATGGGCGGTTATCTGGCGGCCATCGCCCCCGGCCTGTTCTGCATCACCGGTACGGAGATGAACCTTCTTGCCCTTCAGGTCGTCACCAACACCACCGGTGTTCCCGTAGAGTATGTCGACTTCATCATCCAGATGGCGCCCTTCTCCATCTTCTACATGGCCTGTTCCATCATGATGGTCTTCATCATCCGCGGCAAGGAGCGGCTCCAGAACGAAGAATCCCTCAAGACCGTCCTTGAGGAACGCCTGAAGGAGATGGGGCCCGTCTCCGCTGATGAAATCAAGATCTTCCTGGTGCTGTCCATCGGCTTCATCGCCTTCGTGACCGAACAGTGGCACCATCTCCCCGGCGCGTTCGTCTTTGCCCTGGTGGGCATGGCCTGCTTCATGCCCGGCATGAACCTGGCTACCGAGCAGGATCTGCGCAAGGTCAACCTTTCGTTCCTCATCTTCCTGGCGGCCTGCATGTCCATCGGTGCCGTGGCGCAGGACCTGAACATCCCCAAGTGGATCTCGGCCCACATGTCTTCCCTGTTTGAAGGACGCGGCGCGGTCATGGCCATCAGCTTCTCCTATGTGCTGGGCGTGATCGTGAACTTCCTGATGACCCCCATGGCGGCCGTCGGGGCCCTGGGCAGCCCGCTGGCACAGCTGGCCGTCAGCCTGGGCATGGACCCCTATACCCTCGTTTACGCCCTGCTGTACGGTCTGGACCAGCTGCTCTTCCCCTATGAGATCGGCTACCTGCTGTACACCTTCATGAGCGGCGCCGTCACCCTGCGCCACATCATGGGCGCTTTCGCCATCCGAATGGTGGCCTTCGCGTTCTTCATCCCCCTGATACTCGTGCCCTACTGGAAGATGATCGGTTTCCTCAAGTAAAGAGAAATGGCCATGAACATCATCGATTGCAGATACAGACCCAATACGCCCGAATGGATGGCGACCTTTACCCGCAACCCGGTCTACGCGGAGTATGTCGAACTCACGCACTTCGACCGGAAGCCCACCCAGTCCCTTGCGGCCTGTGCGGCCCAGCTGGCCTCGCTTGGCATCAGCAAGGCCCTTGTCTCGGGCAGGGATATCGAAAGCACCTATGCCAGCCCTTCCTCCAATGGGCTTGTGGATGCCTGCGTAGCGGCCTTCCCCGACCTTTTCATCGGCATCTACGGCTATGATCCGCACAAGGGGATGCGGGCCTACAAGGCCATGCGGCAAGCTTTTGCCGAAGGGCGCAGCCTGGGGGCATCCATCGAACCGGCCATGGCCCATTGCGCTCTGGACGATGCCCGCTACTATCCGCTGTACGCCCTGTGCTGCGACCATGACCTGCCGCTCCTCGTCACCGCGGGCCTGTCGCCCCACATGCCCGGCGTCCTGCTGAGCCCCACATCGCCTGCGGCCCTGGACAAGGTCGCCACCGATTTCCCGGACCTGCGCATCCTGGTCAGCCACGGCGGCTATCCCTGGGCCGGCGAGACCATCGCCGTCTGCCTGCGGCACCGCAACATCTACCTGGACTTTTCCTCGTCCATCAACAAACCGGGTGGCGAGCTTTATGTCAAAGCCGCCAATGACTGCCTTGCCGACCGCTTCGTCTTTTCCAGCGCCAATCCTTTCGTGGATGTGGACAAGGCCCTGGAGCAGATCGGCCGCCTCGGGCTCTCGGACGAAGCCCGGGACAACATGCTCCACAAGAACGCCCTGCACCTCATCGGCCATTCCCTGCACAACGCCTAAGGAGCCTTGCCATGTCATCCCGTACCATCTATGCCCTCACCGCCGGCCAGAAGCCTGTCGTCATCCCCAACCATTTCTACATGCGTCCCGACATCAAGGAATCCCTGTGCACCCAGTTCTTCTTCTGGTGCATCCTGGACGAGAAGGAAGGCCCCATCCTGGTCGACCAGTCGTTCACCCAGCGATGCCTTGACGAGATGAAGATCCCCTATCAGGTCAAGGAAGGCCCCCTTGAGCTGCTCGACCGTATCAATGTCCGTCCCGAGGACGTGCGCCATGTCATCCTGTCGCACCTGCACTGGGACCACTACGCAGGCGACGAGTTCTATCCCAATGCCCGCTATCATGTGCACCAGAAGGAACTGGAATATGTGACCGGCCCCCTGATGCGCTTTACGACCTATGCGCAGCACTACAACTTCAAGGCCATCGAGCATCTGCTCCACCTGCATTTTTCCGGACGGGTCCATCTGGTCCACGATGAACGCGAGGAGATCTGCGAAGGCATCACCTGCCTGAGGACGGGCGGCCATACGCCCGGCCTGATGTCCGTGGCGGTGGAGACCGAAGGCGGGACGAAGATCATCTGCAGCGATGTCGTCCCGCGTTACCGGAACATCAGCGAGATGACCCCCTGCGGCATTCACTATGATGTCACCGAAGCCCTCCAGGCCCTCGAGACCGTCAGCCGGATGACCCGATCCGCGGACGACATCCTGCCCGGACACGACCCGGCCATCACGGAACGCCATCCCCAGGTGGCCCCCGGCGTCTACCGCATCATCTGACATCCAGGGCATGACCGGCCATACAGTCAAGGAACGAACATGACATATACGACATTGCTCCCGGCCCGCATGGGACGGCTGGAACTGCGCAACCGCATCGTCTTCCCCGCCATGGTGACGAACTACTGTTCCACCCGGGGCGAAGTGACCGACAGGCTGGTGGCCTACCACCAGGAAAGGGCCAAAGGCGGTGCCGGTCTCCTGATCACGGAAGCCACCTACATCAGCCCCGACGGCAAGAGCTTCCCGCATCAGCTCGGTATCGATGACGACGGCCTGCTGCCCGGCCTTAGGCGTCTGGTGGAATCCGTCCACGCGGCGGGGGCCCGCATCGCCGTCCAGCTGTGCCATGCCGGCAGACAGACCTCCCGGGCCGTGACCGGCCTGCCGCTCCTTTCGCCCTCGGTGACCCGTTTCGGCAATGACGAGACCAGCGCCATGCGGCAGGAAGATATCGACAGGGTCCTGCGTGACTATGCCGGCGCGGCCCTGCGGGCCCAGAAAGCGGGCTTCGACGCCGTGGAGCTGCATGCGGGCAACGGCTATTTGCCCCAGCAGTTCCTTTCGCCCTTCACCAATGCCCGGCAGGACGGCTACGGAGGCAGCCTGGAGAATCGCGTCCGCTTCACCGTGGAGGCCATCCGGGCCGTCAGGGCGGCTGTCGGACCGGACTTCCCCATCATCCTGCGCCTCGGTGTGGCGGAACCCGTCAGCGGAGGCCTGACGCTGGAAGACGGCGTGGCCGCAGCACGCATCCTGGCCCGGGAGGACATCGACGCCTTCGACGTGACGGCCGGCATGCGGGAAGGCGGCATGTGGGTGACGCCGCCCCTGGCCCTGCCCCGGGGCACGCATATCGAAAAGGCGGCAGCCGTACGGCAGGCCATCCAGGCCTCCAGGCCCGTCATCGGCATCGGCAGGATCACGTCCGCTTCCCTGGCCGACAGCTTCATCGCGGCCGGAAAGGTCGATTTCGTGGTCATGGGGCGCGCCCTGCTGGCCGATCCCGAACTGCCGCTCAAGACATTGCAGGGCAGGGAGGAAGACATCCGTCCCTGCATAGGCTGCAACGAAGGCTGCATCGGCCGCCTGTCCCGCGGGCTCGACATCTGCTGTGCCGTCAATCCCCGTGTGGGCAATGAATACCGCCCCCTGCCGCGCCGGGTCGCCAGCCCGCGGCATGTCCTCATCGTCGGTGCCGGTCCGGCCGGGCTCGTGGCTGCCTGTACGGCACTCCGGCGGGGCCACCGGGTCACGGTCCTGGAAAAAGAGGCCGCCTGCGGCGGCAAGATCCCTCTTGCGGCCCGGCCTCCGTTCAAGGAAGAGCTGGCAGGCTACGCCGTCTGGCTGGAACGGCAGGCCCGGGATCTGGGCGCCGACATCCGCTGCTCCACCAAGGCCACGCCCTCACTGGTGTCCGAACTGGCACCGGACGTCGTGCTGCTGGCTGTCGGCTCCGAGCCCGTCATCCCGCCCATCCCCGGGCTTGCACCGGAACGTTTCCTTCTTGCGGAACAGGTCCTGCAGCAGCAGGGGCCCGCCCCCGGACAGGACGTCCTCATCATCGGCGGCGGACTGGTCGGCTGCGAGACGGCGCTCTTCCTTGCCCGAAACGGCTGCCATCCTCTGGTGGCAGAGATGCGCGAGGATCTTTGCATGGACATCGAGCCCCGTTCCCGGGCCGTCATGCTCCTGCATCTGAAGGAATACGGCATCAGGACGCTGACCTCCTGCCGGGTCGACCGCATCGGGGAAGGGGAAGCCGTCCTGTGCAGGACGGGACATGCCGAAGAGCACCTGCCCTGTTCCCGCATCGTGCTGGCTACGGGCTACCGCCCCCGTACGGCGCTTGCCGAAGCCCTGCGCGGCATGGCCGTGCCTGTCCACAGCATCGGCGACTGTCACGGCGGGACGCGCATCTGTGATGCGGTCTGGCAGGCCACGGCCACAGCCGAAACCATCTAACCCATCGCCCGGGAAACACCGGGCCGGAAACGGTAATGAAACAGTTCGTCTGCAAACCGACCATCCACATGTTCCCCACCTGCAAGGACTTCCTGGCAGGCTTCGACATCGGCGAGGAAGACCTCGTCCTCAGCAACGCGTATATCTTCAAACCCTTTTTTGACGGTCTCGACTGCCGTGCCAAGGCGCTTTTTCTGGAAGATTACGGCCAGGGAGAGCCCAGCGACACCATGGTGGACGCGTTGCTGGCAGCGGCCTCCCGCTATGATTTCCGCCGCATCATCGCCATCGGCGGCGGTTCCGTCATCGACGTGGCCAAAGTCCTGGCGGTGGCTCCGGCCGGCAGTGATACCAGTGCCGTTTTTGACTGCAAGGAACTGAAGCAGGAAAAGGAACTCATCATCCTGCCCACCACCTGCGGCACGGGCAGCGAGGTCACCAATATCTCCATCATCAACCGCACCTGCCTCGGGATCAAGGTGGGTCTCGTCCACGACAGCCTGTACGCACGTCATGCCGTCCTGGTGCCCGAGCTGCTGGAGAAATTGCCCTATCCCGTCTTTGCCACCAGTTCGCTCGATGCCCTGGTCCATGCCGTGGAGTCCTACCTGTCCACCGCGGCAAGCCCCTTTACCCGCATGTTCTCCGCGGAAGCCATCCGGCTCATCCTGGCCGGCTACACGGACGTGGCCCTGCACGGCAGGGACAGCCTGCGTCCCCGCCTTGGCGACTTCCTGCTGGCGAGCACCTATGCCGGGCTTGCCTTTGGTACGGCAGGATGCGCCACCGTGCATGCCATGAGCTATCCGCTGGGCTCCACGTTCCATATCCCGCACGGGGAGTCCAACTACGCCGTCTTTGCCGGTGTGCTGCGGCATTACGAACAGCAGCAGGTCCCGGGCCTGGCAGACCTGCAGGAGCTCCTGGGCCGGGAACTGGGCTGCCCCGCCTCCGGCGCCATGGACAGCCTCGATGCCCTGCTGCAAAAGATCCTCCCGCTCAAGAGACTGTCCGCCTACGGCATGGAGCCTTCCCAGGCCCTGCCTTTCGCAGAGGCCGTCCTGCGGACCCAGCAACGCCTGCTGGCCCACAGCCCCAAGGAAATGACGGTAGCCGACATGAGCGGTATCTATACAGCCCTGCTGTAGCATCCATCTCCAGGCCGGAGGCATCCTTTCGTCCCTGATCCGTCATCCGGCCTGGCGTCCTCCTTCCGGTGGGGGGGCGGCCTGATCTCCCACCCCTACAGGTCGTCCCCCTCTTCAGGCAGCCTTTCCAGAAGCACGAGGCATGCCCCGGATACATCCCCTGCCCCACCGCGCCAACGGTGGGAGCAGGGGTGTGTTTCCATAACAGCCATGATTTCATGGATATTCGTGATGCCCTTGCGAATGCGGGCATGATGATTACTCTGTGGATATGCTGCAGACCAGCAGGCAGCTCCCGGCAGCCGTCCAGGGAAGGGGCGGTTGCTGTTTCCCGGACATGCCGCGTGCAAGGGGGCCATCGTGAAAACTTCGGATGTCGTCAAACGGTATGGTTGTCTTTCCGTCTCGCTGTTCTTCAACGCCCTGGGCATTGCCCTGATCACCCAGGCCCACCTGGGCACCACCCCCATCACGACCCTGCCTTATACCCTGGCCGCCATCTTTGGCCTGACCCTGGGCACCACGACCTTTGCCTGCAACCTGCTCTTCCTGCTGCTCCAGCGCATCCTGCTCCGGCGCAGGCTGGGCATCGCGGAGCTCTTGCAGATCCCGGCCGTGCTCATCTTCAGCGTGTTCATCGACTTCTGGATGCACCTCACCGGCGCGCTGGTCACGGACGTCTATGTCTGGCAGATCGTCATGTGCATCGTGGGCAGTGCCGTGCTGGGCGCGGGCATCAGTCTTGAGATCATGAGCAATGCCACGGTCATCCCCGGCGAAGGCCTGGTCATCGTCATCGCGGCACGTTCCCGCAAGAACTTCGGCAACATCAAGGTCCTGTTCGACTGCTCGCTGGTCCTGGCCTCGTGCCTTCTCGGGCTTGCCGTGCTGGGCAGCATCGTGGGCCTGCGCGAAGGCACCGTGCTCTCGGCCGTCCTGGTGGGCATGTTCGCCCGCCTGACCTCGCCCTGGACACGCAAGCTGAAGCCCCTGCTCTGGTCCCCGGAACAGCGCCGGCTCCTGCGTCAAATCAAGGCCGAGATGCCGCCCCGGCAAAAGTAAGCCTCTTGCCGAAAGTCTGCCGCCCCTGTCTGCCGACGCCGGCAGCACGGGACAGGCCTTCCAGCAGCCACGACCACGACAGGCACGGCCACCTTTTCTGCGATACCTTTCCGGCATCACGTGCCGTCTCTGGGCCTGTACGGACTGGCCACGTATAGATAGAGAGACAGGGACGTGCCTGTGGCGCGGAGAAGCCCCCAAAGCGAACCAGTCCCGCGTGACCGCGCAAACATCTCCCTGCTCGCGTTCCGTACCAGGTGCGTGCCCTCCATCCTTCCCGCAGGGCATGCCAAAGACCACCCAGGCCCGCGCCTGCAACAGACCTCCCAGAGCCACCAGTTACCGGGGCAGCTCCAAACGCACCGTCACCGCGAACCAGGACACTTTTCCCCAGTCTTCCCGCTGTGGTGCGAACGTCCCCTGCTGCGGGACCTCTCCCATGCTTACCGTGCAGGACGGCCCCTTCTTTGGAGCGCTGTCCGCAAGGGCCGCCCTCTCCTCAGCTGCGGCACCCGGTACAGCGGCCGGGCTTCCCTCCGCGACGCTTCCGGCAGCTCCGGCCATCCCGTCATCCTGTGCCGCAGGGACAGAGCGCCCGGCAGACGGGAGCGTGCCGGCCTCGCTGCCGGTGGTGCCATCCCCGGAAAGACCGTCCCGCAGCCCCTGGACCGAAAAAAACGTGCCCGCCATTTGTCCGCCGGGCCTGCCCTCCCCTGTGCTTTGCCGCAGGACGAACCGACCTTCCCCGCCTTCCGGCAGCTGCCAGATGCCCATCTGGCGTTCCAGAGCGGCCATGCCGGTGCGCTCCCGCAAGGCCGTCTCCACGGCAGCGGCCTGCGGCCCCGGCACACGATAGCGGGCCGTGAGGGTCCGGCGTCCTGTACGCGGTTCCGTAGCAGGACGGCAAAAAAGATATTCCAGCCCTTCCGGCCTGAGGCCCGCCTCTTCCAGAAAATCGGCACAGCGGTAGCCCGGCGCCGCTTCCGCCGTCGGGCCGGACAGCCCCGGCAGGAGCAGGACCGGCCCGCCGTCGGCCGCCCGCGCGGGCACGACCAGATACAGGCCCAGCAGCAGGGCCATCATCACGCGCATGATGCGTCTCCTTCCTTCTTATTTGCCGGCGTCCCGCCTTTCGGGGACGCGGCCGTGTCTACCACGGCCAGAGTACGTTCCTTGTCTTGTGCCGCACTGTACGCAGGCCATCCGGCATGTCCCGCCCTGCAACACAGAGCTTCCTCCGCAAGGCCGCAGCGCCCCTCCGGCCTTGCGGACAAACCGGCAGCAGGGAAGACGGGCCCTCCGCAGACGACAGGACATCACGGGTGCCGAAGGCAGCAGCACAGGCCCCATCCGCCAGGGATGACCGGCAGGACGAAAAAAGGGGAAGGACGCAGGATGCTTCCTTCCCCCAATACAAGTCAGGCTTATGCCGCGAGCGGGCCGTTACGCACGGCCTTCCCAGGCCTGGACGGTGTTCTTCAACAGCATGGCGATGGTCATGGGGCCCACGCCGCCGGGCACGGGCGTGATGGCCGCGGCCTTCTTGCTCACGGATTCGAAGTCCGCGTCGCCGCACAGGCCGTCGTCCGTACGGTTGATGCCCACATCGATGATCACCGCGCCTTCGCGGACCATGTCGCCCGTGATCATGCGCGGGCGGCCGATGGCCAGGAAGAGGAAATCCGCGCTGCGGCATTCCGCCGCCAGATCGGGCGTGCGGGAGTGGCACAGGGTCACCGTGGCATCGCCGAATTCGCCGGGACGGGCCAGCAGCAGGGCCAGGGGCTTGCCCACGATGTCCGAACGGCCCAGCACCACGGCCTTCTTGCCGCAGGTGGGCAGGTTGTAGCGGCGCAGCAGCTCGATGACGCCCGCCGGCGTGCACGAGACCATGCCGGGCAGGTTGAGGGAAAGGCGCCCCACGTTCTCGGGATGGAAGCCGTCCACGTCCTTGGCCGGGTCGATGGCCAGCAGGCAGGCGGAGGCGGAAAGATGTTTGGGCAGGGGCAGCTGCAGAAGGATGCCGTCCACGTCGTCACGGCCGTTGAGCTCGGCGATGAGGGCCAGCAGGGCCTCCTGCGTGGTATCGGCAGGCAGACGGTAGGGGAAGGAAAGGATGCCCGCCTCGGCGCAGGCACGTTCCTTGTTGCGCACGTAGACCTGCGATGCGGGATCTTCTCCCACCAGGATCACGGCCAGGCCGGGAGCGCGGCGGCCGGCCGACACAGCGGCCTCCACCTGGGCCTTGAGTTCCGCGCGGATGTCGCGGGCAGTCTGCTTTCCATCAATAAGGATCATGGCGACCTCGTGGCTGACGTTGGCGCCGGGGCCGGCGCGTGGAAGGGGCGGAGTATACTCCGGGAGCGCGGCAAGCTCAAGTCCGCGATATCCCTGACCCATAGGCCCCGAAGCGTCTTGCGCTCCGAGCATGATGCGTTGTACATTCATACTTTGAACGGCCCTTCCCGTCCCCGGGAAGTCCCTGCCGTGATGCCATGTCTCCGATGCAACGGCATGATGTGAGAACGTACCATGCTCCGAACTTTGCTGCTTTTCCTGCTTTGCCTGCTCCTGCCCGTTCCCCTGGGAGCTCTCGCCGCCGCCTCCTCCGGGAAAACCCCGGTCCAGGCGGAAACGAGCCTGCCCCTGAACAGGACGACTTTCCATTTTTTCTCTCCCGAAGACATCGCCGCCAATTATAAAGCATCCAAGATCATCCGTGTGGGCTATTTTGACCAGCACGGCGTTTTCGAAGGTGAAGGGGAACACCTTTCCGGCTATGCCGTGGCCCTGCTCACGGCCATCTCGCGCTATACGGGATGGGAATACAAGTGGGTCAAGATCCGCTTCGACGAGCTGGCCCAGCGCCTGGACGACGGCACCATCGACCTTTCCTGCGGCATCAGCTTCACGCCCGAGCGTTCCCGGCTCTACAGCTTTTCCAAACTGCGTGCCGGATACGAGAACACCTGTCTGCATGTCTCCAGCATGAGCGACATATATTACATGGATCTCGATGCGTTCAACGGCATGCGCATCGGCTTTTTCAACGATTCCCAGCAATATGTCGTGATGACGCGTTTCGCGGCACAGAACGGCTTTTCGTTCACCCCCGTTTTTTTTGAGGAAAGTTACGAGATGGCCCAGGCCCTGGCCGAAGGCCGCATCGACGGCTATGTGGACGGTGTGCTGCGCGGCAATGGTACCAAGGTGGTGGCCACCATCTCCACGGATCCTTTCTTCTTCGTCACCCGCAAGGACGATATGGAGGTCATGGCTCCCCTCAACGAGGCCATGCTCCAGATCCTCCTGAATCATCCCAGCTATCTGGCCCGCCTGTACGACAGTTATCTCAACATCTCCTCGGACATGCCCGTGGTCTTCACCCGGTCCGAATGCCGGTGGCTGGCCACCAAGCCCGCCATCCGCGTGGCCTACAGCCGCGAACAGGACATGATGGACCCCGAATTCGGGGGCAATTTCCTCTATGCCTTCCTGAAGATGCTGGAACGCCAGAGCGGCATCCGTTTCGAATTCCTTCCCCAGCCTTCCTATGACGCCTGTCTCAAGGCGCTGGCCGACGGTACGGCGGACATCATGCCCGACGTCTATCCCCAGCTTTCCTTCCTGCGCAGCCAGAACATCTTTTCGGGCAGGCCCTTCTATAACGCGCCCATCACGGTGGTGGGCCGGCTCCATGACAAAAATATCCCCGGCCAGTCCTGCACGGTGGGCTTCACCCGCGAGATGCGCAGCGTGATGCTGGCCTACCAGAGCGCCTACCCCGAGGACACCCCCAAGATCTTCCCCAATATCGACGCCTGCCGCAAAGCTTTTGAGAAAGGGGAAGTGGACGTTTACCTCTGGCCCTACCCTGCGGCCTCCCTCCAGGACGATCCGCCCAAGGACGAGCTGCTGCTCCCCACCCGGGCCATGTATCCCATGGCGCTGGGCATCTCGCCCCATGCCTCGCCCTTCGTGACTTCCGTGCTGGACAAGGTCATCACCTCCACCACCACGGCCACCATCGACGCCCTGCTCCTTTCCGCCGCGCCGGATTCCCTGCTGGACGTCATTCGCCGTTTCCTGCGCCGGAACCTGGTGGAGACGCTCTGCGGCCTGGGCCTGCTGCTGGGCCTGATCATGCTCCTCGTCATGCGCCACAACAGGCGGCGTCTGGCCGATCTCCGCGCGGCGGCGCTCACCGATCCCGTGACGCAGGGCCCCAACCGGGCCAGGTTCCTTATAGATGCGGCCAAGATCCTGCAAAAGGACCCGCGGCGTTACTATCTGTCCACCATCAACATCCGCAAGCTCAAGCTCATCAACCGGGCCTGCGGCCTGCGCACCGGGGACAGCCTGATCCGCTTCTGCAACCGCGAGTTCGCCCTGCGCAGCCGCCAGGGGGAACTGGCCGCCTACAGCGGCTCGGGACAATATCTCCTGCTCTGGAGATGCCCTGACGAGACCACCTTCACCCAGCGCATGGAAGAGCTGTTCAGCGTCGCGGACATGGCCCGCAAGCTGTACCAGCGCCCGGTGAGCTTCTCCTGTGGCGTGTACGTCATCCGCAACGACGCCGACATGGAAGAACACGAACCGCAGCCCACGTCGGGGGCGGGAAAAAACATCAACGAATCCGAGCGCTTCGTCTCCCGTTATCTGCTCTATGCCGAAACGGCGGAAGCCAGTATCGCTTCCGGCGGCTACCGCTCGCAGTTCCTGATCTACAACGAGCTCATCGGGGCCCGGCAGCTCAAGGCCAACGACATCGAAAACCGCATGGTCAACGCCCTGGAACACGGGGAGTTCACCGTCTTCATGCAGCCCCAGGTCTGCCTTGCGGACAGGAAACTGCTCGGGGCCGAGGCCCTCATCCGCTGGCAGGGCCCGGACGGGAAGATGGTCTATCCCGACGAATTCATCCCCCTGTTCGAGCAGAACGGCTTCATCCGCGAACTGGACCTCTTTGTCCTGGATACGGTCTGCGCCTGGATACGCCGCCACCTGGACGAAGGCAAAAAGGTGCCCCCCATCAGCATCAACCAGTCCAAGGCCCTGTTCTTCCACGACAACTATGTCGAGACCGTCCTCGGCATCGCGGCCCGCCACGATGTTCCCGCCCACCTGCTGCATGTGGAGGTCACGGAAAGCATGGCCTGGCTGGATGAAGAAGCCTTCATCCGCACCCTTGATGCCTTGCGCCGTGCGGGCATCGGCCTGAGCCTCGACGACTTCGGCAAGGGCTATTCCTCCATGGCCATGCTGCATTCCTTCGGCTTCGACACCATCAAGCTGGACCGGGCCTTCCTAGCCCCCGGGCAGGAAAAGCAGCGCTCGGTCTGGATCATCATTTCCTCGCTCGTGGACATGGCCCGCCGCCTCGGCATCGAGATCCTCTGCGAGGGCGTGGAGACCGAAGACCAGCTGCAAAAGCTCCTTGCCTCGCACTGCAAGTACGGACAGGGCTATCTCTTCTCCCCGCCCATGGATCTGGAGACCTTCGACGCCTACGTGGATGCCCACGAGCTGGAGCGGAAATAGCCACATGCTCCGGAGGCCTCTTCTCCGACGGAGAAGGGCTCCGTCTGACGCCCCTCCCCCAAAAAGTAAAGCGCCGCCTTCTCTTGATGAAGGCGGCGCTTTTGTCCGACAAGCTCTCCCTGCCGCATAAAAAAGGGGGCCTTGCGGCCCCCTCGGGAATACGGATGACGGCAGGCCGTGCCTGCGTCCGCCGGATTAGTCTTCGCTCTCGTCCAGGGCGTAGTATTCCGCCAGCATGGGACCGAAGAATTCGGCGCCGTCGCCCAGTTCTTCTTCGATGCGCAGCAGCTGGTTGTACTTGGCCATGCGCTCGGAGCGGCACAGGGAGCCGGTCTTGATCTGGCCGGCGTTGACGCCCACGGCCAGGTCGGCGATGAAGCTGTCTTCGGTCTCGCCGGAACGGTGGGAGACCACCGTGGTGTAGGCGGCTTCCTTGGCCATCTCGATGGTGTCCAGGGTCTCGGTCACGGTGCCGATCTGGTTCAGCTTGATGAGGATGGAGTTGGCCACGCCTTCGGCGATGCCTTCAGCCAGGATGGAGGGGTTGGTCACGAACACGTCGTCGCCCACCAGCTGGGTGCGTTCGCCCAGGCTGGCGGTCAGCATGCCCCAACCGTCCCAGTCGCTTTCGGCCATGCCGTCTTCGATGGAGATCAGGGGGTACTTGCTGGTGAACTCGGCCAGCCACTGGGCCATTTCGGCATTGTTGAAGGTCTTGTTCTCACCCTTCAGCACGTACTTGCCGTCCTGATAGAATTCGGAAGCGGCGGCATCGATGGCCAGGGCCACTTCGCTGCCGGGGATGTAGCCGGCTTCTTCGATGGCCTTGACGATGTAGCTGAAAGCTTCGTCGTGGTTCTTCAGGTTGGGGGCAAAGCCGCCTTCGTCGCCCACGCTGGTCACGTGGCCGTCCTTTTCCAGCAGCTTTTTCAGCACGTGGAAGATCTCGGAACCCATGCGCAGGGCATCACGGAAGCTCTGGGCGCGCAGGGGCATGATCATGAATTCCTGGATGTCCAGGTTGTTGGGGGCGTGGGCGCCGCCGTTGATGATGTTCATCATGGGCGCGGGCAGCACCTTGGCGTTGACGCCGCCCAGGTACTTGTACAGGGGCAGGCCCAGGTATTCGCTGGCGGCACGGGCGCAGGCCATGGACACGCCCAGCATGGCGTTGGCGCCCAGACGGCTCTTGTTGTCGGTGCCGTCCAGGTCGATGAGGGTGTTGTCCAGCTGCACCTGCTGCAGGGCGTCCAGGCCCAGCAGGGCGTCAGCGATCTCGCTGTTGACGTTCTCCACGGCCTTGGTCACGCCCTTGCCGCCGTAACGCTTGCCGCCGTCACGCAGTTCCAGGGCCTCACGGCTGCCGGTGGAGGCGCCGGAAGGCACGGCCGCGCGGCCGCTGTGCCCGGACTCCAGAGAAACTTCCACTTCCACGGTCGGATTGCCGCGCGAATCCAGGATCTCGCGGGCATACACAGACGCAATGCTGCTGCTCATAATCGCTCCTTTGAAGGTTGATTCTTCCGCCGCGCGAAAGAGTCGTTTTCTCCGCTGCGCCCCCACGGGCGGTGGCGGGGCCATTGTCCGGCGGCAGGGAAGCCTTGCCGCAAAAATCTTTCTTCCCCAGAAGGGGGCGTCCGGGCCCTGCGCGCGACGGCAGGCCCGGGCCCACTGCCGCACGGAGCGGCACGGCCGCTACGGCCCTCAATAGGGGTGACGTTCGTAATACAGGCGGCGCAGGCCCTCCAGCAAGAGCGAGGGCAGCACGGCATCGAAGACGTCGGGGCTGATGCGCGCGATGGACGGGGCAAAGCCGCCCGTGGCCAGCACCAGACAGTCACCGGGCAGGCCCTTTTTCAGGCGCTGCGTCAGGCCTTCCACCATGCAGGCGAAGCCGAAGACCAGACCGTGCTGGATACTCACCGACGTGCTGCGGCCGGGCGCGGGCTCCAGGGCGTCCACGTCCAGGTTGACGCGGGGCAGCTGGGCCGTTTCGCGCGCCAGGGCCGAGATGGCCGTGCGCGGGCCGGGAAAGATCAGGCCGCCGAGGTAGGCATTGCCGCTGATGCAGTCAAAGGTGACGGCCGTGCCGAAGTCCACCACGATGAGGGATTCCGGGCCGGGATGCAGACGGCGCGCCTCATAGGCGCCCACCAGGCGGTCGGCGCCCACTTCCTGCGGGCGCTCGTAATGGTTCTGCAGGGGGATGGGCATGTCCTGCGGCACCATCCACAGGGGGCAGCCCAGATAGCGCTGGACGGCTTCACGCAACAGGGGATCGAAACCCGGCACCACCGACGAGGCCACACAGGCCGTGAAACGGGGCTCGGCACCGGCGTGGCGCAGCAGCTCCAGCAGGGTCAGGCCCAGACTGTCCGAGGTCTGGGCGGGGTCCGTGCGCAGATTGTAGGAGGTCATCACCCCCCGGGAGTCGGCCAGACCGACCTTGATGCAGGTATTGCCGATGTCGAAAAGAAGAAGCTCTGGCTGCATGTCATACTCCTTGGGGAACAGATGCCCCGCGCACAGGAATCCGCAGGCAGAAAGTATGCCAGAAAGCCCGCCCGTTCGCAAGGAAGGGCACGGCCCGTTGCCTGCCTGTCTGCGGGGCGGCCTGCCCCACATGGTATCTCCCCGATGGCCTGGCGCTCCCGGTCTGTTCGCCTTCCCCTTCCCGGAGACCGCGGTCACAGCACCATAGTTCCCAGCCCCTCAAAAAAACGTTCCTGTCCCCTACCCGCCGAACCACTCCGGCCGGGCCTCCGCGGCATCGGCGCGGCAACCCTGCCAGAGGCCGCGGGCGGCCAGGGCACGGCGCAGGTCGGTGATGATGCCGCGTTTCTCCAGGGCCCAGGCAGGGGCCAGCAGCTCGCCCGGCGCGGGGTCGGCCTGGATGCGCTGCATGACCACGGTGGAGGGGATGCGCGGCAGGGCGGCGCACAGCATGTCCACATATTCGTCCCGGGCAAGGGGACGGTAGCCGCCCGCCCGCCACTGCCGGGCCAGTTCCGTGCCCTGCGGCACATAGACGTTGTGCAGCTTGAGGCCCTGCATGCCCAGCGAGACGGCCCAGTCCACACCGTCGAGGAAATCGTTCTCGTCCTCACCGGGCAGCCCGGCCATGAGGTGCCCGCAGACCAGCAGCCCGGCATCCAGCGCGGCGCGTACGGCCTCTTCGGCCTGACGCGCCGTGTGCCCGCGGTTGATGCGGCGCAGGGTGTCGTCCCGGCAGGTCTGGAGTCCCAGCTCCAGCCAGACCTCGTCCAGCCCGCAGCCGGCCAGCAGGGCCAGCTTTTCCCCGTCCAGGCAGTCCGGCCGCGTGCCTACGGCGATGCCCCGGCAGCCGGGCAGGGCCGCCACCTGTTCCAGCAGATGCGCCAGCCGTGAGGCCGGGCCGTAGGTATTGGAAAAGGATTGCAGATAGGCCATGAACAGGCGATCGCTGTCCGTGGTGGTGTACTTGGTGTACCAGGCGTCCCACTGGGCGCGCAGGTCGAGACCGCGCAGGCCCATGCCGGAACCGGAGCCGCTGTCGTTGCAGAAGATGCAGCCCCGCGCGGAGAGCGTGCCGTCCCGGTTGGGGCAGGTGGCGCCCGCATCCAGTGGAATTTTTTGCACCCGGACGCCGTATTTGCGCCGGAAATAGGTGGCCAGGGTATGCCAAAGCAGCATGATTCACGCCTTTTTAGCGGATTTTTCAGGGCCGCGGACAGGAGAAAAAATTTGTACTGTGTCCGCAACAGCTTGACTTCAAGCCCATTTTAGCCGAACAAGTTTTGTCTGCTGCCGTGCGCTTTTCGCCTTCAAGGCCATGGTTCCCGCGGGAACCGGCCCGGAGCCTTACGGCATCCCCCACAGGTTCCGCCCTCCCTTCTCCGCACGACCGGCAGCAACATACGCATACCAGTAGAACGAGGCAAGCTAGCGTAATGTCCAAAATTGTGGATTTCTTCTTGGGAATGTTCTCCAATGACCTGGCCATCGACCTGGGCACGGCCAACACCTGTGTCTATGTCAAGGGTCAGGGCATCGTCCTGCGTGAACCGTCCGTGGTGGCGGTCAAGAAAGATTCGCGCGGCAACACCGTGGTCCTGGCCGTGGGCGCCGACGCCAAGCGCATGCTGGGCAAGACCCCCGGCAACATCAAGGCCATCCGTCCCATGAAGGACGGCGTCATCGCTGACTTCGAGGTGACCGAGGCCATGCTGCGCCACTTCATCACCAAGGTGCACAATTCCCGTCATCTGGTTCGCCCCCGCATCATGGTCTGTGTGCCCACCGGCATCACGCAGGTGGAAAAGCGTGCGGTCAAGGAATCGGCCCAGTCCGCCGGTGCCCGTGAGGTCTACCTCATCGAGGAGCCCATGGCCGCCGCCATCGGCGCCGACCTGCCCATCCAGGAGCCTACCTCCAACATGGTGGTGGACATCGGCGGCGGTACCACGGAAGTGGCCGTCATCTCCCTGGCCGGCATCGTCTATGCCCGCTCCGTGCGCGTGGGCGGCGACAAGATGGACGAAGCCATCATGACGCATGTCAAACGCAAGTATAACATGCTCATCGGCGAAGCCTCGGCGGAAGAGATCAAGATCAAGATCGCCTCGGCCTATACCATGGATCCCGAACAGCAGATCGAGGTCAAGGGCCGCGACCTGGTGACGGGCATCCCGCAGAACATCATCATCACCTCCGAGGAAGTGCGCAAAGCCATCTCCGAACAGGTGGAAAGCATCGTGCAGGCCGTGCGCATCGCCCTGGAACAGACGCCCCCGGAACTGGCCGCCGACATCGTGGACCGCGGTATCGTGCTGACCGGCGGCGGCGCGCTGCTCAAGGGCCTCGACCAGCTGCTGCGCGAGCAGACCTCCCTGCCCATCACCGTGGTGGACGACCCCCTGTCCACCGTCGTCATGGGTACGGGCCGAGCCCTGGACAACATCCACGTGCTCAAAGACGTCTGCATCGACTAATCTTTGCAAGTGCAGGACGGCCCGTCGCCTTTTTCCGGCACGGCCGTCCTTTTTTTCCTGCTGCTCTCACGGGTGCCACTGTGACATTCCGACGCTTTCTCCTCATGGCGGGCGGCCTTCTGGTGCTGTTTCTGGGCATGTATTCCTGGAACCAGCGCACGCACACGCTCGATGACATCGCCGCCAACGTCGGCCTGGAGATGAGCGGCACGGTGCTGGGCACCTTCGATTCCGTCAAGGGCAGCGTCATGGACGCCTGGCGGCGCTATGTGGATCTGGTGGGCGTGCGCGAAGAGAACGAGCGCCTGCGCGCCCAGGTGGCCGAACTGCAGGCCCGCATCGTCTCCCACGGCGAGGATCTGGCGGAACTGGCCCGGCTGCGCGAGCTGGTGCAGCTGCCCGTGGACAGCGCCTGGAAGCCCGTGGGCGCCCGCATCCTGGCCGGACGCATGGGCCCCAACGCCATCCAGGACAGCATCACCATCAACCGGGGCTACACCTCGGGCGCCCGCCCCGGCACCCCCATCGTCACCAACATGGGCCTTGTGGGCCGCGTGCTGCGGGCCAGCCCCCATGCCGCCACGGTCCTGCTCATCACCGACCCGGGCAGCCGCATCGCCGTGTTCGCCCAGCAGAGCCGCTCGGCCGGCATCCTGAGCGGACAGGGCCTGGAACAGCCGCTGGAAGTGGGCTTTGTGGAACGCGACGCCCCGGTGACCGCCGGGGAGATCCTCATCACCTCCGGTCTGGACGGCAAATATCCCAAGGGCATCCCCGTGGCCACCGTGGACAGCGTGGCCCCCTCGGACTCCACCCAGTTTCTGGCCGTCACGGCCCGGCCCCTGGTGGACGTGCGCCGTCTGGAAGAAGTGCTGCTGCTGGAGCCCAGCGGCATCAACCGGCCCCTGCGCCCCAGCGAGCCCGCCCCGGACTTCGTGGGCCCGCCCCGGCCCCCCAAAAGGGAGCGCTAGCCCATGCAGGCCGTGCGCAACATCTTCTGGTGGCTGTGCTTCGTGGCCCTGGGCATCTGCGTGCAAAGCCTCGTCCCCTGCCTCGATGCCCTGGTGGTGGGGCTGGTCATCCTGTTGCAGGAAAGGGACTACAAGAACCTTTGCTGGCTGCTGCCGCTCTTCGTCCTGCTGCAGGAAGGCATCGGCACCAGCCCCTTCGGGGCCACCATCGTCTGGTACGCGCTGGTCTGCCTGATCTACCGCCTGCTGCGCTGGCTGCTGGGCCTGGGGAACTTCTTCCTCGTGCTGCTGCTCTCCATCTGCCTGGGCGGGGCCTGCTTCGGCCTGGGCTGGCTGTTCTCCCCGCTCTATGCCGTGCATTTCGATCCGCAGGAATTTTTGGACAGGAGCCTGATCCAGGCCCTTTACCTGCCCGTGGCCTGGTTGCTTCTGACGGCCACGCGGCCCCTGGCATGTTCGCATGACGAAGAATAGGCGTATCTTCCCCTCTGCCGCTCCGGAACCGGCCTCTCCCCTGACGGAGGCCCCCCGCCGCAAGCGCAAGAACTGGCGTTCCTGGCTGACCATACAGGTGGAAAGCGAACGCTACCAGCCGCCGCGCAGCGGCATCCTGCTCCTGCAGGTGCTGGTGGGCATCTTCTTTTTCGTCTTCGTCACCCGCTTCTGGTACCTCCAGCTCCATCTGGGGCCGGAGATGACTACACAGGCCCAGAAAAACCGCCTGCGCACGGAGCGCATCTTCGCCCCGCGCGGCCGCATCTTCGACGATCACGGCAATATCCTGGCCGACAACCGCACGGCCTACGGCCTGGGCATCATCCGCGAGGACTGCCCGGACATCCCCGCCACCCTGGCCCAGATCAGCCAGTGGACGGACACGCCGCTGGAGCAGCTCCAGAACCGCTACAACCAGGACCGCTTCAAGACCAAGCCCTTCGAGGCCCTGCCGCTGGTCTCCGGTCTGGATTTCGGCCAGGTGGCCCGCATCGAGGCCGAGCTGGTCAACTGGCCCGGCCTGGAGATCATGGTCCGTACCAACCGCCACTATCCCGAAAAAGACCTTTTCGCCCACGTGCTCGGCTATGTGGCCGAAGCCAACAGCGCCGAGATGGAGAAAGATCCCGATCTGGCCATGGGCGATCTGGTGGGCAAGGCCGGTCTGGAACTGGAGCTGGAAAAGCGCCTGCGCGGCCACAAGGGCCTGTACCAGATGGAAGTGGACGCCCACGGGCGCATGCTGGCCAAGAGCCTGAGCGAGGCCCCCAGCGCCGGACAGGAGCTGGCCCTTTCGCTGGACCGCGACCTGCAGCAGGCCGCCTGGGACGCCCTTGCCGGCGAGGCGGGCTGCGTGGTGGTCATGGAGCCGGACACCGGCAAGCTGCGCGCGCTGGTGACCTCCCCGGCCTACGACAACAATTTGTTCGCCGCGGGCATCTCCCGTCGCGACTGGGAAGCCCTGCGCACCAGCAAGCGCTATCCCCTGCAGAACCGCGTCATCCAGAGCGTCTACCCGCCGGGATCGGTCTGGAAGCTGCTCATGGCCGTGTTCTTCCTCGAGAACGGCGTGGATCCCCGCGAGACCGTCTTCTGCGGCGGCCAGACCAAGCTGGGCAACCAGATCTTCCGCTGCTGGCGGCGCGGCGGGCACGGCAGCCAGACGCTGGAGCAGTCGCTCATCAACTCCTGCGACGTGTATTATTACATCATGGCCGAGCGCCTGGGCATCGACAAGATCTCGGCCTTTGCCAAGCAATGCGGCTTCGGCCGCCCCACCGGGGTGGACCTGCCCCACGAGCGTTCGGGCCTGGTGCCCTCGCGTGACTGGAAGCAGCGCTACCGCAAGCAGGTCTGGGTACGCGGCGATACGTTCAACACCTCCATCGGTCAGGGCTTCACCCTGGTCACGCCCATCCAGATGGCCGTCTATGTGTCGGCCATGCTCAACGGCGGCGACCTGCTCAAGCCCCAGCTGCTGGAAGATGCCCCCCGCGAGGTGCGCGGCCGCATCCCCGCCGAGCTGGGCCATCTGCGCTTCGTGGTCCAGGCCATGCGCCGCACGGCCGGGGGCGGCACCGCCAAGGTGGTGGGCCGCCACGATGCCGACATGGGCGGCAAGACCGGTACGGCCCAGGTGACCAAACTGAAGATGACCGCCAACGACCGCCGCCTGCGCACCGCGGAGCTGGCCTACCTGCACCGCGACCATGCCTGGATCGCCACCTGGGGCAGCAAGAACGGCAAGACCTATGTGGTCATCGTCATGGTGGAACACGGTGGCGGCGGTTCCAGCGTGGCCGGCCCCGTGGCCAAAAAAGTCTACGAATATCTTTTCGGGCCGGATACCGCCGCGCCCGGCTACAGGGCGCCGGAAGCGCCCCAGCCCGCCGGCAGGATGCTGGGCACCGTATCAGGCCCCCTGCCGGGCATGACCAACGACAGCAACGATCCCCCCAAGCGCCGTCGCCGCTGACGACAACAGGAACGCCCCATGGACAAGCGCCTTCTCGGCTATATCAACTGGGCACTGCTGGCCTGCATGCTGCTGCTCTACTTCACGGGCGTGGCCAACCTCTATTCCGCCAGCGGCACCCGCGTGGAGACCGGTTTCGCCTTCGAGAGCTTCTACCAGCGCCAGCTGGTCTGGGGCCTGTGCGGCCTGGGCTGCATGCTGCTGGCCACGCTGTTCGACTACCGGCAGCTGCGCAATCTGGCCTGGCCCGCCTATCTGATCTTCCTGGTGCTGCTGATGCTGGTGCCCCTGGTCGGCTCCACCTTCTACGGCGCCAAGCGCTGGATCTCCTTCGGCCTGTTCACCATCCAGCCTTCGGAACCCATCAAGATCGCCGTGCTCATTCTGGTGGCGCGCCTGCTGGCCCGCGACAGCCAGCCCCTGGGCTGGAAGAACTTCTTTTCCGTCCTGGCCGTGGGGCTGGTGCCCGTGGTCTTCATCCTCAAGCAGCCCGACCTCGGCACGGCCATGATGGTGCTGCTCATCATGGGCGGCATGATCCTGTTCCACGGCCTGCGCCGCTATGTGCTGGGCACCTGCCTGCTGGCCGTGCCCGGCGTGGCCGCCCTCATGTGGTGCGTGCTCATGCACGATTACCAGAAGCAACGCGTGCTCACCTTCCTCAATCCCGGCGACGACCCCCTGGGCGCGGGCTACCACATCCTGCAGTCGCGCATCGCCATCGGTTCCGGCGAGCTGTGGGGCAAGGGCTACATGGAAGGCATGATGAACAAGCTCAACTTCCTGCCCGAGCGCCACTCGGACTTTGCCCTGGCCGTATTCGGCGAGGAATGGGGCTTTGTGGGCTGCGTGGCCCTGGTGACGCTGTTCTGCCTGTTCCTACTGTCCATCTTCTCCACGGTGGTCCAGGCCAAGGATCGTTTCGGCAGCATGCTGGCCGTGGGTGTCTTCTTTTACTTTTTCTGGCAGATATGTATCAATATGGGCATGGTCATCGGGCTCATGCCCGTGGTGGGCATCCCCCTGCCCTTCATCAGCTACGGCGGCAGTGCCACGGTAGTGAACTTCACATTACTGGGCATCGTGCTTAATGTTTCTATGCGGCGCTTCATGTTCAAGAGCTGAGCCTGAGGCATGCCTGCCTGGACAGGCATGCCGGACAGGAGAGCTCCCACCTCCTTTCCCGGGGCACAGCCGGGAACCCGCCGCATGTCCCATCCGGATATCCCGTTGCCGGGCGACCGGCCGACGACTATCCCATCCCCGCCGTCCCGCGCGCGTCCGTCATCCCCGGTAACGCGCCTGCGCCCGGGGCGGCCAACGGCAATCACCGACGCCTGCCGGGGAAGGCGTCACCCCATCCAAAGGAGGTCTTCCATGCCCCAGGATTATTTCCGCGCCCTGCGTGATGTGGCCCTGGCCATCAATGCCAGCCTTGATCCCAAGGACGTGCTGCACAAGATCAGCGAGCACACGGCACAGACCATGAACTGTAAGGCTTGCACCATCCGCCTGCTGGACAGCACCGGGCACTTCCTGCTGCCCAGCGCCGCTTACGGCCTCTCCGCCACCTACATGCGCAAAGGCCCCGTGGAAGTGAAACGCAGCGGCCTGGACAGCGAAGTGCTGTCCGGCAAGGCCATCCACCTGAAGGACGCCACCTCTGACGGTCGCTTCCAGTATCCCGAATCCGCCAAGGCTGAGGGCCTGGTCTCCGTGCTTTCCGCTCCCCTGAGCGTGGGCGGCAAGGTCATCGGCCTGATCCGCGTCTACTCCTCCGAAGAGCGCGAGTTCACCGACGACGAAGACAGCTTCATGATGGCCGTGGCCGCCATCTCCGCCGTGGCCATCGAAAATGCCCGTCTGCATGACGCCCTGCGCAACAATTACGAGCTGATGGCCAAACACGCCTACTCGGTCTACGAAGACTAGCCGGCCCTGCCGCACATCCCGATCCGCCGGGCCAGGCGGCATGCGCCCCGGCATGACGGCATCAGGGGCCCTGCCCGCCGCCGTGCCGCTCCGCCCCCATCAAGACAGTATGCCCGCAAGGGCAAAGGTGAATACAATGAAAAAAGTTCGTGTCGGTATCAATGGTTTCGGCCGCATCGGCCGCCAGGTGTTCCGCGCCCTGCGCCAGAGCTACGCTGATCGCGTGGAAGTGGTGGCCATCAACGACCTCTTCGACGCCACCACCAACTTCCAGCTGCTGGAATACGACTCCGTCTATGGCCGCGCCTTCCTGGACGCCCAGGTGGACGGTCAGGAAGTGAAGGTCGGTGACTGGAACATCCACTGCTTCGCCGAGCGCGATCCCCATCAGCTGGCCTGGGGCCAGTATGACGTGGACGTGGTGGTGGAAAGCACCGGTATCTTCCGCAAGGCCTCCCAGGCGTCCGTGCACATGGACAACGGCGCCAAAAAGGTCATCATCACCGCTCCGGCCAAGGAAGAAGACATCACCATCGTCATGGGCGTGAACCACGACCAGTACGATCCCGAAAAGCACCACATCGTGTCCAACGCCTCGTGCACCACCAACTGCCTGGCGCCCGTGGCCCTGGTGCTGCAGCGCAACTTCGGCATCAAGCTGGGCAACATGACCACCATCCACTCCTACACCAACGACCAGCGCATCCTCGACATGGCCCACAAGGACCCGCGTCGTGCCCGTGCCGCCGCTTGCAACATCATCCCCACCTCCACCGGTGCGGCCCAGGCCGTGGCCAAGGTCATCCCCGAACTGGCCGGCAAATTCACCGGCTACTCCCTGCGCGTGCCCACCCCCACGGTCTCCGTGGTGGACTTCAACGGCATCCTGGAAAAGGAGACCGATACCGAGACCCTGCTGGCCGCCCTCAAGGACGCCAGCGAGACCTACCTCAAGGGCATCCTGGGCTATAACACCCTGCCCCTGGTCTCCATGGACTTCAAGGGCGACCCGCATTCCTCCATCCTGGAAGCGCCCTACACCACCGTGCAGAACGGCAATCTGGTGAAGGTCGTGGCCTGGTACGACAACGAATGGGGCTACTCCAACCGCGTCTGCGACCTGGTCTGCCTGATGCAGGAAAAGGGCCTGTAAAAAATCCCCCGGAGCGGGCCTGCCCTGCTCCGGCATCCCCATGAACACAAAAGGCCACCCGCTCGGGTGGCCTTTTGCATATATTTCAAGCCCGTCAGCCTCAAAAAGCGGACGCTGTCCGAACTGCCCGCTCCCCTGCCTTTCTTTCCATCCCAAGACGTCCGCGCCATCCTCCCCGCCCCGCTCCCGTCCTGCCTGCCCCATCCTGTGGTATCTGTCCCCGGCCCATCCTTTCCCCCGCTCCGTCCACCGGGCACAAAAAAGTCCCCCGCACTACCGGGGGACCATCAAACACGGTACGGACAGGGGCGTCACGCTCCCCGCCCAATGACCGGAACAGCGTTTTTTGAAGGGAAAGGGGGAGCTTGAGGCGGAGAGGGGAACTTTTTCCAAGAAAAAAAGTTCCCCTCTCCACCTCAATACGGCATCACTCTACCCCAGGGCCTCGCGGGCCAGCTCGGAAACGGTCTTTTCCACTACCTTCTCGCCGTCGAAGACCTCGCAGATCTCCTCATGTCCGGCTTCGGCCAGACGGCGCAGGGCCGGGGCATCCATGAAGTCGCGGGGCAGCTGGGCAAGGGCCCAGGCGGCCATGCCGCGGCAGGGAATGTCCTCGTCCTCCAGCCCCTTGAGCAGCCAGGGACGGGCGATGACGGCCAAGTCCCGCCGGGCCTGCGCCAGACGGCCGATGGCCCAGAAGCAGGAACGGCGCAGCGGGCCGTGGTCGCAGAAGTTGTCGTCCCGGCCCAGGTCGATGACATAGGAGATGAGCACCCGGTGGAACTCCTTGGCCGCGCGGGGACAGGCAGCCAGCACTTCGCCGAAGGCTTCGGGGATGCCCCAGCCGATGTTGCCGGACTCCTCGTTCATGTGCCACATGAGACGGCGCATGATGTTGTGCATGTCTTCGGCGCTGCCCTCTTCCAGACCGGCCACCACCTGCCCCAGGGCCAGGGCGGCCTTGTGGCGCATGAGCGGTTCCAGCAGCAGGAAGGAGAAGAGCGGCCCCACGGCGGGCTGGCCCATGGAGCGCAGTTCGGACAGATGGTCACGCCAGTCGGGCGCGGAAAGCAGATCTTTCAGTTGCTGTTTGACGGCACGCATACGGGCCATGGCGCAGCTCCTTGCGTTACAGGGTACAGAAGAAAGTCACCCAGAAAGGCACGCTGAAATCCAGGATCATGGCGTGCACAATGGAAACGAACACCCACTGCTTGCCCGCGAAGCGGGTGATGACCGGCAGGGTGGAATCCATGGTGGAGGCGCCGCCGCACGAGATGGCGGCCAGCGGGCTGATCCAGCGTACCATGAGCGGCGTGAAAAGCAATGTGGCCAGCTCGCGCATGATGTTGGCCAGCAGGGCCACGGTGCCCAGCTCCGCGCCCTTGTACTGGGTGATGAAGATGGACGAAAGGGAATAATAGGCAAAGCCGGAACCCACGGCCAGGCATTCGCTGAGGGAATAGGCCAGCGTGATGCTGGCCAGGGCCGCCCCGGCAAAGGTGCCCACGGTGGTGGCCAGGGGCAGCAGCAGCACCCGGGGCCGCAGGGTGCGCAATATCTCTCCCAGACGGCGGTCGTGCCCGATGGAGATGCCCACCAGGAACATCAGCACATAGAGCACGTAGAGCGTGCCGTCGTGCTCCAGAAAATAGTCCGGTATCCAGCCCAGCCAGGCCAGCAGCACGCCCAGCACGAAACAGCCCAGGATCATCAGGCTCCCGCTCATGCCCGGCCCTCCCCGTCTTCCCGGTCACGGCGCACGCTCATGGCCGCGCCCGCGTCCTCGCTGTCGGCCCCAGCGGCCGCATGGCGCCGGGGCCCGGCATCGGGAAAGAAACGGCGCACGGCCACGATGCAGATGAGGCTGCCCGCCACACAGGCCACGGTGAGGATCAGGGCCTTGCCGCCCAGTACGGGCAGGTTGGTCATCAGGGTCTCGTTGCCGCCCACGGCCACGCCGAGGGCGAAGAGCATGAGCATGATGGTGGGAGAGATGGCGCGGCCCAGCAGTTCGGGCCACTGGAAAGAGCGCAGGGCAAAGCCCAGAGCGATGCCCGTGAGCATCAGTCCGATAGCAGTGAACATGGCGTTGTTTTCAGCGTCTGGAGATCTGTTGCAGCGCCCGGCGCACAAAGGCCAGCATGGCCGCGTAGCGCTGCGGTTCATCAAGAAGGAATTCCACGTCCCAGAGCACCCAGACCAGCGTGCCGCGATGCCGCAACTGCTGGAGGGGGCGCACCCCGGCGGGCAGCCCCAGGGCGCGGGCCGCCACGGAGCCCATGACCACCACGGCACGGGCATGCAGGGCCTGCACGCCGGACCAGAACACGTCGGCATTGGGCTGGTAGCGGGGCCTGTCCTCCCCCTCGGCCGGGGCCGGGGAGGCGGGCATGGCGTCAGGATCGGGCAGACAGGCGGGCCAGAAGGTGCTGGTACCCGCCGGATAGGCCAGATCCTGCATGAGACGGCGGAAAAAGGCGCTGCGCTGCGCCTTGCCCGGGGCCTGCGCTTCGCAAAGGTCCGGGCCGAGGTTCCAGTAGGTCCAGACCACTCGTCCCTGCCGGGTGCGCGAAAGGCGCTCCTGCCAGACGGCGGGCCAGACGTGGGGCGGCAGGGGCCGCCAGCTCCTGACCGGTGCGGCGGTCTCCGGGGCCTGTTCCGCAGCTTGCGGACGGGCCGGACGCCGCTGTTCCGGGGCGGGCGCTGCGGGAGCGGGAGAAGCCACGGGGGCACCGCCCTGCCTCACGGCCTGTGCCGGTGCGGCGGACGCACTGCCCTGGCCTTCCTGCTGCAGCTGGGAAGGCAAAGGACGCACGGGACGGGGCGCCCGCGGGGCCGCAGGCTGCGGACGGCGCACGGGCGCGGCCGGGACGGCGTCCGGCATGACGCACAGGGAGAGCTCCGGGGGCAGATCCTCGGGCATGAGCAGCCAGTCGAGGCCGCGTGCCTGCCAGGGGGCCGCCAGCGGGTTTACAGGCGCAAAAGCCACGAACAAAGATCCCAGGCCACGTCGGCCTTGCTCTGGTTGGGCCAGATCTCTTCATGGCCGGTACGGTCCACCACGGCCATGCTGTTGGTGGCCGCGCCGAAGCCGCTGTCGCCGCTGTTGACGCGGTTGCCCGCCAGCAGATCGGCGTCCTTGCGGGCACGCTTGCCGCGGGCCAGCTCCAGCAGGCTGTCCATGTCGGGCGTGGTCTCGGCCGCGAAGCCCAGCACTTTCTGCCCTTCCCGCCGCTGGTGCGACAGGGTCCGCAAGATGTCGGGATTGGCCGTGAAGCGGATGCTGAAGCCGTCCTGCCGCCCTTCTTTCTTGAACTTCTGCGGGCCCAGCGGTTCGGGCGAAAAGTCCGCCACAGCGGCGCAGAACAGGCCCATGTCCATGCGGGGCCAGCAGTCGGACGCGGCCTCGAACATCTCGCGGGCACTGCCCACGCCGATGCGCTCCACCCCGGCGGGCAGGTCGGGGCAGCCGGGCCCGCACACGGCCGTGACCTCGGCCCCGCGCAGCCAGGCGGAGGTGGCCAGCGCCGCACCCATGGTGCCGCTGCTGAGATTGGTCCAGTAGCGCACGCCGTCCCACTTTTCGCGGGTGGGGCCCATGGTCAGCATGACGCGCTGTCCCGCCATGTCCTGCGGCGAAAGGGCACGCAGGGCGGCCAGAAAAAGATCCTCCACCGGGGCCAGACGGCCCTGGCCGGTATCGCCGCAGGCCGTGCCGCCGCAGCCGGGCACGACGACCCGGGCCCCGCGCCGCCGCAGGGTGGCCACATTGTCCTGGGTGGCCGGGTGCCGCCACATGCGCGGGTTCATGGCCGGGGCCACCACCAGCGGCCCGTCAAAGGCAAGCGCCTGCGCCGAGAGCATGTCCGACGCCGCTCCGGCCGCCAGACGCGACAGGGCGTCGGCCGAGGCCGGGGCCACCAGCATGGCCTGGGCCCGCTGGCCCGGCTCCAGATGATCGAAGACCTCGTCGCCCTCGAACATGCGGCCATAGACCGGCATGGCGCCCAGGGCCTCGAAAAGCAGGGGCGTCACGAAACGGCGCGCGCCGTCGGTGAGGGTGACGGAAACGTGGATGTCCAGGGCGTGCAGGGCGCGCAGCAGATCCAGCGCCTTGTAGCAGGCGATGGAGCCGCACACGCCCAGATGCAGACGCTTGCCCGCGAAACGGCGGCTGTTGTGGAAGGGCGACGCGCTCACAGCAGACGCTCCTGCAGACCGCTGCCGCTGCTGCCGCCCGAAGAGGAGCCCCAGCCCCCGCTGTTGCCCACCGGAGGCGGCGTGCTGCCGCCGTCGGGCGTCTCGAAACCGCCGCCCGTGGCGGGCCCGTTGCTCTCGAAGCCGCCGCCGGAAGCACCGTCGGAGCTGCCGCCAAAGCCGCCGAAACCGCCGCTGTTCTGGCTGCCTTCACCGCGCAGGGGCAGGAGGTTCAGGGAGGAACCGTCGGCCATCTTTTCCGAGACCCAGATCTCGGCCACGCAGCTGTAGACCGTCTGCGAATACAGGCTGATCACGGCAAGACGGTTGCCGTTCTCAAAGGCCAGCATGATGCGGTCGGCCTTGCGCAGGCTCATGCGCACGTTCCAGCCCGCCCCCTGCATGTTGTTGAACAGGCTCTGCGCCACCTGCATCCGGTCGGCCTGACCGTACGCGGTCTCCATGCCCTGGGGCTGGCCGTCGCTGCCGGTGGTGCGGGCGCAGTGCTGCGTGGAAAGTTCCATGCCCGCAGGCAGACTGATGCCCAAAAGCTGGCTGTTTGCGGCGGTCGGCGTGGATTCAAAGGGGTTGCTGATGCCCAGGTCCGCGCAACCGGCGGCGCTGGCCAGGAAGACCCCAAGGATCAAGGTGACAAGTAGGCGTCGCATTGGCTATACTCCTTCAACTGTCGTCCGGAAGGCCGGACAGCCCGAAAAGGATAGCCTCTCCGGCACGGACTGACAAGCGTCTCTCCGGCTGCCCCTCCCCCTGCGGGGCGGGCATGGAAAACGGCATCGCCCGGCCCTGTCCGACGGCAGATGTTGCGGCCGCCACGCGGCCCGAAGAGAAGTGAAGGAAAAGACCCATGCCGCCTGTTTTCGTTTCCGAAGATGATTTTCTGCTGCAAAACTATACCTACGAGCTGCCTCAGGAGCAGATAGCCCAGTATCCGCCGGAGCAGCGGGGCACGTCGCGCCTGCTGACCATGCGCCGCAACGGCGCCCTGGACCTGGAGCACCACATGTTCAGCGACCTGCCGGACTGCCTGCCCGAAGGCTCCCTGCTGGTGGCCAACAACTCCCGAGTGCTGCAGGCCCGCCTGCTGGGCAGCCGCAGTACCGGCGGCAAGGTGGAATTCCTGCTGCTGACGCCCCTGCCGCTGGTGCGGGCCGCCGCCACGCCCGTCAAGGGCTGTGAGGACACCTGGAGCGCCGAGGTCAACGGCCTGGTCCGTTCCGGGGGCAGCGTGCGCGAAGGCGAGACCCTGCACTTCGGTGCGGGCATCAGCGTGACCATCCTTGAATGCGGCACCTTCGGCCACCGGCGTGTGCGCATGTGCTGGAAGGGCGACGTGGCCGACGCCTTTGCCGCCACCGGGCACATCCCCCTGCCGCCCTACATCAAGCGTTCCGACGCCGAAGAAGATTCCAGCCGTTACCAGACCATCTACTCCCGCGAGGAGAAGACCGGTTCCGTGGCCGCGCCCACGGCGGGCCTGCACTTTACCGACGAGCTGCGCGAGACCCTGCGCCGGCGCGGCTTCCAGTGGGCCGAAGTGACGCTCTATGTGGGCTACGGCACCTTCAGCCCCGTGCGCTGCGAAGACATCCGCAACCACCAGATGCACCGGGAATACGTGGAACTGCCCGAAGAGACGGCCAACGCCATCGCCGAGGCCAAGGCCCGGCACCGGCCCGTCATCGCCGTGGGCACCACCTCGGTGCGCACGCTGGAAGGCGTGGCCCAGGTCTGCGGCCGTGCCCAGCCCTTTGCCGGCTGGACGGACATCTTCCTCTACCCCGGCCGTCCCTTCCGCGTGGTGGACGGGATCATCACCAATTTCCACCTGCCCGAGTCCTCCCTGCTGATGCTGGTCTCGGCCTTCGCGGGCCGCAAACGCATCCTGGAAGCCTATCAGGAGGCCGTGAAGGAAGGCTACCGCTTCTTCTCCTACGGGGATGCCATGCTCATCCGGTAGGAATTTTTTGCGGCTGCCCGGCTTTCCGGTACGGACGGAGCCGGACGCATCCGCAACCGGCCCTTCGGGGCATGATAAGTATCAACACCGCATGGTGCGGCACCCTGTGGCAGGATGCCGCGCCATGTGCAATCTGTATCGATCAGGGGAACAGCATGTCGCGAATTGTTTTTCTGGAAGAACGCTGCAAAGGCTGCGGCCTGTGTGTAGCAGTCTGCCCGGCGCACATCATTCGCCCCTCGGGACGGTTCAACCGCCAGGGCTATGAGGTGATGGAAACCGAAGGCCGCTGTACGGGCTGCGCCTCCTGTGCGCTCATGTGCCCGGACGTGGCCATCCGTGTCTTCAAATCCAAAAAAACGGAGAAGACCGCATGAGTCACGACCGCATTCTCATCAAGGGCAATGAAGCTGTGGCCTTTGGCGCCCTGGACGCCGGCTGCCGCTGCTATTTCGGCTATCCCATCACGCCGCAGAACGAGATCCCCGAGACCATGTCCCTCCGGCTGCCCGAATGCGGCGGCCAGTTCGTGCAGGCCGAAAGCGAAGTGGCCGCCATCAACATGCTGCTGGGCGCCGGCGCCTGCGGCATCCCGGCCATGACTTCTTCGTCCAGCTGCGGCATCTCGCTGATGCAGGAAGGCATCTCCTACATGGCGGGCAGCCATATCCCGGCCGTCATCGTCAATATGGAACGCGGCGGCCCGGGCCTGGGCGATATCGGTCCCTCGCAGGGCGACTACTTCCAGGCCGTCAAGGGCGGCGGTCACGGCGACCACCGCAACCTGGTGCTGGCCCCCTCCACCGCGCAGGAATGCTACGATATGATGTTCCGCGCCTTCGCCCTGGCCTTCAAGTACGCCAACCCGGTCATGCTGCTGGGTGACGCCATCGTGGCCCAGATCAAGGAGCCCGTGCGCCGTCAGCCCCCGGCCGACGCCCTGAGCCCCGAGGCCCTGGCCGAACTGGCCGCGCCCTGGCGCATGGAAGGCTACGGCAAGCGCGGCCCCGGCGCCAAGCCCCGTCTGCTCAAGTCCGTGTATCTGGCCGAAGGCGCCCTGGCCGCCCGCAACCGCCTGCTCATGGAAAAGTACGCCGCCATGCAGGCCGAAGCCTGCGCCGAATGCTGGAACACCGACGACGCCGAACTCGTGGTGGTGGCCTTCGGCTCCATGGCCCGCATCGCCCGCAGCGCCATCCGCAAGCTGCGCGAAGAAGGCCTCAAGGCGGGCCTGTTCCGTCCCAAGACGCTCTATCCCTTCCCGGCCGACGCCCTGCGCGCCCTGGCTCCGGGCCGCCGCTTCCTGGTCATCGAACAGAACACCGGCCAGATGGTGGAAGACGTGCGCCTGTCCCTGATGGGCGAGAACGCCAGGGTGGACTGGCACGGCGTCATGCCCGGCCTGTTCATCGGCGCCGATGCCCTGGAAGATCCCATCCGTCAGGCCTGCAAGGAGAACTAAGATGCACGCGCACGAACTTGAACAGGCCCTTGTGCCCCAGGATGGCGAGACCCTGGTCTTCGACACCAATCCCGTGCTCAACGAGCGCGTGACCCACTACTGCCCCGGCTGCCACCACGGCATCGCCCACCGCCTGGTGAGCGAGGTGCTGCACGAGCTGGGCGTGGCCGACAGGACCATCCTGGTGGCCTCCGTGGGCTGCGCCACCTTCACTTACGACTACTTCAACGTGGACGGCCTCGAAGCCCCCCACGGCCGTGCCTGCGCCGTGGCCACCGGCGTGCGCCGTGCCCGCCCCGAAAGCGTTGTCTTCACCTATCAGGGCGACGGCGACATGGGCGCCATCGGTCTGGCCGAGTCCATCCACGCGGCCAACCGCGGCGAGCTCATCACCGGCATCTTCATCAACAACACCGTCTACGGCATGACCGGCGGCCAGATGGCCCCCACCACCCTGCTGGGCCAGAAGACCACCACCAGCCCCCGCGGCCGCGACATGGCCCGCCACGAAGGCGGCCCCATCCGCATGGCCGAGCTCATGGCCCAGCTCTCTGGCGTGGCCTATTCCGAACGCTGCGCCCTGGACAGCGTCAAGCATGTGCGCGCGGCCAAGAAGGCCCTGCGCAAGGCCTTCGAAGTGCAGCTGCAGGGCCTGGGCTTCGGCTTTGTGGAGCTGCTCTCCGGCTGCCCCACCAACTGGCATATGGACCCCGTCAGCGCCAACAAGCGCATCAGCGAGGCCATGATCCCTGTATTCCCTCTGGGCGTCTACAAAGACGTGACCGCCCAGGCCGAAAGCGAGGTGCAGCATGGCTAAGTATCAGGACGTCATCATTGCCGGTTTCGGCGGCCAGGGCGTCATGCTCATCGGCAACCTGCTGGCCCAGGCCGGTATGGAACACGGCCTCGAAGTGAGCTTCATCCCGGTCTACGGCGCCGAGATGCGCGGCGGTACCGCCAACTGCACCGTGGTGCTGGACGAGCATCCCGTGGGTTCGCCCCTGGTCAACACGCCCCGCTCCATCATCGTGCTCAACGAGCCCTCGCTGGCCAAGTTCCAGCCCCGGCTGCATCCCGACGGCGTGCAGATCGTCAACGCCTCGCTCATCTCCGAAGGCCTGCTGGACGGCAAGCACCGCACGGTCTACATCCCGGTCAACGACATCGCCCACGAACTGGGCAATGTGAAACTGGCCAACATGGTGGCCCTGGGCGCTTGGATCAAGGCCACCGGCGTCCTGCCCCTGGAAGCCGTGCAGGAAGCCCTCAACCGCGTGGTCAGCGCCCACTATGCCAAGCTGATCCCGGTCAACGCCAAGGCCCTGCAGGCCGGCTACGACTTCGCGTAACGAACTGGACGGGGGAAGGGGCCCCCTCTGCTCGCGCGAGAGCGGTCCCCTTCCCCCGTACCCCCATCCCTCCCCAGCGCGCTTTATCAGGGCCCACGTCCCGCCAGATGGCGGGCCGCGGGCCTTTTTTTGATGACAGGCAAAAAAGTCGATGCGCAAGATGACGGATGGCCGCTCATGGGGCCGCCCGGCCATTGCGGATATTGGGAGCTCGCACAAAGATGCGGGGCCCGTGCGCCATAAAAAAAGCGGAGCCCGAGGGCTCCGCTTCATCATGTAAATCGAAGAGGAAAAGATGGTTAGTTTTCTTTGGCCGCCTCTTCCTCGTCCGCAGCGACCGCGGCCTTCACGCACGGCGCCGGGCCGTACTTGTTGGGGCCTTCCTGACCGCTGGCGAAGCAGAGGAAAAGCAGCAAGGTACCGGTGACGAACAGCCAGCCGTAGTGCAGATAGAGCATGTAGTCCGAAAGGTGCCCTTCATTGTTCATGTAGTTGGAAAGGCCGAACATGGGCAAAATGACGGTGATGGTCAGCCAGACCGTCCAGATGCCGCCGGGCAGGTTCAGGTCGTGCAGACGGCGGATGCCCACAGAGCTGAGCGGGATCATCAGCAGGGCCCAGAGCATGCCCACGATCATGGGCGAGGTGAACCACACGGCCAGCGCCCCCAGCACCAGAAAGAACAGCAGGAACCAGATGAACTCGGCCCGGCAGCTGCGACCGTAGCAGCGGGCGAATTTGCCGAAGCAGGCGGCGATGGCCGCACCGGGTTTCATGACAGTTGTTTTGCCGGACATGGTCCCTCCTTGATGACAGAGAGCAGTGGATTGCAGGATGCCTCTGTGCCCTGCCTGCTGGGGCAGGCGCACGGGAAAAAGACTTCATTATCCCGCAACGGCATCGGCCTTGGGCGCTGCCGTATGCAGGAGCCGCCGTATCATTTCGATATCCAGGGCATAGTCTTTGTCCATTAGAATGTACTTATAGGAATGCAGGATGCACTGCCGCAAATTGCGCCGATTTCCCTCAAGCAGGCTCTCAGGCGCAGGACATGCTTCCTTCCTGCTTTCGATCACGCTTTCATACCTGGCTATATCCGCATATCGTTCTTTGATGTAGCCCTCGCTGAACACGAGGCAGACATAGGCGATTTCTTTTCTGTACTCGTCCGGGAAATCATCTTCCCAGCCAAAGGGGATATAGCATCCCTCGATGATCATGTTCTGGCGGTTCTCTATGCATGTCTTGATCATCTCCCTGACGATGGGCCATAGGTAGCGTGTGAGCTCGGCATCATCGCTTTCAGGAGACAGCGCGCACTGGCCGCTCCTGATGAGCCCCATCTTCAGGTGATCCAGCGACAGGCAGGGATAGCGGTATGCCTCCAGCAGCTTCTGCGCCAGCAGGGTCTTTCCCGTATGGCTCTCCCCTGCGATCAATATGACCATCGCTCACCAACTCCTGAGGATCTGCCCGTCTTCCGGGCTCCTCCGCCCAAGGAGGGAAGCCGCTCCGGCTCCCGCCGTCGGGCCAAGCCCCGCTCTTCAGTGCTGCATGCCCTACGGATACGCCCTGCCGCCCGGCAAACGCCGCTGCCTAGATGGCGGCATCCATGAGCAGGTTGTCGCGATGGATGACCTCGGGATAGTGGGCATCGCCCAGGATGGCGGCCACCTCATGGCGCCGCAGGCCCATGATCTTGCGCAGGTCCGCCGCGCTGTAATTGGACAGGCCCACGCCCAGGCTGGCGTGGCTGTCGCTCTCGCCCAGACGGGCCACGCGCACCAGCGCGCCCTTTTGAAAATTGCCCAGCACCTGACGCACACCGCCGGGCAGCAGGCTGCTGCCCTTGCTGAGCAGGGCCTCGGCCGCACCGGCATCCACCAGCACCGTGCCCGCCGGATCGGACTGGTAGGCCAGCCAGAACTTGCGCCGCGGGATGGCGTGTTCCTCGGGACGGACCCAGGTGCCCACGGCCTCACCGGCAAAGGCGCGCGCCAGCACGTCCGCTTCGCGGCCGGGCAGGATGAGGGTGGGCACGCCCAGCTGGGCGGCGCGGCGCGCGGCCTGCAGCTTGGAGTACATGCCGCCGGTGCCCACGCTGGTCTTGCCGCCGCACATGCGGCCCAGATCGAGGCCCGCCACGTCCTCCACGCATTCCAGGATGCCCGCGTCGGGCACTTCCTGCGGATTGGCCGCGTAGACGCCCGGGGCCGAGGTCAGGTTGATGTAGAGGTCGGCGCCGATGAGGTTGACCAGCAGGCTGGCCAGACAGTCGTTGTCGCCGAATTTCAGCTCGCTGACCGAGACCGTGTCGTTTTCGTTGACGATGGGCAGCACGCCCCAGTCCATGAGCTCGGCGAAGGTGTTGCGGGCATTGAGGAAACGCTGGCGGGCGCGCAGGTCGTCACGGGTGAGCAGCACCTGCGAGGTGGGGAAATCATAGGCGCGGAAGACTTCGTCCCAGGCGCGCATGAGCTGCCCCTGTCCCACGGCGGCAGCCGCCTGACGGGCGGACAGGCCGGAGGTCTCGCCGCTGTGGCCGTGGGCGCGCAGGACGGCGCGACCGGCCGCCACGGCCCCGGAAGAGACCAGCACCAGACGGCGCTCATGCCCGTCCGGCGCGGTGCGCAGGGCGGCCATCTGACGGGCCAGGCTTTCCAGCACGGGCGTGCTCAGCCCCTGGGCATCGGTCAATACCGCACTGCCCACCTTGATGACCACCACACGGGCACGGGCCAGCGCCTGTGCTTTTTCCTGTCGCCAATCGGCCTGTCTTTCCATGATCGCTCCTAACAAGGGCTCTAAAAAATTCCTGTCCGCCTCCGGCGGACGCCGCCTGACCATAGCCCAAAGCACGACAAACAGCCAGCGTGCAGACAGTTCGTGTCTTCCCGGCAGAAGAGCCTGTCTTCTCCCCGCTTCTTATGCCCTTTCAGGAAGGATCATGCGAGAACTTCGCATAATCGGAACAGTCAGGGCACGGCGCCCCCAAGGTCTCAATGATCCTGTCCACTTTTTCCCGGCTGCCGGTCGGGTCGGCGACCAACTCGTCCAGCTTGCGGAGCAGGGCATCCAGCGAGGCTATCTGGGCTTTTATGTTCTTCCTGTGGGATTCGATGATGGCGACGATATCCCCATCATGAAGGGCGCTGCCATCATCCTTGATCGACAGCAGCTTTTCAATGTCGGCAAGCGACATGCCGTGGTTGCGGCAATGGCGGATGAAGCGCAGGCGCTCCAGATCGTTCTGATCGTAGATCCTGTAGTTTGCCGCCGTGCGTTTTGCGTTGGGCAGCAAACCGATCTTTTCATAGTAGCGGATGGTGACTGCCGGGCAGCGGGAAATTTTTGCGACCTCTCCTATCCTCATGTTCACCTCCCCGACGTGCAGGGGACGACATCGTACGAAAAGTGCTTGACCTTATAGCTGCTATAAGGATTAGCGTCAATTCAGACCTCCCGGAAGGATACGCGGATCCGCACTGCCAACATCCAGCAAGGAGCACATCCATGTCCCCTGAAGAAAACAAAGCTGTCGTTAAAAAGTTCTACCAGCTCATCGAAGAGAACAACTATGATGCGCTGAAGGAGCTGTGCCACCCTGATTTCCGTTTCTACTCCCAGATAGACCATCCTCTTTCGGCTGATGAGTTCATCCGGCAGGAAAAGAACCATATGGACGCCTGCCCGGGCTTTACCATGCGCATCCACGACATGTTCGCGGAAGGCGACAAGGTGGCCTGCTATCTGGTCTATGAGGGGGTCCACACCAGACCTTTTCTCGGCCTCCCGCCCACGAACAAAAAAGTTCGCTTTTCCCTGATGTTCATGATCACGCTCAAGGACGGAAAATTCCTTGAAAAACGGGCCCACTATGACGGCGCCGACATCCTGAGACAGCACGGGATGGACATTTTGTGTCCGTCACTCGTGTAGCCTGACTGCGGGAGGCCTCCCTGCCCGCGCACGGAGGTCTCCCCCTGGAGCCATGCTCATGAAACATCCCCAAACCGGCATATGCAGGGAAGGGTGCCCCTTCCTCGCCCTCGTCGCGTTCAGCGCGCTCCTGTTCGCCCTCCTGGGGCTCTGGCTCCCGGCCCTGGCCTTCCTGCTCGTGCTCTGGCTGTCCAGCCATTTCCTGAACGGGTCTGCCCGCAAGAGGAGCACTGCGCCCTCAGTCCGGCCGACGGCAGAATCGTGCGCATCGAGCAAGCCGACGAACCGTTCACAGGGGAGCGGCTCACCCGCATCAGCATCTTCATGAATCTTTTTGACGTGCACGTGAACCGGATGCCGGTCGATGCCCGCATCGAGGACATCCGCTATTACCCCGGCAAATTCTTCAACGCGTCCCTGGACAAAGCCTCCCGGGATAACGAACGCTGCGCCTATGCCCTGAAGGCCGATGACGGGAACTTCGTCATGGTGCAGATCGCGGGCCTCATAGCCCGGCGCATCGTCAGCTATGCGGAGCCAGGCGATATGGGGAAAAAAGGGGAACGTATCGGCATGATAAAGTTCGGCTCCCGTGTCGATCTCTACCTTCCTCAGAACTACGCGCCCCGTGTCGTGGTGGGACAGAAGGTCTTCGCCGGTCAAAGCATCGTGGCAATACGCCGGCAGCCTTGCAGCGCCCTGCCCTCGGAAGACAGGAAAAGCAGCCCTTCCCCCAAAAATCTGTCTGCCAAAGGAGCGGGATAAAAGCCCCGGCTCTGTGAACCCGCATGGTACCGGCACGCCGGGTCCCTGCCGTTCCCCGCATCCACAGTGATGCCGGACAGGGCTGCATGAGGGCACATGCAGGAGATTTATCCATCCTATGGCGGCATGGTCTTCCCGCCAAGGAAAGGCCACAAAAAAAGGACGCCGGATATATCCGGCGTCCTTTTTTATTTCTGCGGTCCGGGGCAGGAGAGTATCAGACGATGCCCGTCACCTCATGACGGATCGGCGGGCCTTTCGGCCTTTGCCAAAGATGTCCGGGGTTTGCCCGCGCTATCGGAAAGCAGGCCAACATGGCGGCCCCGCCCTCATAATACACTGGGGTACGGGACTACTTGTAGAACTCCAGCGAGTCCACGATGCCCTGCAGGGCGGGATGGCCGGTACGGCCCACGATGCTGGCCACGCCGTGCATGCCGTCGAAGGTCCAGAGGCAGACCTCCAGCGGCAGATCGCCCGCCATGCCCTTGAGGCCGTAATAGTTGCCGTTCTGCGCCACACGGGCGGCGTGCAGCTTCTGCTCGTAATCGGCCGCCAGCTGTTCCGGCGTCATGGTCCCGCTGGCGGCAGTGACGATGGTGACGCTCACGGATTTGTCCGGGGCCACCAGCACCACGCCTTCGGTCACGTCCGGCACGGCGGTCACGGTCCAGCCCTCGGGGGCGACCACGCGGAAGGTCTGCTTCTCCACAGGGGCGGCCAGGGCGGTGGCGCACAGGGCCAGCAGCAGGAGGCAGGACAGAAGGATATGTTTCATGCTTCTCCTCCTGAGTGACGAAAAACGGGGCAGGAACGCGGCCTGCCAAGCGGCGGTCCCGCATCCCTGCCCCGCACGCATCACTCGCGGGTGTAGATGACTTCGATGTCCTCGAATTCCTCTTCGTCCACGTTCTCGGCTTCCACGAAGTGGTGCAGGGGTTCGTGCACCTGCACTTCGTCGCGCAGCTTCCAGAGCGCGGCCACCAGATCCTCGATGCCGATGCCGTCACGGGCCGAGATGAAGAAGACCTCGCGGCCGTCGGCGCGGGCGCGGGCCCGCAGCTCTTCCAGACGCTCCTCGTCCACCAGGTCGATCTTGTTGACCACCTCGATCTGGCGACGTTCGGCCAGTTCGGGGTCGAAGCGGCGCAGCTCCTCGTTGATGAGCTCGAAACCGGCCCAGGGATTGTCGTCGCTCATGTCCTCGATGCTGAGGATGTGCACCAGGAAGCGGGTGCGCTCCACATGCTTGAGGAAACGGTGGCCCAGGCCCTGGCCTTCGTGGGCGCCCTCGATGAGGCCGGGGATGTCGGCGATGACCATGCGGCGGTCAGGATCGTATTCGTCGATCATGACGCCCAGATTGGGCGTCAGCGTGGTGAAGGGATAGGCCGCGATCTTGGGCCGCGCCGCCGAGACCTGCGAGATGAAGGTGGACTTGCCCGCATTGGGCAGGCCCAGCAGGCCGGCGTCGGCCAGGATCTTCAGTTCCAGGCGCAGTTCGCGTTCCTCGCCGGGCTCGCCGGGCTGGGCGAAACGCGGGGCGCGCATGGTGGACGTCTTGAAATGCTCGTTGCCCATGCCGCCGCGACCGCCCTGGGCGGCCACCACTTCCATGTCGGGCTCGCGCAGGTCGGCCAGCAGGTATTCCTCGCCCATCTCGTCGCGGGCATAGACCAGGGTGCCCACGGGCAGGCCCAGGATGAGGTCATCGCCCTTGCGCCCGTTGCACTGGCTGCCCATGCCGGGCTGGCCGTTGCGGGCCTCGTACTGGCGCTTGAGGCGGAAGTCATAAAGGGAAAGCAGGCGGCTGTCCGCCTTGAGGATGACGGAACCGCCCTTGCCGCCGTCACCGCCGTCCGGCCCGCCGCGGGGCACGAACTTTTCACGCCGGAAAGACACGCAGCCGTGGCCGCCCTTGCCGGCCCGGACCTGGATAGTAGCTTCGTCCACAAAACGCATGAAAAATCTCCCGGGTGTCACCACCCTGATCTTCGGGACGCCTTGCGGGCGTACCGCAGGCCGCAGGGGCCTGAAAAAAGCAAAAAAGGGAAGAAGCCCTGCGGCCTCTTCCCTTCAAAAATCACGCCTTGCCGCGCCGTTATTCGGCAACGGGGGCTTCCACATGCACGCGGGTAAGCACGCGACGCTTGCGGATGTACTTTTCAAAACGCACCACGCCGTCAACCTTGGCGAACAGGGTGTAGTCCCTGCCCATGCCCACGTTGGTGCCGGGATAGATCTTGGTGCCGAGCTGACGCACGATGATGTTGCCAGCCAGCACGTTCTGGCCGCCAAAGCGCTTCACGCCGCGTCTTTGGCCCGCACTGTCGCGGCCGTTACGCGAAGAGCCGCCTGCTTTCTTATGAGCCATGGTATACTCCTTACAAGGCAGATTGCCGTGCGTCCCCGCAGGGACACGCCGTCAAGCTAGCCGTTAATGCTTTTGACGCGGATGGTGGTGCAGTCCTGACGATGACCGCGCAGCTTGCGCGAGTCGTTACGACGCCAGCGCTTGAACACCATGACCTTGGCGCCGCGGCCCTGTTCCACCACTTCGGCGGTCACGGCAGCGTTTTCCACATAGGGAGCGCCCACTTTCACGTCGGCGCCGCCAAGCATCAGCACCTTGTCCAGCTTGATTTCGCTGCCGGCTTCGCCAGCGAGCTTTTCCACAACGATCTTGGAACCTTCTTCGACGCGGTACTGTTTGCCGCCCGTTTCAATAATAGCGTACATGCTCTTAAACCTCCGAAAAGAGAGAGGCCTGTTTGCCTCATGCTACAAGAAAAGTCAAGTGATTTTTGTTCTTGGCCGCGCCACAGGCCACGCATCCTGTGGTGGGACGCGCGGTAGTCGGGGCCAGACAGAGGCGTAGGCCAGTTGCGTTGCATAGCACAGGAAGCGCCGGGAGGCAATGCTTTTTTGCCTTCCGCCGCTTTTTTTCCGCGCCGGACGCGCTTTTCCCGCCGCAGAGGGACGGCTGTCCCCCTTTGCTCCGCCCTGCCGCGCATTGCCAGCCCGGGGCAAAGCCGCTACAAGAAAGATCATCGTGCCGCAGGCCTCTCCGGCCTGTTCCCCGCCACTCCAACCCCCTGTTCCGCCATGACCGATGAGATCGTTTGCCGTATCGACACACTGAGCCACGACGGCCGCGGCCTGCACCGCCCCGAGGACGGCGGGCCTGTCATTTTCGTCGCGGGCTCCCTGCCCGGCCAGACGGTACGGGCCCGCATCATCCGCCGCCAGAAACGCTTCTGGGAGGCCCAGCGTACGGCGGTGCTGGAGGACGTGGCCCTGGCGGCGGACACCTGTCCCCACGGCGAGGATTGCGGCGGCTGTCCCTGGCAGCGCCTGCCCTATGCGGCCCAGCTGCGCTGGAAAGGCCAGCTGGTACGCGATGCCCTGGAGCGCATCGGCGGTCTGGGCCGTGATGCGGCCCTGCCCCTGCGGCCCGCTCTGGGCTCCCCGGAACAGCGGGCCTTCCGCAACAAGATGGAATTCGCCTTCGGCCCTGCCGACGGCAGCGGCCTGTGCCTGGGCCTGCGCCGACGCGGCGGCCTGCGGGTGCTGCCGGTGCCCGGCTGCGCCCTGCCGCCCGGCGAGGGGCTGGAGCTGGTCACGGCCTGCGCCGATCTGGCCGCCCGCAGCGGCCTGCCCGCCTATGTGCCGCCGCGCAGCGCCGCCGAGGAAGGCCGTCTGCGGCCCCGGGCGGAAAAGAATCGCGGGCGCCGCCCCCGGCGGGAACGTCCGGCTACGGAAGACTGCGGTTTCTGGCGCTTCCTGGTGGTGCGCTACGGCTGGCCCGATCCCGCTCCGGCACAGGCCGCCGCGGACGATGCCCCGGGACGCCGCTGGTGGCTCACCTGCGTCACCAGCCCGGGCACGGCGGAACAGCGCCGTACCGTGGCCCGCATGGGCCGGGCACTGCTGGACGCCTTCCCGCACATCCAGGCCTTCGTCCATGAGGAACGTGCCACCCCTGACGCTCTGGTGGCCGGAGAGACGCGCGTGCTCTGCCTCGACCGCCGGGGCGAGGCCCTGCCGGACGACGGGGCGCCGCTGTATCTGCCCCTGGGCGGCCGCTGGTTCGGTATCGATCCCGCATCCTTTTTTCAGGTCAACAGCCGGGCCGCCGAACTGCTGGCCGCCACGGCCGTGGATCTGCTCCTCTCCCCCCAGGCGGGTGTGACGCCCCGCCGTCTGCTGGATGTCTATTGCGGTGCGGGGGCTCCTGGCCTGCTGGCCGCGGGGCATTTCGGCGAGGTGCTGGGCATGGAATACGACCGCCGCGCCGTGCTCCTGGCGGAGCGCAATGCCCGCCGTTTCGGCTTCGGCCACTGCCGCTACGAGGCCGGGGACGCCGCCCGCCTGCTGACGGCCCTGGCCCGCAAGCACGGCCCCGGGCACTGGGATCATGCCCTGCTGGACCCGCCGCGCGGCGGTGTGGCCCCGGAAGCGCTGGAGGCCCTGCTCCATCTGGCTCCGGAGCGCCTGGTCTACATCTCGTGCAACCCGGCTACTCTGGCCCGCGATGCCCGGATGCTGTCCGCCGATTATGAGCTGGTGCAGGTGACGCCCCTGGACCTCTTCCCCCACAGCCCGCATGTGGAAAGCGTGAGCTGCTGGCAGCGTCGCGCCTGAGACGGCCCCCTTTTGCCGGTGTCGCACGGTACGGATTTTTGACGCCTCCGGGGTTTTCGATCCTTTTTATAAAATATGTCAGATAGTTAAAAAACAATTTATTTTTCAATAAGATAGAGCAACACTTCACAAGGTCTTCCGGACGGGGAGCCGGTGCAAATCCACAAATTGCATTGACGCAGCGATGCCATTGTGATAATTTGTACATTGACACGGCTTCAGGGGGTCCAAAGGATTTTGCGATCCCCACCCGCCCGTCATCACAGCCGAAGGCAGGAGAAAACGTGTCACTGAAGGACATTTTCAAACAGCAGAGCAAGGGCATGGAATCCCTTGCCACCACGGGCACCATCGGCATGCATATGGTGAGCGGCCCGCTGGTGGGTTTCGCCATAGGCTACGGACTCGACGCCTGGCTGGAGACGGGTCCCTGGCTGAAGCTGGTCTTCCTGGTCATCGGGATCATCGCCGGTTTCATGAACGTCTATGAGGATACCCAGCGCCTGCTGCGCAAGATGTCCCGCGAAGAAGAACAAAAACGTGCCGAAGCCCTGGCCGACAGGCCGGAGCGCGTCACGGTGAAGAAAAAAACGGTCGTCCCGGACAGCATCGCCCGGGCCTGTGCGGCGGAAACCGCCGCCGTCAGCCGGGAAACCGGCGGCAGGGCCCCCACGGCGCAGCTGCGCACCGGCACGACCAGCCCGGAAGCCCCCGAGGGCGAAGGCACGAAGACCGGCGGTCACGACCGCAATGACGGATAATGTTGGGACCCTTGCTGAAAGATATTGACAACTGGCTCTGGCGTCGGGGTATAAGTCATCCGGTCATTCTGCCGCTGGTGCGGAATTTGATTTTGTTTACCGGCATTTGCCTTGGGATGGGCGGCGTCGGTTATGCGCACATGCCCGGCCTGTTCTGGTTTGGCGTGGGCGCGGCAATGATTACTTGGACTTTTTGGGGATTGGCCCGCTTTTTCTTGCGGCAGCCCCTTGGTGAATACAGTACGGCGTTCCTGCGCGTGGTGCTCTTGCGCTGGGGAGGCAGACTGGCCGTACTGGCCGTGGTGACCTATGTGGCCCTTGCAGTGTGCGGGGCGCCGCTGACGGCCCTGCTGGGAGGGTTGGCCGCCGCCACGGCATTGGCGCTCATTACCTACGCGTGGGCAAGCCGCGCGGCCGGAAAGCGCTAGCGCCGGATTTTTCACCTTAACCGAGCAGGAGGCATGTCTCATGGCTGGTGGTTTGCCGCATCCGGTATTACTCTCCACGTTCTGCAACATGGACCAGATCACGATCGGCGGACAGGTGGTGGAATTCAAACATGTCTTCTACTCCTGGGTCTGTATGGCCGTGCTCTTCGTGGTGGCCTATCTCGTGCGCCGTCGCCTGACCCTGGTGCCCGGAGGCATGCAGAACTTCTTTGAAGCTCTCATCGACACCATCGAGAACTTCATCTGCAACACGATGGGCGAGGCCGGCCGCCGCTTCGTGCCGCTGCTGGCCGGTATGTTCATCTACATTTTCGGCATGAACCTGCTGGGCCTGATCCCCGGCTTCGACGCCCCCACGGCCAACCTGAACACCACCGTGAGCATGGCCCTGTTCGTGCTCGTGTTCTACAACGCCCTGGGCATCATCCGCTGGAAGGCGCACTACGTGCACCACTTCACCGGGCCCTCCAAGTTCCTCATCCCGCTGATGTTCCCCCTGGAGATCGTGTCGCACCTGTCGCGTCCCGTCTCTCTGTCTCTCCGTCTTTTCGGTAACATCCGCGGTGAAGAAATCGTTATGGTGCTCTTCTTCATCATGGCTCCCATCCTGGGCACCATCCCGATCTACGCCCTGTTCCTGCTGGGCAAGACCATGCAGGCCTTTGTGTTCTTCATGCTGACCATGTTCTACATCAAGGGCGCCATCGAGGCCCCGGAACATTAATCAGCCCGCTGCCCTTGCGGCAGCCCCGAATATGTGGGGAATGGTCGGAAACGACCCAACTTATACAAACTGTTGAAGGAGTGTCACATGCGCAAACTTCTGATGATCGCCCTGAACACCGTGGCCCTGCTGGGTATGGCTTCCATGGCTTTCGCTGCCAACCAGCTTGATTCCGCTTCCCTGGGTTACACCTGCCTGGCCGCCGCTCTCGGCATCGGCATCGCCGCTTTCGGTTGCGGTATCGGTATGGGTCTGGGCCTGAAGGGCGCCTGCGAAGGTATCGCCCGCAACCCTGACGTGAGCGGCAAAGTGACCGGTACCATGATCCTGGCCTTCGCCTTCATCGAATCCCTGGCCATTTACGCCCTGGTTATCAGCTTCATCCTGCTGTACGCCAACCCCTATGCGTAGGCCGTCCAGGCAGTAATGCTGCAACGGGGGGACTTCGGTCCCCCCTTTTTTTTGGTCCTGCGCAGGCCGTGGTTGTTCGCCCCTTCACGGAATTATTTCACAATGTAACAAAATGTCTTTTTTCCTGCGGACCGGCCTCAACCCCGGGTGCTGAAAGGACATCCCTAAACTTTTAAAAATATTTTCTAAAATCCAACTTTTTTCCTTTTCCCCATTCACACCGCCAGCAGACTGATTATATTGGCATATCATTTCGCCAGCCCGGGCATGCAAGGAATAAAGGTTGTATTTCCGGTGCTTGCGGATTCTTTTTTTTTCCAGTAAATTGAAAAGACTAAATTTCACAAAAGCATCACAAGCTTGAGCAGGTATTGATTATGCCCACGGAACCCAAAAGCAAACACATCCCCCGCGCCACGATCCAGCGCCTGGCCACCTATGTGCAGGTGCTGGAAAATTTTGCGCGCGACGGCGTTGAAGTCATCTCCTCCAACCCCCTGGCCGAAGCCTGCGGGGTCAACGGCTCCCAGGTCCGCAAGGACCTGGCTTACTTCGGCGAATTCGGCATCCGCGGCGTGGGCTATCACATAACCTCCCTTATTGCGGCCATCACCTCCTCCCTGGGGGTCGACCGTGAATGGCGCATGGCGCTCGTGGGCGTCGGCAACCTGGGCAAAGCCATCCTGAACCACGGTGAATTCCGCGCCCGCGGCTTCAACATCGTGGGCATCTTCGACTGCGACCCCTTCAAGATCGGCGAGATCGTCCACGGCCTGGAAGTGCACTGCACCAAGGATCTCAAGGCCATGGTGGCCGAGCAGAACATCGAGATCGGCATCATCACCACGCCGCCCGAACGCGCCCAGCGTGCGGCCCAGCACCTGATGGATGCGGGCATCACCTCCATCCTCAATTTCGCCCCGGCGCGCATCAAGACCCCGGACCATGTGCATGTGGAGTATGTGGACTTTTTCCACCATCTCTACGCCCTGGCCTTCGATCACACGAGCCAGCACCGCTAGGCCAGGCCGCCATGATTTTTCAGGGGGGACGCCCACAGGCGTCTCCCCTTTCTTGTCTTTGACCGCCCGCAGCAGGCCATACGCCAAGGTTCTCTGCATGGCGCCGTGCCCGAGAGCTGCGGACGGCACGATGGCTCCCCTACGGCCCTGCGCAGACAAATCCTCTCCCCTAGCTCCATTTATGTGACTGCAGGTCTGTTCGCCCTGCCCGCCAGCATTTCCCGGCCGTGCCGCCACATCGCATCCCGACCATGCCTTCCGCTTCGCCGCAGCCGCTCTGCCCACGGTAGACGCGTGCTCCGGCAGGTGCTATTTTTTTCTCCTCCCCGCCGGGCGATCCCGGCGATCCCTTCTCACCTGCGGAGCCCATATGGATTTCAAGCAACTGGCACTGGCGGCCCGTACCTGCCGCCGTTTCGAAGAAGAGCGTCCGCTGCAGATGGCGGATCTGGAATGGCTGGTGGACTGCGCCCGCCTGACCCCCTGCGCCCGTAACGCCCAGCAACTGCGTTACAGCCTCGTGGGCCCCGGCGAGACCTGCCGGCGTCTGTTCGGCATGACCAAATGGGCGGCGGCCCTCAAGGACTGGGGGGGGCCCTTCCCCGGTGAGCGCCCCACGGGCTTCATCGTCATGAGCATGCCCAAGAACGCGGGCGACCTGGTCTGGCTGGATACCGGCATCGCGGCCCAGACCATCCAGCTGGCGGCCTCCAGCCGTGACTGGGGCTGCTGCATGATCGCCTCGTTCGACCATAGCGGCGTGAGCGAACTGGTCCAGCTTCCCGACGACCTGCGCCCCACGCTGGTCCTGGGCCTTGGCGTGGCCAAGGAAGTGCGCCGTGTGGCCGACGTGCCCGAAAGCGGCGCCCTGGGCTACTGGCGTGACGCCGAGCAGGTGCACTATGTGCCCAAGCTGGCCCTGGACAAGCTCATCCTGAACCGTTTTTAGGAACGCACAGGACACACTGGGGGGAGCCCCATATCTCTGCTGCCGGGCCCCGCAAGACGCCTGCATCAACCATGGGCAGGCTCTTCGGGCTGCCTCCGGTCACCGCTCCCTTCCCGCATCCTCCGTTCCCCCACAGCAAAAAAGGCAGCGTTCCCGGAGCCAATATTCCGGGAACGCTGCCTTTTCTCTCATCAAAACCAGACAGGGCGAATTCCTGTCCGTTGATCGTACCCGCCATAGCCCTGTCAGCAGGCCCGCCATATCCTGCGACGCCTCCTGATAAAAGTTTTTGGAAGGGAAAGGGGGGAGCATGAGGGGGGAGAGGGAGAACCTTTTTCCAAAAAGGTGTCCCTCTCCCCCCTCATAAAAACCTTTTCTATCCCCCAGTCCGTTCCTGGCGGTAGCAACGGGCCAGCTCCACGAAACGGGGGGCCCATCCGGGCACTGCCGGCGCAAAGATATGACAATAGGCGGCCCAGACCCGGCCGCTCACCAGACCATCCCGGCCGTGGCCCTCAGCATCGCGGCCCATGCCCGTGCCCTTGCGCAGGCGCAGGGCATGATCCAGACGGCCGCTGACGGCGGCAGGCTCGTGGCAGAGGGAGTAGTGGAACTCATGTCCGCGCAGGACAGAGCCCTGGGGGAAATAGGGATTGGGCAGCACCACGTCGGCCCGCACATAGCCCAAGCCCTGCGGCTTGGGACAGAAGCGGGTCTCCACGGGAAAGATGCCGCTCATAGGCCAGCGCTGCCCGTCACGCTCCAGAGCCGAAGCCAGGACCATGAAGCCGCCGCATTCAGCGTAGATGGGCAAGCCCTTGGCGGCCAGTGTACCCAGCCGGGCCAGATGCGGCGAAGCGGACAGCTCCCGGGCCCAGTCTTCGGGGAAACCGCCGCCCAGATACAGGCCGTCCAGCTCCGGCCACGCCGCGTCATCCAGCAAGGAAAGGCGTACCAGCTCCGCGCCGGCCCGGCGCAGGGCTTCGAGGTTCTCCTCATAATAGAACCACAGGGCCCGGTCGCGCACATAGCCGATGCGCGGGGCATCCGCCCGGGGGGACGTCCCAGCCCCGGCAGCGGGGGCCGGAGCCTCGGAGCAGACCACAGGCTGCCCTTCGCCGGAAGGGACCACAGCGCCCTCCCCGGCCCAGGCGGTCTCGTCCCAGAAATCCGGCTCTTCGGGCAGAGCGGGCAGGTCGTCGGCGATGGATAACACGCGGTCCATATCCACATGGTCGCGCACCACATCGGCCAGTTTTTCCAATATCTCCTGGGCCTGCGGGCTCAGATCGTCACCGCACAGCGAGGCGAGCCCCATGTGCCGTTCCGGCAGGGGATTCTCCCGCAGGCGGGGAATGGCCCCCAGCACGGGCACGTCCGTGTAGGTGGTGATGGCCTCACGCAAAATGCCTTCATGCCGGGCCGAGGCCACCTGATTGAGCACCACGCCCGCCAGACGCAGGCCGGGCTCGAAATTCCGTACCCCGGCCACCAGAGCAGCGGCCGTACGGGTCATCTTGGTACAATCCAGACTGAGCAGCACCGGGCAGTCCAGCGTGCGGGCCAGTTCGGCCGTGGCGCAGGAGCCGCGCACGTCCATGCCGTCGAAAAGGCCGCGGTTGCCTTCCAGCAGGGCCAGCCGGGCCCCGCTGCGCCCCATCACATGACGGAACAGGGCCCGCAGACGCGCGGGGGACAGGAAATAGGGGTCCAGATTGCTGGCCTGCCGTCCGGCCGCCAGCGAGAGCCAGGCCGCGTCGATATAGTCCGGGCCTTTCTTGAAGGGCTGGACGGCCAGCCCCTGCCGGGAAAAGGCCCGCGCCAGGCCCAGCGAGAGCAGGGTCTTGCCGCCGCCCCCGGACAGGGCGGAGATGCAGATACGGGCGGACGAGGCCCCGGTGCGGGGCGTGCGGGGATGGGAAGACACGGCGGGCATCCTTGGCTGACGGGAAGGCGGCAGGGCCGCGGATATGAAAAAAGGGCACGACACCGGCCGGTGTCGTGCCCTGCGGGAGACTAGTGCTTGAAGGAACGCTGACCGGTGAAGACCATGGCCACCTGCGGGCTGGCTTCGTTGCAGGCCGCGATGACTTCGGTGTCACGCATGGAGCCGCCGGGCTGGCCGATGGCGGTGACGCCCTGGGCCATGGCGGCGTCCACGCCGTCACGGAAGGGGAAGAAGCCGTCGGAGATCAGCACCGTGCCGGGCAGACCGCCGCGGGCTTCCTGGGTACGGGCCTGGATGTCGTCCAGAGTGGCTTTGAGGGCGGCGTCGGTGGCGGCCTTCTGCTTGAGCTCGTAGAAGGAGAGGTTGTGCTCGCGGAAGGCCAGGGTATCGGCGTACTTGGTGTAGGCCTTGTGGATGGCCAGTTCCACGCAGCCCACGCGGTCCTGTTCACCGGTGCCGATGGCCACGGTGGCGCCGTTGCGGGCAAAGATGACCGAGTTGGAGGTCACGCCGGCTTCCACGGCCCAGGCAAAGCGCAGGTCGGCCATTTCCTGGGCGTTGGGCTTGCGGGCGGTGACGGTGACGCCGTTCTTGTCCGTGGCTTCGGCGGGCAGGAAGTCGGCATCGGTGAGGATGCGGTTCACGAAAGATTTCTGCACCACGATGCCGCCGTCGGCCAGGCTCTTGATGTCCAGGAAGGCGGACTGCGTCAGTTCGTCCAGGCGGCCCAGGCCGGGCAGTTCCATGATGCGCAGGTTCTTGCGGCCCTTGAGGATCTCCACGGCGCCTTCTTCATAGGCAGGAGCGGCCACCACCTCGAAGTAGCTGGCGGCCACCATCTCGGCGGCCTCGCGGGTGAAGGGACGGTTGACCACCACCGCGCCGCCGAAAGCGGCGATACGGTCGCACCAGAAGGCCTTGTCCAGGGCAGCGGCCACGCCGCCGTCGTCCCAGGCAGCGCCGCAGGGGTTGTTGTGCTTGAGGATGATGGCCGCGGGGCGCTCGCTGAGGTACTGCAGGATGTTGGCGCCGTTGTCCACGTCGGTGAGGTTGGTCTTGCCGGGATGCTTGCCGGCCTGGATCATCTGGGCTTCGGTCATGGCCGACACGATGCCCTGACCGGGGCCACGCCAGCGCAGGCCGCCGCAGGTGATACCACCTTCACGCAGTTCATACAGGGCAGCGGGCTGGTCGGGGTTTTCGCCGTAGCGCAGACCTTTTTCCTCGTTGTCCAAGGTCCAGACGCGCTTGTGGTACACAAGCTTTTCGTCACCCAGCAAAATGGTCATGGTCTCGGGAAAAGCGTCCTTGTGGACTTTCTTGTACATGGCCTTCAGGTCGGTCGTCATGATGCCTCCAGGTATGCCTAGCAAAAAAGGTGAAAGCGCTTCGCGGCGCGGCAATGGTGTAGCACAAAACGCCCCTCTCCACCAGTGCGTCCCCCGGGGGGGGAGGAAGGCCCGCCGGCAGGGGCCTCCCCGGCTCGGAGGGGCGCCGGATTTGACGCAGGCCCGCAAATGGGCCATAACGACGGCGCGATATACGCGCTTCTGCCGGAGGAAACCATGGAAAAACTGCTCACCCGCCTTGCCCGCCAGCTGGACGCCCTCGACGAGGCGTCGCTCATGTCGCTGTGGAGCAAGTACGCCACCATCGCCAGCCGTTTCGAACCGACCCAGCGCTGGGAAGAGGCCGTCCTGGTCTTTTCCATGATCCAGGCCAAACGCTACAAGAACCAGCTGTTCAACTATTATTGGGCACAGCAGGCCCAGCCGCATGAAGACGGCCCCGCCCCCGCGGCCCAGCCCCTGGCCCCCGACTTCGACCTGATGCAGGGCCAGGCGGAAGCTCCCGCGCCGCACCACTGCCGCGTCCTTTCGTTCCGCCCCGCGCCGGGAGATACGGCCCCCTCCCGCAAGGACGACTGAGCCGGGCCCTTCCCGCGCTGCATCCCGCTCACAAAAAACTAACGCTTCGCCTTGTACAGCATGGGCCGGGCCGTCTTCCGCACCTCCCGGCCTGCCCCGTCCGGCGACAACCGCCAGACAGCCCTTGCCTTTTTTTGCGTGTCGTGAGAAACCTCCGCACCCCGGATACGGCATCCGGGATCGCGAACCCCGGGGGATAAGGTTTTCCTGCGCAAGCGCAGTCCCCCTCACCAGCATCGGGGATGTCCGTCACATCCCTGCACAACGCACAGGAGTGGTTCCCATGCGTGCCAACATTCTTTGTGCCGGCTTCGGGACGCGTCTGCGCCCCTTCACCTATCTGAAGCCCAAGCCCCTGCTCAACATCGGCGGATATCCGCTGGTGGAACGTACCATCCGCCAGCTCCATGCCGACGGCGTCACCGACATCGCCCTGGTGGTCGGTTACAAGCACGAATGCTTCAACTATCTTGTGGACAAATACGGCGTCCAGCTCATCATCTCGGCGCAGTATGCCACGGCCAACAACTATTCCTCCCTCCAGCTGGTGGCCCACCGCCTGGGCGACAGCCTGGTCATCGACGGTGACACCTACATCCGCCGTCCGGTGGTGCCCCTGGTGCGTCCCGGGGTCTCGCAGTTCATCTGCCAGCAGACCCAGCAGGGCCATGAATGGGAACTGATCACCGATGCCGACGACCGCGTGGTCTCCGTGCGCAAGGATTCGCCCTCGGGCTACTGCATGTCCGGCGTCTCCTACTGGACCGAGGAGGCAGCGGCCCTCATCCGCGAGGAACTGGACAGGAGCGGCCCGGACGACTACTGGGAAGACTCCGTCATCCGCATCCTGGACCGCGTGCCCGTCTACGCCACGCGGGTGAAGATGCTGCTCTGCGAGATCGACAGCCTGAGCGACGCCCTTTCCCTGGGCCTGCTGACGCCCGACGAACTGGCCGACCAGTGCTCCGAGACCCAGATGGCCGAAAAGCTCAAGGGCCTGACCAACGACACCTATCACATCCAGCTGGACGGCAAGGGCCTTGTGCTGCGCATCCCCGGCCAGGGCACCGACCAGATCATCGACCGCAGCGTGGAAGCGGCCATGCTGGAGATGGTGAAGGATCTGGACATCACGCCCGAGTGCCACTTCTACGCGGGCGGCATCAAGACCACGGACTTTCTGGAAGGCTACCGCATCCTGAACCACGACACCCTGGACCGGTTCGAGGTGCGCGGGGTGGTGGACATCATGCGCCGCCTGCATGACATCCGCATGCCCGAAGGCTTCCGCGAAAAGTACGGCCCCAGCGCCGTGCTCTCCGTGCTTTCCGAGGTCAAGCTCTACGAACGCCAGAGCGGCGTCAACCTGCTGGCCGACCATGAGCGCAGCCTGTTCTACGATTTCGCCCGCGAGATGGACAGCGACGAGAAGCGCTTCTGCCATCGCGATTTCGTGCTGGAGAACATCCTGCGCAAGGGCGACGACATCAAGCTCATCGACTTCGAGTACGCCTGCTTCTGCTCGCCCTACTGGGACTACGCCAGCTTCGTCACCGAGACCCGTCTTTCCGGCCCCCTGCTGGACGCCTTTATCGAAGCCAGCGGCGCGGACCGCACCCGCCTGCTCAAGGCCATGATCATCGTGGATTACATCTGGGGCCTGTGGGGCTTCTACCGCGAGTGCATCGACTACGGTCGTGGCCGCATCGCGGAAATGGACCGCAACCTGAAACTGCTGCAACGCGGAGAACAACTGGCATGAAGCGCGGTTTTCTGATTTCCGTGGGCGCCTATCTGGGGCTCTGGCTGGTGCTGGAAGCCCTGTTCCCCGCGCCCTCCTACGCCTACCTCGACCCCGGCACGGGCAACGTGCTGGTCTACCTGGCCATCAGCCTGGTGGGTACGGTGCTCTATTTCGTCAAGAACATCGTCTACGCCATCATGGGCAGGGCCAAGGGTGAGCGCCGTCCCGAAAAGCAGCTGCACCACGAGCGCATCCTCATGTTCTCCGAAGGCCGCAGCTACTATTACACCTTCAAGCCCGTCATCGACGCCTTCCTGCGCCGCGGCGTGCCCTTCTCCTACATCACCATGGATGTGGAAGACCCGGCCCTGACCATCGAGAACGACCTCATGAACTCGCGCTACATCGGCACGGGTTCCGCGGCCTTTGCCCGCGCCGCCGGTCGTCGCGCCGACATCATGCTCTCCACCACGCCCAACATCGGCACGCCCGGCTTCCCCATGCCGCGTCCGCGCCGCGTGACCAACCTGGCCCATATCTGCCACGGCGTGGGCGACATCGCCATGTACCAGAAAGGCTCCCTGGACCATTACGACGCCGTCCTGATGGTGGGCGACTTCATGCTGCCCAGCATCCGCAAGGTGGAAGAGCTGCGCGGCCTGCCGCCCAAGGAATGCGTCTCCCTGGGCCTGCCCTATCTGGACGAGCTGGCCGCCAAAGCCCGCAAGAAGGAAGGCCGGAGCACCCCGCCCGTGGTGCTGGTGGCGCCCTCGTGGGGCAACAAGGGCTGCCTCAACATCTGCGGCCCCAACTTCCTGCTGGATCTGGCCAAGGCCGGCTATGACGTGATCCTGCGCCCGCATCCCCAGTCCCTCAAGGTGGAGACCGAGATGCTGGACACCATCCACGAGATGCTGCGCGACTACCCCAACGTCAGCTTCGATACCGAGATGGACGCCACCGCCTCCATGAGCCGGGCCGACGTCATGATCTCGGACAAGTCCTGCGTGCGCTTCGACTTCGCCTTCCTTTACGAGAAGCCCGTCATCACCCTGGACATCCCCGTGCGCAACCCCGAACTCTACGAGGTGGCGGACCTGGGCGTCATCTGGGAAGACACCGTGGCCGCCCGTCTGGGCGAAGTGGTCTCGCCCGAGGACTTCAACAACATCGTGCCCGTGGTAGAACGCGCCCTCAAGACGCCTTCCTCCGCCATCGCCGCCTTCCGCGAGGAATCCGTGGCCTGCTGGGGCCGGAGCGGTGAAGCCATCGCCCAGTGGACCGTGGACACCCTGGCCCGCATGGACGCCGAACACGCGGCCGAAGCTGCCGCCACCAAAGCGAAATAGCACGGCCCTTGCCGGATATGCTTTCAAGGAAACGCCATGTCGCTTCTGTATGAAATATTCATCCTGCCCATCGAGATCATCTACCGGGCCATCTATCTCGGCAGCCTCCAGTTCACCCACAACTACGGCCTGAGCATCCTCGTCCTGTCCTGCATCAGCGCCGTGGCCTTCATCCCCCTGGGACGTCTGGCCGTGGGCACCCAAGCCCGGGAAAAGAAACTCCAGATGATCATGGCCCCGCAGCTGGCCCGCATCCGCAAGGAATCCAAGGGGGCCGAGCGCCAGCGCCGCATCAACAACCTCTACAAGCGCTACGCCTACCATCCGCTGCTGGCCGTCCGTTCGGCCTTCGGCGTGGCCCTGCAGATCCCCTTCCTGACCGGCGCGTACTACATGATCCTGGGGCTCACCCAGCTGCAGGGCCAGCCCTGCCTGATGATCCCCGACCTTTCGCAGCCCGACGGCCTGCTCTGGGGCGTCAACGCCCTGCCCATCGTCATGACCGTGGTCAACATCATCGCCACGCTGACCACCCCGGGCCTGACGCGCAAGGACACCCTGCAGGCCATCATCATCGCCTTCTTCTTCCTGGCGCTGCTGTACAACGCGGCCTCGGCCCTGCTCATCTTCTGGACCATGAACAACGTCTTCTTCCTGCTCCAGAACCTGCGCCTGCCCATCCGCCTGCCCCGTTTCCGCAAGCCCGGCTTTGCCCAGGGCGGCATGAACACCGTCATGGCCGCCACCATGCGCTCGGTCTACAGCCTGTCCTGCGCCGGTCTGGCCATCCTGATCTTCCTGTACGTGCCCTTCCAGTCCTACGCCAGCGACCCCAACTTCTTCGCCGCCGGTCCCCTGGACGTGCTGCTGGGCATGGTGCGCTACCTTTCGCTGACCTTCTTCGTGGTCTTCGTGCTCTGGCTCTGGTTCCCGGCCAAGGCCAAGACCATCCCGGCCTTCGTGGCCTTCTGGGCCCTGAGCCTCGCCTTCGTGAACCTTTTCGTGCTGCCCGGCCACTTCGGCGCCCTGGACGGCATCCGCTTCCTGCGTGAGGCCGCCCTCACCGGCCCCATGAGCACCTTCAAGGACGGCCTGCTGCCCGTGCTGGTGGCCCTGGGCCTGACGGCCCTGCTGTTCGCCTTCCCCAAGGTGCGCCTGCAGCTGCCGCGCGTGCTCTCCATCGCCGTGTTCTCCCTGGTGGCCCTCACGGCCTGGAACGCCCTGACCGCCGAAGAGCCCGAACAGGCCAAGACCAGCTTCACCCCGCCCGCCTATGTGGCTGACATGCAGTCCTATTCCAAGGACGGCGAAAACGTCATCGTCATCGTCATGGACATGTTCACCGGCGGCCATATCGAACGGATGCTGGACGACCCCTGGTTCACCAACGGCTTCCGCAAGGGCATGGACGGCTTCGTCTGGTACCCCGACACCATCTCCATGGCCGACGCCACGGTCATGAGCCTGCCCAGCATCTACGGCGGCCACGCCTACAGCCCGGCGGCCGTCAACGCCCGCCGCGACGTGACCCTGGAAGAGAACATCAACAGCGCCTTTGCCGTGATGCCCCGCAACTTCGCGGCCCACGGCTACGACGTCTGCATGCTCAACGGCCTGGAGTTCTTCAACCAGGACTTCTACGAACGTCACCTCGGCAAGGTGGAGAACGTCACCACCGTGCCCCAGGTCAAGGACGACTTCCAGCTCAAGTACCACCAGGGCACCAGCCTGCGGGACTTCAGCAGCTTCTTCGCCATGCTGGGCCTGTTCCAGGCCTCGCCCAACATCATCAAGCAGAAGATCTACGACGACGGCAACTGGCATGACGCCGGCGACGGCATCCTGGTGGCCAGCATGGACGCCTGCCGCGCGGGCGACGCCTTCTTCCGCTTCGCCTTCACCTCGGGCATCACCACCGATGCCCCGCGCAGCACGGCCAAGGTCTTCTACACCATGCTGTCCCACTACATGTGGCACTACGCCCCCGACCTCAAGGACGGCCAGCCCGAGATCGTGGCCGACCCCTATCCGGCCACCGAGGGCCAGCTCTTCTTCGTCGACGGCCTGCTGCCCGAACACTACTACGCCGAACGCCATCTGCTGCGCTACCTGATGATCTTCTTCGACCAGCTCAAGGAAGCCGGCATCTACGACAACACGCGCATCATCCTGGTCTCCGACCACGGCGAGAGCGACAGCCCCATGGTGGAGCGTACCTACAACGACGGCAAGGAATTCCCCGACGGCACCGTCTTCCAGACCGCGCCCTACGCTCCCGGCCGTCCCCACGCCCTCCTGATGGTCAAGGAACCCCATCAGCGCGGCGAGCTGCGCATCAGCGATGCCTTCATGTCCAGCGCCGACGTGCCCACCCTGGCCCTGCAGGGCGTCGGCACCTCCGACGAGTTCGAGATGCGTGACCCGGCCGCCCTGCCCAAGCCGCGCATCCTCACCCATGCCCGCGGCGGCGCGCGCTGGAGCGAACACAAGGAGAACGCCTACATCTTCGAACAGTACCGCATGGAAGGCACCCTGTTCGATGCCTCCAAGTGCACGCGTGAAGGCGCCTACCAATAACGGTCCCGCTGCTCCGGCAGCGTCATGAAAGGGGGGAAGGAGCATCCCGGCAGGGATGTCCCTTCCCCCCTTTTTTCGCGGCCCCGCCCCTGCCGGGACACGGATCTCATAAAATTTTACCCATTTTTCTCCCCCGGTGGCCCCGGCATTTGACTTGTCCGCTGTTAGCGGCTAGAAAAAACTAAGGCATTGCGGCCAACGTTGTTCCCCTTAGTCGTCAGGCTACGGGGTTTTCGCGTGTGGACGACAAAACTTCAGCCTTGGCCCGCGCCATGCGGGCAGTGCAGGTGGATATATGGCAAATACGGTCATTATCGGCGCCCAGTGGGGCGACGAGGGCAAGGGAAAGATTGTGGACATGCTCAGCGCGCAGAGCGGGCTGATCGTGCGTTTCCAGGGCGGCAACAACGCCGGCCACACCATCAAGGTCCAGGGCAAGGAGACCATCCTGCACCTGATCCCCTCGGGCATCCTGCACGAGGGCAAAAACTGCCTGATCGGCAACGGTGTGGTGCTGGACCCCTTCGTCTTCCTCAAGGAAGTGGACGAACTGGCGGCCAAGGGCATCGACGTGTCCCCCAGCCGTCTGGGCATCAGCAAAAAGACCCACCTGATCATGCCCTACCACAAGAGCCTGGACAATGCCCGCGAAGCCAAGCGTGCCGGCAAGAAGATCGGCACCACCGGCCGCGGCATCGGCCCCTGCTATGAGGACAAGGCTTCCCGCGTGGGCCTGCGTGCCGGTGACCTCACCAACCCGCAGCTGGTGCGCGAAAAAGTGCATCACGCCCTGCTGGAAAAGAACGTCCTGCTGCGCGAGCTCTACAAGTACGACACCCTGGACGAGAACCAGGTCTGCGAAGAGCTGCTGGCCATCGCCCCGCGCATCACGCCCTATCTGAAGGACGCCTCCTCCGAGATCCAGAAGGCCCAGGCCGCCGGTCAGGACATCCTGTTCGAAGGCGCCCAGGGCATCCACCTGGACATCGACCACGGCACCTATCCCTTCGTGACCTCCTCCAGCACCGTGGCCAGCTCCGCCGCCGCCGGCAGCGGTGTGGGCCCCTCCGCCCTGGAGCGCGTGGTGGGCATCGTCAAGGCCTACACCACCCGCGTGGGCTCCGGCCCCTTCCCCACCGAGCTGGAAGACGACACCGGCCGCTACATCCAGACCAACGGTCATGAGTTCGGCGCCACCACCGGCCGTCCGCGCCGCTGCGGCTGGCTGGACGTGGTCATCCTGCGCGAGACCGTGCGCCTGTGCGGCCTTACCGACATCGCCCTGACCAAGCTGGACGTGCTCCAGAACCTGCCCGCCCTGCAGATCTGCGTGGCTTACGAACTGGACGGCCAGCGTCTGGAATACCCCCCGCAGGAAGAAGGCGCCCTGGGCCGCGTGAAGCCCATCTATGAAGAAATGCCCGGCTTCGAGGACGACATCAGCCAGTGCACCAGCGTCGAGCAGCTGCCCGACAACGTGCGCGCCTACATCGCCCGCATCGAAGAGCTCACCGGCGTGCGCGTCTCCTTCATCTCCGTGGGTGCCGACCGCGCCCAGACCATCGTCCGTTAAGCGTTCGCGCTTGAGATAGATCCTGCGAGGGGGGGAGAGGGAAACCTTTTTGAAAAAAGGTTCTCCCTCTCCCCCCTCGCGCTCCCCCCTCTCTTTTCCAAAAACTTTTATCAGGGGGAGCTTGGACCATGACGGCCGGCGGCGTATGCCACCCTGTCCGGCCGGTCCTTTTCCTTCCAACCATCTTTGGTGGAGCCTGAGGCGCATCAGGGCAGCCCTGCCATGTGCGTGACCATCACGCTCCCGCACCGCGAGGGACGCCATGCCGCTTTTCCAGGACATCAGCACGCCGGACTTCGACCGCATCCGCGAGGTGCTCCACCGCCTGGCCGCCAACCCGCCGCAGGTCCTGCTGCTGGAAGGCGGCACCGAGCCCCAGCGCCTGGCCGCGGCCCGTTACTGGGCCGCCTGCGTCAACTGCCAGCAGCCGGGCGGCGAGGGCGGGCCCTGCCTCATCTGCCCCACCTGCATGCAGATCGATGCCGGTGAACATCTGGACGTGCTGGCCTACGACGGCCGCATCAGCAACGCCGACGACGAGGCCCATCCCGGCCCCATCCGCGCCCTGAACATGGATAACATCCGCGAGCTCAAGCAAAAGCTGCGCGACGCTCCCCACGGTCAGGGCCGCCGCGTGGTGCTGCTCATGGGCGTGGAACAGAACCGCAGCAATGCGGCCAATGCCCTGCTCAAGGCGCTGGAAGAACCCTCGCCCTCCTCCTGCTTCGTCCTGCTGGCCGCCCAGCGCGAACAGCTCCTGCCCACGCTGGTCTCGCGCTCCCTCTGCCTGACCCTGCCCTGGCCCGACAGCCTCTCCCGAGATCCGGCCCTCCAGCCCTGGGAAGAGGCCCTGGCCCTGTTCATCACCAGCGGTCGCGGCCTGTTCGAGCGCACCGGCGCCCGCAACGCCCTGGATGCCCGCCTGGCCGGGCAGATCCTGCTGGCCTGCCAGAAATCCATGAGCCGGGTCATGTCCGGCAATGACGACGCCCTCTGCCCCCTGGACACGGCCCTGGCCCTGCTGCCCCGCGAGAAGCGCGTCCAGTGCTGCTTCTGGTTCAACGAGGCGCAGGAGGCCCTGGGCTTCAACGTCACGCCCGCCCGCGTGCTGGAGGCCCTGGCCGCCCGCCTGCACGTCACCCGCATGGGGAACTGACCTTTTTCCCCTCCGCTTCCTGCGTCTGTCCCGGTCTGCCCCATGACGGCACGGCTGCTTGCAGCTCCCCCGACCGCCCGTCATGACGGATATCCGCGTCCTGTGCGGAGCACGGGACGCCATGAGCGCGTTTTGGGGAGGAAGGGGGAGCACGAGGGGGAAGGAGGCCCTTTTGTCGCGCCAGCCCAAAGGGCCTCCTTCCCCCTCGTCAACACATCTTCCCGCGTGCATGTCCTGCCATGCAAAAAGCCGCCGTCCCCAAGGGGACAGCGGCTTTTTCAACAGCGCAGAGCGATCTTTTCCCAGAAAAAACTACTTCCAGAGGTTGCTGTACTTGACCGAGAGACCGTCGGTGCGCTCCACCAGCCGGTTGACCAGGGCGTCGATCTCCTCATAGGTCAGGGTGCCCACTTCGCGGGCCAGCAGATAGCCCAGGTAGCCTTCGCCCTGGGTGAAGGTCCAGCAGATGGAGTACACGGAGCCCACGCCCGGACGGCCGGGGAATTCGGACTGCGTGCTCACCAGCAGGCGCATCTTGGGCATGTCCTTGTCCGTGAGGCTGAAGAGGTTGCTGCCGTTGAAGGCTTCCTTGAGGCGCATGCCCAGGCGGGCACCGATGCTGTCCGTCCCTTCCAGCTCCACCCAGACGGGCGTGCTGCGGGCATCGACTTTGGCGGGCTTGTCGGCCTTGGGCGCTCCGGCCTGGGGGGTGGCCGCCTGGATCACGGGGGCCGTCAGGGCCAGCATCAGGACGCACAGGGCCAGCGTGGCGATCTTTTTCATGTCCGAGTCTCCTTGTTTCATGACTGCCGGGGATGGAGGGCAGTCCCATCCCTCCATCTAAGCACGTTCCCGCCCAAAAACCAAGCTCCATCCCCCGGCACCGCCCCGGCTCCCGGCCTTGAAGGGCGCCGTCTTTGCCGTTATAGTAACATGTTGGGGTGCGTTCCGCTTACAGGACCGCGTCCCCTGTCCCGAACATACGGCAAGAGCCTTATCCATACACATTCTACCTTTTTGCGACACAAGGAGTCGTCATGCAACGCACCCTTATCGTCAATGCCCTGGCCTCCGAGGCCCCGCAGCGCCAGATCACCGTCTGCGGCTGGATCCGCACCCGCCGCGATGCCAAGGACTTCAGCTTCGTGGAGATCAACGACGGTTCCTGCCTGACCAACATGCAGTGCATCGTGGATGCGGGCACCGCCGCCCACGAAGGCCTGGGCGATGCCAACACCGGCGCTTCCGTGGCCGTCACCGGCGAGCTGGTGGCCTCCCCCGGCAAGGGACAGAAGTGGGAAGTGCGTGCCGAGAGCATCCGCGTGTTCGGCCTGGCCGATCCCGAATCCTTCCCCCTGCAGAAGAAGCGCCACTCCGACGAGTTCCTGCGCGGCATCGCCCACCTGCGCATGCGCACCAACAAGTACGGCGCGGCCTTCCGCATCCGCTCCGAAGCGGCGCGCGCCGTGCATGACTACTTCCACAGCCAGCACTTTTCCTGGGTGCATACGCCCATCCTCACCGGTTCCGACTGCGAGGGCGCGGGCGAGATGTTCCGCGTGACCGCCCTGCCCGCCGGTGAAAAGGATCTTTCCAAGGACTTCTTCGGCCGTCAGGCCAACCTGACCGTGTCCGGCCAGCTGGAAGCCGAAGCCCTGGCCCTGGGCCTGGGCCGCGTCTACACCTTCGGCCCCACCTTCCGCGCCGAGAACTCCAACACCCCGCGCCACGCCGCCGAGTTCTGGATGATCGAGCCCGAGATGGCTTTTGCCGAACTGGAAGACATCATGGAGCTGGGCGAAGGCCTGACCCGCCATGTGGTGGACCATGCCCTGACCCGCTGCGAGAGCGACCTCAAACTCTTCGACAACTTCGTGGACAAGGGCCTCATCGACCGTCTGAAGGGCATGCTGGCCCAGCCCTTTGCCCGCGTGTCCTACCGGGAAGCCATCCACATCCTGGAAGACAGCGGCAAGGAGTTCACCTTCCCCGTGGCCTTCGGCGTGGACCTGCAGACCGAGCACGAGCGCTTCCTGGCCGAAGAACACTTCCGCCGTCCCGTCATCGTCTATGACTATCCCAAGGAGATCAAAGCCTTCTACATGCGCGGCAATGACGACGGCGAGACCGTGGCGGCCATGGACGTGCTGGTGCCCCGCATCGGCGAGCTCATCGGCGGTTCCCAGCGTGAAGAGCGCCTGGACAAGCTGCTGGTCCGCATCGCCGAGATGGGCCAGAAGCCCGAGGACTACTGGTGGTATCTGGATCTGCGCCGCTTCGGCAGCGTGCCCCACGCCGGTTTCGGCATGGGCTTCGAACGCCTGCTGATGATGCTCACCGGCATCACCAACATCCGCGACGTCATCCCCTTCCCCCGCACTCCCGGCAGCCTGGAATTCTAGGCAAGAGCCCTGCGGCGGCAGGCATGGTTTGAGGGGGGAATCTCTCTTCCAGATCGAAAAGAATCCCCTCCTCCCGCGCTCTTCCCGGCGCGCTTTACCCGGAGGGACGTGCCTCCCGCGCCCGAGCCCACAGCATCGCAACACCTAAAAACGGCCGGCATCCTTTGCAGGATGCCGGCCGTTTTTATCGGGACGATGTCTGCCAGCTTAACCTGTCCGCAGCCTGTTTAGGAAAGGGTCCGGCCTCCTCCACCCGCCAAACCTTTCGGGAGACCAACGCCAACGGCTGCCCGGGGCGCTCCCGACATTGTCCAGGGACCGGAGCAAAGGTTTTGGGAAGGGAGAGGGGAGCACGAGGGGAGAGGGAGCACCCTTTTCCCAAAGGGTGTCCCTCTCCCCTCGCCCGCCCAACAGATCTCTTTACATCCCCAGCTCGTCCAGACGCTCAAACAGATCGGCCACCACGGCATTGGAGACCAGCAGGCCCTGCGGCGTGAGCGCCAGCCTGTCCCCGTCCAGACGGGCCAGACCGGCGACGACCAGCTCGCGGCACCAGTCGCCGTGGTCGGCCATGAAATCCCGGCCGCTGAGGGACGTGTATTCCGCCAGCCCGAAGCCCGCGCAGGTACGCAAGGAAAGCATGAGCCGCTCCTCCAGCCGGATGCGCGGCGTGATGGCCTCGGCATCATGGTCGGGACGTCCGGCGTCGATGTCGGCCTGCCAGCGCGCCTGGTCGGGCGTATCGGTCCAGCGGCGGCCCTCCAGGGTGGACGTGGCCGCCGGGCCCAGGCCCAGATAGTCGGCACCCGTCCAGTAGCCCATATTATGGCGGCTGAAAAAGCCGGGGCGGGCGTAGCTGGAGATCTCGTACTGTTCCAGGCCGTGCGCGGCCAGCAGGCGGATGCCTTCCAGATACATGCGTTCCTGCTCGTCATCTTCGGGCAGGGAAAGACGCCCGGCGCTCCAGTCGCGTTCCAGCGGCGTGCCCTCTTCCAGCGTCAGGCCATAGGCCGAGACATGCTCCGGCTCCAGGGCAAGGGCGTCTTCCAGCGTGGCCAGCCAGTGGGCCGTATCCTGTCCCGGCAGGCCCCACATGAGGTCCAGCCCCAGATTGCGGCAGCCCGCGGCCCGCAGATGCTCCACGGCCCGCAGCACGTCGGCGCGCCGGTGCGGCCGTCCCAGCAGGGAAAGGAAACTGTCGTCCATGCTCTGCACGCCCATGGAGATGCGGTTGATGCCCGCGGCCAGATAGGCGTCCACGGCCCGGCGGGCCAGCAGGGATTCGGGATTGGCCTCCATGCTGATCTCGGCCCCGGCCGCCAGATGGAAATGCCGGTCGATGCGCTCCAGCACGGCGGCCTGGAAGTCGGGCGGCAGCAGGCTGGGCGTCCCGCCGCCGAAAAAGACGCTCTCCACCGGCCGCCTGCCCAGGCGCGCGGCCCAAAGATCCAGCTCGCGCAGCAGGCTGTCCCGGTAGGCCGCCACCCGGGGCGAACTGTCGGGCGAGGCAGGGCCCAGCGGCAGGGAGTGGAAGGCGCAGTAGCGGCAGCGGGAGCGGCAGAACGGGACGTGGATGTAGACGAGCATGACGAAAGGGGATGCGGATGGGCAGGGATGACGGCACAGGCCGGAGAGGAAAGGGCCCCGGGACGGCAAAGCGCCTCGCGGCTTGGCAAAAACGACGGCACAGCGTATATTCTGCTCCTCGCGATGGCAACCCGCCGTCGCCGTCCCGCGCTGCGGGACGCCCGTTCATCTCGATGCTTCGGAGAAATTTATGGACATCCGTTTTCAATGCCTCGGCCCCGACCAGTGGAAGGCCGAGATTCTCATAGTGCCTGTCTGCCAGGGCGAGAACATGCTGGAAGCCTGCCCCGCGCTGGACAATCTGGCTCCCTGGCTGGCCATTGCGCCCGCCATGCGCGACTTCCAGGGCAAGAAGGGCCAGCAGGCCCTGCTGCACGGCCATCCCGAACTGCGCGTGCCGCGCGTGCTGGCCATCGGCCTGGGCGCCCGTGAAGACCTGACCACGGACGACATCCGCACGGCCGTGGCCACCGGTGTGCAGCGTGCTCACGAACTGGGCCTGGAATCCATCCTGCTGCTGGAACCCCAGCTGGCCACCCTGCCCGGCGGCCGTGAGCGCCTGGTGGAAGAAAGCGTCTACGCCGCCTGCCTGGCCCTGTACAAATACGATCTCAAAAAGCCCGCCAAGGACGCCCCCGCGGCTCCCCAGTGGCTGGCCGTGGCCTTTGAGGGCGATTTCGTGCCCGACGGCGGCCAGCAGGCCGCCCGCCGCGGCGAACGCGCGGCCGAGGCCGTGTGCCTGGCCCGCCGTCTGGACAACACGCCGTCCAACCTGCTCTCTCCCGCCCTGCTGGCCGAAGAAGCGCAGAAGCTGGCCGCCGATGCCGGTCTCAAGTGCACCGTGCTGGACGAGAAGGATCTGGCCGAAGCCGGCATGAACTGCCTGCTGGCCGTGGGCCAGGGCTCTGCCCGTCCGCCGCGCCTCATCGTGCTGGAGCATGCTCCCGAAGGCCATGAGCAGGAAAAGCCCCTGGTGCTGGTGGGCAAGGGCATCACCTTCGATACCGGCGGCATCTGCCTCAAGCCCGCTGCCAACATGCACGCCATGAAGGGCGACATGAGCGGGGCCGCCGCCGTGCTGGCCACGCTGGTGGCCTGCGCCGGGGACGAGCTGCCCCGCCGCGTGGTGGGCATCATGGCCTGCGCCGAGAACATGCCCGGCGGCAATGCCATGCGCCCCGGCGACGTGGTGCGCGCCGCTTCCGGCGATACCGTGGAGATCCAGAACACCGACGCCGAAGGCCGTCTGGCCCTGTGCGACGCCCTGGATTACGCCCAGAAGCAGTGGACGCCCGCGGCCGTGGTGGACATCGCCACCCTGACCGGCGCCTGCGCCGTGGCCCTGGGCACGCAGGTGGCGGGCCTGTTCTGCGATGACGACGCCCTGGCCGAGCACATCCGTGCCGCCGGTGCCGTGGGCGGTGAGAATTACTGGCCCCTGCCCCTGTGGAAGGGCTACGAAGACAACCTCAAGAGCGAGGTGGCGGACATCTGCCACATGGGCCCGCGCGAAGGCGGGGCCATCCACGCGGCGCTCTTCCTCAAGCATTTCGTGCGTGAGGGCGTGCGCTGGGCGCATCTGGACATCGCCGGCGTGGACTGGGCAACCAAGAAGACGGCGCTCTGCCCCGTGGGTTCCACGGGCTTCGGCGCCCGCACCTTGCTGGAACTGGCGCGTGGAGGCGTATAAATGAAGGTCTATCTTATCGGAGCCGGTCCCGGCGATGCCGGGCTGCTGACCCTGAAGGGCCGTGACGCGCTGGCCTGCGCGGACGTGGTGGTCTATGACGCACTGGCCAACGACTCGCTGCTGGGCCATGTCCGCCCCGATGCGGAGCGCATCTACGTGGGCAAGGTGGCGGGCAACCATGCCCTGCCCCAGCACGAGATCAACGCCCTGCTGGTGCGCAAGGCCAAGGAAGGCAAGGTGGTGGCCCGCCTCAAGGGCGGCGACCCCTACATCTTCGGCCGCGGCGGCGAAGAAGCCGAAGAACTGCTGGCCGCCGGCGTGCCTTTTGAGGAAGTGCCCGGCATCAGCAGCACCATCGCGGCCCCGGCCTATGCGGGCATCCCGCTGACCCACCGCAACTTCGCCTCGTCGGTGACCATCATCACCGGCCACGAGAACCCGGACAAGCCCGGTTCCGTGCACAACTGGAAGGCCCTGGCCGCCAGCGCCTCCACCCTGGTCTTCGTCATGGGCATGAAGAACCTGCCCGACATCGCCCGGCATCTGCTGGACGCGGGCATGGATCCCGATACCCCGGCCGCTCTGGTCTACCGCGGCACCACGCCCTACCAGCGCAGCCTGGTGGCCACCATCTCCACCCTGCCCCAGGCCGCCGTGGACAACAAATTCAGCAATCCCTCGGTCATCGTGGTGGGCAAGGTCTGCTCCCTGCACGACCAGCTGGGCTGGTTCGAACAGCGCCCGCTGTACGGCCGCAGCATCGTGGTCACCCGCGCCCGCGAACAGGCCAGCGGCCTGGCCCAAAGCCTGACCGAACTGGGCGCCAACGTCATCCAGTGCCCCACCATCGAGATCAGCCCCCTGGCCGATTACAGCGAGCTGGACGCCGCTGTGGCCCGTCTGGCCGAATACGGCTGGATCATCTTCACCTCGGTCAACGGCGTGCGTCGCTTCTGGAAGCGCCTGGCCACCTGCGGCCGTGACAGCCGCGCCATCGGCCAGTGCAAGGTGGCGGCCATCGGCCCCGCCACGGCCGACGCCCTGCGCGAACGCGGCATCGAGCCCGACTTCATCCCGGCCCGCTATGTGGCCGAGGGCGTGGTGGAAGGCCTGCTGGCCATGGGCCCCGTGGCCGGCGTCAAGATGCTCCTGCCCCGCGCCGCCAAGGCCCGCGAAGTGCTGCCCGACGAGCTGCGCAAGGCCGGGGCGCAGGTGGACGTCATCGCCGCCTACGAGACCGTGCCCGCCGCCGCCCGCAAGGACGAAGTGCTGGCCGCCATGCAGAACGGCACCCTGGACTGCGTGACCTTCGGCTCTTCCTCCACGGTGGAGAACTTCCTCTCCCTGATCCCGGCGGACGAGCTGCGCGCCCATCCTGAAGTGAAGTTGGCCGCCATCGGCCCGGTCACGGCCAAGACCCTGGCCGACAACGGCCTGCCCTGCCACATCCAGCCCGAGGCCTACACCATCCCCGCGCTGGTGGAGGCCCTGAAAGCTCACTACAGCCCGCAGAGGTAAACCATGGCCCTGAAAATCGCCATCCTGGCTTCCGGCAGCGGCACCAACGCCCAGTCCATGATCGACAAGGCCGCCCAGGGCGTGCTGGACATCGACATCCGCCTCATCGCGGGCAACCGTCCCGGCGCCAAGGTCTTCGAACGCGCCGAAAAGGCCGGCATCCCGCATGTCTGCATCGACCACAAGGCCTTTGCCGACCGCGAGAGCTTCGACCGCGAGATGGTGGCCGCCATCAAGGCGTCCGGCGCGGAATATGTGGTGCTGGCGGGCTATATGCGCATGCTGACCAGCACCTTCCTCCAGGCCTTCCCCGGCCGGGTCATCAACATCCATCCCGCCATCCTGCCCAGCTTCCCGGGCGCCCACGGCGGTCCCGATGCCCAGGCCTACGGCGTGAAGATCACGGGCTGCACCGTGCACTTCGTGGAAGAACTGGTGGACAGCGGCCCGGTCATCATCCAGGCCGCCGTGCCTGCCAATGCCGGCGAGGAACTGGACGACCTCATGAACCGCATCCATCCGCTGGAGCACCGCATCTACCCGCAGGCCCTGCAATGGCTGGCCGAAGGCCGCCTGCGCGTGGAAGGCCGCCAGGTCTTCCTGGCCCCGGCCGACCGCAAGACCGTGACGCCTGACGGCCCCTGGCTGGTCTGGCCGCCGCTGGAAGAAGGCTTCTAGCCATCCTGTCCATATCAGGGCGGGGGAAGGACATGCGTCCTTTCCCCGCCTTTTCTTTTCCTACCCGGGCCACGGCCCGTTTTTCCCGGGCGGTCATGCCCCGCCCGCAGCAAGGGAGCACTGCCATGAAACAGACCGCCGTCACTTTCCGCCAGGCCAAGGGGCAACGCAAACTGGCCATGCTCACGGCCTATGACGCCACCGTCGCCCGGCTCATGGACGATCATGTGGATGCCGTGCTGGTGGGGGATTCACTGGGCATGGTCATGCTGGGGCAGCCCGATACCCTGAGCGTGACCATGGACCAGATGATCCATCACAGCGCCGCCGTGTCCCGGGGCCTGACCAAGCCCCTGCTGGTCTGCGACATGCCCTTCATGTCCTACCACCTGTCGCCGCAGCAGGCCTGCACCAATGCCGGACGCCTGGTGCAGGAAGGCCGGGCCCAGGCCGTGAAGCTGGAAGGCGGCCGCCATTTCTGCCCGCAGGTGGAAGCCATCGTGCAGGCGTCCATCCCGGTCATGGGGCATCTGGGTCTCACGCCGCAATCCCTGCACAGCATGGGCGGCTACAAGGTCCAGGGCCGGGGCCGTGAAGCCGCACAGGCCCTGCTGGACGATGCCCGGGCACTGGAACAGGCGGGGGTCTTCGCCATCGTGCTGGAATGCGTGCCCGCACCACTGGCCGCGCTGGTCAGCCGCAGCGTCAGCGTGCCCACCATCGGTATCGGCGCGGGCCCGGACTGCGACGGCCAGGTGCTGGTCTGGCAGGACATGCTGGGCATGGTAGACGGTCTCTCGCCCAAATTCGTCAAACATTATGCCGAGCTGGGCGCGGCCATGCGCCAGGCTTTCCAGACCTATGCCGACGAGGTTCGCGCAGGGACCTTCCCGGCAACGGAACATACCTACGGCATGGATGAGAAGGATCTGGAAAAACTGTATTGAACCGCCATCACTGCGGACTGCCCATAGGCCGATGCGTAACGGCTGCCGGGGGAAGGGCCCCCTTTCCCACGGGACCGGCTAAAAAAGACGAAAGCCCCGGCATTGCCGGGGCTTTTTATGTTTGTTTCGTTGAGACCTTTCTACCTCACAGCGCTTCCCGAGGGGGTGCTGCGTCCAGTCCGGGAACCCGGGCGGCCGCGGCCGTCATACCGGCAGCGGCTCCACGGGAAAGGGAGCTGCCGTCCGCCTAATAGCCGCAGGCCAGGCCGTCGCCGCGCGGGTCCGTACCGCCCTGGAGCACGCCTGTCTGCGGGTCGATGCGGATGGCGCCCGCATGGCCCATGGTATCGGTATAGTCCTCCACCCGGCGCACGGGGTGCCCGCGCCGGGCCAGCTCGTCGGCCACGTCAGCGGAGATGCGGCCCTCCAGCTTGAGGTCGTTGCTGGACTTGCCCCAGGTGCGGCCGTACAGCCAGCGGGGCGCGTCGATGGCTTCCTGCGGGGTCATGCCGTAATCCAGCACGCGGGTGGCGATGGCGGCCTGCGTCTGGGGCTGGCCCTCGCCGCCCATGGTACCGTAGACGAGGAAAGGCTTGCCGTTCCTGGTCAGCATGGCCGGGTTCAGGGTGTGGAAGGTGCGCTTGCCGGGCTCAAGGCAGTTGACGTGCGCAGGGTCGAGGGAGAAGAAGCTGCCCCGGTTCTGGAGCAGCACGCCCGTGCCCCGGGGCACGATGCCGGAGCCGAAGTCATGGTAGATGCTCTGGATCAGGGAAACGGCATTGCCCTGCCCGTCCACCACGCCCAGCCAGATGGTGTCGCCCTTGGGGTCCAGCGGCGCAAGGCTGGTGGCGGCCCTGTCCATGCGGATGCGGGCGGCCTGCCGCTTGCCGTGCCCGGCCGAGAGCAGGCGCTCCAGCGGGATGTCCACGAAGGCCGGGTCGGAAAGGTAGGTATCGCGGTCGAGGAAGGCCTCCTTGGTGGCCTCGATGATAAGATGGTAATAGTCCGCGCTGCCTTCCCGTATCTGCGACAGGTCGAAGTTGTTGAGGATGTTCAGGATCTCCAGCGAGGCCATGCCCTGGGTGTTGGGCGGCAGGTTCCAGGCCCGGCAGTCGCGGTACGGCACGGAGATGGGCTCCACCCAGTCGGCCGTATGCCGGGCAAAGTCCCGCACGGTGAGCAGGCCGCCGTTCTCTTCCAGATCCGCCGCTATGGCCGCGGCGATGGAGCCCTTGTAGAACTCGTCCGCGCCCTTGTCCGCCAGCAGGGCCAGCGTGGCCGCCAGCTCGGGCAGGCGCATGACCTCGCCCAGCCCGTAGGGCTTGCCTTCCCTGAGATAGGTGGCCGCAAAGCCCGGATAACGCTGCAGATCGCGGAATTCCTGATCCGTGGGGTCGGTGTCCACCTCGCTCCAGTACGCCAGTGACGTGCTGACCGGGAAGCCCCGCTCCGCCAGCTCGCGCGCCGTGTCCAGCAGGGAGGCGAAGGAAAGCTGCGAGCCCAGGGCCGACCGGCTGTACTTCCAGGCCTCGTCCCAGCCCGAGACCACGCCCGGTACGGTATTGGCGGCCAGATAGCCGCGCGCCGGCACCTTGCTCAGCCCCCGGCTGCGGTAAAAGTCGATGCTGGCCTTTTCCCCGGCGCGGCCGCTGGCATTGAGGCCCTTCATCTTGCCCGTACGGGCATCATAGATGAGCCAGAAATTGTCGCCGCCCAGCGTGCACATCTGCGGATAGACCACGGCCAGGGTGGCGGCCGTGGCCACAGCCGCGTCGATGGCCGTGCCGCCGCGCCGCAGGATGTCCAGCCCGGCCTGGCTGGCCAGATAGTGCGGCGACGTGACCATACCGTTGCAGCTCATGGGGTTCTGTCTCTGGGAAGGTGTCATGGGCGCGCTCCCTTCCCTGCGTGCTGTCGTAGTGGCGGCGGCGCTGCTCCGCGCGGCCGGGATGGCCGCCAGCGAGGCTGCGGCCAGTGCCGAATACAGGAACCTTCGTCTTTCCATCGTGCATCTCCTGCTCTGCCCGACGCCTTTGCCGGATGGCGGCGTCCGGGATGCCGGACATGATGCAGAAGGCATGCCGTAAAGATTTTTCCTGTTATCTCAAGCTATTGACAGAACAGACAGCAGCAGGGGCTGTTATTTTTCGACCCGAATGTGGAAAACAGCATTTTTCCACAGGCCCTGCCGCTGACGGCAGGGGCTCCATCAAAAAATTATCCTGCGCATACAGGTAATTATAAAAAATATTCCCCAATGTAGAAAAATCAGGGCAGCTGCGCGCCACGTGGCGGCATCCCCCGGTCCCGCAGGCCTGCGGGGCCTTTTCACGTCGCCGCGACGGCATCTTCCGAACGGTCGCTTTTCCCGCAAGCCCGCCAGAGGCGGCCCTTCCGTATGGACGGCCACGTCCTAGCCGGCCAGCTCCCGGCAGATCTTTTCCAGCCAGCGCACACCGGGCCAGAGCACGGCTTCGTCGAAATCGAAGCCCGGCTGATGGTGCCCGGCCGCCAGATCGGCCCCCAGGAAGGCATAGGCCGCCAGCCCCCCCTCTGCCTGCACGGCCCGCATCAGGGTCGTGGCGTCATCGCTGGCGCCCATATCGCCCTGCTCACGGATCCGGGGCAGCGGGAAGCAGCCCCCGCCCCGGGCATCAGGCGGCAGTTCCCGGGCACAGCGGGCCAGCAGCTCCGCGAAGGCCGCATCGCTCGCCGCCGAAGGCGCACCGCCCACCACATCGAGCCGCCATTCCAGCCCGTGCATGGCGGCCGCGCCCGCGATGACGTCCCGGGCACGCCGCAGCATGTCGTCGTTGACCTCGCTGTTGTTGCCGCGCGTCTCGCAGGCCATGAAGGCCGAGGCAGGCACGGTATTGCGGCTGCTGCCGCCTTCCAGACGTCCCACGCAGATGCGACTGGTGCCGTGGCCATGACGCGGCAGGGCGTGCAGGCCCAGCAGGGCCGACGCCGCACCCTTGAGGGCATCCCGCCCCTGTTCGGGGGCAGCGCCCGCATGGGCCGCCCGGCCCGTAAAGCGGACATCGAATTTGCTGGTGGCCAGAAAAGCGCCCACGCCGGTGACCAGATCGCCGCTGTGCGGGGCCCCCAGACCGATATGCACGGCCAGGAAATGCCGCGCCCCCGCCACATGGGAGACCATGGACGCCGCACCGCGCACGCCTTCCTCGGCAGGCTGGAACAGCAGGCGCACACGCCGCCGCAGGGGGGCCGCGTCCGGCGCCGTCAGCAGGGCCGCCAGCCCAAGGCCCAGAGCCATATGCCCGTCATGGGCACAGGCATGGCACAGGCCTTCATGCCGGGAGACGAAGCCCTCGCGCACGGGCCGGTGGGAAGCCTCCTGCGCTTCCATAAGCGGCAGGGCGTCCATGTCGCAGCGCAGCACCAGCGCCAGCGGCGCGTCCGCCGGGCCCACATCGGCCACCAGGCCCGTGGTCCGGCCCATGCGCTCCAGCCAGTACGGCTCCAGCCCTTCCGCCAGCGCCCGCTGCCGGGCCCGGGCTTCGACCTCGGGCGCGGGCAGGCCCATGCGTGCGGCAGGGTCGATGACCTCCTGCCCCACACGCGGGGCAAGGCCCATGTCCGCCAGCTGCCGGGCCACGAAACCCGTGGTCCAGAATTCCGTCCAACCTTCTTCTGGGTGCCGGTGCAGCTCCCGCCGCCATTGGATGATCTTTTCCGCCGTCTCCATCGTCACTGCCTGAAATCCACGGGCACGCGCACACGCTGCCCGGCCTTGTTGGTGAAAAGCAACCAGCCGTGTTCCAGCCCGAAAAGGTAGAGCCGCCGCGTCAGGTCCACGTCCTTGCGGCAGTAGGCGGCGATGTCGTCCAGCCGCCCTTCCTGCCACCAGCGCAGGGCCTGCAGGCCGTCGGCGCTCTTGGGCTCGTCCAGGGTCGCCTGCCCCAGATTGTCCAGGGACACGCGGTACTTGAGACTGTCCTGCACCCGGCGCAAGAGGTCAAGGCCCGGCAGGGCCCGCAGCTCGAAGGGCGCGAAGGCCGAGAGCACCGCGTAATCGAAGCGGAAGGAGTTGAAGCCCACCACCAGCTGCGCGGCCCGCATGCGGGCAAAGAGATCCGGCAGGGCCTCCTGCGTATAGGTGAAGAAATCGTCGGCCCGGCTGTCATAGGCCACGGCGATGCTCACGCCCATGCGGTCGGCCCTGTTCCAGCCGCCCACCTCGGCGGCGCTGCGCCGGGTCTCCACGTCGAAGACCAGATAATGTTCCGGCGGCCTGCCCACCGCGCCCACACCGGGCTCGGGACGGACACGGACGTTGCCCGCATCACCGACAGCTACGGCAGGAGCCATAAGCCCCGGCTTTTGCATAATCGCCAGGGTGGCTGTTGCCGCCGTGGCCCCGCCGGTCTTCCGTCCTGCCACCGGGGATGACTGGGGCGGAAGGGCCACCTGTTTGCCGGAAGGCTTCCCGGCTGCGGCGGATGCGCTGGTCTGCGGACTCGTACCGGCCACAAAGACCTCTCCTCCGCGGCCCTCGATACGCTCCTCCTGCGAAGGAACGCCTTCCGAAGCCACCGTCCCGGCTCCTCCGACTCCAGCGGCGCTTGTCCGGGCACCCGGCCCGGCCTGTCCCGCAGCTCCCGCCGGGGCCGTGGTGGGGGCCTGTCCGGCCCAGGCCGCCATGATGGCCGCCATGTCCGGCACGGGCGGCGGCACCGGGGCCGCGGGCTCGTCCACAGGTTGGGGCGGCAGCAGTTCCGGCGGCGGGCTGATGCGCAGGTCGGCGCACAGGGCCTCGCCCTCGGCATCCGCACCGGGTGCCAGCAGATCGCGGATCAGGCGCAGGGCCCCGGCCTTGCTGATGGGCCGGTTGCCAGAGCCGCACTTGGGCGAATGCACGCAGGAAGGACAGCCGTCCTCGCAGGGGCAGGCCTCGATGACCGCCGCGCAGACCTCCAGCAGCTCGCGGGCATGGCCGAAGGCCTGACGCGTCAGGCCCGCGCCGCCGGGCAGGCCGTCGTAGATGAAGACGCAGGCCAGGCCGGTCTGGGGATGGAGCGGGATGGAGATGCCGCCGAAATCGTTGCGGTCGGCCATGACCAGCAGGGGCAGCATGCCGATGGCCGTATGCTCGCAGGCATGGATGGAGCCCATGAAGTGCACGAAATCATCTTCAAGACGCTGGCGGCAGCTCTCGGGGATGACGTACCACAGGCCCTCGGTCTCAAAGATCTGCGGCGGAGCTTCCAGCGGCACGATGGTCAGCAGGCGGTTGTCGCGCGTGCTGCGCTTCTCGTAGCCGGTGATGGTGTCGATGATGCGCAGACGCCCCCGGCAGACCACGCCGCGCCCCAGGGGACGGCGCTCCAGCTCTTCAAGGATGTCCGTGCTCTTGTGGCCGCGCACCCGCGTGAACCAGTCCACTTTGGCCTGACGGGCCCGCACCCGGCCCGCTGCCGGGTCCATCTCCTCGATGACATAGCTGCGGCCCCGGTGCAGGTAGACCGCGCCCACATGGGTCTCGCGCCAGGCCCGGAAGCCGTCCACGGAACCGATGACCGTGCCCTCGCTGTCCTCGATGACGAAGCTCCGGCCCGTCCCGCGCAGATCCACCAGCCGCTGCGGCCGCTTGCGGGCGGCCAGCCACTGGCTGCCGTCGGCGGAGAGCAGCAGGCGCCCCTGGGCCGCCAGAGCGCGCAGGGCCTCCTGCGCCGGGGCCGGGGCCAGCCAGGGATCACGGGCGGACAGGGGCAGCTCGGCGGCCGCGCATTCCAGATGCCGGGCCAGGATGACCTCGTTCCAGGGGTTGACCACGGCCTTTTCCGCCGGACGGCTGAAAAAGTCTTCGGGATGGCTCATGAAATACTGGTCCAGCGCGTCCTCGCCCGCCACCAGCACCACGGCCGACTCCTGCTGCGCCCGGCCCACGCGCCCGCCCCGCTGCAGGGTGGACATGATGGTGCCCGGATAGCCCACCAAAATGCAGACATCCAGCCCGCCGATGTCGATGCCCAGCTCCAGGGCGCTGGTGCTGACCACGGCCAGCAGCTCGCCCGAGGCCATGCGGGCCTCGATCTGGCGGCGTTCCTCGGGCAGGAATCCCGCACGATAGGCGGAGATGCGGCCCGCCCACGGCCCGGAAAGGCTCCCGGCCCACAGGCTGACCAGCTCGGTCATGCGGCGGGAACGGCAGTAGACGATGGTGCGCAGCTTGCGCGCCAGCGCGGCCCGCAACAGATCGATGGCCGCCGTGGCCGGGCTCTGGTCGGGATCGAGGAAGACGTAATGCCGTGCGCCCTGCGGCGCGCCGGACTGGTCCACCACCACGGGCGGCTGGCGGCCGGGCAGCAGGTCGAGGCCGGAGAGCGACGCGGCCAGCTCGCCGGGATTGCCCACCGTGGCCGTGCAAAAAACATAGGACGGCGTAGCGCCGTAATGGGCGGCCAGCCGGTTGAGACGGCGGAACACGCCCGCCATGTGCGCGCCGAACACGCCGCGGTAGGTATGGGCCTCGTCCACCACGATATGGGACAGCCCGGCCAGGAAGGGGGCCCACTGCTCATGGTGCGGCAGCAGGGCCAGGTGCAGCATCTCGGGATTGCTGATGAGCACCGTGGGCGGGTCGCGGCGGATCTTGCGCCGGAAATGGTCGCTGGTGTCGCCGTCATAGAGGGCGGCCGTGGGCCGGGCCTCTTCGGGCCAGCCGGAGACCAGGCGCTGCAGCCCGGCCAGCTGGTCCTGGGCCAGGGCCTTGAGCGGGAAAAGATAGAGGGCGCGGGCCTCGCTGTCGCGCAGATGGCGCTCCAGCACCGGCAGATTGTAGATGAGGCTCTTGCCGCTGGCCGTGGGCGTGGCCACCACCACGGAATGCCCGGCGCGGATGTGGTCTGTGGCCAGGGCCTGATGGCTGTAAAGGCCGCTCAGGCCGCGCTCCTCCAGCGTGCGCCGGATGGCCGCGGGCCAGGGCAGGCGGCTTTCCGCATAGACGGCCGCCCGCGCGGGCTCGCAACGGTGATGCCGTACCTGCGGCCCCAGCTTGTCCGAGGCCAGCAGGGCCCGGACATATTCAGCGACGCCCATGACGGGCCTCCCTGACGATCATGGCTCCGGCCGCCGTACTGCCTGCCCTCAAACAAGGCCGGGCATGGGGGCTCCGGCGCACGCACAGCCGGGGGAAGGCTGCCGGTGCTCCGGACAAATCCCCGGCCCTGTGCGAGCGCAGCGGTCTCCGGGCAGGGAAGAAGGCAAAGACAGGGAGGGGCGCCGCCCCTCCCCGCCATGATTTTTCTGGAGCAGCCAAGGCTATTTGCTGTCCTTGAGGGCTTCACGGATGCGGCACACGCCGCACATGTCACCGGACGAGGTGGGATAGCCGCAGCTGGTGCAGGGCGCCAGTTCCACGCCCTCTTCGGCCTCGCGCCGGGCGAACACCGGCCGGGCGCGGGCCAGGAAGCCCTGATAGAAGTCCAGTTTGCGGCCGGGCATGGCCGCTTCCAGACGCTGCAACAGGGCCTTGAGCGTGCTGAAGCTGGCGCCGGGGCTGTAGGGGCAGGGGGCATAGTGGTGCTCGATGCCCATGAGGAAGGCGTAGTTGGCGGTCTCGAACTCCGTCAGGCGCCACAGGGGCTTGACCTTGCGGGCAAAGCCGTCCTCGCCGTCCAGGCGCGGGCCCTGGTCCGAAAGATAGGCCGTGTCCCAGCGCAGGGTGTTGCTGAACAGGCGCGCCACCTCGTCATCCAGGTTGTGGCCCGTGGCCAGGGCGTCGAAACCTTCGTCCAGGGCCACCTTGTTGAAGAAATGCCGTTTGATCTTGCCGCAGGCCGAGCAGACGGGACGGTTGAGGCGTTCCTTGACCAGCGGGATGGCCAGGCCCTCGGCAGCCAGTTCCTTGACCATGAGCTTCAGGCCGTGCTTGGCGCAAAAGCGCTCCACCACGCCGCGGGCCACGGGCGAGGATTCCGGGATGCCCAGGTCGATATGCAGGCCGGTGACGTCATAGCCCTGCCGGGAAAGCTCCAGCATCAGGGCCAGCGAATCCTTGCCGCCCGAAAGGGCCACCAGGATGCGTTCGTCACGGGTGAAGAGCTTTTGGCCTTCGATGCCCTTTTCCACCTGACGGGCAAAGAACTTGAGGTAACAGTCGGGGCAGAAGGCGGCGTTGTGGCTGCGCAGGGCCACCACGGCCGTCGCCTTGCAGATCTTGCATTTCAATGGCGTCTTCCTTGGAAAGAGTGGATGCCCCGGCGTGCTCCGGCGGCATGTCATGGCAAAAACAGGAAAAATGCCCGCACGGGGCCTTTCCTGTATAAAAAACATCCCGCCCGGCGTCCAGACGACGGCCAGCGGGAGAAATATATGGGGGAGGGAACCCCTTTTGCTTGCGGCAAAAAGGGGGTCCCTCCCCATTCCCCCTCCTTCCCCAAAACCCGCACATACAAATTCAAGAAAACCGGGATGCTCCATGAGGGATGGATATTTCCCTCTATGGAACTTTTCACCATGTTCATCTGACATGGCGGGGCTTTCCCGGATAACGTGCGCAGGGGAGAGGGGAGTTTGAGGGAAGGGGCCCCTTCCCTCTCAAATATGACCCTAGAACGGCGTGCCGGTAGCCAGCATGTGTTCCAGCAGGGCGTCACGCAGCCAGCGGGCCACGGGGCCGGGACGGCCGGCGTCGGGGCCCTGGCCGATGGGACGGCCCTCGAAGTGGCTGATGCCCACGCACAGACTGGCGCTGGTGAAAAGCAGCATCTCGCGGGCCGTGAAGATCTCTTCGCGGCGGATGGGGCGCTCCACCACGGGCAGGCGCTGCGGCGCGATCTTGCGGGCGGCCAGCATGGAGGTGCCGGGCAGGATGCGGCGCCCTTCGGGACAGCACAGGCGGCCTTCTGCATCCACGATGCCCATATTGGCGATGGCGGCCTCGCCCAGATGGCCGTCCTCGTCAAAGGTCACGGCCACGTCCATGCCCCGCTGCCGGGCCTCGGCCGCCATGAAGACATTGGGCAGATAGTTGGTGCTCTTGATGCGGGCCAGATATTCCTGCTTGGGCGGGATGGCGCTGGCAAAGGCCGTGAGGCCCTTCTCGTAAAAGGCTTCCGTGGGCAGCGCCTTGCGCAGGGCCACGATGTAGAGGCTGGACTGCGGGCACTCCTCGGGCGAGACGCCGAAACCGCCGGGCCCGCGGCCCACCAGCACGCGGATGTCGCCATGATCGGTGCCCGAAGCGCGGGCCACGTCCAGGATGCGGGCGCGCAGCTCGTCCCACGAACAGGGCGGCAGCAGGGAAAGGGCGCGGCTGCCGTCGCGCAGGCGGGCCAGGTGTTCCTCAAGGGCAAAGATGCGGCCCTCGCGGTAGCACAGGCTCTCGAACAGGGCATCGCCCCGGTGGCACATGTGGTCGTCCAGGGGCAGGAGCAGACAGCGCGCGTCACGGCAGACGGCGTCCACACGCGCATCGTAAAAGGCCAGGATCTTGTCGGCCCCGGGCCGGGGCGCGGCCATCAGGGCCGCCATCCAGGCATCGGCATCCAGAATCTTCATGGCATCCCCGCGAAAGGCCCTCCCGCGCGGGAGCGGCCTGTTGTGGTTGCTGATCGGGGGCAGGGCCCCTGCCGGCGGCTGTCGCCGGTGAAACGTCTTTTTCTAGCACGAACGGCAGCGGCGGGGAATACCTTGCCCCGCTGCCGGGGATCACGCCCGCGCCTGCGCGCCGCAGGGCAAAAAGCAGGGGGAAGGACCTGCCCCGCCACGGCGGGAACGGGCCCCTCCCCCTCTGCTGTCCGTATCCTGTCGCTGCGGACTAGGACATGAAAACGTTCTTGTCGGGCACGCGCACCAGATCGCGCTTGAGCAGTTCCTCGGCGATCTGCACGGCATTGAGGGCCGCGCCCTTGCGCACGTTGTCGGCCACGATCCAGAGGTTCAGGCCGTTCTCGATGGTCTCGTCCTCGCGGATGCGGCCCACATAGGTCTCGTCGTCGCCCACGCAGTAGGCGGGCATGGGGTACATCTTTTCGCGCGGGTTGTCGAAGACGCGCACGCCGGGGGCCTGCGAGAGCAGGATGCGGCATTCCTTGGCGGTCATCTTCTTGTGGGTCTCGATGTTCACGGACTCGGCATGGCAGTAGAACACGGGCACGCGCACGCAGGTGGCGGTCACCTTGACCGTGGGATCGTTGAAGATCTTCACGGTCTCGTTGACCATCTTCATTTCTTCCTTGGTGTAGTCGTTCTCCAGGAAGACGTCGATGTGCGGCAGCACGTTGAAGGCGATGCGGTAAGGATAGACCTTGTTTTCGGGCTCGCGCATGTTGAACAGGTCGCGGGTCTGGCGTTCCAGTTCTTCCAGGCCCTTCTGGCCGGTACCGGACACGGCCTGATAGGTGGAGACCACGATGCGCTTGATGCCCACGGCGTCATGGATGGGCTTGAGGGCCACCAGCATCTGGATGGTGGAGCAGTTGGGGTTGGCGATGATGCCCTGATGGCCTTCCAGGTGTTCGGGGTTCACTTCGGGGACGACCAGGGGGCAGCGGTCGTCCATGCGCCACTGGGAGGAGTTGTCCACCACCACACAGCCGGCATGGGCGGCATGGGGAGCGAATTTTTCGGAAGTGCTGCCGCCGGCGGAGAAGATGGCGATGTCGATACCTTCGAAGACATCTTCCTTCAGTTCCTGCACCACCAGCTCGTCATCGCCGAAAGGCACCTTGGTCCCGGCGGAACGGGCCGAGGCGAAAGCACGCACTTCCGTGGCCGGGAACTGGCGATCGTGCAGGGTTTTCAGCATTTCACGGCCCACGGCGCCCGTGGCGCCCACAACGGCAACAGTCAACTTCTTGCTCATGCTCAATTCTCCATGCAGGGCAAATCAAAGGCTATACGGGGTCTGCAGCAGCATCATTCCGGCCCGGCCCCAAAAGAAACCTGACTATAGCGGGCATCATGGCAAAAGGGAAGATGTGACGGCGCGTCTGTACTGACAATTTTCGTGTGAAAAATTACACAGTTATCCTGCAGTGCTCCGGCAGTGCATCGCCCTTTTTGCCGACCGTGCGGCATGGTGCGGCGCAACACGCTGAAATCGAAATGATTTTCCTCCCCTTCCCGCACCGTCGCCGGGACAGATATGCGGAACATCCCGCGGCCCGGACGCCCGCCGTCCGCCCCCCTGACGCAGGCTCTCCCCGGGGCATGACCAAGCCTTTTTGCCTGCGCTTTTCCCGGCTTGCGACGCAGGCAGAAAAAAACGCCTTCCGCCCGCTTCTGACGGGCCCGGAATGTTGACCGTTCCGGCACAAGCTCCTATACTTGCGCGATGACACAACCTAGCTCCTGCCTACTTACGGTGCTGGATCTGGTCCCCTTCGGCCAGACCGGCCAGGAAAGCCGCTTCTTCGCCCTGCGCCTCACCCGCCCCGACTGGCCGTCATGGCGTCCCGGCCAGTTCGTGATGGTGCGGCCCACGTCGTTCGGTCTCGAGATGCCCTGGGCCCGTCCCTTCGGCATCTGCCACATGACTTCCCGCCACCTGATCTGCTTCTTCCAGGTCGTGGGGCGCGGCACCCGTCGCATGGCCGAACTCAAGGCCGGCGACACCGTGCGCGTCTGGGGTCCCCTGGGCAACGGCTTCGCCATGGAGCCCGACACCCCCACCCTGCTGCTGGCCGGCGGCATGGGCATCGTGCCCTTCGTGGGCTATGTGAGCGAGCACCCCAAGCCGTGGAACGTGACCATGCTCTTTGGCCATCGCGAGCCGCTGAGCTGCTACCCCGTGGACAGCATCAACGAGCATGTGCCCCTGGACAGCCTGCGCGAGACCGTGCCCGGCGACCTGGACAACTTCATCTTCACCATCCAGGAACGCATGCGCGAATACGCCGAGCAGAAGGGCCTGATCCTGGCCTGCGGCCCCCTGCCCTTCCTCAAGACCGTGCACGGCTTCGCCCGTGAGCTCAACGCCCGCGTGCAGCTCTCGCTGGAAAACCGCATGGCCTGCGGCGTGGGCGCCTGCCTTGGCTGCGTGACCCGCACCACCGAGGAATGGCCCGTGGCCGACAAGCGCAACGGCCTTGTCCAGACCTGCAACCACGGCCCCGTGTTCTGGGCCAACCAGATCGAGCTCTAGGCCGGGGGACAGCATGAACCAGCACTCTATGGATCTTTCCGTCACCCTCAAGGGGCCCACGCAAAGCCTGCACCTCAAGAACCCGGTGCTCACGGCTTCCGGCACCTTCGGTTACGGCATGGAATTCGCCCCCTACGGCGACCTGACCAGCCTGGGCGGCATCATCGTCAAGGGCCTGTCCCTGCTGCCCCGCGACGGCAACCCCTGCCCGCGCATCGTGGAGACCACGGCCGGCATGCTCAATGCCGTAGGCCTGCAGAACGACGGCGTGGAAGCCTTCTGCAAGGAAAAGCTCCCCCGCCTGCCCTGGCAGCATCTGCCCGTCATCGCCAACCTTTACGCCACCTCCCCCGCCGAATTCGGCGAGCTGGCCGCCCGCCTCAATGAAGAGGAAGGCGTGGCCGCGCTGGAAGTGAACGTCTCCTGCCCCAACGTCAAGAGCGGCGGCATCCTCTTCGGGCAGGACCCCAAGCTGGCCGCGGCCGTCACCCGCGCCGCCCGTGACGCGGCCCCCAACAAGCCGCTCATCATCAAGCTTTCGCCCAATGTCACGGACATCGCCCTCATGGCCCGCAGCGTGCAGGACGCCGGTGCGGACATGATCTCGTGCATCAACACCCTTTCGGGCATGGCCGTGGACGTGGCCCGGCGCAAGCCCCGCCTGGCCAATGTCATCGGCGGCCTGTCCGGCCCGGCCATCAAGCCCGTGGCCCTGCGCTGCGTGTGGCAGGTCTGCAAGGCCGTGGACATCCCCGTCATCGGCCTGGGCGGCATCTGCTCCGCCGAAGACGTGCTGGAGTTCATCCTGGTGGGTGCCCATGCCGTCCAGATCGGCACGGCCAACTTCATCAGCCCCGACCGCGCCTTCGAGATCGTCAAGGAACTGCCCGCCGTCTGCCGCCAGCTGGGTGTGACCAGCCTGGACGAGCTGCGCGGCTCCCTGAAGACGGCCTAACGCACGTCCGCTCCTTTTCCCGTGCGGGAGGGTACCGTAAGGCGCTCTCCCGCGCGGTGTTTTTTGTCCGGGGCACTGCGCCCCGTCCCGGCCTTGCTTTCGCGCCCCGACGCCTGCCGGGACGGCCCGGCCAGCCCCGAAGATCCAACCGCAACAGGGTACGGCAGCCCCTGCAAGTCTGCTCCATGGAGGCCCGCGTGGCAGAACTGAGCATCATCCCCGTCAACACTGCGGAAGACCTGGACCGCTTCGTCGAACTGCCCTGGAGCATCTACACGCCGGATTCCCTCTGGGTGCCCAACCTGAAAAAGCAGGACCGCGAGCTGCTCTCGCCCGGCGAGCATCCCTTCTGGAAGACCGCCCGGCGCGAGCTGTTCCTGGCCCTGCGCGACGGCCGCCCCGTGGGCCGCATCGCGGCCATCGTGGACGAAAAATACAACGCCTATGCCGGCGAACGCTGCGGGGCCTTCGGCTTCTTCGAATGCCGGGATGACCGCGAGGCCGCCCACGCCCTGCTGCAGGCCGCCCACGACTGGCTGCGCCGCCAGGGCATGGCCTTCATGCGCGGGCCCCTCAATCCGTCCACCAACTACACCTGCGCCATGCTGGTGGACGGCTTCGACGAGGCCCCCGCGCTCATGATGCCCTGGAACCCGCCCTACTATCCCGCCCTGCTGGAATCCTGGCACATGCGCAAGGAGCAGGACCTGTTCGCCTACCTCATCGAGCGCGACAAGCTGCGGGTGGAGGACTGGCTCAAGGACGAGATCCGCCACCTCAAGGAGCAGGAGCGCTTCACCTGCCGCGTCTCCTCCAAAGCCACCCTCACCGAGGACATCCGCATCATGCTGGACCTCTACCGCATCTCGTGGGCCGGCAACTGGGGCTTCGCGCCCCTTTCCGACGGCGAGGCCGACGTGCTGGTGAAGGAGCTCAAGGGCCTGCTCAACCCCGATTTCTTCGTCCTCTTCTTCCATGACGGCGAGCCCGCCGCGGGCATGGTGGCCCTGCCGGACTTCAATCCCCTGCTCAAGCGCCTCAACGGCAAGCTGGGCCTGAGCGCCCTGTGGCATTACTGGCAGGCGCGGGGCGAGATGCGCGGCAAGTACCGCATGATCCTCTTCGGCATCCGCGAAGAGTTCCGCCTGCTGGGCCTGCCCCTGCTCCTGCTGGACTACATGCTGGAACAGGCCCGCCGCCATCCCGAGTTCTGCCAGGTGGAAGGCTCGTGGGTTCTGGAGGACAACATGGCCGTCAATGACCTCATCGAAGACTTTTCCGGGCGGATCACCAAACGTTACCGCCTGTACCGCAAGGAGATCGTGTCATGAGCCATAGCGCCGATACTCCCCTGGGCATGCCCGCTCCCTGGCTGGACGGCAAAAAAATCGTCGTCACCGGCGGCACCGGCTTCGTGGGCCGTCACCTGCTGCCCCAGCTGGTGGCTGCCGGGGCCCGCGTCACCTGCATCACCCGCGCCACGTCCCGCCGCGACCATCTGCCCGCCGGGGTGGAGGTTGTCCGCGCCGACCTGCGCAGCGGCGCCGGACTGGAAGAAGCCCTGCGCGGCCAGGACATCTGCATCCACATGGCCGCCCTGCTCTTCGGTCTGGGCTGGCAGGACTATCTGCGCGCCAACAGCGAGGCCGCCCGCGCCCTGGCCACGGCCTGGCAGCGTCTCGACGCGCAGGGCCAGGCCCCGCAGCGCATGGTGCTGGTCTCCAGTCTGGCCGCCAGCGGCCCCTGCGACACTGCCGCCGGCAGGGGCGACGACGCCCCCGGCGCGCCCGTGTCCGCCTACGGCTGGTCCAAACTCATGGTGGAACAGATCCTGGGCCGTGCCCTGGGCGAGCGCATGGTCACCCTGCGGCCGCCCATCATCTACGGCTCCGGCGACCGCGGCCTGCTGCCCGTGTTCCAAGGCCTGCGCTACGGCGTGGCCGTCACGCCCGGCATGTTCCGCCGCTTCCCGGTCTCGGCCGTGCATGGTCGCGACGTGGGCCGCGCCATCGTCTGCTGCTGCCGCCCCGAAGCGCACGGCGTCTATCACGTCAATGACGGCGGCTGCTACGCCATGGCCGACTTTTACCGCGCCATGGCCCGTGCCATGGGCAAAAAGGCCTGCATCCTGCGCCTGCCCCTCTGCTTCCTGGGTCTGACCGCGCTGCTGTCCACCCTGGGCGGCAGCCTGCTGGCCGCGCTGGGACGCAAGGGCCGCGCCCCCAACTGGAATCTGGACAAATACCGCGAAGCCCGCCAGTCCGGCTGGACCTGCGACGCGTCGCGCCTGCGCGAGGAACTCGGCTATGCCCCCGCCCTCACGCTCGACCAGGGCATGCAAGAAGCCGTGGAAGGCTACAGGCGCGAGGGCCTGCTGTGAAAATAACCATCCAGGAACTGTCCAAGTCCTTTGGCGGACGGGACATCTTCAACAATTTCTCGCTGGAAGTGGATTCCGGCGTGCGTCTGTGCGTCTGCGGCCCCAACGGGACCGGTAAATCCACCCTCCTCCGCCTGCTGGCCGGTGTGGAACCCGCCGACGGCGGCCGTGTCATCCTGCCCAGGGGCTGCCGCCTGGGCTTCGTGGAACAGGAGCTTTCCGAAGAGGCCCTGGACACGCCCCTGCTGACCTATGTGCTGGACGTGCTCCATGACTGGAACGAATTCTGGGCCGAATGGGAAGAGGCCGCCCAGCAAAAGGACGAGGCGCGCCTGACCCAGCTCATGCACCGCCAGGCCGAGCTGGAAGCCACCCACGGCTACAATCCCGAGCACCGCGCCAAGGCCGTGCTCTCCGGTCTGGGCTTTGCCGAAAGCAAGTGGCTGCGCACCCTGCGCGAGCTCTCCGGCGGCTGGCGCGAACGCGCCAAGCTGGCCCGCGTGCTCACCGCCGGGGCCGACGTGCTGCTGCTGGACGAACCCACCAACCATCTGGACATGGAAGCCGTGGAATGGCTGGAGTCCTTCCTCATGGACTTCAAGGGCGCTCTGGTCTTCGTGGCCCACGACCGCGTGTTCATGGACCGCGTGGGCACGCACGTGCTCTATCTGGGCCTGTCCCGCCCGGTCTTCCGCAAGGCCACCTACACCCAGTTCCTCTCCCTTCAGGAAGAATACAACGCCCAGCGCGAACGCGAAGCCAAGGCCCTGCAGGACGAACTGGCCCGCAAGATGGCCTTTGTGGAACGCTTCCGCGCCAAGGCCACCAAGGCCCGTCAGGCCGGTTCGCGCCAGAAGATGGCCAAAAAGCTGGAAAAAGAGCTGGAAGATTACCGTCCCGAGCCCAAGCGCAAGGAACTGAACTTCACCTGGCCCGAAGCCCCGCACATGGAAAAGGTGGCCCTTGCCGCCGCCGATCTGGCCTTCCACTTCCCGGACGGCAAGCAGATGTGGCCGCCGCTGACCTTCACCCTGTACAACGGCCAGCGCGTGGCGCTGGTGGGCCACAACGGCTGCGGCAAGTCCACCCTGCTCAAGCTGCTGGCCGGGACCCTGGAACGCTGCGGCGGCAACGTGGTCACCGCGCCCCAGATGCGCCTGGGCTACTACACCCAGCACCAGATGGACACCCTGCGCCCGGACACCACCGTGCTGGGCGAGATCCGGCGCCTGTCCGACCCCCGCACCACCGAAGAAGAGCTCATGAGCGTGCTGGGCCTCTTCCTGCTGGGGCAGGAATACTTCGACCGGCAGGTGAGCAAGCTCTCCGGCGGTGAAAAGAGCCGTCTGGTGCTGGCCAGCCTGTTCCTCAAGCGCTGCAACTTCCTGCTGCTGGACGAACCCACCAACCATCTGGACCTCGAAAGCCGCGAGGCCCTGGGCACGGCCCTGCAGAAGTTCGACGGCACCCTGCTCATGGTGGCCCACGACCGCTGGCTGCTCTCGCAGGTGGGTGCCGAGGCCTGGGCCCTGGACGAGAAAGGCATCACCGTCTACCCCGACTTCGCCAGCTACGACACGGCCCGCCGTGCCGCGCTGGAAAGCGGCAGCGTCAGCCCCAGCCTCAACGCCTCCAACAAGGCCGAGAAGCCCGACAACGCGCCCCGCGCCAACCTCTCCCGCGAGGAGCAGAAGCGACTCAAGCGCGAGCAGGCCGAGCGCCGCAACGCCCTGCACAAGGAGCTCAAGCCCCTGCAGCAGAAATACGCCGCGCTGGAAGGCGAGCTGGAAAAGGCCATGAACGAACAGTCCGACGTGGAGACCCAGCTGGCCGATCCGGCCGTCTACGCCGACGGCGCCCGCTCCACCGAGCTGCTCAAGCGCTTCAACGAGCTGCGCGACCTGACCGAACGCCTTATGGAAGACATGGCCGCCCTGGAAGAACAGATCGCCGCCATCGAAGCCAGGCGCGCCGACATCGACAGCATGGGGGATCTGGCATGACCTCCATCGTCGTGGCCGGCGGCATCATCTGGCAGGACGACCACCTGCTGGCCGCCCTGCGCCCGCAAGGCAAGCCCATGGCCGGTTACTGGGAGTTCCCCGGCGGCAAGCTCGAACCCGGCGAGACCGCCGAGCAGGCCCTTTGCCGCGAGCTGCGTGAAGAGCTGGGCATCAGCGTGCGCGCCTGCCGGCTCTGGCAGATCGTGGAGCACGATTACGCCGAGCGCGACCTGCACGTGCAGCTGCACTTCTTCCACGTCACCGCCTTCGACGGCACGCCCTGCGCCCGGGAACGTCAGGAGCTGCGCTGGGTCACGCCCGCCCAGGCCCGTGACCTGCCCTTCCTGCCCGCCGACGCCGATCTGGTGGCCAGCCTGCCCGACCGCGCGCCGCGGTAGCGCGTCAGGCTCTGCAAGAGTGATTTTGTTGAGGGGGGAAGGGAACCCCTTTGGCTAGCGCACAAAGGCGGTTCCCTTCCCCCCTCAAACTCCCCCCTTCCTTCCCCAAACGCGCTTTCACGGCCTGTGTCCCTCCGGGGACACAGGCTTTCTTGTTTTTCAGGGGGAAGTTCATGGAAAAGAGGCCGGGAGACTGATCCATAACCTTCCCCAAATACTCAGCCAGGGCCAGAGTGGAGCCGCCTGTGCCTCCAATATGACCTTCCGGCAGGAAGAGCGGCCCCGGCATCTCCGCCGTATTTCCTTCCGCAAACCCGGCCATTGCGTCCGGGCCGGACGGCGGCTAAGATGCCACCTTGTCCCCAAAGCCTCGCCCGACGGCAGCGCACGATGCCATGCCCTGTGTCCGCCAGACGGGGACCTGCCATACCGGCCTGAATAAAAGTTTTTGGAAGGGTTGGGGGGTCCGGGGGGGAAGGGGGACCTTTTTCCAAAAAGGTCCCCCTTCCCCCCGTGCATCCCTCCCTGCCTTCCCTGCAAAGGAACCTCGCATGAACACGCCCTATGCTGCCCGACGCGACCGCCTGCGCCAACTGATGCGCGCCCGCGGTCTGGATGCCCTGCTGGTGAGCCACGCTGCCAACCGTTTTTATCTTTCCGGCTTCGAGCTGCATGACGTGCAGCTCAACGAGAGCGCGGGACGCCTGGTCATCTGCGCGGACGGGCGGGACTGGCTCTGCACGGACGCCCGCTACAAGGATGCGGCGGCCCGTCTCTGGGACGAGGACCGCATCCTCATCTACGGCCCGGACGCGGCCACGGAGATCGGCCAGCTCATGCGGCGTTGCGGCAGCCGCCTGGGCCTGGAGGCGGAGATCGTGAGCCTCAATTTCGCCCGCTCGCTGGGCCGTGCCGTGGGACGCGGCGCGCATCTGCAGGCCGCCGACGGCCTGGTGGAAGAGCTGCGCGTCATCAAGGATGCGGACGAGATCAAAGCCCTGGAGCGTTCCTTCGCTCTCAACCACGCCATGCTGCGCTGGCTGGAGGAAAGCCAGCTGCAACCGGGCCGCAGCGAAGCCGAGCTGGCCTGGGCCATCGAAAAATATTTCCGCGACAACGGCGCTTCGGAACTGGCCTTCCCGTCCATCGTGGCCGTGGACCAGAATGCGGCCCTGCCCCACGCCATCCCCGGCGAGAAAAAGCTGCCGGACAACGGCCTGGTGCTGGTGGACGTGGGCTGCCGCGTGGACGGCTATTGCTCCGACCAGACGCGCACCTTCTGGGTGGGCGACGCGCCGCACAAGGAGTTCCGCGAGACCATGAAGCTGGTGCGTGACGCCCAGCAGGCCGCCCTGGACAAGATGCGGCCGGGCCTGCCCCTGCACGAGGCCTATACGCTGGCGCGGGGCGTGTTCGAGAAGGCGGGCGTGGAGGCCTGGTTCACCCATGGCCTGGGCCACGGCGTGGGGCTGGAGACGCACGAGGCCCCCAGCCTGGGCCGTCGCGGCGACAAGGTCCTGCAGGAAGGCATGGTGGTCACGGTGGAGCCCGGCCTCTACTATCCGCAATGGGGCGGCATCCGCTGGGAATACACGGTGCTCATCACGGCCGACGGCAACCGCATCCTCTAGGGAGGCACCATGTCCCTGATCTATCTTGTGGGCCCGCGGGCCTGCGGCAAGACCACGCTGGGCAAGGCCCTGTCCGAAGTGCTGGACGTGCCCTACTGCGATACGGACCACCACCTCTGCGAACGTCTGGGCATGGACGTGGCCACCATGGTGGAGCGCTGGGGCTGGGAAGGCTTTCGCAGTCGCGAGAGCGAATCCCTGCGCCTGGCCAGTGAGGAGCTGGCGGGCCGTGGCGTGGTGGCCACCGGCGGCGGCATGGTGCTGGCGGAGGCCAACCGGCGCTATATGCGCGAGCATGGCCGGGTCTTTTTTTTGTCCGCCCCGGTGGAGGTGCTGGCCGCCCGCCTGCGGCGCAATCCGCTGGAGGCCCAGCGCCCCAGCCTCACCGGCAAGAGCTTGGACGATGAAGTGCGCGAGGTGCTGGAAGCCCGCCTGCCCCTGTACCGGGACGCCGCCCACCACGAACTGGACGCCCGCCAGAGCATCACGGAACTGTGCCTGGCAGTGCGGACCCTGCTGCGTCATTGATCATCACGGGGAGCGCGTCACGCCCATAGCGGCCTGATGCGCTCCCCGTGCGTTTTTTGGGAGGAGACATGTCTGCTAGCCCGCTGGTGACCGTCCTGCTGCCGGTCTGGAACGGCGCTTCCCTGCCCCTGACCGCAGAGGGGGAAGAGCCCCTGCGCGTGGCCATCCGTTCCCTGGCCCGGCAGGAAGCCGCGCCGGACGCCCCCGTACCGGGCTTCGAGGTGCTGGCCGTCGATGACGGTTCCACCGACGGCACGGCGGCCCTGCTGGATGCCCTGGCGGCGGAATATCCCTGCCTGCGCGTCCTGCATCGTCCGCATGAGGGCCTGCCCGGCGCGCTCAACGCCGGTCTGGAGTCCGCCCGGGGCGCGCTCATCGCCCGCATGGACGCCGATGATGTCTGCCACCCGCAACGCCTGGCCCTGCAGGCCGCCTGGATGGCGGAACATCCCGAGACGGGCCTGCTGGCCACGCGGGTACATTTTGGCGGCGACCGCGAGACCGCGCGCGGCTTTGCCCATTTCGTGGACTGGCAGAACGGCCTGCTGGATCATGAGGCCATCAGCCGCAACCGTTTTCGCGATACGCCCGTCAGCCATCCTTCGGTCATGTTCCGGCGCGAGCTGCCCCGGCTGCACGGCGGCTATGCCGACGGTTTTTTTGCCGAGGACTGGGAGTTGTGGCTGCGCTGGCTGCACGCCGGAGTGCGCATGGCCAAGCTGCCGCAGGAGCTGCTGGTCTGGAACGATCCGCCGCGCCGGGCCACCCGCAGCGACAGCCGCTATTGCGAGGCCGCCAACAACCAGTTGCGCGCCCTCTGGCTGGCCCGCTGGCTGGAACGCCACAACCCCTGGCATCCGCGGGTCTACCTACTGGGCGCGGGCAAGGTGGCGCGCCGCCGTCTGGCCCCCCTGTGGGAAAAAGGCGTGCAGGTGGCCGCTTTCGTGGACATCGATCCCAAAAAGATCGGGCAGAAGGTGCACGGCGTGCCGGTCATCGGCCGGGACGGACTGCCCGGGCCGGGACGCTGTTTCCTGCTCAACGCCCTCACCGCCCACGGCGCCGACGAGGATGCCGCCCGCTGGCTGGCTGCCGCCGGCTATGATGCGGAGCAGTGGCTGCTGGTCTGAGAGGTCCCGGATAGTCCGCGAAGCGTGAGCCGCTGTCCAAAAATTGACGGCTCCTGCCGCGCTCTGCCTTCTTTCGCCCTTGCGGCCGCGCATTTTTCCCAAGAGATCCCGCTTTTTATTGGTTGAGATAATGGCTTAAAATTACTTGATTTTTACGAAAACATATGAAAAATATCATAAAATTGTTTGTGCAGATGCGAAGACTTTGCGAATTTTGTCACCAATACCCTTTGACATAACCCCTTGTTGAGGGTATTTTATAAAAGCTTTGAACATCACACCGTCCAGAGGGAGGATACGGTAATGTTGGACCTTAATATCACCTTGGTTTTCCAGTTGGTGAACTTCTTCATCGCACTGTACGTGCTGAACCTCCTTCTGATTCGCCCCATCCGCGAAATCATCCGCAAACGCAAAGCCGTCATGGACGATATGTCCGGCGAATCCGAATCCTACGAATACCAGGCCGAACAGCGCCTTTCCGACTATGACAACCAGCTGACCCGCGCCCGTCAGGATGCAGGCCAGAACCGCGAAAAGGCCCGCGAAGCCGGCGCCGCCGAACAGGCCAGCCTGGTGGCTGAAGCCCAGAAGCGCGCCCAGGAAATCATTGCCGAGACCCGTCGCAACCTGCAGGCCGAAGCCGATGCTTCCCTGAAGGAACTGCGCGGTCAGGTCGCCACGCTCTCCGGCCAGCTGGCCGAGCGTGTGCTGCGTGGCTAGTACGCCGTTTCTGCCACTGTGCCACGCGCGAGCTCGGTGGTTTTTCGGGCGGTCTTCGGACCGCGAGGGTAAAGAATCAAGAGAAACCCAATCAAGGGGGTGGGCTTTGAGCAAATGGAAACACGCTGGGCTGGGCTTGACGCGAGTTATGGTGCCTGTCCTTGCGCTTACGCTGCTTTTCGCCGTGGGGGCGCAGGCCTCTGAAGGGCATGACGCGCCGCGCTGGGGCGACTTTGGCTGGCGTGTGCTCAACTTCATCATCTTCGCCGGTATCCTGTGGTACTTCGTGGGCGGTCTGGCCCGCAAGTTCTTCTCCGGCCGCCGCGCCCGCATCAGCCAGGACCTCCAGGATCTGGAAGCCCGCCGCGCTGAAGCCCAGAAGCGCCTGGATGAAGTGGAAAAGCGCATCAGCAACCTTGAGTCCGAACGCAAGGCCATCCTCGATGAAAGCCTCGCTCAGGCCGAAAGCGTGAAGCAGGCCGTCGTCGAAGAAGCCAAGCGTCAGGCCGAACAGATTGTGCAACAGGCTCGTCGCACTGCCGAGAACGAAGGCCGCGCCATGCTGGCCGAAGTGCGCGCCGCCATTGCCGATGAGATTGTGGACGCAGCGGAAAAGGTCCTGGCTGAAAAGCTGACCGCCGCCGAGCATGAAAAGCTCATTACCAACTCCCTCAACAAGGTGGTGCTCCATTGACGGACGCGATAGTTGCTCGCAGATATGCCGGCGCCATATTTGCGCTGGGCAAACAACAAGGGGATGAGGCCCTCTCGCGTTACGGGAGCGATCTCGCCGCGCTGGGAGACATGCTTGCCGCCTCGCCGAAGCTGGACGCCGCGCTGAAAAGCCCGGTCATCAGCATCGATGAAAAAAAGGCTGTGATGGGCAAGCTGCTTAAGAAAATCAAGGCGGACAAAACCGTCAGCAACTTCTGCCTGCTGTTGGCCGACAAAGAGCGTCTGGCTTATCTCGGCGAGATTGTCGGCTGGTATGGCAAGTTGCTTGACGACGCCAAAGGAATTATCCGTGGTACGCTCACTACCGCCGTGGAGCTTACGGATAACAAGCGGGCCGAACTCAAGGCCGAGCTTGAAAAGAAGGCGGGGGCGAGCATTGAGCTTGCCTTTGATGTGGATGCTTCCATCCTTGGGGGCGTGGTGCTCAAGGTTGGTGATCGAGTGCTGGACGCAAGTCTGCGCGCGCAGTTGGCGATCCTTCGGGAGACATTCAAGAGGGGTGAATAGCACATGCAGATCAAAGCTGAAGAGATAAGCAAGATCATTGAAGATCAAATCAAAAACTACGAGCAGCGCGTAGAAATGAGCGAAACCGGCACCGTGTTGTATGTCGGTGACGGTATCGCCCGCGTCTACGGGGTTCAGAATGCCATGGCCATGGAACTGCTGGAATTCCCCGGCGGCGTCATGGGTATGGTGCTCAACCTCGAAGAAGACAACGTGGGTGTCGCGCTGCTCGGCTCCGATGTGGGCATCAAGGAGGGCGATCCTGTCAAGCGTACCGGCAAGATCTTCTCCGTGCCCGTGGGCGACAAGGTTATGGGCCGCGTGCTCAACCCCCTTGGCCAGCCCATCGACGGCCTCGGCCCGGTCGAAGCCGAAGAAGTCCGCCCGGTGGAAATCAAGGCCCCTGGTATCATCGCGCGTAAGAGCGTGCATGAGCCCATGCCCACGGGTCTGAAGGCCATCGACGCCATGACTCCTATCGGCCGCGGCCAGCGTGAACTGATCATTGGCGACCGTCAGACCGGTAAGACCGCCGTCTGCATCGACGCCATCCTGGCCCAGAAAGAAACCGACATTCACTGCTTCTACGTGGCCATCGGCCAGAAGAAAGCGTCTGTCGCCCTGGTGGCCGACACCCTGCGCAAGCACGGTGCCATGGAATACACCACCATCATCTCGGCCACCGCTTCCGACCCGGCTCCCTTGCAGTACATCGCGGCTTACACCGGTTGCACCATGGCCGAGTACTACCGCGACAACGGCAAGCATGCCCTGATCATCTACGATGACCTCTCCAAACAGGCTGTGGGTTATCGCCAGATGTCCCTGCTGCTCCGTCGTCCTCCCGGACGTGAAGCTTTCCCCGGCGACGTGTTCTACCTGCACTCCCGCCTGCTGGAACGCGCTGCCAAGGTGAGCGACAAGCTCGGTGCCGGCTCCCTGACCGCCCTGCCCATCATCGAAACGCAGGCCGGTGACGTGTCCGCCTACATCCCGACCAACGTGATCTCCATCACCGACGGTCAGGTGTACCTGGAACCCAACCTGTTCAACGCCGGTGTGCGTCCGGCCATTAACGTGGGTCTGTCCGTGTCCCGCGTGGGTGGCGCCGCTCAGATCAAGGCCATGAAGCAGGTTGCCGGTACCATGCGTCTGGACCTGGCCCAGTACCGCGAACTGGCCGCTTTCGCCCAGTTCGGTTCCGACCTGGACAAGGCCACCAAGGCCAAACTGGAACGCGGCGCCCGTCTGGTGGAACTGCTGAAGCAGCCCCAGTACCAGCCCATGCCCGCCCAGGAACAGGTGGCTTCCATCTACGCCGCTACCCGCGGCTACATGGACGACGTGCCGGTGGATCAGATCCGTCGCTTTGAAAGTGAAATGCTGGCCTTCATGCGCGATACCCGCAAGGACGTGCTGGACGCCATCAAGGATAAGAAAGTCATTGATGAAGCTGTGGAAAAGGCGCTGAACGAGGCGATTACCGCCTTTAAGCAGGGCTACCAGGCTTAACGCCGGGGGATACCCATATGCCTTCACTCAAAGACGTAAAAATGAAAATCGTGGGGGTCGGCAAGACCAAGCAGATCACCAAGGCCATGAACATGGTGGCCTCGGCGAAACTGCGCGGCGCGCAGGCCCGCATCGAACGCTTCCGGCCGTATGCCGGCAAGTATCGCCAGGTCCTGGCCGAGCTTGCCCGCAAGGTGGAGGGCACTGCCCATCCGCTGCTGGCCGAGCATGAGGAAAAGAAAAACTGCGCCATCGTGCTGGTCACGTCCGATCGTGGTCTGTGCGGCAGCTTCAACGGCAACATCATCACCACGGCCCTGAAGCTCGCTGCTGAAAAAACCAATGCCGGTATGAAGGTCACCTTCGCCTGCATGGGCCGCAAAGGACGCGACGCTGTGCGCAAGGCCGGCTACGACATCTCGGTCGCTTACGGTGACCGTATGGGCAGCCTGGACTTTTCGCTGGCCAGCTCCATCGCGCAGGAAGTCATTCACGGCTACGAAACCTTTGCTTTTGATGAAGTCTGGATGGTGTACGGCGAGTTTGTGTCCATGGGGCATCAGCCCCCGCGCACACTGAGCCTGCTGCCCCTGGCTGCCCCTGAGGCGGAAGCGGAAGAAGGTCAGGAAGAAGCCCACTGCGAGTACGTTTACGAACCGCAGGAAGAAGCCCTTCTGGCCGAGCTGCTCCCCCGCTACATCAAGGTTCAGGTCTACCGGGGAATGCTGGATACGTCTGCCAGTGAACACGCTGCGCGCATGGCCGCTATGGACAACGCGACGCGTAACTGTAACGAGATGATCAATACGTTGACCCTGCTCTACAACAAGACACGGCAGGCTTCCATCACCAGCGAACTCATCGACATCGTCGGCGGCGCAGAAGCGCTGAACGGGTAACAGGAGCCAAGCATGAGCAAAAACATTGGTAAAATCGTCCAGGTTATCGGCGCCGTCGTGGACGTTGAGTTCAGCGACGGACACCTGCCTGATATCCTGACCGCCCTGGAAATCAAAAACCCCAACAACAGCGACGCGCCTGACCTCGTCTGTGAAGTGGCCCAGCACCTCGGTGACAACGTGGTGCGTACCATCGCCATGGACGCCACCGAAGGTCTGGTGCGCGGCATGGAAGTTGTGGATACGGGCAACCCCATCATGGTGCCCGTGGGCAAGGCGGCTGTGGGACGTATCCTCAACGTTATCGGCCGTCCCGTGGACGAAATGGGTCCGGTCAACGCTGAGAAGTACTACCCCATCCACCGTCCCGCCCCCGAGTTCACCGAGCAGAACACCAAGGTGGAACTGCTTGAAACCGGCATCAAGGTCGTGGACCTGCTCGTGCCCTTCCCCAAGGGCGGCAAGATGGGTCTGTTCGGCGGCGCCGGCGTGGGCAAGACCGTTATCCTGATGGAAATGATCAACAACATTGCCAAGCAGCACGGCGGCTCTTCGGTGTTCGCCGGCGTGGGTGAACGTACCCGTGAAGGCAATGACCTGTATAACGAACTGAAAGAAGCCGGTGTTCTGGAGCGCGCCACGCTGGTTTACGGCCAGATGAACGAGCCTCCGGGAGCCCGTGCCCGCGTGGCCCTGACCGCCCTTGCCTGCGCCGAATACTTCCGCGACGAAGAAAACCAGGACGTGTTGCTCTTCATCGACAACATCTTCCGCTTCACGCAGGCCGGTTCGGAAGTGTCCGCTCTGCTGGGCCGCATGCCCTCGGCCGTGGGTTACCAGCCCACCCTGGGTACTGACCTGGGTGCCCTGCAGGAACGCATCACCTCCACCAACAAGGGTTCGATCACCTCCGTGCAGGCCGTTTACGTGCCCGCTGACGACTTGACCGACCCCGCCCCGGCTACCACGTTCTCGCATCTGGACGGTACGCTCGTGCTTTCCCGTCAGATCGCCGAACTGGGTATCTACCCCGCCGTGGACCCGCTGGACTCCACCTCCCGCATCCTCGACCCCAACGTCGTGGGCGAAGAGCACTACAGCGTGGCCCGTCAGGTGCAGATGGTGCTGCAGAAGTACAAGGAACTGCAGGATATCATCGCCATTCTGGGTATGGACGAACTGTCTGACGAAGACAAGCTCACCGTTGCCCGTGCGCGTCGTATCCAGCGCTTCCTGTCCCAGCCCTTCCACGTGGCCGAAACCTTCACCGGTACCCCCGGCCAGTATGTGAAGCTGGAAGACACCATCAAGGGCTTCAAGGGCATCCTGGAAGGCCAGTACGACCACCTTGCCGAATCCGACTTCTACATGCTGGGCAGCATCGACCAGGCCGTGGCCAAGTACGAAGCCCGCATCCAGCAGGAAGCTAAGTAAGGAGCGCCCATGAGCATGCTGCAACTGGAAGTGGTGACACCTGACAAGACCGTTGTCAGCGCTCAGGTGGATATGGCCGTGTGCCCCGGCGTCATGGGTGAGTTTGGCGTGCTGCCGCATCACGTCTCCCTGCTCTCTGCCCTCAAGATTGGCAATCTGCGCTATACTGAAGGCGGCAAGCAGCACAACGTGTTCATCTCCGGCGGCTTTGCCGATGTGAACAACAAGGTCCTGACCGTGCTGGCGGAATCGGCCGAACTGGCCGAAGACATCGACACCGCCCGCGCCCAGGCCGCCAAGGAGCGCGCCGAAAAGCGCATGGCCAGCCAGGCCGATGATGTGGACCATGCCAGAGCGGAAGCCGCTCTGCAGCGCGCCGTCGAGCGCCTGCATGTGGCCCAGTTGCGCTAGCGGCAATCAGTCTCCTGATTAAAACAAGCCGCATTGCGGGAAACCGCAATGCGGCTTTTTCATACCCGAAAATTTTTATACAAAAAATTTTTTGTTGTACAAAAAATAGTTTACAAATCGAGAGCCACCCCGTATATTCACCTCATGGAGTTCCACATGGACAAGAAAACTCTTCTGGAAAATTTGTGCAGGATCGCCGACGGGCTGGTCGCTTTTTGGGGGCGTGACTACGAGATCGCCATCCACGACCTCAGCCGTCTCGAATCCTCCCTGGTCCATATCGCCGGCGAAGTGACCAAAAGAGCCCCCGGAGCTCCGGCAACCGATTTCCTCATCAACCACCTGAGCCGCTATGGCGCCGATGCGCCGGACGTGCGCCCCTACCGCGCCCAGGGCCGCCATGGCGAACCCCTGCGCGGATCACTGGTCTACATCAAGGACGACAAGGGCGTGCCTGTCTTCGCCATGTGCATCAACCAGAACATCTCCCGCCAGATGGCCGCCATCGCCGCCCTGGAAGACCAGATACGCACGGCCCCCGCCGGAGACAGCCGCAATGACGGTACCCAGGAGACCTTTGCCGCCACCTCGGAAGAGACCATGGAAGCCATCGTCCGCAAGGTACTGCAGCAATTCGGCAAGCTCCCCACAGAGCTGGACAGGGAAGAACGCATCGCCCTGATAGCCCAGTTCGACCAGCACGGAGCCTTCCGCTTCAAGGGCATGGTCGAACATATCGCCTCCATCATGGGCATCTCCAAATATACGCTCTACAGCTATCGCAAGGCGTGCCGCCAGGGCCCGGCCAACGGCCCGCAAGATCCGGAATTGCCTTCATAACACGTGGAGGACTGCTCCACGTAAACATTTACTGGAGGTACTTCATGTCAGTCCCGAACCGCCCCGAGAGCGAATACAACGCTGCCCTCAAGATGTGGGGGGGAAAGTGGGGGGCAGCCATCCCCCTGCTCCTGCTTATCTGCGGCCTCTTATGGTTGTCCCTGCACGGGCCGGCCACGCCAAAGAACTTCTGGAGCATCGGCTTTGCCGCCATCTGCATCGGCCTTTTCCTCTCCAAGACGCCCAAGGAATACTGCGCGACCGTCCTGCGCGGGTTCAACAACAAGAGCGTCGGCGTGCTGTGTGCCTCCTGGATCTTTGCCAGTGTCTTCGGCCAGATCATGCAGGCCGGCGGCATCATCGAGGGGCTGCTCTGGTTCGGGCTCAACGTAGGGGCCCAGGGCAGTGTGTTCACCGTCATCACCTTCCTGGCGGCCATGCTGTTCTCACTGGGTACCGGCACCGCCAACGGCACCATCCTGGCGCTGACGCCCGTCATGTTCCCGGCCGGTGTCTTCCTTGGGGCGGACCCCGCCTTCCTGGCCGTGGCCATCCTCTCCGGCGGCGCCCTGGGGGACAGCTATTCCCCCATCTCCTCTTCCAACATCACCGTCGCCTTCACCCAGGACGCTGACATCCAGAAGATAACCCGGACCCGCGCGCCCCTGGTCTTCACGGCTGCCGCCATCTCCGCCATCGTCTTTGCCTGCTTCGGCGGTGGCGGCACGGTCTCCACGCCGCCCCAGTTCGCGGCCTCCATGTCGCCCACCTGCCTGCTGCTCCTGCTTGCCTTCGGGATCGTCATCGTGGCCTCGCTCCTTGGGCGCCATATCATCGAATCCCTCACCTGGGGCATTGCCGCGGCCATCGTCATCGGCCTTGCCATAGGCCGCCTCAGCCTGTCGGATCTGCTCCATCCCGTCACCACCGGCGGCATGAGCAGCGGCCTGCTCGAGAACGGCGTGAGCGGCGTCACGGGGGGCATCATCTTCATCCTCTTCATCCTTGGCGTGATCCAGCTCGTCATGGAAAGCGGCATCATGGAAGATATCGTCAACTAGGTGCAGAAGACCTTCATCAAGACGGCCCGTCAGGCCGAGATCACGATCATCGCCTCCACGGTGCTGATCACCATCCCCATTTCCGCCAACGTCCCTGCGGAAGTCCTGCTGGGTACGACCTTCGTCAAGCCCCTCTCCCAGCGTTTCGGCATAGCTCCCGAACGCGCCGCCGACCTGCTGTGCTGCTCGGCCTGTACGATCTTCTATATGCTGCCCTGGCATATCGTCTGTGCGCTCTGGTTCAATACGGTCAGCCACGCCGCCGCCGAATACGGCCTTGTCAGCCCGCCCATCACCTCCGCGCTCCTCATGCCCTACGCCTGGGCCCTGCTGCTCGTCCTTTTCCTTTCCGCCATCACGGGATGGCAGAAGCGGATACCGACCCAAGGTCTTTCTTCCAAGGAGCAAAATGATGCCGTCTCCCGCTAACCTCCTTACGGATTTCATCCTCAGGCAGAGCTATGCCGATCTTCCCGAACCGATCCGCCATCAGGCAAAGCGCTGCCTGCTGGACAGCATGGGCGCCCTGTCCGCCGGTGCGGTCACACCGCTGGCCCGCCTGACCGCCCGCACGGCCGAACGTTTTTTCCAGGGCGGGGAATGCACCCTGATCTCCAGCGGCAGGAAGGTCTCCCCCTGGGGGCCAGCATGGCCAACGGTTTCGCCTCCAATGCCCTTGATGTGGAGCACGGCTACCGGCCCGCCCAGGGACGCCCCGGTGCGGCCCTGACGCCGGTGATGCTGGCTGCCGCCGAGATGGCGGAAACGCCTCCCTCGGGCACGGATATGCTGGCTGCCGTGGCCGTCGGCTACGAGGTGGGGGTGCGCTCCGGCATGTACTGGAACCGGGATCATGCCCGCGTCTACACTTCCGGCCTCTGGGGCGCCATCGGCGCCGTGGCCGCCGCCGGCCGCATCCTCGGCCTGAAGGAAGACGTCCTGCTCCAGGCGCTGAACTGCGCCGATTACCACGGCCCGGTAGGCTTCATCGCCCGCGGTGTGGCCACCCCCTGCATGGCCAAGGACGGCGTCGGCTGGGGGGCCCATACGGCCATGATGTCCATCCTGCTGGCACAGGCCGGGTTCACCTCCCCCCTGCTGGATTTCGACGCCGCGCTGGCCGAAGAACTGGGAAGCCGCTGGCGCATGGCGGACCTGTACTTCAAGCCCTACTGCTGCTGCCGCTGGGCCCAGGTCTCCATCGCAGGCGCCCTCAAGATCGTCAGGGAAAACCACCTTGCCGTCAGCGACATCCGCCGTCTTGTCATCCACACCTTCTCCAAGGCGGCCTCGCTCAGCCGCGAACACCCCACGCATACGGACGCGGCCCAGTACAACATCACCTATCCCATCGCTGTCGCCCTGCTGGACGGCCAGATCAGCGGGGCCCAGGTCCTGCCGCCGCGCATCTTCGACAAGGATGTCCTGGAGCTTGCCGACATGATCGAAGTGGTGGTGGAAGAGCGCTTCGAAGAGCGCTTCCCGGCCCGGACGTTCTCCGAAGTCTGCATCACCACCACGGACGGTAGGGAGCTGCGGTCCGGGGAACTGGAGCCCCAGTGGGAACCCGCCGACAGCCCCTCCGATGAAGAGCTGCTGGACAAGTTCACCCGCCTGACCGCCCCCGTCTTCGGTGAGCAGGAATGCGCCCGCATGCGGGAGGCCATCTGGCATGCGGAAGACCTGGACAATGCGCTGGACATCTGGCCGCGCACCCTTGCCCGTCATATCGAGGAGTAACCATATGGACATGATCCAGAGCACAGGGGCCCCGGCGGCCATCGGTCCCTATTCGCAGGCCGTGGATACCGGCAGCACCGTCTATCTGAGCGGCCAGATCGGCCAGGACCCCGCCAGCGGGCAGATTGTCACCGGCTTCAAGGCCCAGACCATCCAGGCTCTCGAAAACCTGAAAGCCGTGCTTGCCGCGGCCGGCATGACGCTCGACAACATGGCCCAGGTCGACGTCTTCGTGACGGACATGCGCAACTTTGAGGACTTCAACGCCATCTATTCCACCTACTTCCCCGCCTACAAGCCGGCACGGCTGTTCGTCGAGGTCCGGGGGCTCTGCCCGGGAGCAGAGGTCGAGATCCGCGGTATCGCATGCAGGCGGTGACCCCGCCGGCATGAGACCGGCCTGTCCGGGAACGGTTCCGCACAACTCCGTTTCCCGGACAGGCTCCTTCTCCCCTCCCTCCGGGCGGGTACGGGCGGGCAGCATGGACTTTGGCCCTGTTTTGGCTTATTAAGATACTTTTCAATCTTCGTAACCCAATGCAGGATATACCATGCCCAGTCTGGATCATATTCGCAATTTCTGCATCATCGCCCATATCGACCACGGCAAGTCCACCCTTGCCGACCGCATCCTTGAGCTGACCAAGGTCGTCAGCCAGCGCGAGGCCCGCCAGCAGTACCTGGACAAGATGGATCTGGAACGCGAGCGCGGCATCACCATCAAGGCGCAGACCGTGCGCATCCCCTATGTGGCTGCCAACGGAGAGGAATATGAGCTGAACCTCATCGACACGCCCGGACACGTGGACTTCAACTACGAAGTGTCGCGCTCCCTGGCCGCCTGCGAAGGCGCGCTGCTGGTGGTGGACGCCACCCAGGGCGTGGAGGCCCAGACCCTGGCCAACGTCTATCTGGCCCTGGACCACGACCACGAGATCGTGCCCGTGCTGAACAAGATCGACCTGCCCAGCGCCGAGGTGGATCGCGTCAAGGAAGAGATCGAGGAAGCCATCGGCCTGGACTGCACCGACGCCCTGCCCGTGTCCGCCAAGACCGGTCTGGGCGTGGACGCCGTGCTGGAAGCCATCGTCAACCGTCTGCCCGCGCCGGGCGGCGATCTGGACGCCCCCCTCAAGGCCCTGATCTTCGACTCCTGGTACGACAGCTACCAGGGCGTGGTGGTGCTCTTCCGCGTGGTGGACGGCCGGGTGAAACTGGGCGACATGGTGCGCCTCATGAGCACCGGCAAGGAATATGAAGTGCTGCGCTTGGGCGTGTTCTCGCCTGAGGCTACGGACGTGAAGGAACTGCACGCCGGTGAGGTGGGCTTCCTTTGCGGCAGCATCAAGTCTCTGGGCGATGCCCGCGTGGGCGATACCATCACCCTGGCGGCCAATCCGGCCACCGAGCCCGTGCCCGGCTTCAAGGAAGTGAAGCCCATGGTGTTCTGCGGCCTCTATCCCTCGGAATCCGACGATTACGAGAACCTCAAGGCCGCGCTGGAAAAGCTCCAGCTCAACGACGCCGCCTTCAGCTTCGAGCCTGAGACCTCCCAGGCCCTGGGCTTCGGCTTCCGCTGCGGCTTCCTGGGCCTGCTGCATATGGAGATCATCCAGGAACGCCTGGAACGCGAATTCGAGGTGGACCTCATCGCCACGGCGCCCTCGGTCATCTACCGGGTGGACACCACCGACGGCAAGACGCTGGAGATCGACAACCCGGCCCATCTGCCCGACTCCACCAAGATCAAGGCCCTTTACGAGCCCTATGTGAGCATGGACATCCACGTGCCCAACGAATACGTGGGCAATGTCATGAAGCTCTGCGAGGACAAGCGCGGCACCCAGAAGAACCTGCACTACCTGGCCGCCAACCGCGTGGTGGTGACCTACGAGCTGCCCTTCGCCGAGATCGTCTATGACTTCTTCGACCGACTCAAGTCCTGCACGCGCGGCTACGCCAGCATGGACTACCAGCCCATCGACTACCGCGAGTCCGACCTGGTGCGTCTGGACATCCTGCTCAACAGCGAGCCCGTGGACGCCCTGGCCGTCATCGTGCACCGCGACCGCGCCTACACCTACGGCCGTTCGCTGGCCCTCAAGCTCAAGCGCACCATCCCGCGCCAGCTCTTCCAGGTGGCCATCCAGGCGGCCATCGGCCAGAAGATCATCGCCCGCGAGACCGTGTCCGCCTTCCGCAAGGACGTGACCGCCAAGTGCTACGGCGGTGACATCACCCGTAAGCGCAAGCTACTGGAAAAGCAGAAGGAAGGCAAAAAGCGCATGAAGCGCATGGGCAACGTGGAGCTGCCGCAGGAAGCCTTCCTGGCCGCCCTCAAGGTGGGCGACGAATAAACCGCTTTTGTACGGACGTAAAAAGGCCACCCCGCAGGGTGGCCTTTTTTCATGCATCACGACAGGACGGCACCGGAGCCGGAGAAGCGCTCGCTGTCCGGCGCCCATCCCTCCCGGCCGGTCCGTCAGCTGGCGGCTTTCTTCTTTCCGGCCGGAGGACGGGGCATCGTGCGCCGGGCGCGGCGCTCCGCAGCGCCGAACACGCATTCCTCCCGCGCCACGGGCAGGGCCGCCTCCCGGGTCTTGCGGCGCTGCCGCCAGGCTTCCAGATGCGGCTTGCCGTAGAGCACGCCCTCACGCGGTTCCGCGGGCTCCGGCACCTTGCCGTAGGACGGGGGCAGGTGCTCCGTCTCGCGGGACGAGGCAGGCAGCTGGGGGCCGCGCAGGGCCGCGGGCCGGAAGTATCTGGTGGCCCAGGTCAGGGCCAGCACGTAGGCGGCCGCGAACAGGCTGGCGGCCGTGTCCCACGGCGGGGTGGCCGAAAGGGCCAGACGCATCATCAGCGTGCCGATGACGAAGCCGGAGTTGCGGAACACCGCATGGAAGGACGGCATGTAGCGCTGCGAAATGAGGACCAGCGCGATGTCGGCGAAGATCAGCACCGTATAGATGGTCTCGAAAAAGCGCATGTCCTCGCCGGTGTGGATGTGGATCCAGGCATCCCGGATGCCGATGCCCAAAAAGATGACGAACAGCGTCAGCGAAAGCAGCTTTTTGCTGATGACGAAACGCATGCGCATCTCCGGGCTCTGGATGTAGGCATAGCTGGAGGCCAGCTTCCCGTAGATGCCCAGGGCCACGAAGATGCCCAGGGCCCCCAGCGCCGTAACCGCGATATGGATGACGGGATCGAGGTTGCCGGCGATGCTCACCGGCTCGGGCAGGTGCGCCAGCTCCTTGAAGGCATTGCGCAGCAGGATCAGCGCCAGGATCTCGAACTGCTTGCCCACGGACCGTGAAAAGGATGTGGAGATGATGAAGATCAGGCTCATGACCTCCAGGCCCAGGATCAGGGTGAAGGCCAGCTGGATGGCGCTGAAATGGCTGTGGGGCGTCAGCTGGGCCAGTGCGGGCGGCAGCATGCCCTGGCGTTTGAGCTCCACGCAGCACAGGGCCGCCACGTAGATCCAGAAGATGACCAGCGCCACCTTGCGCTGGACGTGGGTCCGCTCCCAATTGTGGTGCAACCAGTCAAAAATATCTGTAAGCCATTGCAGCTTGAGCAGCATGTGGAGTCTCCTTTCCGGGGATCGTGTGTGGCGCACAGCATCTTTCAAGTTCGGGAAAATGTAAAGAGGACAAGGCATGACAGGAATGACAGGAATCGTTCCTGACGCTTTTTTCCTCTCTGGCGAAGACAGTGGCCCCAGTATGGGGGCGTGCTTGCCTTGCGCGGCCAATAGCAGTAAAAAACAAGGTTTCTCCACTTGTGCATCCGGCCCGCCGGGCCCGTGCACAAGGAAAATGCAGAAGACAACGAGGTACCTACGCCATGGCTCACAAGGGTCCGCACATATCCATCTCACCTGACTATGTGGTCAACCGCATCCTGCGTATCAATATCGACGACTTCGCGGAGTGGCCCGAGTCTGTGCGGCATCTGGCCATTGCCATTGCCGAAGAACTGTTCCTGGTGGCCTACAACCCCTTCATCAACGTGGAGACCGTGCGCAACAGCGTGCACGCCCGCTTCGAACGGGAATCCATGGCCCTGGCCCACTATTTCGCCAACGCCATCGGCGAAGGCATCACCATGTTCTGGTCCGCTTACGAGGCCGAACGCAGCTTCCGCGAAGAGCTGATCTCCGCCCTGCGCAACATCCTGCCCAACGAGTGCATCCTTTCCTCGCCCTCCGCCCTGGTGGCCTCGGCCACGGACGCCACGGACCTGCGCATGGAACTGCCCCTGCTGGTGGTGGAACCCGACAGCGCCGAGCAGGTGGCTGCCCTGGTGAAGCTGGCCAACGACATGAAGTTTGCCCTCATCCCGCGCGGCGGCGGCTCCGGCATGACCGGCGGCGCCGTGCCGGCCCGCAAGCGTACGGTCATCGTCAGCCTCACCCGTCTGACCAAGATCGGCCCCATCGACCTTGAGAACATGACCGTCACCGTGGAAGCCGGCGCCATCACCCAGAACGTCATCAAGGCCGTGGACGCGGCCGGGGCACTCTTCTCCGTGGACCCGGCCTCCAAGCAGGCCTCGTCCATCGGCGGCAACGTCTCCGAAAACGCCGGCGGCCCCAGCGCCTTCGAATACGGCACCACCCTGGACAACCTGCTCTGGTGGCGCATGGTCACCCCCACGGGCGAGATCATCAGCGTGGAACGCGAGAACCATCCCCGCCACAAGATCCTGCCCGAAGAAACGGCCGTGTTCGTGGTCAAGGACATCAGCGGCGGCGTGCGCAACGTCATCCACCTGCGCGGCGACGAGATCCGCCTGCCCGGCCTGGGCAAGGACGTGACCAACAAGGCCCTGGGCGGCCTGCCCGGCATGCAGAAGGAAGGCGTGGACGGCATCATCACCGAGGCCTGCTTCATCATCCATCCCAAGCCCAAGTTCAAGCGCGTCATGGTGCTGGAATTCTTCGGCCGCTCCATGCACCCCGCCGCCGTGGTGGTGCGCGAGCTGGTGGGCCTGCGCAACCGCATCCGTCAGGAAGGCGACTACGCCCATCTGTCCGCCCTGGAAGAATTCAACGCCAAGTACGTGCAGGCCATCGAGTACAAGCGCAAGTCCCAGAAGTATGAGGGCCTGCCCATCTCGGTCATCATCCTCCAGGTGGACGGCGACGACCCCTACCTGCTGGACAAGTGCGTCAACGACATCGTCTGCGTGGTGGAAGAACAGGACAACGTGGACATCATCGTGGCCCAGGACGACAAGGAAGGCGAACGCTTCTGGGAAGACCGGCACCGCCTGTCGGCCATCGCCAAGCGCACCTCCGGCTTCAAGCTCAACGAGGACGTGGTCATACCCATGGACCGCATCCCGGACTTCGCCCTCTTCCTCGAACAGCTCAACCTGGAATGCACGGCCCAGGCCTACCGCCACGCCCTGCAGGAAGTGGGCCGCCTGCCCGGCTTCCCCATGGAAGACAAGGAATTCAACCGCGAGTTCTCCTTTGCCTCCAAGGTGGCGTCCGGCGACAACCCGCAGGCCGAGCTTTCCGATACCGAGCTCTGGAAGCGCGCCGAGGCCTTTTTGGCCGGCATGGGCCAGAAGTACGCCCATCTGGACAAGAAGATCGGCAAAATCCGCGATTACATGGAAGCCAGCCGCATCGTGGTGGCCAGCCACATGCATGCCGGTGACGGCAACTGCCATGTGAACATCCCGGTCAACTCCAACGACGCCCACATGCTGGAAGAGGCCGAAGAGACCGCGGCCCGCGTCATGGCCGAATGCCAGGAGATGGGCGGCGAGGTCTCCGGCGAGCACGGCATCGGCATCACCAAGATCTCCTTCCTCGGCAAGAGCAAGATGGACGCCCTGCGCGCCTTCAAGGAACGCGTGGACCCCCGCGACGTCATGAACCCGGCCAAGCTGGTGCATCGCGAACTGCCCGTGCGTCCCTTCACCTTCTCCTTCAACCGGCTCATCAACGACATCCACGCCAGCGGTCTGCCGGACAAGGAAAAGCTCATCAGCCTGCTGTCCACGGTGCAGGTCTGCACCCGCTGCGGCAAGTGCAAGCAGGTCTGCTCCATGTGCTACCCCGAGCGTTCCATGCAGTACCATCCCCGCAACAAGAACATGGTGCTGGGCATGCTGCTGGAAGCCGTCTATTACTCGCAGGTCAACAAGGGCGCCATCGACGACAACCTGCTGCGCTGGCTGCGCGACCTGGTGGAACACTGCACGGCCTGCGGCCGCTGCCTGGCCAACTGCCCGGTCAAGATCCCGTCCGGCGAGGTGGCCCTGACCCTGCGCTCCCTGCTGGAACACGAGAACGCCGGCGGTCATCCCATCAAGAAGCGTGCCCTGGAATGGCTGGTGCATGACGTTTCGTCCCGCGTGCCCAAGGCGGCCAAGATGGCCTCGCTGGGCCAGAAGGTGCAGAACAAGCTGCTGGGCGTGGTGCCCTCCGTGTGGAAGAAGCGCATGCAGAGCCCCATCTTTGCGGGCAGCGGCCCCAAGATGGGCTACACCAACCTGTACGAATCCCTGCGCCTGCACCGCGGTTCCGTGTTCGCGCCCAGGGAAGTGACGCCGGGCATGCCCTGCGTGCTCTACTTCCCCGGCTGCGGCGGTTCGCTCTTCTATGACCGCATCGGTCTGGCCGCCATCATGCTGCTGCTGCACACCGGCCACGCCGTGGCCGTGCCGCCGCGCCATTTGTGCTGCGGCTATCCCCTGCTGGCCGCGGGCATGGATACCGAATACGAAGACAACATGGCCCAGAACCGCCAGTATCTGGCCTCCATGCTGCGCAACCTCATCAAGCAGGGCTTCGATGTGCGCTATCTGGCCACGGCCTGCGGTTCCTGCCGCGACAGCCTGGCCCGCATGAAGCTCAACGAGCAGTTCCCGCAGCTGGAACAGAAGGACGTGAGCCAGATCGTCCTGCCCCTGCTGCAGCACGAGGGCATGGAAGCCCCGGTGGCCCCCGGCACCAATGTGCTCTATCACGCGGCCTGCCACTGCGAATGGGCGGGCGTGCCCACCCTCAAGGGACAGGCCCAGCTTACCGGCGCCCTGGAACAGCTCTGCAAGGTCAAGGTCTCCACCATCCCCGGCTGCTGCGGCGAGTCCGGCATGGGCGCCGTGACCTCCCCCACCATCTACAACCTGCTGCGCGCCCGCAAAAAGGAACGCCTGGCCCAGGCCTTCGAGCCCCAGCCGCAGACCGGCGCCTGCTACGCGGGGCCCATCCTGGTGGGCTGCCCCTCCTGCAAGATCGGCATCGCCCGCTGCCTCATCCAGCTCAAGGAAAAGCACCCCGTGCTGCACGTGCTGGAATGGCTGGCCAACCAGGTGGACGGTGAGGACCGCCGCCAGCGCTTCCGCCGCCGCGCCAACGAGACCCGCGGCGACGTGCGCATCGTCCAGTGCTAGACGAGAATGATGACGATGAAATGATATGAGGGGGGAAGGGAACGTTTTCCGCGGGGAAAGTCCCCTTCCCCCTTCATGCTCCCCCATTCTTCAAAATCGTCCACAAGGAGCCCGACGGCTCCTCCAGACCCTGCCCGGCGGTACGTTCTGCCGCATGACGGACAGGTCCCCCAAGGGGAACCACATGGAAAGAAAAGAAGTCACCCGTATGCTGGTGGGTGTCCAGCCCCAGGGGCAGGGCACCATCCGCGTCGTAGGCGCCAAGCTGCACGGTATCGTGGTCACGGAATCCAAGCTCAACTACCACGGCTCCATCACCATCGACACCGACATCCTCGAAGCGGCCCATCTGCTGCCGCTGGAATACGTCTACATCTGGAACAAGCACAGCGGTTCCCGCATCGAGACCTATGTGCTGCCCGGCCCGCGCGGCAGCGGCGTGGTCTGCCTCAACGGCGCCGCGGCCCGTACCTGTCAGGTGGGCGACGAGATCATCGTGGCCTCTTCCCGCGAGATCCCCGTCAGCGACTATCACGACGGCTTCTCCTGCCGGGTGCTGACCTTCGACCAGAGCGGCGAGCTGCCCAACCGTGTGGCCGAGAAGCTGGAATACCGCGTGGCCGCCAAGGGCGACGGCACGGAATTCGTCATCATGGACATGGCCACCGGCCAGGAATGGATCGGCTAGACAGTTCTTTTACCATAGGGGAAGGGGACGCCATCGCGCTGCCGATGCCCGGAGCGACCGCGTCATGACGGGCAATGGCCCTGCGACCGCCTCCGGCCGTCTCCGGTGGAAAATCTCCCCTTCCCCTCGTGTCTTCTCCAGCCTTCAAAAAGGCCGCACAAGGAGCCCGTCTGACGTCGCTCCTCCCTCCCCTGCCCCGCTGACGGCCCAGCCCGCATGCCGGAACAAAAGGGCGCACCTAGGGACATCGGCCGTTCTCTTCCCGTCCCCGCTCCATAGGCGACCTACTCCCTACACCCTGCGGAAGTAGCGGGCATCCCGCCATATTTTCCATTGCCCCTCTCCCACAGTACCGGGGGACCATCAGAGGCCGCAGTCTGCCGCGCCACACCACCCGTCCATCCTTCTGAAACCAGCCACGTCCGCCCCCCTGCCCGCACTTGCGAAAGCGGCAACGGATTTTTATACTCATGTGTTGGCCGGGCGATCGCATGGCATACGGCCATGTCCCGCGGCCCGGGGCCGAAAACGCCCGTCACGGCGCGAGAGCGCGCGTTCCTCCCCGCTCCGATCAAGGAGCCATGCAAACAGGAGAACGCTGTCCCCACGCCTGTCCGGGCCCGTTTTTCACTATCTCACCGCTCCAGCCGAGCAGCAGAGGATACTATGAGCTATACCAAGGAAGATGTCTGGAAATATCATGCGGAGCCCCGCCCCGGTAAGGTGGAAGTGCTGCCCTCCAAGCGGGGCGAGACCCAGGACGACCTGACCCTGGCCTATTCGCCCGGCGTGGCCGATGTCTGCCGCGCCATCGAGGCCGATCCCGCCGCCGCGGCCAGCCTCACCGCCCGCAGCAATCTGGTGGCCGTGGTCAGCAACGGTACGGCCGTGCTGGGCCTGGGCAACATCGGCCCCCTGGCGGGCAAGCCCGTCATGGAAGGCAAGGGCATGCTCTTCAAGATGTTCGCCGACGTGGACGTCTTCGACCTGGAGCTGGCCACCACCGATCCCGACGAGCTCATCAACGTGGTCAAGACCCTGGAGCCCACCTTCGGCGGCATCAACCTGGAAGACATCAAGGCCCCCGAGTGCTTCTACATCGAACAGAAGCTCAAGGAGATCATGAACATCCCCGTCTTCCATGACGACCAGCACGGCACCGCCGTCATCTCCGGCGCGGGCCTCATCAACGCGGCCCACATCGCCGGCCGCAAGATGGAAGACATGAAGGTCGTGGTGGTGGGCGCCGGTGCCGCCGGCATCGCCTGCGCCAACTTCTACGTCAGCCTGGGCGTCAAGCGCGAGAACATCTGGATGTTCGACAGCAAGGGCCTGATCCACAAGGGCCGCCAGGACAAGCTGCATCCCACCAAGGCCGCCTTCGCGCAGGAAAAGGACGCCACCCTGGCCGAAGCCATGCAGGGCGCCCATGTGTTCCTGGGCCTGTCCAAGCCCGGTCTGGTCACGCAGGACATGGTGCGCAGCATGGCCTCGCATTCCGTGATCTTTGCCTGCGCCAACCCCGTGCCCGAGATCACCTACGCCGAAGCCAAGGCCGCCCGTGACGACCTGCTCATGGGCACCGGCCGCTCCGACTGCCCCAACCAGATCAACAACGTGTCCGGCTTCCCCTTCATCTTCCGCGGCGCCCTGGACGTGCAGGCCACGGAGATCAACGAAGCCATGAAGCTGGCCGCTGCCGAGGCCCTGGCCATGCTGGCCCGCGAAGACGTGCCCGAAGAAGTGAGCAAGGCCTACGGCGGCAAGAAATTCAGCTTCGGCCCCGACTACATCATCCCCAGCCCGCTGGATCCGCGCATCATCGAATGGGTGACGCCCGCCGTGGCCCGTGCCGCCATGGAAAGCGGCGTGGCCCGCGCCCGCATCGAGGATCTGGACGCCTACCGCGCCGGTCTGCGCGAACGCGTGGCCCGCATGCGCCGTCGCGCCGACGCCGCCCGTCTGGCCAACGATTAAAGCAGCGGACAATCCCGCTGTTCCGAACGTACGGGGAGGCAGCCGCCTCCCCTTTTTTCATGGCCGGAACGGTCCGGCATCCCGGACATGGCCCGGCATAACGCCACAAGGCCCCCAGAAGCCTCGAAACCGTTTTCCCTGACTACGGACATACCTCTTGCGTCCGGGGAGCGGACAGGGCATTCTGAGGCAAAAAAGGAGTTCCCCCATGGCAGACATCACCGCCAAATATCTCGGCGACCTGCGCGTGGAATGCGTGCACCAGCAGAGCGGTACCGTGCTCGTCACCGACGCCCCCAAGGACAACAACGGCAAGGGCGAGGCCTTCTGCCCCACCGACCTTTGCGCCACGGCCCTGGCCGCCTGCGCCATGACCATCATCGGCATCTACGGCCGGAACCACGGCGTGGACGTGACCGGCACCACCATCGAGATCAGCAAGACCATGAGCGCCAACCCGCGCCGCATCGGCAAGATCGAGATCATCTTCAACATGCCCGACCGTGAGTTCTCCGAAAAGGAAAAGACCATGATCGAACGGGCCGCCCATACCTGCCCCGTGCATCTGAGCCTGCATCCCGATACCGAGCAGGTCTTCACCTTCAAGTGGAGCCGCTAGGGCACCCGGCGCACGATATGACAAAAAAGGGAGGACGACGTCCTCCCTTTTTTCATGCCTTGCGGCAGCCGCCGGATGCGGCGGCGGACCAGGTCGCTCTCCCCGGATGGCCGCCAGCGACCGAAAGACGTCCCGGACGTTGTTCCCTCCTCCCCTTTTGCCTCCTTTTGCCGTGCCCCTTTTGAGGCCCGGCGGCAGGATACCGCGGCAGATCGCGGAGAGCGGGCTTGCTGGGATGGGGAACAGGAACGGCCGGTGCCGGAAACGGAAAAAGCCCGTCCCCTGGGGGACGGGCTTTTTGCATCCATGAACGATCAGTATCAGGCTTCCGCAGGCCAGCGGCGGGAGACCTGCAGGCGGCCGTCCCGGCGCAGCAGGCCGCAGGCGCAGCCCGAAAGGCTGTCGGCCAGCGTCAGGGCATCCCCGGCGGGCAGGACGGACAGGCCGGTGGCCAGTGCATCGGCCTGCATGCAGGTGGCGGCCAGCACGCTCATGCTGCCCAGCACGGGGCTCCGCCCGGTGGACGGGTCCAGCAGATGATGATGGCGCCCCTCGGCGTCATAGTGCATCTCATAACCGCCGGACGTGGCGATGGCCTGGTTGTACAGCTCCAGCACCTGCGGGTAGTGGCCGCGCTTTTCCGGATCTTCCACGGCCACGCGCCAGAACACGCCCGGGGCCTTGTGCCCGCGCGCCAGGATGTCGCCGCCGGCATTGATGAGATGGTTCTCGCAGCCCGCGCGCAGCAGCACGGCGGACATGGCATCCACGATATGCCCCTTGGCGATGCCGTCCAGGGTCAGGCCCATGCCCTGCCGTTCCAGACGCATCCCGTCGCGACCGGCGTACACGGCATCGGTATCCACCAGGGCCAGGGCCTCGCGCAGGTCGCTCTCGGGCAGCTCCAGCTCGCCTTCGGGATTGCTGCGGCTCTCCAGCAGGCGCACCAGGGGCAGGACAGTGGCATCGAAGGCACCGCCGGTCAGATGGCAGATGCCGTGAGCCCGCTGCCAGACATTGAGCAGCTCGGGCGGCACGTCACGCAGGCTGCCCTGGCTGTTGAGCACGCCCAGGGGGGCCGCCGCGTCATGCCGGGTCAGCAGGGCTTCCAGACGGCGCCCCTCGGCAAAAGCCAGATCCATGGCATCGTGGGCCTGGGTGGACGAGGGACAGGCCACGGTGATGCTCACCATGGTGCCCATGAACAGGGCCGTCTGCTGCGTGGGCGCGCCAAGGCGCGTCACGGCCCGGGCGGGCGCGGGCTCCAGGACGGAGGCCGCACCGGCCAGAAGCAGGCCGCTGCCGGCCAGCGTCCAGCGCAAAAAATCTCGGCGAGAGGTCTTAGGCATTGCAGTTCTCCTGTGCGGGGCGGTCATTCTTTCCGGTCACAGGCACGGTGCCGCCCCCAGCAGCGCCGTCGCCATCGCTGTCATCCTTCATCCTGGCCACATTGGCGGCCTCGATGCCCGTGGGGCAGGTTCGCCGCAGGATGTGGCGGGCACAGGCCTCCACGCAGGCCTCACCGCAATCGGGCCCGTAAGAAACACACTTGATCTGGTCCACCACCATGCGCCCGGCCACGTTGCTCACGGCCTTGGCCGGACAGGCCTTGGCGCAGCGGCCGCAATTGATGCAGCCCGCGTCGCAGACTTCGGTCACGGCACGCAGCTTGTCGCGCGTATTGCAGAACACGGCCACACGATGGCGGCGCGGCACCAGCTCCAGCACTCCGCGCGGGCAGGCCGACACGCACATGCCGCAGCCCGTGCAGCGGGACATGTCCACGCGCACCACGCCGTCCTTGACCTGCATGGCGTCGAAGGGGCAGACCTGCACGCAGTCGCCGAAGCCCATGCAGGACCAGTGGCAGGTATCGGTGCCGCCGCGCAGCATGGCCGCCGCCGCGCAGGAGGGCATGCCCTGGTACTGGTAGCGCAGGGCCACGTTGCCGGCCAGCTTGTCACAGCGCCGCAGCGAGAACAGGGGTTCCGCCTCGGCCACGGTCTTGCCGGTCAGCTCGCCCACGGCGATGGCCGTATCGGCACCGCCGGCGCAGCATTTGTTGGCCGGGATGTCGGGATCGGAGACCACGGCCGCGGCGTAGCCTTCGCAGCCGGCAAAGCCGCAACCACCGCAGTTGGCCCCGGGCAGGACCTCCAGCACGGCCTCCACCCGCGGGTCTTCCTTGACGTAGAAGACGCGCGAGGCGATGGACAGCAGGATGGCGGCCACGAGCCCCAATCCGAACAGGGTGATGATGGAAACGAAAACCATATATGCCTCTCCTTGCCGCCCAGCGGCAGTCAAAAGCCCGTAGTCCGCGTTATTGCGCCATGCCCTTGAAGCCCATGAAAGCCAGCGACATCAGGCCGGCCATGATGAGGGCGATGGGCGTCCCGGCCATGGCCTTGGGCAGACGGCAGGTATCCAGCCGCTCGCGGATGCCCGCCATGAGCAGGAGGGCCAGGGTGAAGCCCACGGCCGAGGCCCCGCCGTACAGTACGGAGGTGAGCAGGTCGTATTCCTCGCGCTGCACCAGGATGGCCACGCCCATGACGGCGCAGTTGGTGGTGATCAGCGGCAGGAAGATGCCCAGGGCCGCATACAGGGGCGGCACCATCTTCTTGAGGAACATCTCCACGAACTGCACCAGCGAGGCGATGACCACGATGAAGACGATGGTCTGCAGGTAGCCCAGGCCAAAGGGCTCCAGCACGTAACGCTGCATGAGCCAGGTGCAGGCCGTGGCCACGATGATGACGAAGATCACCGCGCCGCCCATGCCCAGGGCCACGCCTTTTTCCTTGGAGCAGCCAAGGTAGGGGCAGTTGCCCAGGTACTGGGCCAGCACGATGTTGTTGACGAAGATGGCCGAGATGAAAAGCTGGAAGATATCCATACGCGCATCCTTGCGAAAGCCCGCGGGCTACTGTTCCTGACGCTGCTGGAGCATGCTGCACGCCTTGCAGCCGCCGCAGCTGGAGGTTTCCACCACCTGGCCGCCCTTGCGGCGCGCCTGCCAGACATTGATGACGTTCATGGTGGCCAGGATGAGGCCCAGGCAGATGAAGGCGCCGGGGGCCTGCACCATGATGGCGAACGGCTGGAAGCCGTCCCACATGACCGGGTGGCCGAACCAGGTGCCGTTGCCCAGGATCTCGCGCAGCGAGCCCAGGAAGGTCAGCGACATGGTGAAGCCCAGACCGATGCCCAGGCCGTCGGCCACCGAGGCGGCCACGCCGTTCTTGGCGGCGAAGGCCTCGGCGCGGGCCAGGATGATGCAGTTCACCACGATGAGCGGCACGAAGATGCCCAGCTGCTGGTAGAGCGGATAGGCATAGGCCTGCATGAGCAGTTCCACCGCCACCACCAGCGAGGCCGCGATGACGATGAAGCAGGCGATGCGCACTTTCTTGGGGATGATGCCGCGCACCATGGAAATGATCATGTTGGAGAGCACGAGCACGAAGATGACCGCCGCACCCATGCCCAGGCCGTTGTTGGCGGAGTTGGTGACCGCCAGCGTGGGACACAGACCAAGCACCAGCCGGAAGGGCGGCAGGTCCTTCCACAGCCCCTTGGTGAATTCTTGCATGACGCTGCTCATGGCCGGCTCCTTATTTGTTGCCCCAGGTCTTGAGGATTTCAGGCTTGAGGGCCTTGTAGGCCTCGGCGGCCAGGTTCACGGCCGTCACCACACCCGAAGAGGAGATGGTGGCGCCGGAGATGCCGTCGATGCTGCCCCCCTGGCTCTTGAGGCCCACCGGCGCGGCGATGCCCCTGAACTGCCCGGTGAAGCCGGGCTCCGCGATACGCATGCCCAGACCGGGCGTTTCCTTGAGGGTGGTGGTGCCGATGCCCGCCAGCGTGTCGTTGGCCACATTGAAGCCCACCATCACGCCCACGTCACCGCCGTAGCCCTTGCCCTTGGCTTCCAGGGCCACGCCCACCAGCTTCCCGTCACGCATGGCGGGAAAGACCAGCACCCGGCCTTTCTCGGTCTCGAAGGCCTTGCGGTCGGCGATGGGCTGGTTGTCGATATCAGAGAACACCCCGGCAATGGCCGGTCCCTGCACATAGGTCAGCACCTGTTCCTCGATGACGGGCGCAGTGACCATCTTGAGGTAGGACAGGGCAAAGCCCGAAAGGCCGCACAGGGCTGACAGGACGACGATCATTCGCAGGATATCGGCCATGGCTAGCGCACTCCAAAAGGTTTGGGCCGGATGGAATCCAGCAGCGGGGCCACCAGATTGGCCAGCAGGATGGCAAAGGGCACACCGTCAAGGTAGATGCCGTACTTGCGGATGGTCATCACCAGCGCGCCGCCAAGCAGGCCGTACAGGAACATGGGCAGGGGGCGCGACGGCGCGTTGGCCGGATCGGTGATGAGGAAGAAACCGCCCAGCATGACCGAGCCCGTGCACAGATGGAACAGGGGCGAGGCGTCGGTGGCGGGGCTGCTCATGCAGAAGAGCGCGGCCAGGCCGGCCACCCCGGCAAAGAAGCCCAGGGCGATCTGCCAGCGGATGATGCCGCGGGCCGCCAGCAGGGAGCCGCCCAGGAAGAGCGCCCCCACCTGCCCGGCGCCGAGGCCGTTGATCTGCTGGCCCAGCAGCAGGTCCTGCAGGGGGATGCTGCCGGCATCGGCCCAGCCGAAGAACTTGAGCCGCACCAGCGGGTCCACCATGGACGCGGCGTTGAGCTGCACGGCATTGGGTTCCATGAACAGGGGGAAGGAGACGAAGAGCACGGCCCAGCCCACCACGGAGGTGTTGACCGGGTTGGCGCCCAGACCGCCAAAGGCCATCTTGCCCAGGCTGATGGCGATGAGCGGCGCCATGACCGCGATCCACCAGGGGGCGTCGGCCGGCAGCATGAAGGACAGCAGCAGGCCGGAACAGACGGCCGTGTAGTCGTCGATGGCCAGCTCGCGGCCCATGAGTTTCTGGCAGGCGGCCTCGGTGAGCACGGCCACGGCCACACACAGGGACATGACGCGCACGGCGGGCAGGCCCCAGGTCCAGACGGCCCCGATGACGGCAGGCAGCAGGGCCGCGAGGGTCATCAGGCTCTGGCGGCGCACGGTGCGCCCGCAATGCCAGTACGGCGGGGCGCTCATGGCCAGCAAAACGGAAGATTGAGCGGCAGCGGGCATCAGTTTTCTCCTTCCTTGGCTTCGGCGGCAGGCTGCGCCGCGGGACGCAGCTCCCGTTCTTTCAGACGGCGGGCCTCATCGGCCTGGGCCAGCTTGTGCTTGGCCAGACGGATGTATTGCAGGACCGGACGGCGGGCGATGCAGACATAACCGCACAGGCCGCATTCCAGACAGCAGTCCACGTGTTCGTCGCGGCAGCGCTCGTGCAGGGCGAATTCCGCGTTGCGGCTCAGCATGCTGGGGCTCAGGCGCGCGGGACAGATCAGCACGCAGGCGCCGCAGTTGATGCAGGGGCTGTGGCCTTCCATGGGCGGCACGGTGCCGGCCTCCACCACGAAGACGCCCGTGGCCCCCTTGGTGATGCTGCGGTCCAGGCGGTCGATGCTCTCGCCGCGCAGCGGGCCGCCGCGAACCAGGGTGTCGCCGCTGTTGAGCTTGATGTGGGCGAATTCCAGCAGCTCGCCCAGCATGCTGCCTTCCTTGACGATATAGTTGCCGGAGTGGGTGTAGCTGCCCAGGGTGATGACCGACTCGATGAGCGGCAGGCCCGTGCGGGCCACGCGGCCCAGGCTCCAGACATTGTGGAGCCCCACCACGCCCACGCCTTCGGGCTTTTCCTTGCCGGTGACGCTCTTGACCAGCAGGGCATCGACGCTGGCCGGATAGCGGGCCGTCACGCGCACCACTTCCACGTCGTCGAAATGCAGGTGCATCTCGCGCGGCACGGCCAGCAGGATGCGTTTGGCCGGGGAAAGGCGGCGCAGCACGGCCAGACCGGCCCGCAGCGTGCCCTGGTGGGTCAGCAGCATGGGCTCGGCCCAGGTGACGCCGGGGTCGGGGTTGAGGCCGTTGATGATCAGGGTCTCGCACTGCTGGCCCAGGCTCTTGGTGTTCAGGCCCAGGCTCTTGAGCAGCACGGCCAGTTCCTGGCCCGTGCGTTCGTCATTGATCAGGTCCACCTTCTCCACGCCGTCGGCCAGGGCGCGCAGGGCCTCGTCGGGCTCGATGGCCTCCACGAAGAGGCTGCGCTCGGTCACGTCGGTGATGCGGCCGAAGATGGGCGAGAACGCGTCCCCCTTGAGCGGCGAAGGATGCACCGCCAGGCGCATGCGCGGGTAGACCAGGGCTTTCTTGGTCACGCCTTCCACGAGCTTGTAGCCCTCGCGGTTGAGGCGCACGCGGCGCGGTTCCGGGCCGTTGCTGTAGCGTTGCGTCACCCCGTACACCAGGTGGAAACGCGGGTCCTTCAACATCTGGAATACTTCTTTCATACCCGCCTCACTACTTGGTATGGCACTGGGCACACTTGTCCTTGCCGAAGGGGCCCTTGCCGAGCTTTTCATGACAGCCCATGCACTGGCCGTGGAAGGCGTCCATACGGCCGGGGATCAGCTTGTCCGGCGTCTTCTTCACATGGCAGACCGTGCAGTCGGCATACAGGGCGTTCACCTTGCCCTTCACGGCAGCCTCATCCTTGCGCGTGGGCTTCAGCTCATGGCAGGAAGCGCAGTTCTTGGCCTTGCCGAACAGATCCTGATGGCAGGCCACGCAGCGCGCGTGCACGGCATCGGCCAGCACCGGCGGCGTGCCGGGCTCGGCAGCCTTGTTGGTGGGCCGGGCCCCGGCCTCATGGCAGTTGGCGCAGCTCTGCGGTTCGGGCTCGATGTTCGTGTCGGCATGGTGGCAGGAGGTGCAGTCCACGCCAAAGTCCTCGCTGTGCTGCTGATGCCCCCAGTCCTTGGCCGCCAGTTCGTAATGGTGGCAGGTCACACAGCTTTCCGCCGGATAGCTCTTGGCATGCCCCGCCTTGAAGGCATCGTCCAGGGCCACGCCGTGGCAGCTGGCACAGGCCATGGCCTTGTCGGGCGTCTTCTGCAGGCTCTCGTGGTGGCAGGTGGCGCAATCTTCCTTGAGCAGACGGCTGTGCTTCTGATGGTCGAAGACCACGGGACCGCCCGCATTGTCGAACAGGATGCGACGCGTGGCAGGTTCCTTGTCCCCCGCGACCGGGCCCGCCGGCAGCAGATAGCCGGCGATCCCCGTCACGGCCAGGACGGCCGTCAGGATGGCGATGGAAAGGTAACGTTTTTGCAATGCCTTGCCCCTCTTCCAAAAGGTGAACGGGATGGGAGCCTCCGGCGTCCCGGCCGGCAGTCCGTCATGCCGGACCGTCACGGAGGCGCCGCTGCGCCCTTGCCAGCTCCGCAGCCTTCTCCCTGCCGGTCTTTTTCCATGGAAAAGGCCGTTTTCAGGGTGAGCGCCAAGACCCGCTCCCCGATGACGGAGAGCGCCGGCCCGAAGGCTGCCTTCCTCAGGCTATGTCATGGAATATGTTGCAAAGGGGCGGGCCCGGGGCCCGCCCCCCGGTTGCCTACACGACGAAACGATCGTCCCGGGCCACCTCGTCCCGTACGATCTTGAACAGCACGGGGCTCAGCAGCAGGACACCGGTAAGGTTGGGCAGCGCCATAAGGGCGTTGCAGGTATCGGCCAGGAGCCACACGGCATCCAGGGCCAGGACGGAACCCACGCCCACCGCCAGGCAGTACACCAGGCGGAAGACCATCTGGGCCCGGTCGCCGAACAGGTAGATGGCGCAGCGTTCACCGTACACACACCAGCCGAGGATGGTGGTGAAGGCGAAGAAAGTCAGACAGATGGTGACCGCGAACTGGCCCACACCGGGCAGCGCCTGTTCGAAGGCCATGGAGGTCATCATGCTGGCGGCGGAGGAACCGGCGGTCCAGGTGCCCGTCACCAGGATCACGAAGCCCGTCATGCTGCAGACGATGATGGTATCGATGAAGACGTCGAGCATGCCGATGGAGGCCTGCACCAGCGGGGTCTCGGCCGTGGAGGCCGCGTGGGCCATGGGAGCGGTACCCAGGCCGGCTTCGTTGGAGAAGATACCGCGGGCCATGCCCTGACGAATGGCCATCATCACCGTGGCGCCCACAAAGCCGCCGGTGGCCGCCGTGGGCTGGAAGGCGTCGGAGATCACCCACCAGAACACGGAGGGGACCTTTTCGATGTTCATGCCGATGATGAGCAGGCACATGAAGACATACATGATGGCCATGAAGGGCACGATCTTGCCCGCCACGGCGCCGATGCGGCGCACGCCGCCCAGCAGCACGGCCACGCACAGGCCCACCAGGATCAGGCCGCACAGCCACGTGGGCAGGCCGAAGGTGCCGGAGATATTGTCGGTGATGGCCTTGGCCTGCACCATGCCGCCCGTACCGATACAGGCGCAGATGCCGAACACGGCAAAGCAGGTGCCCAGCCAGACCCATTTGGGGCCCAGGCCGTTCTTGATGAAGTACATGGCGCCGCCCACCCAGTTGCCGGCGGGGGTCTTTTCGCGGAAGTGCACGGAAAGCAGCACTTCGCTGAACTTGGTCATCATGCCCACCAGGGCCGTGACCCACATCCAGAACAGGGCGCCGGGGCCGCCCACGGCGATGGCCAGGGCCACGCCCACTACGTTACCGGTACCGATATCTGCGGCCAGAGCAGTCATGAGGGCATTCCACGGCGAGATCTCGCCGTGTTCGGACTGATGGGACCGCCCCTGCCACAGGCACTTGTAAGCTCGTACCCAGTTGCGGAAGGAGAAAAAGCGCAGCGCTATATTCAGATAGATGCCCGTGCCTACCAGCAGCACCAGCATGACCGGACACCACAAAAATCCGTTAAAGGTTTCCAACAGCCTGTAAAGCTCCACTTTTCCATCCTCCCTGGGCTCGCCCCTGTCCTCTCGTTGATATCTTCCGCCCGGACAGCCTCTGCATCCGGCCGGAATGCCCGTGCCACAGCGGATGGCACAAAAACACGCTAGCACGCTTTCACCATCGCTGCAAAGGGCCTGGCTCTGCTTTACGCCGGTTTTACACGGAAAAACGCGCACTTTGTTACGCAATGCACATAGTCCCGCCATGACTGTTCACACAAACAGTCAAAAAACCTTCCATACACTTTAAGAAATAACGAACAAGCCAAACAAATGAACATCATAAAACTGTATATGATGCAAAATATACTTTATTTTTTTGTGTTACTACGTCAAAAGTACATTGTGAATCAAAATCGATATACGTCCAGGCGTCTCTATCATCAATGTGACAAAGTTTTTCAGCCTGCACATTTCCGGCAGCTTTGCGCCATCACATTTTTCGGCGGCCTTCGGAAAAATTTCCTGAAAAAAATTTCAAAAAATTTTTTCCTGTGACCTTTCACGCTGCTTTCCAGGCCTGTCAGCGCCCTGCCGCAGGCAAAAATCCGGGAAGGCAAGCGTGCGGCACAGGCGCTTGCCGCCCAGCCCCCCGGCCTGTGCCGGACAAAAGCGTACAAAAAAGGGCAGCCCGAAGACTGCCCTTTGACGATCAGTGTATCCCCGGTCCGGGACGGATCTGGAGTGGGCCCCATGGTGGGCGGTCATCCCCGCCATGTCCCGGATCATGCCGGGAACGCTCCAGCGAAAAAGCCCTAGGAGCGGGCCATCTCCACCAGTTCCTTGCGGGTGAAGAGGGAGTGCAGTTCGTAACCGGCTTCCTTCAGCTTTTCGCGGCCGCCTTCTTCACGGTCCAGGATGCAGCACACGGCCACGATGTCCAGACCGGCGGCGCGCACACGGTCACAGGCCTTGAGCAGGGAGCCGCCGGTGGTCACCACGTCTTCCAGCATGGCCACTTTGTCGCCGGGTTTGAAGTTGCCCAGGCCTTCCACGAACTGGCCGGTGCCGTGGTCCTTGGCTTCCTTGCGCACCAGCAGGCCGTTGAGGGGACGGCCCAGTTCATGCGAGATGGCGGTGGTGGCGGAGACCAGCGGGTCGGCGCCCATGGTCATGCCGCCCACTCCCACCACGGGCACGTCCTTGAGCAGGTCGTTGAACAGCGTACCGATGAGCCAGGAACCTTCGGCATGCAGGGCGGTCACGCGGCAATCGAAGTAATAGTCGCTGCGACGGCCGGAAGCCAGGACGAAGTCGCCTTCACGGTAGGACTTTTCCACCAGCAGGCGGGCCAGACGACGCTTGATCTCCAGGATGGACTGCTGCACGGGAGCCTCCTAATTGCCGAAGACGCGCTTGTAGATGACGTCTTCGTATTTAAGATAGTAGGTGGGATCGAAAAGTTCGGCCAGCTGGGCATCGCCCAGACGTTCATGCATGTCGGGATCGGCGCACACCAGCTCGGGGAAGGGCTTGCGGGTCTCCCAGCTCTGCATGGCCAGGCGCTGCACGGCCTCATAAGCCTTCTGGCGCGGCAGGCCGGTGGCGATGAGGGCGGTGAGCACGCGCTGGGAGAAGTACAGGCCGTAGGAACGCTCCATGTTCTCCTTCATGCGCTCGGGCTTGACCACCAGGCCGTCCAGCAGGCGGCACAGACGGTTGAGCACGTAGTCGGCCAGGATGGTGGAGTCGGGCATGATGACGCGCTCCACGGACGAATGGCTGATGTCGCGCTCGTGCCACAGGGCCTGGTTCTCCATGGAAGCCACGGCATTGCTGCGGATCAGGCGGGCAAGGCCGGCCATGTTCTCGGCGGAGATGGGGTTCTTCTTGTGCGGCATGGCCGAGGAGCCCTTCTGGCCCTTGGCGAAGCCTTCTTCCACTTCCAGCACCTCGGTGCGCTGCAGATGGCGCAGCTCCACGCACAGGCGCTCGATGCCGCCGGCCAGGATGGCCAGGGAGGTGAAGAAATGGGCATAGCGGTCACGCTGCACGATCTGGGTGGAGTGCGGGTCCACGGCCAGGCCCAGACGGGTCAGGGCCTTTTCCTCCAGTTCGGGGGAAAGGAAGGCGTAGGTGCCCACGGCGCCGGAGATCTTGCCCACGCGCACGCTCTCGATACCGGCCTTGACGCGCTCCAGATGGCGCTGGAACTCGGCGTGGAAGCCGGTCATCTTGAGGCCAAAGCTGGTGGGTTCGGCATGGATGCCGTGGGTGCGGCCCATGCAGAGCACGCCCTTGTGCTTGCGGGCCAGGGCTTCCAGAGAAGCCAGCACCTTTTCGATGTCTTCCACGATGAGCTTGCCGGCCTGCATGAACAGATAGCCGTTGGCGGTGTCCACGATGTCGGAAGACGTACAGCCCAGATGGATGTAGCGGGCGTCGGGGCCCACCTTTTCTTCCAGCGAAGTGAGGAAGGCGATGACGTCGTGACGGGTGGTCTGCTCGATCTCGAGGATGCGGTCCACGTCGATGTCGGCCTTTTCCCGGATGGTCTTCACGGCCTCGGCGGGCACGCGGCCCAGTTCGGCCCAGGCCTCGCACACGGCCACTTCCACAGCCAGCCAGGCGCGGTAACGGTTCTCCAGGGTCCAGATGCGGCCCATGGCGGGCCGGGTGTAGCGCTCAATCATAGGTACCTCACGCGGAAGGGGTCGACGAAGAGGAGGTGGAAGAACCCGAGCCTCCGGAAGTGCTGCTGGCAGTGCTGCCGGAAGAAGTGGAACTCGTCGACGAGGAGGCGGAAGAAGAAGGGGTGGACGTGCTGTTCTCGTCCTTGATGCCCTTGCGGTAGCCGTAATCGCTGACATACCAGCCGCCGCCCTTGAGCACGAAAGACGTGTGCGACATGACCCGCGGCGAGGGGGTGCCGCAATCAGGGCAGGGCTCCTGGGCCTGCATGTCGGTCACATGGGTCCATTCTTCAAAGACTTTCTGACAGTTGGGACACTGATATTCGTAGATGGGCATAGCTATAACGCCAAGAACGGCCACGACAGCCCCTTTTTTGTCCGGGGCCATCGGCCGTTGTGCTGAAATTCGCGGCTCCCCGCAGGGAACCGGCAATGAACTGTCCGCGGAAACTAGGCCTTGGCGGCCTTGGCTTCACGCACGCGCTGCTTCAGACGTTCAGCGCGACGATGACGGCGGCGATCCAGTTCCTTTTTACGCTCAATTTTCTTGTGAGCCATGATGTCCTCCACGGGGGTGATGCCCCCATTAATTTTTGGTAGAAAAGCATATCCCAAAGGCTCCGCAAAGTCCAGCCTGCAGAACGAAGACCACGGCCCCGCCCGCGCTCTCCCCCGTTTTGCGGCCCCCACTGTGCGCGCGGGCACACCCGGGGAGGCCCCGTTGCCAGCGCCCCGCTTCTTTCCTACACTGCGCGGTCATGTTGCAATCCACAGTCGCCCCTCCCTGAAGGGAGAAGTTACGGAAAAGGATTTCATCGGCTTCGCCGTCTTGTCAAATTTCCTTTTCCCCCTGAAGGGGGAGGTCTCAAACCACAAAGGAATTCTTGATGAAGAAAGTCATCATCTATACGGACGGTTCCTGCCTGGGCAATCCCGGCCGGGGCGGCTGGGCCGCCATCCTCTGCCTGGTGGGCAGCACGGCCCGCCGCGAGCTGGTGGGCGGCGCCCGCCTGACCACCAACAACCGCATGGAACTGGGCGGCGTCATCGCGGCCCTCTCCGCCCTGCGCGAAGCCTGCGAGGTGGACCTCTACACCGATTCCAAATACGTCTGTGACGCCGTGGAAAAAGGCTGGCTGGCCGGCTGGCAAAAGCGCAACTGGATCAAGAGCGACAAGAAGCCCGTGCTCAACGTGGACCTCTGGAAGCAGCTCCTGCCCCTGCTGCGCACCCACAAGGTCACCTTCCACTGGCTGCGCGGCCATGCCGGACACCGCGAAAACGAACGCTGCGACGAACTGGCCCGCGCCTTCGCCGCCGGTCCCGACCTGCCCGAGGACACGGGCTTCACGGCCGCCCAGGCCTGATCCCGCGCCCTGCCCATGAACGATATCCTTTCCCCTGACACGCTGCATTCCCTGGCCCTGCTCTGGAAAGGCCTGCTCTGGCCCCTGCTGCGTCTGCTGCTGGGCCTGTGCGTGGGCCTGCTGCTGGCCAATCTGCTGGAGGCCCTGCGCTGGACGCGCCATCTGGCCCGTCTGGCCACCCCGCTGGCCCGGGCCGCCCATCTGCGCGACGTGGCGGGCGCGGCCTTCTCCCTGGCCTTCGTCTCCCCGGCAGCGGCCAACGGCCTGCTTTCCGAAAGCCACCAGAAAGGCGAGATCGACGGCCGGGAACTCATGCTGGCCAATCTGTTCAACAGCTTCCCGGCCTATCTGGTCCACACGCCCACCATCTTCCTGCTCACCTGGCCCGTGCTGGGCTGGCCCGCCGTGGTCTATGTGGGCCTGACCCTGCTGGCCGCCGTGGGCCGTACCGGCCTGACCATCGCCTTTTCCCGCCGCCTGCTGCCCGCACCGCCGCAGGGCTGCCTGGCCTGCACGGCCGCCGCCGACGGCGAGACCGGCTGGCGCGCCGCCGTCCGCAAGGCCTGGAAGCGCTTCCGCCGCCGCGTGCCCAAGCTGGTCTGCTTCACGGTGCCCGTCTACATCATCATGTATCTGTTGCAGCGCTACGGCCTGTTCACCGCCGCCGAGGAGTGGCTGGCCATGCACATGGAATGGCTGGCCTTCCTCAAGCCCCAGGCCATGGGCATCATCGTGCTGCATCTGGCCGCCGAACTGGGCGCGGCCCTGGGCGCCGCAGGCAGCGTGCTCCAGACCGGCGGCCTCGAGGCCCGCGACGTGGTGCTTGCCCTGATGGTGGGCAACATATTGTCCACGCCCATGCGGGCCATCCGCCACCAGCTGCCCGCCTACGCCGGTTTCTACCGCCCGGCCCTGGCCCTGCGCCTGATCCTGGCCAACCAGGGCCTGCGCGCCGTCAGTATGGCCGTGGTCACCCTGCTGTACTGGTGGGTGGCGTTTTAGTAAGGAACAGGCGAGGGGGAGAAGGAAACCGTTTGGAAAAACGGTTCTCCCTCTCCCCCTCGCGCTCCCCCTTTCCCTTCCCAAAACTTTTAACAGGAGACAGCGCGGCAAGGAGCAGGTAGTGTCCCGCCACTCCTTGCTCTCCCCGGCAACCGCGCTGCCTGACTTCAAGCATAAGGAAACGACCATGAGCGAGACTCCCCGCCACATCCACTGCGTCAACCCCGAACACACCGGTGCGCGCGTCACCGTGCGTCTCCAGCCCGAGGACCACTGGCTCTCCATCCCCCGCCCCAAGACCTCCCGCCAGCTGCTGACGGCCCTGGGGCTGGCCGAGGAATGTGCCCTGGTGGCCCGCGACGGCGAACTGCTCACCCCCGACCGCCAGATCTGGCCCAACGACGAGCTGCTGGTCCGCAAAGTCGCCAGCGTGGGCTAGGAAACAAGAAAGGACAGCCGCCCAAAATTCGAGCGGCTGTCCTTTCTTGTTTCTCAAGCTTAGAGGATGTCCGGCATGTTTTTTGATTTTAAAAGGTGTGGTAATCTCGTCCCATGAAACAAACAGATTTTCGTGATG